>CALVSI010000006.1 GCA_944358985.1 uncultured Bacilli bacterium | reverse complement strand
TACCACCTTAGAATGTAGAGTTTTTGGGAGTTTGGCTCAAGGGTCCCCGTTAAACCCCGTTAGAATGTAGAGAGCCTAATAAGGAGCATTTACTATGTAAGTTTTTTTGTTTATTTTATTCTTCAAAAAGTTCTGGATAATTATCTGCAAAATATTTGTAGACAACATCATCGTGATAACTTAACGCAGCAGCTTTCAACCAATATTGAGTAGAAAGTGTACGATAAGAATCGTTTTCAGCGATTACTGATGCAACTTCATGTGCAATATTTTCCATCATGACAAAGCCATCTAAACCGCCGTAAACTGTTTCGTAATTTGTTGAAGAATATTTGGCAAGTTTGCTACTTGAAACAGCTTGTGTAATTTCTACAATTGTATAATTACCATTTGAGTCAGACCACAAAATATCTTTTAAACGATTGCTGACAACACTGTAATCAACCTCAACATCACCAGGATTTTCACGAGTAACTGGTTTTAAGAAATAACGTCCATGAATTTTGGCAACATAGTTTCCTTCGTTTTCAGGAATACTGTATGTATATGTGGTATTGTCTTCGTTTAATGTAAAACGATCAGGATAATCAGCATCATCTAGCGCATTAGCAACACCGATATTGAATAGACGTGTTCTTAAAGAACTGAAACTTTCTCCTAAATCTTCTAAACCACCATTGCGGATGTACCAACCATCAGTGACATAATCTTCTTGCAAAATAACGTTAGTTTTGTTAACAATACCTTGGCTGATAGTGTATTCGCCATTATTGGTAAATTCATTTTCAATAGTGGAATCGGTGAGTAAAGGATCTTTAACTACTTCTTTTAAGTCTTCAACCATATCACCATAGCTAGTGCCAGGGAAGTAGTTATATGTTTCACCTGTAAATCCATTATTATCGACATATGAAGTTTGAGTAATTCCAGCTTCGGTTAATAAGAATGCAGCTTGTTCATCAATTGAACCATCAACAGTTCCAGATGCTGGTAAATTAACACCGCGCCAAGCTTCTGAAATAACATCAAAAGAAGCATTTTGAGCCACCGTTGCATTATCAGTATTGATATAATTATCAACATATGCATTCATTAAGTTGCCGGCTGCTAAAGGATAATCGGTTCTGTTTTCGATAGTAATAATATTTACTTCACGTGCGTATGCACGACCTAAAGTATTATAGTTGTTATCAAACAAATATTGTTCCACCAATAAGTTTCTATAAATTTCTGGAATAATAGAGGTAGAAACATAATCATATCCTGCTTCTTCGTTTTCGTATAATGATAATGTTAATAAACCTTTAAGTGTATGTTCGCCATTCCAATCATAATCGAATACTTCATCTTCACCAATTTCAGGAATAATTAAATATTTATCATGTAATAATCCATTATTAGCTTGATCTAATGGGTTGGCAACATTATTGATAGAATTTCTCAATGACATTAAATAATCTGTCTCATAGAAATATCCATTGCGTAGATACGAACCGCTTGTAATTTCACTATAAAATGCTTCTGCAATACGATTTTGAATTCTTTCAAACATATTTTTTACTAATATGTATTCTTTGTTTTTGCTATCGGCATCAGTTAAGCGATTTCCATCGACATCTTTAACCCAATATGCTTTGTGATTGTCAATAAAATCATTAATGGTTTGGTTATTAGCGTAGACATTAGTGCTTGTTTCTTCTAACAACTCATAAACATTACTTAATTCATCATATTCGCCAACCACTGATGTAGCGAGTTGATATAAAACTTCATCTAAGACATCACTAGAGACAGTTCCATTATCGCGCATCGCATCATAAACGATGCTTTTAATATTGTTATAAACTTCTTCGCTTAAAGCGGCACCATTTTGACCAACAACAAGCGCTGAATCGTTATCACCTGGGTAAGCAATAATTTCGCTACTGCAACTTGCGAGCAATAAAGCTGGTGCTAATAGTAGAGGAATAAATTTAGTTTTCATAATAGCATTCACCTCCGTATTTCCAAATTGGGTCATCTGGATTATAGTCTTTGAAACGAATACCGCAAGTTGGTTTGACTAAACGTTTAGAATTTTCGACACCATTTTCATCATCACGAATTTCATATTGTAAAGAAATTTTGTCAAGATATGAATTCCATGAGTCATTTAATTTTTTAGCATCTTCCCATTCATTGTATTCGCGTTTTTGATCAATGAATTCATTAATTTTATTAGCGACAACTTCATCATTGATTGTAATTTGTCCGCTTTCCATTAATTCTTCAAAAATACGATAATCGTACATATTATCAAAGGCTTGAATAGCATCTTCTACTTCTTGAGCACGTTCTTGATAAGTCGATTCTTCACTAATCAAGAAATTAACGTAAGTAACTTTATTACTACCATTACTATTCTTTGGATATTCTTGATCATTAGGAACATAAGTGGTGTAGTATTCAGCAATATTAGTGTTGTTATAGGTGTACGAACCATTGTTATAACCATTGATAGTTCCATCAAATTCAAATGGTGTTCTTTGCATGGTCATAAAATGAATCCCATATTCACTTCTAACACAAACAATAACACGACCAAATTCGTCTGTTAAAACACGTGTACCTGCTCCGACCACACTGTCAAGACCAGCGACGTGTCTAAAGCCAGCACGGCCTTCAATAGCTTCGCCTGGTTCTGTATAATGGGTATATTCTACATCACCAGATCCTAAGCCTAGTTCTTCATCTGAAATCATTTGATCTGTTACAACAAAAACGTTGTGTAAGTTCAAATAACTATTCCAGAAAACATTTCGTGGGAAAGATTTTGCTAATCCGTTATTGACCGTTAAACCTTCATCACTTTTTTCTGTGTTATAGTAGTCACCTAATAATTCAAATACTTCATAGGAAACAGTAGCAAGACCAATATTAGATAATTTATCGGCGATAGTTTCACTACCTTCGTTATATTGACCATCTGTACCTAGTTTGTTTGTTTTAGCTTGTGCGTCACCAGTAACACTAGTGCCATACACTGTATCAAAAGCATATAAACCTAATTTAAATTCATTAACGAACTCGGTATTTGTAGCCATAATTCCAGCGTCACCATATTTACTACTAGATGAATCATCACTCCAGTGATATGCAACTTCACCAAATGTGTTTCTACCATTTGTTAAAGCTTCGTAAACAGTATTTAAATGTCTAGCCTCATCTGAAGTAATTTCGCCAGTAACATAGTCTGTAGCGCTTGCAGTTACGTTAACTAAAACGTGACGGACATGATAAGGATATTGGCTAGAATGAACGCCATCATAATCTACATACGATTCGCCATCAAGTTTAAATCCGATATATTCATTTGTTAATTCAGCTTTATGGCTTTCAAAATAACGATCCTCATAATCCTCTTTTTCTAAATTATACAAATATTGTTGATAAAGACCTTCTTCATCATCAACGTTTGCTGCATCTAAAATAGCTTGCCATTCAGTATCGTAACTAGTTCCATTAGCATCAGCGTTTTCTCTTGCTTCATCTTGTTTGCTTGTAACATCATTTCTAGCCTGAGATTCAAATTCCGCTAATTGTGATTGAACTTCTGAATTTGTACTTGTTTCATAGAAGTTTCGGATAATAACTTCTAAAATTGCTTGGTAAAAACTGCTAATTCCGTTTTCGCTAACTTTATATTTGTCATAAATTGCGTTAGTATCAATTGCAATCTCTTGGCCATCATATCCTTTTAAGGTAACAATAGCGTTTTCAGAGGCTGTAACATTGTTGGAACAGCTTGTTAATCCTAAAGCAGCAATGAAAGCAGAAACTACTGAAATAGATAGTTTTTTATGTTTCATCAGTGCGACCTCCTTAATTTGTATAGCGTTAATATTTTATATATTAGATTTTTTTTATGCAACAAAAACTTCTTTTAAAATTATCTTTTTTAACTAAAAATATGCTTTTTTCACCATTTTAATCCTTTTATAAAATAAAAACTTATCATTATATTTGTATCTTGTATGATTTTATTGTATTATTTTTAAGCGATTTAGGCAGGTGAAATTATGCAAAGTTTAGTGATTAAAAATCTTCATGTCGAAGTGGAAGGAAAAGAAATACTCAAAGGTATCAATCTAACCATTAACCAAGGAGAAACATTAGCGATTCTTGGCCCTAATGGTCATGGCAAATCAACATTATTTAACGCGATTATGGGCCATCCTAAATATCATATTACAAGAGGATCGATTCATTTAAATGGAGAAGATATCACCAATTTGTCTACAAACGAAAGAAGTATAAAAGGTTTATTTTTAGCTATGCAAAATCCTAGTGAAGTTCCTGGCGTTGTAAATGCTGAATTTTTGCGTTCTGCAATTAATGCTAGAAATGATAAGCCGATTTCTCTTTATAACTTCTATAAGGTGCTCGACAACGCTTGCAAAATTTTAAATATGCCTTTCGACCTTGCTAATCGTAATTTAAACGAAGGTTTTTCTGGCGGTGAAAAAAAACGTAATGAAATTTTACAAATGATTTTATTAAATCCAACATTTTGTATGCTTGATGAAATAGATTCTGGCCTTGATGTTGATGCGATTAATGATGTCAGTAATGCTATAAATCAACTTCAAGATAATAATCACGCTTTTCTTGTAATATCACACTATGCAAGACTTTTTAATTTGATTAATCCAACCCATGCATGCATTATGGTGAATGGGCAAATTGTATTACATGGCGATGCATCGTTGATTAATAAAGTAGATAAAGAAGGATACGAGTTTTTAAAGACAGAACATGGCATTGATATTGAAAAACATGATGATAAAAAAATGAATTCTGTTTCAATTGGAGTATGTGCTACAAAGGAACTTGCTAAAAATGTCCATAAATAAAATCATTAGTAATTACATAGTTTATACGGATGACGATGAATTTAAAAATAATCTTGAATTAGATGAAAATAAAATCATTGTTTTTAAGAATATTCAACATTCATTAACTGTTGATTTTGAAATATTGGAAAACAAAGCATTGACGTTAAAAATAATAACTGATGGTATTAATCAAAATATTAAAATGTCTTTAAATTTAAACAAAAACTCTTCTGTTTCCGTGTATTTTTTAGATTTTTCAAAAAAAGATTCAAATATTAAAATTGATGCTTATTTATTGAAAAGCGGTGCTAATTTTAATTATAAATGTGCAACTTTAGGTTCAAATGTTGATAATAAAAATATTGAAATTAATGTTCATCATTTAGCAAATTCTACAACTGCAAATGTGGAAAATTATGGTATTTGTAAAGATCAAAGCCATATTCAATTACTAGGCTGTTCAAAAATTAGTGAAAACATGATTAAATGTTCAACACAGCAACGCGCAAAAATTTTAATTTTAGATCAAGGTGCCAGTGGAATAGCTAAACCGATATTGAAAATTGAAAATGATGATGTTATTGCAAATCATGGTGCTAGCATTGGACAGCTTAATGAAGAACATCTATTTTATTTGCTTAGTCGTGGTTTGTCGATTAAGGAAGCTAAACGCTTAATTATTTTAGGTTATTTCAATAATATCGTTTCAAATTTTAAAAATGATGAATTCTACGATGACATAAATAATCTAGTGTTAGAGAAAGTGTGATGATTATGTATGATGTTTATAAATTAAGACAAGAGTTTCCCATGTTTACAAACAAAATTAAAATGCAAGGACATCCTTTAGTATTTTTAGATAATGCTTCAACAACTTTTAAACCACAATGTGTTATTGATAAAATGAACGAATATTATCTTTATAAAACTAGCAATTCTCATCGTGGAGATTATGATTTGTGTTATGGCATGGACCAAGAAGTTTCAAAAGCTAGAAGACTTGTTGCCAAATTTATAAACGCTGAAGAAAATGAAATTGTTTTCACAAGCGGTGCCTCAATGTCTATCAATCTAATCGCGTATGGTTACGGTTTAAAATTTTTAACAAAAAATGATGAAATATTAATCACAGAAGCAGAGCATGCATCAAATGTTTTGCCGTGGTATCGAATAAGTGAATTAACAGGCTGCAAAATTAATTTTATTCCTCTTGATGAACAAGGACATTTAACATGTGAAAATTTAAGAAAAGTTATCTCAATAAAAACTAAAATTGTTGCGGTTGCTCATGTTGGAAATGTACTTGGTTATGTTGCTCCAATCAAAGAATTAGCTAAGATTGCTCATGAATATGGTGCAATTATCGCTGTTGATGGTGCTCAATCTGTTCCACACATCAAAACAGATGTTAAAGATTTAGATATTGATTTTTTATCATTTTCTGGTCACAAAATGTGTGGCCCAACTGGAATAGGTGTACTTTATGGTAAATATCACACCCTTGATATTATGGATCCGTTTTTGACAGGCGGAGGAATGAATTCAAAATTTGATATGTGTGGAAATATTAAATATTTGAATCCGCCTAGTAAATTTGAAGCAGGAACGGAAAATTTATCTGGTATAATGGGTCTTGGCAAAGCGTGTGAATTCTTAATGTCAATTGGTATGGAAAATATTCAAAAGCATGAAGAAAGTTTGAGAAAATATTTTTTGGATAAAATTTCTGATTTAGATAATATTATTGTTTACAACAAGGATGCTTCTACTGGAATCATAACTTTTAATATTAAAGGTGTCTTTGCCCAAGATGAAGCCACTTATTTAAATAGTAAAGGCATCGCTATGAGAAGCGGGCAACATTGTGCAAAAATATTAATTGATTTTTTACATGAAGTTGCCACAGTACGCATGTCAACATATTTATATACGACAAAGGAAGAAATAGATTATGTTGTTAAAATATTAAAAAATGGAGGGGATATTTTAGATGCCTACTTTAACTAATGAAATGATGCGTGAAATCATTCTTGAACATTACTCACATCCACAAAACAAAATGACGCCTAGCAATGAATATGAATCGGTTCACATGTCCAGTGATAACTGCATAGACGACATTAATGTTTATGTAAAAATAAATGATAACGTTATCGAAGATTGCCTTTGGGATGGCGTTGCGTGTGCTATATCCACTGCCTCAACAGATATTATGTGTGATTTGGTAAAAGGACTAGACAAAGACAAAGCATTATATATTATTGAAAATTATTTAAAAATGATACATGAAGAGCCTTATGATGAATCGTGTCTTAGCGAAGCCAATGCATTTCAAAATACATCAAAACAAGCAGCAAGAATTAGATGTGCTACTATTGGATTTAATGGATTAAAGGAATTAATAGATAATGAAAAAAAATAATAAAGAAAAATTATTTTTAGATGAACAAAAACAAGAATATTCTTTTAAAAACGAAGATGTATCCATATTAAATACTGGTGTTGGTTTAAATGAGGATGTGATACGGTTAATTTCATTTTATAAAAACGAGCCTAGTTGGATGCTTGAATATCGTCTAAAAGCTTATCGCGCTTTTATTAAGATGTCTTTGCCTAATTTTGGTCCCAATCTAGCAGATATTGATTTTAATAGTTTTACTTATTTTATTCGTCCAAGTGAAAAAGAAGAATCAAATTGGGACGATGTTCCAGAAACTATAAAAAACACGTTTAAGAGGCTTGGAATTCCGGAAGCCGAACAAAAATATTTATCTGGAGTATCGACACAATACGAATCTGAAGTCGTTTACCATAATATGCTAAAAGAAGTTGAAGAGAAAGGCGTTATATTTCTTTCCACAGATATGGCATTGAAGTTGTATCCAGATTTATTAAGGCAATACTTTGGAAAAATTGTAAGTTATACCGATAACAAGTTTGCTGCATTAAATAGCGCTGTTTGGTCTGGTGGTAGTTTTATTTATGTTCCAAAAGGAGTCAAATTGGAAAAGCCACTTCAATCTTATTTTCGAATAAATAATGAAAAATCTGGTCAATTTGAAAGAACATTAATAATAGTTGATGAAGATGCTGATGTTCATTATGTCGAAGGGTGTACTGCACCAATATATTCTAAAGAATCTCTTCATGCGGCTGTGGTTGAGATTTTTGTTAATAAAAATGCAAAATGCCGTTACTCGACTGTCCAAAATTGGTCGACAAACATTATTAATTTAGTTACAAAAAGAGCAATTGTTTATGAAAATGGTCAGATGGATTGGATTGATGGCAATATAGGTTCACAAACCAATATGAAGTACCCATCCTGCATTTTGAAAGGCGATTATGCAAAAGGAACTTGCATATCGATTGCAGTAGCAAGTAAAAATCAATATCAAGATGCTGGTGCAAGAATGATTCATTTAGGAAACAATACAACGTCAACAATAATTTCTAAATCTATTGTAAAAGATGGTGGTATATCTAATTATCGTGGCACTGTTAGAATTCATCCAGAAGCGTTTAACTGTAAAAGTCATATTGAATGTGACACTTTGATTTTAGATAACGTTTCAAAAAGCGATACCATTCCAAATAATGATGTAAGAAATAGTTCATCTTATATTGAACATGAAGCAACTGTTAGCAAAATTAATGAAGACCAATTGTTTTATTTAATGTCACGCGGATTATCAAAAAAAGATGCGACTCAAATGATTATTATGGGTTTCATCGAACCTTTTTCAAAAGAATTACCAATGGAATACGCTGTTGAATTAAATGCTTTAATAAAATTAGATATGGAAGGTTCAGTCGGATAATATGAATAGCAATAATAATTTTGACATTATTGTTGTTGGTGGAGGACATGCTGGTTTGGAAGCTGCTTTTGCTTCTGCACATATGGGCATGTCAACACTTTTAATTACATTGAATATAAAAATGATGGCAAACATGCCTTGCAATCCTTCTATTGGAGGTTCTGCGAAAGGTATTGTAGTTAGAGAAATTGATGCTCTTGGTGGAATGATGGGCAAAATTGCCGACAAAGAATATTTGCAAATGAAAATGTTAAATGTTGGTAAGGGCGTCGCTGTTCAATGCCTACGAGCACAAGAAGATAAGTTGGTTTATCCTAGCTTGATGCAACAAGAAGCTTTGAATACAAATAATTTAACTATTATCGAGGGTGAAGTCGTTGATTTAATTGAAAAAGATAAAACTATTTTAGGTGTTGTTTTAAAAGATGGAAATCGTTATTTTTCTAAAGCAACTATATTAACAACTGGAACTTATATGCAATCTGAAATTTTGATTGGTCATAATAAGGAATTTGGTGGTCCTGATGGCGAAAAACCATCACTTGGCTTAAGCGAAAATTTAGAAAAACTAGGAATTAAATTATATCGTTTAAAAACCGGGACTCCTCCAAGATTAAAAAAAGAAAGTATAGATTTTAGTAAAGCTATCCCACAATACGGTGATAATCAAAAATTAGCGTTTTCATATGAGACTAATAACTTCATACCATTTGAAAAGCAAGAGCCTTGTTATTTAATTTATACTAATGAAAAAACACATAAAATAATTTTGGATAATTTAGATAAATCTTCGATGTATTCAGGACTTGTTAAAGGAGTAGGGCCAAGATACTGTCCATCAATAGAAGATAAAATAGTGCGTTTTAAAGATAAAGAACGACATCAATTATTTCTAGAACCAGAATCTCGTTTGACAAATTCCATTTATTTGCAAGGATTTTCTACTTCAATGCCAAAAGATGTCCAAATTGAGATGGTTCATTCACTACCTGGATTAGAGCATGCTGAATTTTTAAAGTATGCATATGCAATTGAATATGATGCAATTGATTCTAGCGAATTTGATTCAACACTAAGTATTAAAAAGTATAAAGGTCTATATATAGCAGGGCAAATATGTGGAACATCGGGTTATGAAGAAGCTGCTGCACTTGGTTTAGTAGCGGGTATAAATGCCACTTTAGCGATACAAAATAAATCACCTTTTATTTTAAGAAGAGATGAAGCATATATTGGAGTCATGATTGATGATCTTGTTTTCAAAGGTACAAAAGAACCTTATCGTTTATTATCATCTCGTGCGGAGTATCGCTTATTATTAAGACATGATAACGCTGACATTCGTTTGTCTAAGAAAGGTTTTGAAGTTGGCTTGTTACCATTAAAACGCTATGAACAATTTTGTCAAAAATTAAATAGCATAAATAGTATTATTGAATATTTAAAATCTCACTATATTGGTACAAGAGATGATATAAATCAATTCTTACTTAATTTAGGATATCCAAAATTGAATCACGGAGTTAGTCTTTCTGATTTTTTAAAAAGAGACAAAATTCATTTTAACGATTTATTAAAGTTTGACGAAAAATTAAATGAATTTGATTTAGATGATGAAATCGTTGAAGAAGTGGAAATAACATTAAAATATGAAGGCTACATATTAAATAGTCAAAAGCTTGCCGAAAAGCAAAAAAAACTTGAAGACTTATTTATACCAGATAATTTCAACTATTTAGATCTTGATGGATTAGCATTAGAAGCTCGTCAAAAACTAAATGATATAAGACCTAAAAATATCGGTCAAGCATCTCGTATCAGCGGAGTCAATCCTAGTGATATTAATGTTTTGATAATGGCTATACAAAGAGGAAATGTTGATGGAAAATAGTCTTATAAAACTTTTGAATAAATTTGATATTTTGCTATCAAAGGATAAGATAGAAAAGCTCGAAATTCTTAAAAAAGAAACAATTTCTGCAAATGAATTTGTTAATTTGACATCAATTTCTGAAACTGAATTTGATTTGAAAATGATTATTGATTGTCTTATTTTTATAAATGAAATGCCTAAAGAAGAATTTAGTATAATTGATGTTGGAAGTGGAGCGGGATTTCCTGGATTAGTTGTTGCTATTTGTTTAGATAACGCTCATGTAACATGTTTAGAGGCTACTAATAAAAAATGTCAACACATTAGCAAAATGATAAAGTTACTGAATCTAAATAACGTTACAGTGGTTAATAAACGCGCTGAAGATTTTGTAATAGACAAACGAGAAGCATATGATTTTGCTATTGCTAGGGGTTTAAAATCTTTGAATATTCTTGTTGAACTACTCGCGGGTTTTGTCAAAACTAATGGCGACATTATTGCTTTAAAATCTTTAAATTATCTTAATGAAATTAAAGAATGTGAAAACGCTTTTAAAAAACTAAATCTAAAACTTTCAAATGTGTTGAAATATGATTTAGATGTTGATAGTTTTCGCGCTGTACTATTCATTAAAAAATTTAAAAAAACTTCTAATAAATACCCAAGACAATATAAAGACATTTTAAAAAAACCTCTTTAAGTTTATTTTAATGGGGAGATAATGTAAGATAATAATCGATTTATGTGTAAAATTATTGCTATTGCTAATCAAAAAGGCGGAGTCGGAAAAACCACCACCGCGATAAATCTTTCTAGCTCTCTTGCCTATTTAAACAAAAAAGTCTTGCTCATAGACATGGATCCACAGGGTAACTGTTCTCGTGGTATGGGCGTGGACATTTCTTTAATTTCGCGAAATATTTATGATGTTTTATTAGATCGACAAGATATAAATAAAGTTATTAGAAAAACAATGATTAAAAATCTTGACTTAATTTCTCCAAAATTAATTCTTGCCAACTTAGATTCTGCGGTTAATGGAAAAGTAAATGAACCATTTTATCTATTAAAAAATAACTTAAAAAAAATTAACAAAAAATATGATTATATGATTATAGATTGCCCGCCTAGTTTAGGATTATTAACTATTAATGCATTATGTGCTGCGAATAAAGTTTTAATACCTGTCCAATGCGAATATTTTGCACTAGAAGCAGTCGCACAAATTTTGGCAAATATTTCTTCTATTCAAAACACTTATAATCAAAATCTCGGTATTCAAGGTTTCTTGTTAACGATGTATGATAGCAAAACTCGTTTGTCGGTTGAGATTGCGAGTCAAGTTCGTTCGCTTTTTAAAGAAAATACCTTTTTATCGATGATACCTAGAAATATTTCAATACCAGAAAGCAACGCAAAAGGGATGCCAGTAACCATTTATCGACCAAATTCTATATCTAGTCAGGCTTATATTTCGTTGGCAAAAGAATTAATTGATTATGAAGAAAGATAATTTTGTTAACATAGCTTTTGATCGTCTTGTTAAAAGATTCGAAAAAGCGGATGTTATCGCTAACATGGAAAAAGAATATCAACAGACAAAACCATCTTTTATTTCACCTAAATTGATTGATGATAATGAATATTTAAAAAAAGTAAAATTGAATAAAGATGCAATATGTCAATCATTGATATCAATAAAAGAAAAAGGTTTGAATTCTCCACTAATAGTTAGAAGAAAAAAAGATCATTATGAAATTGTTTTGGGTAGAAAAAGATTGACAGCTGCAAAATGTTTTCATCTTAATGAAGTTCCTTGCGTAATTATTGATGTTAGTGAAGAAGAATTATTAGTGATGCTTGCAGCAGATATTCGTGATTCCAATTATTCAAATATGGTTGAGTTATCGCTTGTTTGCAATAAATTGAACAAAGATTATAATTTTTCACAAGAAGATTTGGCTAAATTACTACATCAGTCACGAAGCCAAATATCCAATATTATGCGTCTTAAAAATTTTAACGAAAATATTTTAAAAGACATTTCATATGGAAAATTATCATTTGGTCACGCTAAGGCATTAATTACATTGCCTGATGATTTGATTGAAGAGATGGTTGAAAAAATATATCAAAATAATTTATCTGTTCGTCAAACGGAAAAAATGATTTATGAATATAAAAATAAAGTTGATTTTTCCAATATACAAAACAAATTAGAAAACAAATTTAACTGTAAAGTTAATATTAACAAAAATAGTGCAAAATTTTCCTTTGAAAGCGAAACGAATAAAAATAAATTCTTTGAAAAAATATTAAAAAATAATTAACTTGTCGTTAATTAGGTATATAATAAATTTGCTTCAGGGCAAGGTGAAATTCCTGACCGGTGGTAAAACTCCACGACTCCTAAAATTTAGGATTGAACTTGTGCGATTCAAGTAGCGATTGTATAGTCAAGATGGAAGAAGTTTTTTATCCTATCCCTGCCTTGAATGAGCAGGTTTTTTTATTAGGAGAGTAATGTTTTATGAGCGACAACGAAATTACAAGATTAATAATTTCTCTATCAATTATGTTGATAGGATTAGTAATTATTTTTAATAAAATTTTTAAAAAAAAGTCGAGATTTACGGCTAAATTTATAACAGGTACCGCTATTTTTGCTGCATTATCATCAATTTTATATGTAGTTCCTATTTTTAATTTTTCGTTACCTATATTTCCTTCTTTTCTTTCGATTCACTTAGATGAAATACCTGCTTTTATTGCAGGGTTTGCATATGGTCCTTTGTCAGGATTTTTTGTTATTCTTATTAAAACAATTATAAAGCTTCCTTTTTCAAGTACATTATGTGTTGGTGAATTAGCGGATTTTTTATATAGTATAGCTTTTGTTATTCCAAGTTGTTTAATATATCGACGCATGCATAATTTTAAGGGCGCAATTATTGGTTTTATTTCAGGCTTTTTTATTCAAATTGTAGTATCTAGCTTTTTTACTACTTTTGTAATGTTAGATTTTTATATGTTTGTCATGGGATTTTCTTATGACATGCTACTAAATATGTGTCAGGCGGTTAATCCTTTGATTACTGATTTGATGTGGCCTTTTTTTGGCTATGTTTGTGTACCATTTAATGCAATTAAAGATTTAATGGTTATTATTGTTACATTAATACTTTATAAAAGCATGCATCGTTTGATAGACAAAATATCTTATAATCAAAATAAAAACTAGGAATCATCCTAGCTTTTATGGTTTTTAAATTAGTCTTCAACACTAATCGCACCGACTGGGCAAATATCTTTTGCTTCTTCGTCAGCTTCGCCAGTGATAGGTTCTGCTAATCCAGCATCATTCATTGTGAAGTCATCAGCATAGACGCCAACACAAGTTCCACAACCTATGCAAAGGCTTTGGTCAATAGTGACTTTTTTTCTTGCCATCTATTTGTCCTCCTGTAGACGTTTTAAATATAAACTGATTTGAATAATTTTGCAATTATTACGTTAATTAATTTTTTTATTTTTTTAATGAACTAAAATTCAGTTTATATTAATATATAAAAGAGTATAGTGAAATTATGCAAGAGACGAGAATTAAAAAATATAAAAATTATCGATTATCATTGAATCAAGTTGAACCAGATATTTTGCCTTATGATGTGCTTATTGATAATAATGAAAACAAAACAGCAGAAGATGTTTTAAGTGAAAAAAGACAAAAAACTCCTACGTCATCAACTTTATCTGTTCCATTTGATGAAATAATGAAAGCAACAAACGACATAGACAATTCGCTTAATGAAAAAAAACATTACGATAAGAAAAAAATATTAAAAATAACTTTGATTATTGTTGGCTGTGTTTTAATTACTGCTGCGATAATTGCTAGTGCGATAGTTATATTTATGTGAGGTTATGATGGAAAGAAAAATTACAATCGCTATTGACGGTCCTGCTGCAGCAGGTAAATCCACTGTTGCAAAATTAGTGGCTAAAGCCTTGAACATCACTTATATTGATACAGGAGCAATGTATCGTGCTTTTACTTGGTATGCATTAGAAAAAAATGTTGATTGTAAAGATGAAAAAAGTTGTTTAAAACTTATTGATGAAATTCATATAGAACTTCGTCCTAATAATATAGTCCTTTGCAATAATCATGATGTAACAAAGGAAATTAGACAACCGCGTGTTTCTAGTCAAGTTTCATATATTGCATCCTATAAAGATGTTAGATTATTTTTAGTTGATCAGCAAAGAAAAATGGCCGAAAAACATTCTGTTGTCATGGATGGTCGTGATATTGGTACATATGTTTTGCCTAACGCTGATGTCAAAATATTTCAAATTGCCAGTGTTGAAACAAGAGCGGTAAGACGATATGATGAAAATATTTCCAAAGGTATTCAATGTACTTTAGAAGAAATTGAAAACGATGTTAGAAGTCGCGATTATATTGATTCTCATCGTGATTTTGCTCCTTTAAAAGCTGCGGGCGATTCTGTTTTATTAGATACCTCATATTTAACAATCGAAGAAAGCGTTGATAAAGTTTTGCAAATTATAGAAAAGAAAACTGGAGTAAAACCAAATGAGTAAATCAATCGTTGCTATTGTTGGTTCTCCTAATGTTGGCAAATCTACAATTTTTAATAGAATACTTGGTTATCGTCACGCAATAGTTGACGATCAAGCTGGAGTGACAAGAGATCGCATCTATGGTGATGCGAACTGGTTAGGACATGAATTTTTATTAGTCGATACTGGCGGAATTGAAATTAAACAAGGAAGTTTTCAAGATGAAATACGTCAGCAAGTTCAACTGGCAATTGATGAAGCTGATGTAATAGTTTTTATTTGCGATGGAAATGTTGGTTTAAGCAGAGACGATGAATTGGTGGCCAAAATGTTATACAAATGCAAAAAACCAATTATTTTAGCTGTAAATAAAATCGATGATATCAACTTAAAAGACAATAGTAGTGAATTTTATAGATTAGGATTCGGAGAGCCAATTTGTCTTTCGAGTGCACATGGTATAGGTGTTGGTGATTTGTTAGATAAAATCGTTTCGTATTTGCCTGAAAATTCAAAAGAAGAAATCAATGATGCAATCACATTTTCAATTATTGGTCGTCCGAATGTTGGCAAATCTTCTTTAATGAATGCTTTGTTGGGCGAAAAACGTGTTATTGTTTCAAACATTGAGGGTACAACTCGTGATAGTGTCGACACATATTTTCAACATGATGGACAAGATTTTGTTGCGATTGATACAGCAGGTTTAAAAAAACGTGGTCAAATATATGAATCAATTGATAAATATGCTGCTCTAAGAGCATTAAGAGCAATTGAAAGAAGTGAAATTGTCCTTCTTGTTATTGATGCAAACGAGGGGATAAAGTTACAAGATAAACACGTGGTTAGTTATGCTTTTGAACAGCACAAGGCCATCATAATAGTGGTTAATAAATGGGATCTTATTGATTCTAAAGTGACAAATAAAAATGATTTTACAAAAAAAATTAAAAATGAATTTGTTTTTTTAGATTATGCTCCTATCGTGTATGTTTCAGCTAAAAATAAAAAGAATATTGACTCCATTTTTACACTTATTAATGATGCTTATATTGCGTACCACAAACGGATACCTACTAACGTATTAAATGAAGTTATTCAAGATGCTCAAATGATGAATGAATCACCTAATTTTAATGGAGGTAGATTGAAAATCTACTTCGCGAACCAAGTTGATGTTGCACCTCCTACAATTGTTCTATTTGTAAACAATCCAAAATTTATGCATTTTTCTTATCAAAGATACATATTAAATCGTCTTAGAGACAGCTTTGATTTTTCATCAACTCCAATTAACATTGTATTAAGAAAAAGAACTTAAAATATTTCAAAAATTTCAGTCTAGTAAAAACTTTTTTTGACAAATTATACAAAATAGTCCAAAATTAAATTAAGGAGGATGCTTGAATGAACAAACTAGAATTAATTGAAGCAGTTGCTAACGAAACTAATTTAAATAAAAAAGATGTTGAATTGGTTATCAATCGTGCTTTAGCAACAATTGCTAGCAAATTGGTTTCCGGTGATGTTGTTAAATTAACTGATTTTGGTACATTTGCTGTTAAAACACGTCAAGAAAGAAACGGTACTAATCCACAAACAAAGCAAAAGATTGTTATTCCAGCTGCTAAAACCGTCGGATTTAAAGTCAGCAAGGGCTTAAAAGAAAAACTTTAATCTCTTAAAATAATTTGATTTTAACAAAAAGCAGGTAATCCTGCTTTTTTGTTTGTAAAATGCTTTATTTTATATAAAATAAGATTATGAAATTTGATGATTTATTTGATATATATTTAAAACTTAATGAAGTATTTATGTCTAATGGATTTTCATTATATATTGTTGGTGGTGCTGTGAGAAACTACATATTAGGTTTAGATGTTGATGATATTGATATTTGCGGTAATGCTTTAATTGAAGATATTGAAAAATTTAATTTAGATATTGATGTAACTTTTAAAAAATATGGATGTGTAAAAATTAAATTCGATAACATTGTTTTTGATTATACATCTTTAAGAAGTGAGAAAAAATATTTAGATTATCGGCATCCTGATGAAATAACTTTTGTTAGTGATATTCGTCAAGATTTTTTAAGAAGAGATTTCACAATCAATGGTTTATATGCTAATAAAGATAAGAAAGTTATTGATTTTTCAAGTGGAATTGATGATTTAAAATATCATTTAATAAGAATGATTGGCAATCCAGATAAAAGGCTGGTCGAAGATCCATTAAGAATATTAAGGGCAATTCGTTTCTCTCTTGTCTATGATTTTGACATTGAAGAAAGTCTATATTTTGCAATTTTGAAAAATTCTTATTTACTTGATAATCTAAATAAAGAAAAAATTAAGCAAGAAATTAATAAAATATTAAAATATAACGTTTCACCTGTTAAAATACGTCAAGCATTAAAAATGTATCATATAAATTTAGACAAAGATATAATTCTTAAAGGAGTATTAGAATATGGTAGGAGAAGCTCTTGATTTCCGTTATTTGCTTATTGAAAATTATAAAAAACTTAAATTAACTGAAGTTGAACTTGCTACGCTTTTTATAATAGATCATTTTATTGAACAAGGTAATCCTATGATTACAGCAGATTTGCTATCTTTAAAGATGACTATGCCGGTTAAAGACATTGATAAAGTTTTAGCCGATCTTTTAAGAAAAAAAATGATTGATTATATAGAAGATAATAAAAAAGTAGTGACTACATTAGAGCCATTAAAAAAACTTTTGTATCGTGAATTTGAAATTTCTCTAAATAACGAAAATCTTTTAAGAAAAAAAGAAAAATATGAAGAAGATATCAACAACATATATAAAAAATTTCAAGATTATTTGGGAAGAAATCTTTCCCCGATTGAATTTTCAAGAATCAAAGAATGGCTAACATTTGGATATTCTGAAGAAATAATTTTAGATGCCTTAAAAGAAGCAATTTCTAAAAATAAAAAATCTTTACGCAGTGTTGATAAAATTTTATTAAATTGGTCTAAACGCGATGATTTAGAAAAAGAAGGGCATAGTGTAATCGATGAAGATTGGCATAAGAATATTGAAGAGACAATTAAAATAGCGCAAACTCCATGGGTAAATATTGATGACGAAAAAGATAAATGACATTATTAACTTTATTAATGAACTATTTCCCAATGCTAAATGCGAATTAAATTATTTTGATGATTATTCTTTACTAATTGCAATATTATTAAGTGCACAAACAACAGATAAAAAAGTAAATGATGTCACAAAAAAATTATTTTTAACTTATCCAAATGTTTTTTCATTAAGTAACGCTGATATTCGCGAACTAGTTAAAATTTTAAAACCTCTTGGACTTGCTAATAACAAGGCAAAAAATATACTTTCTTTATCGAAAACTGTAGTTGAAAATTATGATGGAAAAATACCTAAAACTTATGATGAATTAATAAAATTAAGTGGTATTGGTAACAAAAGTGCAAGCGTATTTCTAGCAGAATATTATGGCTTACCATTTTTAGCTGTCGATACACATGTTTTAAGAGTAGCAAAACGTTTAAATCTTGTAAGTTCTAATGAAAACCCTGCAAAAACCCAAGAATTATTAGAAAATATATTTCCTAAAGAATTTCATATTAAAATGCATCATCAATTAATTTTTTTCGGCAGATATTTTTGTAAAGCAATAAATCCAAAGTGTGAAAATTGCAAATTAAAAAAATATTGTAACTATTATAAATCATAAAACTGTTCAACAGCTTTTAAATAATCTAATCGTGGTTTAAATTTTCTTTCAATTAATATTCCTTTTTCTTTAATCGTCTGATATGGAATTGATTTTCGTTTGCTATTTTGATAGAAATCGATAACAAATTTACTATCTAGAAAAAATACTTCATTTAAATTTACAAATTCAATAATAAAAAATGCGATGCCTCCACATTCGTTGACTTTTTTTAAATGATCTATCTGGTGACTATATATATTGTGTAGCGGAAAGGAAGATAAGTTATGTGTAGATTTTGCTTCAAAGTCTAGATATCTTCCTTTATAAACGCCGTTATAATCTGTGGTTGATTGTTTTTCAAAATAAGCATCGATAATTCTTGCCCCTTTACTATAATCTACTTTCACAATATTGATTGGCGTAGGTCTTTTATAAATTAGTGCAACGGAATTATTCACATAATACTCATTTGAAATATTTAAATCATGTTCTAAGTCCATTCCCCGGTTAGCGGTATTTGTTTTCTTTGATGGCAAAATTTGTTTTTTATATTGTTTCTCGGTTAAAGGTTTTTTCTTATTAGGATAATTTATCATCTATATAACCTCTTATGTATTGTTCGTATTCTTGACTTGTTACATTTTGATTAGAATTTAATTTACCAATAACCTTAATAATTGGCTCAGCGATGATATGACCTTTAGTTATAGCTTTTTTATATTCTTCGATAATTATTTGTCTTTTTTTCAAAAAAGCATCATACAGTTTAGCTAAATTTATTGCATCATTATCTGGACTATGCAAAGGTTTCTTAACATCAACAGAAAATATTTTGCAGTAATTTATTAAAGAATAGGGCATGCCTTCATTGTCTTTTACAAATTCTTGAATTAATTTTAAAAAATCAATATGGTTATCAAATATCAATTCACAAATTTGTTTGCATTGGTCATTATTTGCGTGAAGAGTTTGAGAGATAATTCTTAAATCGTGATTTCCAAAACTTAAAAAAATGCAATTATTGATACAATCACTAAGATAATTTTTAAAATCATACATTGCAGATTCAAAATCCACTCCATTTTTCTCGATAAAATCATCATTTAAACCAGTTAGTTCTTCTACAATATGACCAACATTTCCTTGGCATTTGACATATCTTAAAAACGGTTTATGAAATTTTTTAATCGTATTATTTTGATTTAAATTAACTTTTAAAGCACCAATAGCAATCATTTCATGACTTGTTTGAGTACCTTCTAAATCTATAAAAACCAAATTTCGTCTATTTTTTAATAATTTTGATAATTTATTCACAAAATGAGTATAACATTTAAAATAAATATAAAAAAGTAAAATATATTACATTATTTCACGCTCTTAATATATAATATTAAATATGGCTAAAGAAATTCTTAATTTATCTTTAAAAAGCACTGAGATTTTGGATAAAAAATTTAAAGGTGCTAAAAATGGATATGATAGTTATGAAGTGGATGAATATTTAGATAAAGTTTTAAGCGATTATCGTTTAGTCGAAGAAAATTGTTTGCTTAATAAAAAATATTACGCGAACATCATCAAAGAAAACGAAGAATTAAAAAAAACTAATGAATATTTAGAAATCTCTTTAAAATCATATCAAGATAAATTAGATGGAATTAGCGACATTAGTAAAGCTACTTCTAGTAATATTGATTTATTAAAAAGAATCAACAAGTTGGAAAAATTTCTATGGAAAGAAGGCTTTAATCCAAACAACATTAAATAATCGGTCTGGACAATAGCTAATTTAATTTAGAGGAAAGTCCATGCTCGCACAGTCTGAGATGATTGTAGTGTTTGTGCTAGCGGAAAAAATAACGCTAGGTATGCGGGAGCGTATAACGGCGGAAAGATGTCTAAGGCTTGCTATGACTATTTCCATAAAGTGCCACAGTGACGAATAGTTGGAAACAATGAAGTGGAACGTTGGTAAACCCCACAAGCGAGAAACCCAAATTTGGTAGGGGAAGTCATCAATTAGAAACGAATAAGAGATGGCATGCATTGCATAGATAAATTATTGTCTAAAACAGAACATGGCTTACTGGACCGATACTCACTTTTTAAAAAGGAGAATAAAATGAATTTGCCGACAAAAATAACGATATCTAGAATCATAATTATTATTTTGATGATTATTGCTTTATTTGTAATGTCTTTAATAGATTTTAAAAGTATTTCTCTTGGAAATAGTGGAATTGATTTGACATTTTTTATTGTTTGTATAATTTTTTGTTTAGCCTCTTTTACTGACTGGTTAGATGGTTATTTAGCAAGAAAAAATAATCAAGTAACTTCTTTAGGAAAGTTTTTAGATCCTGTCGCTGATAAATTATTAATTAATTCTTTGGTGATATTTCTGATTGCACCTAGTATATTTGCGCCTTATAATTCGAATGCTAATCAAATCTCATTCAATATGTGGTGTGCAATTATTTTAGTTGCAAGAGATATTGTTGTGGATGCATTAAGGTTTATTGCTGCTCAAAAAAATATTGTTATTGCAGCAAATATTTTTGGGAAAGCCAAAACTGTTTTAGAAATGGTAGCAATTATATTTGTTCTGCTTAATGGTTGGCCCTTTAATTATTTTGATAATAGTTGGCCAATTGGTCTTCATATAACTGATTTTATCGTCTATATCGCTACTTTTGTTTCTTTTATAAGCGGCATTATATATGTTTGGCAAAATAGAAAGATATTTAAGGAGAGTAATAATAAAAATGAATAATTTAAACGAATTAGTAACACTATTAAACAAGTATTATTTAACTCTTTCTAGTGCTGAATCTTTAACTGGTGGTCTTTTTGCAAAAACAATGACAGAAGTCAAAGGTGCCTCAAAATTTTATAAAGGCGGCTTTGTTACTTATATGACAGAAGAAAAAGTTCGTTTGTTAGGCATAAGTTATGATTATATTGATAAATATGGTGTTGTTTCACAAGAAATTGCAATGCAAATGGCCAGTAATGCTAAAAATTTGACTAAATCAGATTTGTGCGTTTCGTTTACTGGAAATGCTGGTCCTGATGCGATGGAGAACAAACCAGTCGGTTTGGTTTATATAGGTATAGCATATTTTCAAAATGTTATTGTTGGAAAATACCAATTTTTTGGTAGTCGAAATGAAATAAGAAAACAATGTGTTAATGTTGCTATCAATTGTTTGATTGATTTAATAAAAAAATATTTTAGTCATTAGAAAAAATTGATTTAAAACACTATTAGTAATTATGGAGGTAAATATGGCAGACAAAAATGAAAAAGATCTTGTTTTAGAACAAACTCTTAAAGAAATTGAAAAAACATTTGGTAAAGGCTCAATCATGAAGCTTGGTCAGAGACCACCTGTTGATATGGATGTTATTCCAAGTGGCTCTCTTTTATTAGACGATATTTTGGGGGTTGGAGGATATCCAAAAGGACGTATTATTGAAATTTTTGGTCCGGAATCATCTGGAAAAACCACTCTTGCATTGCACGCAATTAGTGAGTGTCAAGCACAAGGTGGAAGGGCAGCATTTGTTGATGCTGAACACGCTATCGACCCTCTTTATGCTAAAAATTTAGGTGTAAATATTGATGAGCTGATACTTTCACAGCCTGATAGCGGCGAACAAGCTTTGGAAATTGTTGAAATGTTAGCAGCAAGTAAAGCGATTGATTTAATTATAGTTGATAGTGTTGCTGCATTAGTTCCACAAGCCGAATTAGATGGTGTTATGGCTGATAATCAAGTTGGTTTACAGGCACGTTTAATGTCGAAAGCTATGAGAAAATTAGCGGGTGTTTTAAATAAATCGAGTTGTGCAATTATTTTTATTAATCAAATAAGAGAAAAGGTTGGAGTAATGTATGGAAATCCAGAAACAACATCTGGAGGACGTGCCTTAAAATTTTATGCCTCAATCAGAATAGATATTAGAAGAAGCGAGGCTATTAAAAATGGTTCTGATATTATTGGCAATACCTGTACAGTTAAAATTGTGAAAAATAAAGTATCGCCACCATTTAAGTCTTGCAAAATCGATATTATTTATGGAAAGGGAATCTCAAAGGAAGGCGAAATTTTAGATTTAGCTTGTCAAAATAATATAATTAAAAAATCTGGCTCCTGGTATGAATATGACGGAGAAAAAATCGGACAAGGACGTGAATCTGCAAAAATATTTTTAAAAGAAAATACCGATATAAAAAATAAAATCGTTGATAAAATTAGAAATGGCGAGGCAAATCCAAGTAGTAACTAAATAAATTATTGACATAAAGTGAACTTTAAGTGTTATTAATTTAATTAAGTGTAGGTTCGCAATATGGAAACAAAAATTATTGCTCATCAAAAATTTGACAAAGAGCGCGCGTTGTACAATATTTCAAAATATAAAATTTTCGATTGCACTTTTAATGGTATAAATGATGGTGAGTCTCCGTTAAAAGAGTGTGAAAATTTGAGTGTTGAATCTTGCTATTTTTATTTGCGCTATCCTATTTGGCACAACACTAATCTTTTCTTACATAATTGCATTTTTTATGAAACATCTCGTGCACCATTTTGGTATGGTGAAAATTTAATTATTAAAGATACATTTATTAATTCGGTTAAGGCATTAAGAGAGTGTAGAGATGTCAAATTAGAAAATTGTCAAATTATAAGCGATGAATTTGGTTGGAAAAATATAAATTTTTATGTTTTGGATTGCAATATAACTAGTAATTATGCATTTTTCGAAACAAAAAAATTGATTTTGAAAAACAGTCGTATTACTTCTAAATATTCGTTTCAGTATAACGAAAATTGTGAAGCGACAAACTGTTTTCTATCTGCAAAAGACGGCTTTTGGCATAGTAAAAATTGCACGATTAAAGATTGTATAATCGATGGTGAATTTTTTGCTTGGTATTCAACAAATTTAACCTTAATAAATTGTCAGATAACTGGTAGTCAGCCATTTTGTTATTGCAAAAATTTAAAGTTAATAAATTGTACGATGGAAAATTGTAATCTTTCTTTTGAATATAGCGAAGTAGACGCTCGCATTAATGGCAAAATCCAGAGTATAAAAAATCCACTAAGTGGGACTATAATTTGTGACGATGTTGGTGAAATTATTAATGAAAATAATAAATATAATGGCAAATGTCACATTATCGTCAATAAATGTTTAAATAGCAGCTCGACAAAAATATAATATTGTTATATTTTATTTTGATTAGTATAATAAAAGTGCACTTGATGAAGTGCTCAATATATATATTTATCTTTCGAGATAATTATTTATCAGCTATGCTGTCTAATATAAATAATGCATGTTTTCTGCAATA
Source organism: uncultured Bacilli bacterium (assembly GCA_944358985.1). Classification (GTDB taxonomy): domain Bacteria; phylum Bacillota_I; class Bacilli_A; order RFN20; family CAG-826; genus CAJOOD01. The sequence continues at coordinate 39,050 of CALVSI010000006.1, read as the reverse complement.
TTTTAATGAGTTATTTAAGTGTGAATTTTTATTTACTATGAAAGGAGTTTTATGTTATGGATTTGAGTTTAGCTATTACTTTAATTGTTGTTGCCGCTGTTGCGGGAATTGCTTTAGGTGTTGGAATTTTCTTCCTAGTTCCATATTTTAGAGAAAAAGCTAGCAATAAAAAAAGTTTAAAAATTATTCATGACGCAGAAGTAAAAGCGGATAGAATAGTTAAAAATGCACAAATTGACGGTAAACAAAGTGTTGCCGAATTAAAACTAGAAGCTGAAAAGGAAATTAAAGAAAAACGTAATGAATTAGCACAAACCGAAAATCGTTTGCTACAACGCGAACAAAATATTGATCGACGTGATAGTATTTTGACCAATAAAGAAACTTTAATAGATCAAAAAAACGATTCATTAACGCGTCAAATTAATGAAAATGCTAAAAAAGAGAAAATTTTGCAAGAAAAAATAGATGGAATTATTAATGAACTTGAAAAAGTTTCCAATATGTCTATTCAAGAAGCTCGCGATGAAATCTTCCGTCGTGTTGAAAGCAAAATGGCACAAGAAATATCGGTTTATATTAAAAACAAAGAAGATGAAGCAAACGAAAAATGTGACGCGAAAGCCGTTGAAATTTTATCACTAGCGATGTCTAGATTTGCTCAAGAATCTACAAATGAAAGAACTGTTTATGCTGTAGCGTTGCCAAACGATGAGATGAAAGGAAGAATTATAGGTCGTGAAGGTCGTAACATTCGTTCTTTGGAACAATTATTAGGTGTCGATTTAATTATTGATGACACTCCTGAAGTTATTACTATTTCTTGCTTTAATCCAATTAGAAGAGAAATTGCACGTCTTACCTTAGAAGCTTTGATTAAGGATGGACGTATACAACCAGGAAGAATAGAAGAATTATCTAACAAAGCAAAAAAAGATGTTGAAGAACAAATCAAAAAAGCTGGTGAAGAAGCTGCATTTAGATTAGGATTGCCACGTATAAATAAGGAATTATTAAATTATGTCGGCCGTCTAAAATATCGTACAAGTTATGGGCAAAATGCTTATGACCACAGTTTAGAAGTCGCTTATTTATCTGGCATTATGGCAGCGGAACTAGGTTTAGACCAAAACTTAGCAAAAAGAGCAGGATTATTACATGATATAGGAAAGGCTGCTGATTTTGAAGTCGATGGCAGTCACGTTGAAATTGGTGCTAGACTAGCTAGAAAATATGGCGAACCAGATGTTGTAATTAACGCTATCGAATCTCATCATGGCGACGTTCCTGCTAATTGTGTTATATCACATATCGTTCAAGCTGCTGATACATTATCCGCTGCTAGACCTGGTGCAAGAAGTGAAACACTTGAATCGTATGTTAAACGTATCGAACAACTTGAAGAACTTTGTAAATCATACGACGGAGTTTATCAATCTTATGCGATGCAATCAGGACGCGAAATACGTGTTATGGTCATTCCTGATAAAATAGATGATTTAGGTGCATTTAACTTAGCACGTTCAATTAAAGATAGAATTGAAAACGAGATGACATATCCTGGTCAAATTAAGGTAAGTGTTATAAGAGAATATCGCGCGATTGAAACAGCAAAATAATGAATATTATATTTATAGGTGATATTGTTGGGAAAAGCGGAAGAAAAGCCGCAAAAAAAGGAATCGATTTGGTTTGTAAAAAAAATCAAGTCGATTTTGTTATTGCTAATGGTGAAAATGTTTCACACGGTCGAGGTCTTTTAGAAAAACATTATGATGAATTAATGGACTATGGTATTGATGTTATAACTTTAGGAAATCATTTTGATAACAAAGCAGAAATCAAAAGATATATTACTCAAGTCGATAATATCATTCGTCCTTTAAATATCATTCGTCCTTATCCTGGTGTCGGAAGTTTAGTTTTTAAAGTTAACCATCTTAAAGTGCGTGTGACAAATTTATTAGGTTCTGCATTTATTAATGAAGAAGTAAATAATCCTTATCTTTCTATAAAAGACGTTATTGATAACGAGGAACCCGCTGATATACATATAGTGGATTTTCATGCTGAATCTACTAGTGAAAAGCAATGTTTAGCGTATGCTTTAGATGGACTTGTTTCCGCTGTTTTAGGTACACACACACATGTGCAAACTAATGATGGAAAAATTTTAGAAAAACACACAGCTTTTATTAGTGATGTTGGGATGTGTGGAAGTTATAATTCTGTTATCGGATTTGAAAAAGATAGTGTTATAAATAAGATTATTTTTGGAAAAAATGGTCGTTTTGAAATTGATGAAAATGATGATTTGCTATTTAATGCTGTTTTGTTGAAATTTGATGAAGAAAGCAACTTTTGCAAAGATATTATTACAATTAAAGAGGTTTTTGCTAATGAAGAAGAAAAAAATTGATAATTTTATTTCCTTGCCTTGCCTCGCAAATGCAAGATTAAAAAATGATGATCAAAATATAATCCATCGTGATTGCTTTGTTGTTGATGATTTTTTAAAGGAATATGGTAAAAATAAAAAATATTTTATTCGAACTTTTGGTTGCCAAGCAAACGTAAGAGATAGTGAAATAGTTGCTGGTTTATTTGACAAGATGAATATGACACAAACAGAAAAGATGGACGATGCTGATATTATTGTTATTAATACTTGTGCAGTTAGAGAAAACGCTGTTGATAAAATGTTTGGTGAAATTGGGCAATGCAAATCATATCGTCAAAAAAAATGTCAAGTTTGTGCTATAATTGGCTGTGTTTGTGAGCAGCCTAGTAATGTTGATAAAATATTGAATACATATCCACATGTCAATTTAATTTTGGGAACACACGAATTACCTTATTTTTGTGACAATCTTTCTAGTCTTTTAAAAAATGGATATAAACGTTTGGTGAACGTTAAATCACAAGGCGGTTCCGTTTTTGAAAATTTCCCAAGTCATCGTCAAAATAAATATAAAGCATTTGTTAATATTATGTATGGCTGTAACAAGTTTTGTACGTATTGCATTGTTCCATTTACAAGAGGAAGAGAACGAAGTCGTTTAATGAAAGATATTATTAATGAATGTAACGAACTAGTTTTACAAGGATATCAAGAAATAACATTATTAGGTCAAAATGTAAACGCATATGGGAAAGATTTAAATGATGGTTCGACATTTGCAAAACTTTTAGAACAAATTGCTAATTTAAATATTCCGCGCCTTAGATTTACAACATCACATCCTTTTGATTTTAGCGATGATATAATCGATGTTATTGCAAAATATCCTAATATCATGAAATCTATACACCTTCCAGTTCAATCTGGAAATGATCAAATTTTAAGATTGATGGGAAGAAGATATAACAGTCAATCATATCGTGATTTAGTGGATAAAATGCGACGTAAAATTCCAGGATTAACGCTTTCCACTGATATCATTGTTGGTTTTCCAAATGAGACCGAAGAACAGTTTGAAGACACTTTAAAGATGGTCGATTATGTTAAATATGAAAGTGCGTTTACATTTATTTATTCACCACGATGTGGTACACCTGCCGCAAAATTAATTGATAATGTTTCAGATGAAATTAAACATGAACGATTTAATCGTTTAGTTAAGTGTTTAGAAAAGCATATTTCAAATTATGCTAATAGCATGGTTGGAAATGTTTTTAATGTCTTAGTTGATGGTCCTTCTAAGAATAATCCGTTAATGTTTTCAGGATATACAGAAGAAAACAAACTTGTTCATTTTCCTTCTAAGAATTTATCATTAATCGGAAAAATAATAAAAGTTAAAATTATTTCTTCGCATACTTATTCGTTAATTGGTGAAATATATGAATGATTTTGACTTGTCTATTGCAATCAAAAACTTACACGACGTATTATACAATAGTGATTTAGTAAAAACTTATTTTAAATTGAAAGATGATATCAATAACGATGAATATATTTTATCTTTAGTCAAGAATATAAAATTTTTTGCACATAAAAACGATCACATCAATTTGGAAAAATATAAGGAAATGTATGAAAATCATCCACTAATAAATAATTATAATGTTGTTGAACAAGAAATAAGAAAAATGTTATTAGAAATCAAAGAGGAAATAGAAGCACTATGATTTATGTTGTATGTGGTCCAACTGCAAGTGGAAAAACTAGTTTGGCCCATTGGATTTTTGACCATTTAGATAATTTTCCTATTATTTTAAATGCCGATGCGTATCAAATTTATAAAGGTTTAGATATACTAAGTGCAAAAGTAAGCAAAGGTTCAAAATATTATAAGCATTATAAAATGATTGATATTGTTGATGTTGATGAATGTTTTTCGGTTTATCAATATCAAAAGATGGCAAGAAGCATAATTGACGATGCTATAAAAAATAATAAGGATGTGATTGTTGTTGGTGGGACTGGTTTGTATATTCGTGCATTATTTTATGATTATGAATTTTATGAACACGAAAAAACAATTGATTTAAGCGAATATGAAAAATTTAGTAACGCTGAACTTTATGAATTATTGCAACAACTTGATTATGATGAAAGTCTTAAAATGCATCCAAATAATCGAAAAAGAGTGATTCGCACACTAGCGTTGATTCGTGAAATGAAAATGTCAAAAACAGAATATGTCGGAAAGCAAGAACATAAAATTATTTATGATGATGTTCAGTTTATTTGTTTAAATCCAAATCGTATTTTATTATATTTCAAAATAAATGATCGCGTTGATGAGATGATTAATTGTGGATTAATAAATGAGATTGATAATTTAAGAAAGACACATAATTTTTCTTTAACATCGATAAACGCAATTGGCGTAAAAGAAACATTACAATTTCTTGATAATAATATAACGATGGAAGAATTAAAAGAAACAATTAAACAAAAAACTCGCCGTTACGCTAAAAGACAAATTACTTTTTTTAAACACCAACTGCCCTGTATTATGTATAATGATATAAGTGAGTTTAAAAAAAGTTTTATAAATTCAAAAAAAGGAGTGAAAAAATGAGAAGAGGGATTAATAAAAAAATTCAAGAAAGAACATGTAATTTAATTGGAGAACATAATGTTGATAATTTTTCGACGAAACGAATTGCTATCGTTGGTCTTGGTGGAGTAGGTGGCACTGCACTTGAAGCACTTGCACGTTCTGGTTTTTTAAAATTTGTTTTGATTGATTGCGATCGTGTTGAATATTCAAATTTAAATCGACAAATTCTATTTTCTAGCGAAGATGTTGATTTAAGAAAAGTTGACGTTGCCGCTTCATTTTTAGGTGCATTAACCGATGGTATTGAAGCTCCATTCCATAATGAAAGAATTACCGAGGATAATGTTGAAGAAATTTTAGGCAAATATCGTATTGATTTTATTGTTGACGCTGTTGATGATGTAAAAGGTAAAGTCGCACTTATTAAATACGCTCACAAACATAACATTCCCATTGTTGTAAGTGTCGGTATGGGCAATAGATTAGATCCAACTTTGATTGAACTTTTACCATTAGATAAAACTACTGATGACCCATTAGCAAAATCCTTACGACATCAATGTCGCGAAAATGGTATTGATTGTTCAAGCGTTATGACTGTCCATTCAAAAGAACATCCGTTGATGAAATCTGAAACACCAAATTCGATGATAATGGTTCCAAGTGCAGCGGGTTTATTTATCTGTTACTATATTGTGAAATATTTCATGAATGAAGAAGATTAGTTGTATAGGCAAATTATAACTTGGAAAGGAGAATATTATTCGTTAAAAAATATAACTGGATAATGTGAATTTTATGGATAATTGCAAAAACATTTATGATGTAGCACATCAACTTCAAATTGATGATAAATATATTATTCCTTATGGAAAAAATAAGGCTAAAGTTTCGCTTGATATATATGATGAAGTTAAAGAAAACAAAAATGGCAAATTAGTTCTTGTTACTGCAATTACTCCATCCAAAGCTGGCGAAGGCAAAACAACTATGTCGATAGCTTTGCATGATGGTCTTTCGCGTCTTGGTGTTAAATCGCTTTTATGTTTGCGCGAACCTTCTTTAGGACCAGTTTTTGGCATTAAAGGCGGAGCAACTGGCGGCGGGTTAGCTAGAGTTATTCCAAGCGAAGAAATCAATCTTCATTTTACTGGCGATATGCATGCATTAACTAGTGCAATAAATTTAATTAGTGCAGTAATCGATAATCATATTTATCAAGGAAACGAATTAAGAATTAATCCTGATAAAATCTTATGGCGTCGGGCATTAGATATGAATGATAGAGCACTAAGAAATATAACAATAATGCAAAATGATAAAAAAGGGATTCCTCATAATGAACAATTTGTTATTACTGTCGCTAGCGAAATGATGGCAATAATGTGCTTGTCATTAAACAAAGAAGATTTTTTAAATCGCATTAATAACATTTTAGTAGCGTATGATTACGATGATAAGCCAATATATTTAAAATCTTTAAAAATATCGCATGCTATATATCGCTTAATGAAGGATGCACTTAATCCTAATCTAGTCCAAACATTAGAAGGAAATCCATGCATAATTCATGGCGGTCCTTTTGCAAATATTGCTCATGGCTGTAATTCTTTATTAGCCACAAAACTGGCGTTAAAATTATCTCCAATAGTTATAACTGAAGCGGGGTTTGGAGCTGATTTAGGTGCAGAAAAATTTTTTGATATAAAATGTCGTGTCGGAAATTTAAAGCCAGATTTAGTTGTTATGGTCGCTACAATTCGAGCACTTAAACTTCATGGTGGTGTCGATTTTGAAGATTTAAATAAAGAAAATATTAGTGCTTTACTAGACGGTATTAGCAATTTGAAACAACATTTAGATAACATCAAAAAGTTTGGTGTTGATACAGTTGTTTGCATTAATCATTTTGAAAAAGATAGCGAAAATGAGGTTAAAGTATTTAAGAATTGGTTAGAAGAAAATAAATACAAGTATGCTTTTTGTGATTCTTTTTTAAAAGGCTCAAAAGGTGGTATTGAGCTTGCGAAAGTTGTTAGCGAAAAATTGGAAAATAACAATTCTAATTTTCACTATCTTTATGATGAAAAAATGCCAATTCGCAATAAAATAGAAACAATTTGCAAAGAAATTTATCGGGCAAGTGAAATTGAATATACAGATAAAGCATTGGAATCTATTGCAAAAATAATCGAGCTTTGTTATGACAAGACACCTGTATGCATAGCAAAAACACCCCAATCTTTTTCTGATAATCCTAAGCTTTTAAACACTCCCAAAAATTTTAAAGTTACTATACGGGATGTTACATTATCTAGTGGTGCAAATTTTGTTGTAGTGCTACTTGGTAATATCATGACAATGCCAGGATTACCAAAAATACCTGCAGCGTGCAAAATGGAAGATGAGCCAATTTAATGAAAAATTTAGATTATCAACTTTTTGATATAGTCGAAATGAAAAAAGAACATCCTTGTTCTACTAGGTGCAAAAAATTTCAAATTGTTCGTCTTGGTGCTGACTTAAAAATTAAGTGTCTTGGGTGTGGAAATATCATTCTAATAGATCGCGATCATTTCAATCATCGCATAAGAAAAATATTACAACACTCCGATAAGGAAATATTTTTAGAAAAATAAATAAACTCCTCCTATTAATAATTAGGGGGATTTTTTTGTTAAAATTAATAGATGTAGGAAAAAAATACAAAAGAAATAAAGACCAATATTTTTATGCTGCTAATTCAATAAATTATGAATTTTCTGAAACTGGTTTTTATTTATTGTATGGAAAAAGTGGAAGTGGAAAATCTACTATAGCTAATTTGATTGCTAGTTTTGAAAAACCAGACGAAGGTCATATATTATATGAGAATATTGAGATTAATAAATTGAACCAAGTCAATCTCAACTATTATAGGCAAAAAATAGTGGGGATGGTTTTTCAACATTATAACTTAATCGAAGATTTGACTGTTTTAGAAAACGTAATATTACCAAGAAAAATTATTCAAGATAAACTATCAAATGCTGTTGCAGACGCTGAAAAAATATTAGATGAATTAAATATTAGAAAACTAGAAAACAAAGTTTGTAAAAATTTATCGGGTGGTGAAAAACAGCGTGTTGCAATCGCACGATGTCTTATTAACAACCCCAAAATTATAATTTGTGATGAACCAACTGGTGCGTTAGATGAAAAAAATTCGATTCAGGTCATTAAATTATTAAAAAAGTTATCAAAAAGACATTTAATTATTGTTATTAGTCATAATTATGACTTAATTAAGACATACGCTGATAATATTCTTTATTTAAGCGATGGAAAATTAAAGGAAAAACATAATTTACACTATATTAATTCTTTAAAAAGATTTAATTTTAAAAAGAACCATATACATTTTTTTAATTTCATAAAATTCTCGATTAAAAATTTTCTTAATAATAAGATCAAAAATTTGTTAATTTTGCTTTCAACCTCGTTTTGTATTTTTTCTAGTCTTATAGTTCTTGGCTTTGTTAATGGTTCTAATGATTTTTTAAATAAAGAAACTTATGCACGTTTCGACTATTCCTTTTCAACTATTTCCAAAATCGAAGAAATTCATATTGATAATTCGTTTTTAAAATTAAATAAAATGGAAAGATTATCTCATAGTGAACTTGAAAAGTTAATTTCGTCATATCCATTTATTAGTTTTGGAATGAATTATAATAAATTATTAGAAAATTCATCAGCGTATATCGACAATCATAAATTAGAAAGTTATAGTTTATCTTTTGTTTATAATTTTGATTGCATTAATAAAGAATTAATAATTGTTGGAGAAAAGACTGCAAACGATGGTATTTATATAAATGAATCATTAGATAAAAAGTTACAAGAAAAATTAAATATAAAAACAGCTTTAGGTCGTTATATTAATATAAAATTATTCAAAGAATTTAGATTTGATTTGTATGATAATGGCGAGCAAATTTCTGATAAATTTTCCTTTGAAAAATCTTATTTTGTTAAAGGGATAGTTAGTGAATTTAATTTTTTAAGCACGCCTAAAATTTATCTTTGTTATCAAGATTTTGATTCAAATATGAAAAATATTTCATCCATCAATTTGTCAAAATATTATTCAAAAAACTATACTTGGTTTGATTATATTTATAATTCATCTGGAAACGAAGAACAAACCAGTTTTTCCCATTATATATTCCTCAATGACTTGTCTAAGATAAGAGATTTTGATGCATTTATTGATTCTATTAATAGCACTGATGATATTGAAGTTTCTTGTGATGGTTATTTGTTAAAAAACACATTCGAAGACATTATTTATGCGATTAGGATAGGTGTTTTTATTTTTATGATATTAACAATAATAGGCATGGTACTTATCATTGGTATTTCATCTTTTTCTACTTTTGCTTTTAAAAAGAAACAAAACGCTATTTTGATTAGTCTTGGTATTAATATCGAGCAGTTGTTTTCAATTTATATTTTAGAAAACTTTTTTATTTTGGTTTTATCATTGATATTTGGATTTATTTTATCTTTTATATTTCAGCCAATAATTAACAAATTAATATTTAATGTTTTTCAACTAAAGGATTTAATAAATATTCCTTTTATTACTGCATTTAATATTCCATTATTTTTACCAACTATAATAGTATTTTTCTCATTTTTTATTACTTATTTTTCAACTTATTTGCCTATTTACTTTTCTAAAAATATAAACATTAGTAAGGAGTTAAAAGATGAATGATTGAAGTTAAACATTTATATAAAAAATTTAATAATGAATCAATATTAGAAAATGTAAATTTATGCTTTCCAAATATAGGAATGTATTTTATTTTAGGTCCCTCAGGATGCGGAAAAAGCACCCTTATGAATATATTATCTGGCTTAATTGATTATGATGGTGAAGTTATCATAAACGGAATAAATTTGAGAACTTTAAATGATGAAGAAATTTCAAAATTTCGTCTTGAAAATATTGGCTATGTATATCAAGATTTTAAATTATTCAATGATGAAACAGTGCTTAATAATATTTTGTTACCATTAAAATGCATTGAACAAATTAATGCAAAAAAGCAAATCAAAAGATGCTATGATATTTTAAAAATTTTAAATATCTATCATTTAAAAAATTCGCCAGTATGTGATCTTTCGGGTGGAGAAAAACAGAGAGTGGCAATAGGAAGATGTTTAATAAGTGGAGCGAAAATTTTGCTTTGTGATGAGCCAACTGGATCTTTAGACAGTAAAACAAAAATAGAAATAATGAGCATTTTAAAAACTCTTTCTAAATACGTTTTAGTAATTGTCATAAGTCATGATATAGATTTAGCTAATAATTACGCTGATACAATTTATGTTTATAAAGATAAAACATTTTATTTAGAAGAAAAGATTAATAATGATTTTACACATGAAACAAAAAAGTCTTTACCAATTTTACAATACAAAATTTCTAAAAATAAGATTGCTTTGCCACTTCATTTTTTGTTGCGATATAGTAAAAATTCTATTAAAAAAAGGAAGTTTCGCAGTATAATTACAAATATTGTTGTTTCTTTTGGCTTTTTAAGTGTTGGTCTTGCTTTGTTATTAAGCGATACAATATATTCAAGTGTAATGTCGGTTTATTCAAATATTATCAGTGATAATCAAGTGATTGTTTCAAATAAAGACACAGAAGCTATTTCTGAAAATATAGAAAGTATATCCGATGAAGAATCTAATACTATTCTTGAAAAAACAAGTCAATATTCATATGATGATGGAATTTGCTATCTTGCTAATTTTGAGAAGTACTTTAAAGATTTAAACCATTTGACACTTGCTAATACAACGTATCGTTATGTTTTAAGAGGGTATTCAATTAGACATGTAAACGATTTTATATGGTTAGAAGACTGTAAAGATGTTATTTATCCAAAGCAAATTGATTTTTTAGAAAATGATGAAATTGTTATTTCTATTGACCCTTTTATGCTAAGTGAAATTTGTTATCAATTAAGAATTGTTAGAACTATTGAATCCTTATCAAACTATATCTTAACAAATGATTTAATGGTATGCTTTGAACTTGCAAATAACTCATGGCAATATAACGACGAACAAATATTCATAATCAGGGGATTTACAATTTCTAATGAGCCAACTATTTATCATAGTAATCATGACTTTAATGAATTTGTATTTGAAGAAATGATGAGATTCAAAACAAACACTAACATTACTGAGGAAGAGTATTATCCTTGGATACTTAAAAAAATAAGATATATAAAAGTTAATGATGTAGAAAAATTTTTGCGTAATTCATTTGTGGATGAATATTTAAATAACTATATATTTGAAATAGCAAACAAAAATTATTATCCTTGGCTATACGCTGAAACAAATCCTAGAAACGTTGACAGGCTGTTAATTTTTAAAAATCCATTCGATGCTTTTAATTATTTAGATTACAATCAATTTAAGGATCTATATCAGGAAATACATAATCCGATATATTCTTCGGTAGGAGGATATTCGGTTTATGGAACCAGTTTGTTAAGCGGTTTTTCAAATATGATTTTTATTTCTAGCTCATTATCATTATTAGATGAAACTACTGGCGTTTTTTCTTCTATGGATTTCGAACCTTCAGCAATGGTGGAACTTCCAGAAGGAATTACGTGTGGCCACTACAGCAAAACATCTAACGATGGTGTCTTTTTTAAAACATTAGACAACCAAAAAATACAAAATGGTTCGTTGCCGAATAATTATACTGAATTTGCTATTTCGACTAATTTAGCTAATAAATTATTTTCTAAAACAGATGTTATTGGTGAAGAAATTTATTTATCGATAGTTAAAAGTCAAAATAACAATGAAATTATAACACAATCTTTTACAATTGTTGGTGTCATTGAAAACGGACAAAACGTTATATATCACGATAATTTATGGTCAATTTTATTTTTCCAAACACAATTAGGTATAAGTGGATTTGATCTTGTGCCAATTGGTATGTCCTTTGATGTTAATCATAGCGTAGACAGTCAAGAAGTAGTTGATGAATTATCAAAACTTTATTCTTATTATCAATTTTTAAATCCGATGCATGATATCAAAATACAAACAAATAAAATGTGTTCATATTTAGAAATCATATTATGGGCACTATCAATTATGATTAGCATGGTAGGGGTTTGTTTAGTTGGGTTGTGTAACTATTTGCATTTAGTCGAAATAAGAAAAGATATTGGGTTATTACGCTGTCTTGGAATAAATAAAAAGGAGAGTTTAAAATTATTATTCGTTCATTCTTTTTTAATCACAATAATTGGTGCTGTTTCTGCCTGTTTACAATTATTAATTATTTTTGTTTCTTTTAAATTTGGATTTTCAAAGTTATTTAACATCAGCGTGAATTTAAACTTTTCCTTTCTTCCATATTTAGTTATATTTGTTTTTTCACTAATTACTGGTTTTTTAAGTGCACTATTTCTTATAAAAAAAGTTTTAAAGTTAAATCCTTTGGAATGTTTAAAAAACTAGTTTATAATACTCACGGAAAGAAGAAAATTTATATGTCATTAAAAGCAGGAATAGTTGGTCTTCCAAATGTTGGCAAATCTACACTTTTTAATGCTATAACAAATTCGCATGTTGAAGCAGCAAATTATCCATTTGCTACAATAAATCCAAATACTGGAATCGTAAATGTTCCAGATGATCGTTTAGAGTTTTTGTCTAATATATTTAAGCCTAAGAAAACAATATACGCAACTTGTGAATTTTTTGATATTGCTGGACTCGTAAAAGGGGCTTCAAAAGGAGAAGGATTGGGCAATCAATTTCTAGCCAATATACGTCAATGTGACGCGATTGTTGAGGTTGTAAGATGTTTTGAAAATTCAGACATTATTCATGTTGAAAATACAATTGATTCAGTTCGCGACGCAGACATTATTAATCTTGAATTATGTCTTGCTGATTTACAAACCATCATTAATCGTATTTCTAAGATAGAAACAAAAGCCAAAATTGCTAAGGATAAACTTTCATTGTATGAACTGGATTTAACTAAAAAAATTAAAGAAAATTTGGAAAAAGGAATTCCACTTCGTTGTGCAGATTTAACAAGCGAAGAAAAGGAGTTTATTGATAAAAATTATTTTCTTTTAACTAACAAACCACTTTTATATGTTGCAAATGTTAGTGAAGATGATTTATTAAACTTGAGCAATAATGATAATTACAATAGATTAGTGGAATATGCAAAAAGTCAAAAAAGTGATGTTATTAGTATTTCATGTCAAATTGAAAGTGAATTATCAGAATTAACAAGCGAAGAAAAAACCGAATATTTATCTTCTTTAAATTTGAAAGAATCAGGATTAGATAGATTAATTAAAGCAACCTATCGATTGTTAAATTTATCGACATTTTTTACTGTCGGTGAAGATGAATGTCGTGCGTGGACATTTATTAATGGTATGAAAGCAAACCAATGTGCGGGAATTATTCATACCGATTTTATGAAAGGATTTATTCGTGCTGAAGTTTATACATATGATGATATATTTAAATATAAGTCTGAGACAGCTATTAAAGAAGCTGGAAGATTAAGAAGTGAAGGAAAAGATTATTGTCCAAAAGATGGCGATATAATGTTTTTTAGGTTTAATGTATAATGTTTAAAATTGGGTTTTCTAAAGACATACATCGTTTAGAAAAAGGTGATGGCATAATATTAGCAGGTGAACACATATCATGTGATTTAAAAACAATTGCACACAGTGATGGAGACGTTGTTTATCACGCATTAAGTGAAGCGATTCTTGGAAGTTTGGCCTTAGGTGATTTGGGTTATCACTTTCCAGATAATGATGAAACTTATAAAAACGTTTCTTCTTCAATTATTTTAAAACGTGCGATTGAACTTTTAACAAAAAACAATTTTCATCTTGTTAACGCTGATATTTTTATATCATTAGAAAAACCAAAATTGAGCGAATTTATTCAAAATATGCGTCAAAACACGGCTTTTTTATGCAAAACTGATATTTCTAATATTTCAATTAAAGCAGGAACAAATGAAGGATTAGGCGATGTCGGGAATAGTAAAGCAATAATTGCATATGCGGTTGTTCTAGTTGAATCTAACGAAAATAATTGAAAATTATTTTGTTGTTAGTATAATATTTTTGCTATGAATATTGAAATACTTTTAAAAAAGAAAATTCAAGATGCCTTAAAAAAAATTAATGTCAAGGTTCTAATAAAAGATATTGAAATTGTTTCATCAAAAGATAATAGTCATGGCGATTATGCTTGCAACATAGCTTTAAAATTTGCTAAATTGTTTCAGCGCAATCCACGTGATATCGCAAATGATATTGTCAAAAATATTGATCGCTCTTATTTAGAAAAAATAGAAGTTGCCGGACCTGGTTTTATAAACTTTTCCCTCTCAAATGAAGTTTTTGCAACTACCATAAAAGAAATTTTGCAAAAAAAAGACCGATATGGCCAATTTTCCTATTCACATAAGAAAAAGATTAATTTGGAATTCGTAAGTGCTAATCCGACAGGTTATTTACACCTTGGGCATGCACGTGGTGCTGCTGTCGGTGATAGTTTAGCTAGAATACTTTCTAAGGCTGGTTATAGTATAACACGCGAATACTATGTTAATGACGCCGGTAATCAAATCAACAATTTAGGAATTTCAACTTTTCTTCGTTATAAGGAATTATTTGGACATCATATTGAACTTAGCCAAGATATGTACCATGGCTTTGAAATTATTGAAGTCGCAAAGAAAATAAAGCATGAATTCAATGATTCTCTATTGAATATTAGTGAAAGTGAAGCTATTGAAATTTGCAAAAATAAAGCAAAAAATATTCTTTTAGACATAATTAAAAAAGACTTAAAAGATTTTAATGTGAGGTTTGATGTTTTTACTTTTGAAACCGATATAAGAAAAAATAATTCTATCGAAAAAGAAATAGATTATTTAAAACATAATAATTTAGTTTATGAACAAGATGGTGCGTTAGTGTTGAAAACTAGCGATTTTCTTGATGATAAAGATCGAGTAATTGTTAAATCAAATGGTGAATTCACATATTTTATGCCTGATATAGTTTATCATCTGGATAAATTAAATCGCGGTTTTGACTATTTAATTGATGTTTTAGGTGCTGATCACCATGGATATATCAATCGTATGAAATCCGTGTTAGAAATGCATGGTTATTCAAAAGACGTTTTAAATGTTTCTTTAATTCAAATGGTAAGAATTTTTAAAGATGGTAGTGAAATGAAATTATCAAAAAGAACCGGCCAAACAATTACTTTGCGTGAATTATGTGAAGAAGCTGGGACGGATGCGATAAGATATTTCTTTGTTAATAGAAGTGCAAACACTCATTTGGATTTTGATATTAATTTAGCAAGAGAACAATCTGCATCAAATCCCGTTTATTATGCACAATATGCTTACGCTAGATTAAATAAAGTTTTAAAAAGTAGTCCTGATTGTTCTTTAGATGGTGATTATCTTTTATTGAACAATTCAAAAGAAATTGATTTAATGAAAATTTTAGGTGAATACTATAACGTTATAAAAAATGCCGCAAATAATTTAGAACCATATTTATTAACGGCGTATATTCAAAAATTAGCCACATGTATTCATGCATTTTATAGTGAATGTCGAATTGTTGGTAATGAAAACATCAATTTAACTAGAAGTAGACTTGCTTTAGCCAAGGCAAGTACTATTGTTTTAAAAAATAGTTTAAATTTAATTGGCGTTAAAGTTTTAGAGAAAATGTAAGGAGGAAAAAAACTTATATGGAAAAATCAATGTTAGATTTAGCCTATGATTATTTAGACAAAAATGCAAAGGAGCCTGTTTCATTTGCTGATTTATGGAATTATGTTAAAGACACTTTAAATTTAACAGAAGACGAAGCTGGCAACAAAATATCAAGTTTTTATACAAATTTGACATTAGATGGACGTTTTGTTTTGCTTGGTGACAACTTATGGGATTTAAGAAATCGTCATACATTTGAAAAAGTTCACATTGATATGAAGGATGCATATAACGAAGAAAACGATTATCAAGAAGAACTTGATGATGAAGATATGGATGAAGACGAATCATTAGATGATAATTCTGAACATGATGATTCAGATGAAGAAGACTACAACGATTCTAATCAAAGTGAAAGCGATATGTATTGATGATTAATAAGTTTATACGTTTGCTGAACAAATATGATAACATAATCATATTTGGACATATGAATTGCGATGGAGATTGTTTTTCTTCGCAAATCGCCATGTATGAATTTATTAAAAACAACTTTAAAAATAAAAAAGTATATCTTGTTGGTAGTGGCGTCGAAAAGATGTTTTCTTTATTTTTTAAACCACACGTTTTAGACGACGAGATATTTTTTTCTAGTTTAGGAATTGCTTTGGATTTTAATGAAGATTACAGGTGTGAAGATCAAAGAATTTTTAATTGCAAAGAATTAGCAGTTATCGACCACCATAATGTTGGTCCCCACTCTATTAATAATACTTCTTTTAGTTATATAGATAACAGTGCATCAAGTTGTGCCTCTTTACTTTATAAATTATTAGTTAAAAAATGTTTTAAAATCTCTAATATGATGCTAACAGCACTTTTTTATGGTATTGTAGCGGACACTAATCGATTTATGTATTTAGAAAATGATTTAAGAAGTCTTACAATTTGTAAGAAACTTATTAAATTAGGTGTGGATTATAAATCGGTGTATCAAAATATCTCACTAACTAGTTTATCTTCTTTTAAAGTAACCTCATACATATATTCAAATTTTAAAATTGATAATAAAGTCATTTATTGTGTTGTTCCAAAAGAAATCAAAAATGCTTTTCTTGATGTTGGATATATTGGAAAATATGTAAATACTTTGGGAAATCTAAACGGCATAGAAGTTTGGATTTTGTTTATTGAAAATGATGATGATACTTTAACAGTTGAATTTAGAAGCAAATCTGTTGGTGTTGTCTCTATCGCAAAAAAATATGGCGGTGGTGGACATAATCTTGCTTGTGGTATTCAAAAAATCAATTTTAAAAATGATTTAATTTCTAATATAATTAAAGATATCAATAAAGTTTTAAATGGGGAGGGAATTTAAAATGTATGAAATATTTTTAAATGCTGCATTACAAGCGGCCAAGATGGTTATAAAACCTATCATGGATATTTATAATAGCCATGAGTTAAATGTTGAAATTAAAAGTGATAATTCCCCAGTCACAAAAGCCGATAAATTGGCTGATAAAATTTTAAAAGATTACTTATCTTCGCTTTTTCCTAATCATGGTTTTTTAACAGAGGAAAGCGTTGATGATTTTTCAAGATTAAATAAAGATTATGTGTGGATTATTGATCCTATTGATGGTACTAAAGATTTTATTAATAAGGATGATGAATTTACCACTAATATCGCACTATGCTATAAACATGAAATAGTTGTCGGTGTTGTTTTAATTCCCGCATACAACGAAATTTATTATGCAATTAAAGGCAAAGGTGCTTTTCACATCAATAAAAATGGTTCAATTAAAAAGATTCATGTTAATAACAAAACAGAAAATTTAACCTGTCTAATTTCTGTTTTTCATCATAATGTAAAAGAACAAAATATGATACTTCGTCACGCTGATAAAATAACAAAAGTATTAAAAAAAGGCTCGTCTATAAAAGCCTGTTTAATTAGCAGTGGAGAAGCGGAAATTTCTTATCGACTTTCTCCAATGACTAAGGAATGGGATACCGCGGCAATTAATATAATTGTAAACGAAGCAGGTGGTATCTTTTTAGAGCCAAATGGAAAACGTTTAACTTACAATCGCAAAGATGTTTATAATCGCAATGGGTATATTATTTGTAATAATATGAAAAACTTTTTGCTTTAATCTTCAACAACTTCAACTTTTGCTACACCAGGAACTTCTTCTTGAAGTATAACTTCGATTGTTTCTTTAATTGTTAAATCAATAAATGAACAGCCTTGACATGCGCCATGCATTTTAACATAAACAACACCATTTTCAAATTTTTTAAATTCAATATCACCGCCATCGCGTTGGATAAATGGTCTAATTTTATCTAATGTTTCAATAATTTGTTTGTCTTGATTTTCCATATCGCATAAATTATATCAAAATTAAGTTAATTTTGTTTACTAATATACATAATTTTTTGGCTGGGGTACCTGGATTCGAACCAGGGCTGGCGAGTTCAGAGCCCGCTGCCTTACCGCTTGGCTACACCCCAATAAAATAAAAAACCCTTAATAGGGATTTAATAATTGGTGCCCGGAACCGGAATCGAACCGGTATGGGAGTGTTGGTCCCGCAGGATTTTAAGTCCTGTGCGTCTACCTATTCCGCCACCCGGGCATTTTTGGTCTCCCGTAGAAGATTCGAACTTCTGACCCCGTGATTAAAAGTCAAGTGCTCTACCAACTGAGCTAACGGGAGATAGCAAATATTATTTTAATAATTTGCTTGATGATGTCAATATTTTTTAAATATTGGCTGGGGTGGGTGGGATCGAACCACCGAGATGACAGAGTCAAAGTCTGTTGCCTTACCGCTTGGCTACACCCCAAACTTTGATAAATCTGGTGGAGGGGGGCAGATTCGAACCGCCGAACCCGTAGGAGTTGATTTACAGTCAACCGCGTTTAGCCACTTCGCTACCCCTCCATATTTAAACTTTATTTGGTGGATGCTGAGGGACTCGAACCCACGACCTCCGCCGTGTAAAGGCGATGCTCTCCCAACTGAGCTAAGCATCCTGTTGGGCCTGCAATGCGCTTTAATAATATATCATTTTACGCCAAATAAAGTCAATAATATTTTTACCTTTTTAATAGCCTTTTTTTCCTAACAAATGAAACATGTTTTTCTTATAAATTTCAACACCAGGTTGATTGAATGGATTAATATCCAATAAATACGCTGACATTGCACAAGCTTTCATAAAAAAGTACATCAAATAACCAAGGTTATATTCATCCATTTTTTCAAGATAAATAGTTATACATGGAACCTTTCCATCATCAGCGTGTGCTTTAACCGTTCCTTCAAAGGCCATCTCATTCACAAATGATAATTTTTTACCTTGTAAATAATTTAAACCATCTAAATCATCCTTATCAAATGGTATTTCTACATCCTCTAGCGGTTTATCAACTTTTAATATTGTTTCAAATAAAAGTGGAGATCCATCTTGAATAAATTGTCCTAATGAATGTAAATCAGTGGAAAAAGATACCGAATCAGGTAATAAACCTTTTTTTTCTTTTCCTTCGCTTTCACCAAATAATTGTTTTAACCATTCGTTAAGTTGACAAAATTGTGGTTCATATTGAACAAATAATTCAACACTTTTATTTTTTTTGCGATACATATAATCGCGAAAACATGCATATTCGTAAGCTTGATTATCATTTAAATGATAATCATCAAAATCATAATAACCTCTTTTAGCGCCTATTAAAAATAGTTCGATATCAAATCCTGCGGCCGCTATTGGGAAGAGTCCAACTGGTGTAAAAACCGAAAATCTACCTCCAACATTTGATGGCAAATCATATCTTGTGTAGCCATATTTATCGCAAAGTTCTTTTAAAGCACCTTTATCTTTATCAGTTGTTGCAAAAATAGCTTTTTTAGCTTCTTCTTCACCAACTTGTGCTATTAACAATTCTCTCAATAATCTAAAAGCAATAGCAGTTTCTGTGGTTGTGCCTGATTTAGAAACCACATTTATCGCAAATTTTTTGTCTTTTAAATAGTCTAAAATTTGTGCTGTATAAGCAGGGGAAAAAGTATTTCCCATATATATAATTTCAATTTTGTCTTCTCTTTTAAGCCCACCCAGTGCTTCAATCGCGGCACGTGCACCTAAGTACGATCCACCGATACCACAAACTACCAAAACATCAAAATTTTCTCTGACAAATTCGGCATCTTTTTTAATTTTGAAGACAATATTTTTATCAATTGTGTTTGGATAATCAAACCAACCAAGATAATCATTACCGAGTCCAGTTTTTTCTCTAATCATTTTATCAATATTCACGACTTTTTCTTCGTATTCTTTCATACAATCCAAAAAACCATCGGTATGTCTTAAATTCAATAATATCAATTCTGGCATCATTTTTTTAAACCCTTTCTTTTAATTGTTTCATCTATCCACTGAGGTATTTTATTTGCAAGAGGTTCAAAATCAGCTTTGTCACTATCTAACGCATATCTAAGATCGATGTGTGAAGAAAATTTTTCTTCATCTTTAATCCTTTTATATGAACCACGAATAAACCCATCTTTTTCATCGATTTGCAAAATTTTAATTTTAATAACATCACCTTTTACAAAAAATTTTGAGATGTCTTTAATGAAATTATCACTAATTTCAGATATGTGGACCATGCCGTTTTGATTATCATCCGTAATAAAAAAAGCAGCGTATGGCTTCACTTCCTTAATAGTGACATAAAGCATTTCATCTACAAAGTGTTTAGTGGGCATTTTTTACCTCGCTAAATAATATATCACTATTACTATATAAAACAAAGGTGTTTTATATTTTTATTTAAAGTTCTTTTGCGTCTTTATTTGCTAGGAGATTTTGCTTTTTTTCAATCTCAGCATATGTTGCTATTTTATCAATTAACAGCTCAATTACTTTTTCTAAATCTGAATTAGCACTATAATCAGCACGACAAATAAAACTAACGCGGCCCTCATCATATAGTTGTTTAACTTTTTGTTGGTCTTTTTCTGGATATAAGGCAATTGAATGACCGCCATTTTTCTTTACTAATGTCATACATGCAATATCTGTCATTCCATCGCCCATATAGACAATATTTCCATATGGAACCCTAAGTTTTCTCGTTTTTTCATTTACTCCCTCATCATCGCTAGGATCATAAACTCCTTTTGCGATTCTGAAAAAGAATTGAGTTTTTTGCGTATAATTTATTGCCATTTTTGGCCAGACAGGTTCATTATTTTCATAATAATATTCACAACCATAAACAGCTTTAAATTCGTTAATAATAGAGCATCCTTCAATAATTTCTTTTGTGCCTGATGAAACTAAATAATGTTCAACTTTGACACCTTTTGAAGCACCATATTCATTAATTCTTTTAAACCAAGTTGATACGCCAGGAAAGAATTTGATATTTTTTCCGCATTCTCTTAAATATTCTCTATTTATTTTTATTCCTTTTTCTTTTGCTTTTTGGATCATTACATACATATAAGAAAGAATTCTTTCAACTCCAGTTTTTTCACTAAAAATTGTCGTATCTCCCCAAAATTCTTGCGGAGTTAAACCCAAATTAGGAATAAAAGAATAATTTTGCATGTCTGTTGTAGATAAAGTTTTATCAAAATCATACATGATAGCCATTATTGGTTGATTTGCCATATTCAATAGTTACCTTCCATAACAAAATAATAGCATACATCTAATATTTTAGTCAAATTATGCAAATAATTGTTCTACAAGATTAGGATAGTCAATAAATGGATTTCTATTTTTTTGATATTGATAAATTCTGTCGTTTCTTTGCTTTTCAAATTCGTCTACCTTATCCTCGTCATTCCATTTGATTAACATATCTAAAACACCCATCGAATAAATATAATTTTCATTTTCATCATCTTCCATTTGTGACTTTTCATTTGTTAAAATTAAACCATCGTACGTCACGTACATATAAAATAAAATTCTTGCAATATCGCCACGATGATCACCACTGAAAGAATGCATTCCAGTCATTTGGTCATGAGTTAAATTTGGATATAGGCTATTGCTCGTTATTTCTTCATCATAATATTTATCAGAATGGTATTGGTTTGCACCTCGACATGCGACACGCAAATTATGTAAATCTGAAGCGTGATTTTTTGTAGATTCTGTTGGACGAGCAGTTCCAGTTAAATTCATTCTAGCACACGCCCAAACATGTTCCCTTTGCCAAGAAGAACCGCCATCCCAGTTTTGTGGAATATTATCGCCATCAAATAATCCGTACATGTAGCCTGGTTTGTTTGGATTTTCATCAGTATATTGCAATATATATTTAGCGTCTTCGTAACGATATTTAGTTAAATCAGAAGTTTTTTCATTCAATTCTTTTTTTAAATCCTCACCCGTTAAGGTTAAATCCGCACCATCATAATATTCATCAACTGATATTAAATCATATTCAGTCATAGGAATGTCTCCTTCACCAGGTTTTATAGAAGTCCTGTTTTCTTCATCACCAGTGATTGAAATAGTGGAATTATCATTAACCTCGATTTCAAATTCCAATGAATAAAAATATAAAGCACTGTTTTTTTCAGACGATAGAGAAATCGTTAAAAAATTAGTCTCATCATTTATATTGCTATATGTAAATTTTTGTGGATCGTTTGAAATCTCGATAATTCCATTATTTTTGTAATTATTTGTTGTTACTTTAAAATTCCCTAATCCATTATTTGCGACAGTTAAATACATAGTTAATGATTTTAAAATCACATTTTCATCATTAAAGGTGCAAGTTAAATTCCAATCATTTTTTTGTGGATTTCCTGACGATCCAATTTGTATCCCATAACCCCAATATAAGGAGTAATAAGTAAATTCATCATATACAAAGTTAAGACCATTAATTGTAGTTTGCCCGCCATCTTCATTAAAATCATCTTTTGAAAAAACATGATAAAAAGTTTGATTTTTTGCATTCTCACTTGAAGAAGTTGATATTGTAGTTGTCGATTGTGTAGTTTTGTTTTCAGAAGAAGAAAAAAATAAATTATTTATAAAATCGCAACTTGTTAATGATAATGCTGCTACAAAAAATAAAAGTACAACTGATTTTTTCATGACTACATTAATTATAAATTGTAAATTTATTTTTCTCTATTAAAATGTAAGGTATGAATGCATTTTGTATTACATTGATTGTTTTGTCAACAATAATAATTGTTTATGCTTTTTTCTTTTTTGTGAATCTTATTTTTGTTTATTTGTTTTTAAAAAGACTAAAAACACACACTAATGCTCTAACAATATTGCTAAATGAACGTTTTGAATGTTTAAAATCAATTATTAATATTTTTAATAAAAATTCTACATTAAATAAAATTAATTCGACCACATTGACCAAATATAATGAAATCGATATTGTTTCATTTAAAAATTTGACCAGCACAGAATGTATATCTGCTAGACAAACAATGTCTGTCTTAAAACAAGAACTTTATTATTTATTTAAGACGAATGATAGTTTTAAAAAAAATGAAGAGTTGCTATTTAACTTTAAAATTATCGATGATATTGATAGTCAATTTAGAATCTTATCTGCGAGTTATAATGCGGACGTGATTGGATATAATTATTGGATAAGATTTGCACCATATGTTTATATATTTTTATTCAATGATGTTAAAAAAAGAGAACTAATTTAATTATCGTTTGACTTGTAATTTAAATATATAAATATTTATAATTTTACATGGAGGTTAGCAAAATGAATAAAAAACCAATTATTTTATGTATCATGGACGGATATGGTCTAAGAAAATCGGACCATGGTAACGCCATAAAAGACGCACATAAACCTAATTTAGATTATTTTTTCAACAAATATGCTTACACTACGATTGAAGCAAGTGGCGAAGCTGTCGGTTTGCCAGAAGGCCAAATGGGAAATTCTGAAGTTGGACATATGAATATAGGTGCTGGTCGAATTGTTTATCAATCATTAACTTTAATTAATAAAGCTATTAAAGATGGTACCTTTTTCAAAAATAAACATTACCTTAGTGCTATAGAACATGCAAAAAAACACGATTCTAAATTGCATATTTTTGCCTTGACAAGCGATGGTGGTGTACATTCACATATCAATCATGTTAAAGCAATGATAAAAATGGCCAAGCAAGAAGGATTAAAAGATGTCTATTATCATGCTTTTATGGATGGACGAGATGTCGATCCACAAGCAGGTGTCAAATATTTAGACGAGATACAAAATTTGATGAATGAATTAAATTTTGGTCATATAGCTGATATTGGTGGTCGTTATTATGTCATGGATCGAGATAAAAATTTAGATCGCGTTGACGTTGCTTATCGTGTGATGGTCGATCATGATGGACAATCTTTTGATGATTTCCATCAATATTTAAAACAGCAATATGAAAATTTGCCAAAGACTGGAAAAGATGCAAGCGATGAATTTTTAATCCCAGCATATAATAAAAACGTTGATGGAAGAATCATGGATAATGACGCAATTATTTTCATGAATTTCAGACCAGATAGAGCAATACAAATTTCAACAATTATTACAAATCCATACTTTTATCAAAATCCACCTTTAAAAGAGGATGGAACATTAGCGTATAAACCTTATGTTCCAAACCACATTCTTAAAAACATTTTTTATGTATGCACGATGAAATATGCTGATTCAGTTAAAGGAGAAATAGCTTTTGCCTTGCCAAAACTAGATAATATTTTAGGTGTTTGGCTTGCTAATAACAATTACTATCAGTTACGCATCGCAGAAACAGAAAAATACGCTCATGTTACTTTCTTTTTTGATGGAACTATGAACTTTGATGGTGTGGAAAGACCAGAACTTAAAAATTGTAAAAGAATATTAATTAACTCACCCAAAGTTGCAACATATGATTTAAAACCTGAAATGTCTGCATATGAGGTTTGTGACTCTTTATTAGAAGAATTAAATAAAGATTATTTGGATGTAGTTATTGTTAATTTTGCTAATTGTGATATGGTTGGGCATACAGCAATTTACAAGGCGTGTGTAAAAGCTGTTGAGACAGTTGACGAATGTGTTGGCAAATTAATTAAGTGGTGTGAAAAAAATAATGGAACTTTAATTGTTACCGCAGATCATGGCAATGCCGAAGAAATATTAGACGACAAAGATCATCCTTTTACTGCTCATACGACAAATCCTGTACCATTTTGCATATCCAGAACTGACATTAAACTTTTGCAAAGTGGTGGTAAACTTGCAAATATTGCACCTACAATTATTGATTTGTTAGGGGAAGAAAAACCAAAAGAAATGGATGAAAATAGTTTAATCATCCATGATTAGTCAAGGAGAAAATATGACAAAATTTGAAAATATGCCTGTAAAACTCACCCCATTTTCTAAAATTAAGAAAAAAATGGAGGCAATTGTTGAAGAATTTAGAAGTGCTGACAATGAACAAAAAGCTTTAAATGTTGTAAAAAAGTTCCATCGTTTTACAGATGAAATAGAAACTGAAATGACACTTGTTTCGATTCATTATTCTTTAAATACAAACGATGAAAAAATCGTGAAAGCAAATGAAATAATCGATGAAACATCACCACTAATAAACAATCTAATTAACAATTTTTATAAGTTACTTCTTGAAAGCAAATATGTTAATTTTTTAAGAGAAAAACTTGGCAATTTTTACTTCTTTATGATTGAAAATTCTTTACGAATTTACGATGAAAAAATAATTGATGAATTGGTCAAGGAAAACAAATTAACAAGCGAATATGATAAAGTTATGAGTTCTGCTCAAATTGAATTTAGAGGAGAAATATATAATTTATCACAAATGGGTAAATTTATCTCTGATATCAATCGTAAAACTAGAAAAGAAGCTTCTATCGCTGTTGATAAATGGCTTGGAGATAATGAAAAAAAGATAGGCGATATTTATGATGAATTAGTTCATGTTCGTGATAACATGGCTAAGAAATTGGGCTTTAAAAACTTTGTCGAACTCGGCTATTTGCGTTTATATCGAAGTGATTACAATAGTGAGATGGTATCATCTTATCGAAAACAAATAAGTGAAACGGTAGTTAATATTTGCCAAAAATTATACAAAAAACAAGCCAAAAGATTGAAACTTAATTTTAACAAGATGGCTGCATATGATTTTAATATTGCATTTTTAGATGGAAATCCAAAACCTGCTGGAGATTCTCAATATTTATTAGAATGTGCAAAAAAGATGTATGAAAATATGTCACCAGAGACCGGAGAATTTTTCAATTTTATGCTTGATAACCATCTAATGGATTTAATAGCAAGACAATACAAGGCCCCAGGCGGATATATGACTTTTATAAATAAATATAAGTCACCATTTATTTTCGCTAATTTTAATGGAACAGAAGCCGATGTTAATGTTTTAACACATGAAGTAGGGCACGCTTTTCAAGGCTATTTAAGTAGAAATATTTCCATTCCTTCTTATCGCATGCCAACATTAGAGGCTTGTGAAATACATTCAATGTCAATGGAATTTTTTGCTTGGCCTTATATGGATTTATTTTTTAAAGATGATGCAAAAAAATATTGTGTATCACATTTAGAGGATGCAATTAAATTTTTGCCTTATGGTATAACAATTGATGAGTTTCAACATTGGGTATATGAAAATCCAAATGTAAGTCATGAAGAAAGATGCAAAAAATTTAAAGAAATCGAAAGCAAATATACTCCTCACAAGAGATATATAGATTGTCCATGTTATAGTCATGGTGGATATTGGATGAGACAGACTCATGTTTTCTCATCACCATTTTATTACATTGACTATACTTTAGCGCAAGTTATTGCTATGTCTTTCCTTGTAATGATGTACAAAAATAAAGATAAAGCTTTTAAAAAGTATATAAAACTTTGCAAATGTGGGGGGAAATATCCATTCTTAACATTGCTTGAAAAAAATCATTTAGTTAATCCATTCGTTGATGGGAATGTTAAGAAAATAGTGCTCAAAGCTTATAAAATATTAAAAGAAAAAGAATTATAATGATTAATATTACAATAATATTAAAATAAAATCCGCTTTTAGCGGATTTTTTTACCAATCTAGTTTTAATGCCCAAACAGTGCATCCAGCCGAAATCAAAGAAAATATTCCTGCTAGATACGGACCAGCAAGCGGAGAATATACATTTTGTAATCCAGAGGAAAAATTATTCATTATAATAACCAAATTATAAGTAATGAAACATAAAACAGTGCCTGCTGTTAACAAAATGATAGTTATGATTAATATTGCTTTTTCAAGTTTTAAAGTTGGTTTAACAAAAGGTAATGCCATTATTAATAAAATAATCCCGCCTAAAGCGATTAACATATAACCAACAAAAACCGGCCAAACTCCGACACGGATATCTGCACCAGGGCGATCAAAAAATATATCAACCGAACTATTAATAATTTTTCCATCAATAGCAGGAACAAACATCATAATAATAGCTAAAACCGCGAATAAAAAGCCGATTAACATCATGGTTTCGCTTGTTATAACTTTTTTAAATTTCGCCATAAAAACACCTCCGCTAGGTATAATTTTAAATAAAAATATCGAGTATTAAAAGTATTTATTTTTTGCTTTTAATAAAAAGAGAAATTAGTGTCAGTGCACCGCTAGCACAAGCAAATGAGATGGAAAGATATGGTGCATAAGTTATTTGAATTGTATCCAAAATAAATTCTGGCCAATCACTAATTTCATTTACTGCTAAGAATCCATCGCGAACAAAAAAGGTTAATACACCGCCACCTATTGTAAGTGCAATACTTGCAAGACACATTGCTAAGAAAAATAAACCTTTCTTTCTTCTTTTTAGCATCATCAATAATGACAAAATTCCGCCTACTAAAATCATAATAAATCCAATAACTGGAAGATAATTGAAATTTAACGTTCCTAAATTAATTTCAGTATCAATAAACAAAATTTTAATTGTATATACTAAATCGCCACCAAAATAAGCATTGTTATAAGGAATTAAAAGCGGGTCAACATTTTCTAATGAATCAACGTAAAACTGCAATGGAGAAACGAAAATCATGCAAACCGCTCCAATAGCTAAGCAGGTCGACAAAAACAAAAATAAGGATTTTAAAATTTTTTTCATGCAAATCACCTCGAAAATATTATAAAAGAAAAATTAATTTATAAAAATAACATAATTTAGACAATGTATAAATCAATAAAAAAAACTCCTTCTTATAACTAGTTTAGTTTAGCGAAAGAGCATATTTTTTAAATGGTGCACGAGATGAGAATCGAACTCACACAAGTTGCCTTATACGCCCCTCAAACGTACGCGTCTACCAGTTCCGCCACTCGTGCATGCTTCGTTATTCTAACAAAAGAACGAATAAAAATAAATATTTTATTTAATTTTCCTGTTTTTCTTCTTTTGGTGCTTTATACAAAATATATTTTCTTGTGAAATAATTAAAAATTAGTCCTGCTAAGGTTTTAAGGACAAATGAAATTGCATATGACCAAAATATACCCTGTGCAATAAAATTCCATCCATAATCTTTAAATAAATCAATAATTGATAATTCACTGATGCTCTGTCCAAAAGAACTTTCCACAACTAAATCGCATAGTAACATCACTAGTATAGATATAACCATCGCAAGGAAAGAAAACAAAACAAATAAAAAAATGAAAAGAGGTGTTTTGGTCTTAGTTTTTTTGTCAACATTTTGATATACCCAAAAAGTTG
The DNA here is from genome assembly GCA_944358985.1 of uncultured Bacilli bacterium. GTDB lineage: Bacteria > Bacillota_I > Bacilli_A > RFN20 > CAG-826 > CAJOOD01. The sequence continues at coordinate 10,376 of CALVSI010000006.1, read as the reverse complement.
ACATTAAGTAGTTAATAATAACACCAATTATAAAGCCACCCGCTGTTGAAATTGCAGTGATAGCATATTGATTAATATTTGCATTTGAAAAAGCCAAAATAATTAATTGGCAAGTTAAATAATCAAATAGTGCACTGACTAATCCAGTGATACAAAATCTTAGTAGTTCGTACCATATGTTTTTTTTCTTATCGATAGTTTTATTCATAGGACTATTGTAATACTTAAAATTTATATGCCAAGAAAATATTCAAAAAATAACATCCATACACCAAAATAAATCAATAGGGATGATATATCAACTAGAGTTGTAACAAGCGGCTGTGCCATAACTGCTGGATCTTTTTTTAATTTGTATGCTATAAATGATAATCCAACGCCAAATAATTTTGAAAGCACAATAGAAATTAACAATGTTATTCCGACAAGTCCCGCTACAACAAGATGAAGAATCGTATCGTTGCTAACGCCTTGGATAGCAGGGTAATCTTCAATATGACATGAGACAAGACCAGTTGACATTTCTAACATCGCCCAGCCAAAAGCAAAAACCGACACTATTAGACCAACAATTGTTCCAACAAGAAATTCTTTTAATGCAACTTTTTTCCAGTCTCCGCGATGTATTTCATCTAAACCAAGCGAGCGTATCATTAAGCCAGTGGTTTGCCCTCCAGAATTCCCACTTGCATCCAAAATCATCGGTGAAAAAACGCTCAGTATTGCGAATTTATTAATTTCACTTTGAAACGAAGACAATATCATGCTAGAAAAGACTTGCAAAATCATTAAAACCACAATCCAAGGGGCACATTTTAAAACAAGTTTCATTATTGGGGTTTCTAAATATGGTTTATCAATTTTAGAAACGTTAGAGATATTTGAAATATCTTCAGCCGCTTCTTCAGTTATAACATCAAAAATGTCATCTGCAGTAATTATTCCACATATTTTTTTATCGCTATTTAATACCGCCATAGCGGTTAAATCATATCTTTTAAATAATTTAGCAACCTCTTCTTGATCTAAATTTACATCAACGGTTTGAAACTTTTTATTCATAATTTCTTTTAAAGGTTTTGTAGTATCGTTAAAAAGCAATTCATCTAAATCGACAGTTCCAACTAAATTTCTTAGACTATCCCGAATAAAAATTGTATATATTGTTACAGCTTGCTTTCCCTTTTCCTTTATTTTTGAAATTGTTGATTTAATTGTTTCATTTTCATCAAACAGTAAAAATTCAGTAGTCATTATAGATCCCGCTGTATTATCTTTATAATTTAATAAATGATTGATGTCTTCACGCATGTCTTTAGGTGCAACTTTTAATATTCTACTGACCAAATTTGCAGGCATTTCAGATAAATAGTCAGTAACATCATCAGCAAATGCAGATGAAAGAACTTTAACAATATCTTTATCTAAAAAACTATTTATCAATTCTTCTTGTTTGGTGCTACTTAAATCTTTAAATAATTCCGCGGTATAAGAACTTTTAACAACTCTAAAAATATATACAACATCTGTTATATCTTTTAAGTCATCAACTATTTCAGCAATATCTATTGTTGGGAATGTTTCAAAAATAGAATTTATTTTCTCAATATCTTTACTTTTAATAGCGTGATTAAGTTCTAAATTTAAATTTCCAATTTCCATGGTTTTATTTTAAACCTAAAAAAATAAATTTAATACATTTTATAGAATAAAATGATGATTTTTTCTTATTTTAGTAATAATATTATTTTGAGGTGAAATTATGAAAAAAATTTTAGTTGAAACAAGTGCAAGACATATTCATGTTAATGAAGAACAATTTAAAGTTCTTTGCGGAGAGGATGCCACTTTAAATGTTCGTGCGTATTTATCGCAACCAGGACAATTTGTAAGCGATGTTCGTTTAGATGTTGTTGGTCCAAAAAACACTATTTCTCGTGTATCTATTTTGGGACCTTTTAGAAAAAATGCTCAAGTGGAAATGTCTTTAACTGATTGTCGCACTTTAGGCGTCAGTGCTCCAATTAGAGAATCTGGTGATACAAAAGATTCTGCTCCTATTATATTAAGAGGTCCAAAAGGTGAAATCTCACTTAATGAAGGCTTAATTGTCGCAAAAAGACACATTCATATGACTAGTGAAGATGCAAAAGAATTTAGTGTAAACAATGGTGATATAGTTTCAGTAGAAGTTGACACTACTGACCGCAAAACTATATTTGGTGATGTTGTGGTTCGTGTTCGTGATGATTTTAAATTAGCTATGCACATTGATACTGACGAATCTAATGCTGCTAATTGCCGTGGTGAAGTATTTGGAACATTAATAAAATAATGGAAAAAGAAATTATTTATATCCCTGAAAATGTGTGTTCAAGAAAATATGTTATTACTTATGATAATAGCATTATTAAAAACATTCATATCATTGGAGGATGTCCAGGAAATACGCTTGGGCTATCAAATTTATTAAAAGGAATGGAAATTAGCAAAGCCATTTCTTTGCTTGAAGGAATTAAATGTCCTGGTTCTAAAAACGGACAAACGTCTTGTCCTGATCAAATTTCACTAGCATTGAAATCCATAAGTTAGTATAATCAATTTAGTTTCATCAAGAACCGCATACTGGGAATGAAAAAATGCGGTAGCAACTCTTTTATAGTAAGTGCTTTTCCTAGCAGATACAAATATCTGAACGATGAAAGGATAAGATTATAACCTCCTTTCTGGAGGTTTTATTTTTAGGAGGGAATATGGAAAAAATATTATTTACATCCGAATCTGTCGCTCCAGGTCATCCTGATAAAATATGTGATCGAATAGCGGATGAAATTTTAGATTCCGCGATAAGTCAAGATAAAGAATCTCGTGTTGCGTGTGAAGTATTAGTTACAAAAAATACTGTTATAATTGCAGGAGAAATAACAAGTCGAGCTGTTATTGATTTTGATAATATTACAAAAAATGTTTTAAAAGATATTGGTTATGATAATCCAAATATTGGTACTGATTATCATACGGTTAAGATTATTAATTTAGTTAATAAGCAATCCGATAATATTTCAATGGGTATAAAAAAAGAAAAGATAGAAGATACAGGTGCTGGTGACCAAGGTATTATGTTTGGTTATGCTAGTAATGAATCAGAAGGATATATGCCACTGGCGATAAGCATCGCTCATAAACTTGTCAGGATAGCTACAAAATTGAGAAAAGAAGGCAAATTTGTTGGTGCTCGTCCGGATATGAAATCACAAGTCACTATCGACTATACTGATAAAAACAATATCCGTGTTGATACGATTTTGATGTCTTGTTCACATGAACCAAATGTAGATTTAGATAAATTTAAAAAATATATTCACGATGAAATAATGGTCAATGTTGTTAAATCATTTAACCTAAATACTGATTTTACCTATTATATTAATCCGACTGGGCGTTTTGTCATTTGCGGCCCAACTGGTGATACTGGTTTAACTGGAAGAAAAATTATTGTAGATACGTATGGTGGTACCGCCGAACACGGAGGTGGTTCATTTTCTGGAAAAGATCCAACTAAGGTTGATAGAAGTGGTGCATATATGGCAAGATATATAGCTAAAAATTTAGTAGCAGCAGGAGTTTGTGATCGAATACAAGTCCAATTAGCGTTCGGGATTGGAATTTCACACCCTCTTAGTATTGGAATCAAAACATTTCATACTTGCAAATATTCTGATGAATTAATTTTAAATATTATTAAAAAAGTTTTTGATTGCCGTCCAGGCATGATTATCAAAAATTTTAATTTAACTAATCCTAGTTTTAAATATAGTCAACTTTCAAATTATGGTCATTTTGGTCGTCCAGATTTAAATTTACCATGGGAAAAACTAGATAAAGTTGATGAAATTAAGAAAATGTTACATTCGATATAAATTTTGTGCAAATATCAAATATTTTTGTAAAAAAATTGTTTTTATTAACCATTTAACCTTATAATAAAATTGTAAACAACCTTCATACCATAATTATATTTAAGAAAGGAGAGTTGGATATGAAATACCAAATTATCGGAAAACAAATCGAAATAACAAAAGGTATTGAATCCGCACTGAAAAAGAAACTTTCTCGTATGGATAAATACTTTTTGATTAACGAGAATGTTACGTGCCGCGTTGTTTGCAGCGCAAAGAAAAATTCACAAAAGGTGGAAATAACAATTTTCATTCCAAAAATGACCTTGCGTGCTGAAGTTTCTGATAAAGATTTATATGCTGCTATTGATTTAGCAATGGACAAATTGCAAGGACAAATGAGAAAATTAAAAACCCGTATGGCAAGAAATACCGCTAAACCATCATTAGGCGAAGCGATTGCCTTTGAAAACATTCAAGATGAAAGCGAACCAACGCCAAATGTTAGAGATGTGATTGTTCGTGCAAAATCATATTATTTAGAACCGATGTCAATAGAAGAAGCGATTACTAGAATGGATGCTTTAGGTCACAACTTCTTTGTTTATTTAGACGAAGAAGATGATCGTGTTTCGGTTGTCTATGTTAGAACCGATGGAGGATATGGAGTAATTCAAGCTGAAAATCCAATGAAATAACATTTCATATATTAAACACCTTATGTAGAAAGCACTTAAGGTGTTTTTTATTACATTTAAATATCAATTTAAATTTAATAGTGATATGATAATTGCATGATAAATCAAGAAGAAATATATGAAGTTATTTTAACCGACGTCACAAAAATATATGGAGCTACTAAAGAAACAAAAGTAACTGCATTAGATAATGTCTCATTCAAAATAAAAAAAGGTGAATTTGTTGTCATTTTAGGTGCCTCAGGAGCGGGTAAATCGACAATACTTAATATATTAGGCGGAATGGATACTGCGACTAGCGGATCTTGTATTGTTAATGAAAAAGATATCATCAAATTTAATGACAAACAGCTTTCAAAATATCGCCGACATGATATTGGCTTTGTGTTTCAGTTTTATAATTTGATGCCAAATTTGACCGCACTTGAAAATGTTAGATTAAATGAATCTATTGCTTTAAATCCATTAGATAGCGAAGAAGTTTTAGATGGTGTTGGATTAAAACAAAGAATGAGAAATTTTCCAAGTCAATTATCTGGTGGAGAGCAGCAACGTGTTGCTATTGCACGTGCAATTGTTAAGAATCCAACCCTTTTACTTTGTGATGAACCAACTGGTGCTTTAGATAGCAAAACTGGGGGGAAAATAATTAAATTGCTTCGCGATGTTTCTAAAAAATATGAAAAAATTGTAGTAATTGTTACTCACAACAGCAAAATAGCCAAAGTTGCTGATCGCGTTTTGCATATACAGGATGGAAAAATTATTAAAGACGAAGAAAATAAAAATCCATCCGACCCGGATAAAATAATATGGTAAAAAAAGTTTCAACACTTTCTTTGCTAACAAAAATGAACGTTAGAACGTTTTTACGTTCTCGTTTTCAATTTCTTGCTGTTATTTTTATTAGTGCAATCGCAATGACTTTATATGTTGGATTAACTAGTAATGCAAAATCGATAAATAATCGTGTTAATCAATTGTACGAAGAAGGAAATATTGCGGACATATGGTTAACTTTAAATAACTCTGACATAAGTTTTGAATTGTTAAGTGAAAACGATAATGAAAATAAAAGCACTGATATTGAGAAAATTCGTGAAATAGTGGGTGATAATGGTGTTGTAGAAGAAAGATTCACTATTTCAAGCGACTTAAATTCATATACTTCAAATGCTTTATTATACGATTACATTCCGACAATCAATTGTCCTGCTAATACAGATAACAAAGAACAAACCAATTTTTTAATCATGGATTATCGTTTATTAGAAACTCAAGACAATAATTCAACAACCATTGTTTGGAAAGATTATGAGGGAAATTATCTTCAAGTACCTGTTAATTTTTCTATTTCTAATTACCAATCAGCCTTGAGTGAATTGAAAGTATTTAACGATTTTACTGCGATGGATGTTTTAAATGCCCTAACAAATACGAATGAGGGGAAGAAGAATATATTTGATTCAGCATATTTAAATATGCGATTTCAAATAACTGGCAGTGCTGAATTTGCTGAGAATGTTCAATCTTCACTAATTAATAGTTCAAATTTTGTTTTATCTAAAAAATTATTCTTAAAAACATTAGATCAAATGATTGAAGAAAACTACGCAATCCCATATCCAATTACATCAGACGACCCCTTATTTGAATTAAAAACATTACTAAACTTAGCGAGCAATAGCGGTATTAATATTATTCAAGTTATTCAAAACAATATTCATAATTTGTTTTCATCAAATCAATATGTAATCAAATTAAATGATTCAAGTAAAACATCAATTGTAATGGATAAAATTCAAAATTATTTTGCTAGCAAAGGCAAAGAAAATAATTTACTTTTGAGTTTGTCAGTGGATAATCAGCCCTTTAATGTTATTGTTCAAAATGATATTGTTCAAGCTAAACAACTCGCCTATATTTTTCCAATTGTTTTCTTTTTAGTGGCAATATTAGTAGTTTTAACAACTGTTTCACAATTAATTATTAAAGATCAAATTCAAATTGGAACTTTAAAAGCGTTAGGTCTAAGCAATGCTCAAATTATTATTCATTATATGTCTTTAGCCTCTTTTGTTATTTTAATTGGTATAGTTTTAGGTATTGTTCTTGGACCGTTTATTTTACCTTTAATAATGAATCAAAAATACGCTATTTTATATTCATTACCAGCGATGGTGTATACAATAAGTATTCCTGAAGCATTAATTTCTAGTATTTTAACAATATTGGCGACTATTTTAGTAACATATTTAGTTATTCGTCAAAGAGTTAAACTAAATCCTAGCCAAAGCATGAATGGGATAATTGTTAAAACGATTAAACCACCTAAAAAAGACTATATCAAATCAAGCAAAGCGATTCCATTTAAAATGGCTTTTAGAAATATAAGATTGAATATAACAAAATCTTTGATGGTCATTATTGGAATTATGGGGTGTAGTGCACTTTTAGTATGTGGTTTTGGAATCGACGATACTTTACAAAATGGTATAAACGTCGATGTTAAACATTTTTTTGCTGCGGATGGATTTGTTTTTTATTCAAACACTTCATCACACAAAGACGAGTTACTTTCTATTGAAGGTATAGATAAAGCTGAAGAATATACAAATTTACCCACTAATATTACATTTAATGACAAAAGTTATGATAGCTATGTTTATGTTTTAGAAGATAATTCTTCGTTTTTTAAATTAGATGATTTCGAATTAAAAGATAAAATAGTAGTATCTAATAAAGTTGCAAATCAATTAGGATTATCAATTGGGGATAAAATAGATTTTTCTTCGATAGGATTTAATTTTAAAGGAGAAGTTGGTTATATATTGGAAGTATTTTATATGCATGGAATATACATAAATAGTACTTACAATAATTATAATACTTTATTTAATATTAAAACTAATGCATGGATTAGTTTTTCCCAAAACGAAACATCTAATCAAATTATAAATGATGTCGTTTCAATAAATGGAATTTCAGGATGTCGAACAAAACAAGAAAGCATTGATATAATCAACAATTATATGTCTAGTATTCAATTAATGACACTTGCGGTAAAAGTTTTTGCCATCTTACTCGCGGTAGTGGTTTTATATAATTTATGCTTATTAAACTATAAAGAAAGAGCAAGAGATATTGCCACTTTAAAAGTTTTAGGTTTTTCAAGATTAGAAATTGCTAATTCTTTATTAATAGAAAGCATGACATTGACAATTATTGGAGTTACTCTTGGAATGTTTTTAGGATTGCCAATGGAAATTCTTGTTTTAATTGTTAATTTAACTCCGCTGGTGGAATTTTTATACGTCGTATATCCATTAAGCTATGTTTTATCAATATTAATTACTATTGGTACCGCTTTGCTTGTCAACGCTTTATTAACTTATAAAATTAAAAAGATTCAAATGGTGGAATCGTTGAAGTCAATCGAATAAAATTGTTAATTTTATATAAAATAAATTTAGAAAAAAACTCGGTTTGTTTTTGCATTTAAATTGTGTATAATGCTAACTATGAAAAAGATTTTGGCTTTAGATTTGGACGGCACTTTATTTTATCCAAAAGGACATAAGCGTCTTGTAAGCAAAAAAAATACTTCATTTTTGAAAAGATTTGTAGAGGAAGGAAATAAAGTTGTTCTTGTTACCTCTAGAACACAGGAATTTTGTGAAAAAGTTGTGGATGAACTTAATTTAAGTGTTGATTATATAGCACTCACTGGTTCAATTATTAAATGCGATGGTGTCGTTAAACAAGATTTATCAATTCCAAACGAAAATTTAAAATCAATTCTTGATGATATTTATGAAGAATACAACCCAATCGCGTATATTTTGACGTGCAAAGGTATGCCTCTTATATTGAAAGTACATATCAAAATTGGGAAATTTTTTGAAAAACTATATTTGTTTTGGTATAAATTAGCTTTTGGAATTTATAGAGAAGATTTTATTGCAGATTCAAAATTATTTAAAAATCAATTAAAAAGTGGTAGGTTATATAGTGTTAAATGTTTCTTTGGCTTTGGTAGAAAATATAGTAACTTAAATAAAAAAATAAACAAAGAAATTATCGAAAAATATCCTTCGATAGAATCATCATGGATGGGAATTGCATTAGAATTTTCTCCATATGGTTGTAGTAAAGGAAATTCGTTGAAAACGTATTTAAAATTCATCAATCACGGCGATGAAGATGTATATGTTGTCGGCGATAGCGGTAATGATATTTCAATGTTTAAATCTTTTAAAGAAAATTCATTTGTGATGTCGCATGCCTATCCGAGTGTGAAGAAATATGCGAGTCATAAAATTTCACGCGTTTATAAGTTAGAAAAGTATTTGTTAGAAAGGAGCAAAAATGAACAACACTAGTAGATATATTGCTAATTTATACATGACACTTTTAAATGTTAGAAACACTTTAGAATTTGCGATTGATAGAGATCATCCTGTAGCAATTTATAACGCAAGAAAACAAGTAATCGAGGACAATTTAACTAAAAACACTGCCTTAAAAAATTTTTTAGATAAAAATGGCGAAAAAGGACAAGAAATTTTATCTAAACTTCAAAATTTTGTCGACGATATTTATAGTGATTCTTCGACGGTTTTAGTAGTAGCGGGTGGAAGTGTTAGGGTTGATCATACCCAACATATTAAAATTTATGATTATGTTGTCGAATTAACAGAAATTCTTCGCGGTATTATTTTTTCTTATATCAATTTTGCAAGAAAAAATAATGAATTAGAGGAACCTACAATTAAGTTATTGTTGACTGACGAAAGTCTTTACCGCTCGGTATTAGATAAACTTGTAATGATTGATTATGAAAAGTCATTTGCTGAATATAATAAAGTAATGAATGAATCAAAAGGTGTACAAACACCCCAGAGTAATTTTATCGTCAAAAACGAGTTGGCAAAATATGCATCTTATATTCGTTCCTCTAGACAAAATTGTCACTTAACCGACAACAAAACATTAGATTTATTAGATGAAGGCATTCAATTATTAGAAATGACAGAAGGAAGACGTCAAAGAAGAGACAACCGCTCTTTTTCTGATTTGTTTAAAACTCATTTCACCCATCTTGATGAATATATTAAAGATGCCGAATTTAATTGGCAAAATGCTTATAAACCAATTATGGAAGAAATGGTGGAGCTCGCTAAAGAGCAAGCCGCTAAACACGCAGAAGAATCTTTAGAAAAATCAGATGTAAGAAATGATAATTAAATTTGTTTATTTAAAAAATTATTTATGTTATAAATAAATATGCATTGGAGGTTTAATTATGAAAACTAAATCCAAAAACAAAATTCACGTGCAAGAAATTGTCTTTTATTCCATCAGCGGCATTTTAGCTATCTGGGGCATTGTTGAAATTATATTAGGTTTAATTGTTGAATTTGCGGATATCCGTGTTAGTGATTTTCCATTGTACCAAGCTCAACAAACATATATTTCTTTATTTGGTATGTCCTTTACTAACTGGGGCTTAGTTTTATTAACGATTGGTGTAATCTTGTGCGTTATAGTTTTATGTATTTATGCGACAGGTTATGATCGCGAAGCCGAAAAAGAAAGCCGACGCGCTGCTAGATTACAAGGACAAATCAATAATTTAAGTTCTGAAATCAGCGATGCTGAAGTTAAAGAATAAGTAGAAAATATATTAATAATTTATTATGAAAGGGGCTGTTCGAAAACCTAGATGGTGAGTAGAGCCCTTTTTATTTTGGTTTGTTATAGTAATTATCTAACATTG
>CALVSI010000005.1 GCA_944358985.1 uncultured Bacilli bacterium | reverse complement strand
AAGTCCGATTTTTCGGACTTTTTTCTTTTAAAATAAAAAAAGGCCATTAAGTTTTTAATTTCTTAACAGCCTCTTTTATGTTAAACAACATTATTTCTTTTCTTTGTTTTTTTGCTCTTCTAACTCTTTTAAACGATATTGTTCAAATTCCCAATCTGGATGAGCTTCTATAACTTTATCCAAAGCTTTATTGAATAATTTAATTTCTATTGCTCTTCTTGCCGGAGCGGTTCTTTTAAAAGCTTTTTGGATATTAGAAATAGTAATAAGGCATTCTGATTTAGATTTATCAAGTAAACCTGCTAAAAGGATATAGGCTCTAGAACACACCATAGTGTCATCTTTTGAAATATCTCTTCTTAAATCAGCTGGAACTTCTTCGTCTAATGTTTTTATTGCATCTTCTAAAGACATTGTCATGATTTCTATATATACTTTTTGTGCAATCGCTCTAATATATACTTTTTCAGAAATATCTTTTTTGTGTTCAATAATTTGATTAATTAAAACCAAAGCGTCTTTAAAATTATCTTTTTCTAATAAAAGATAAACTTTGTTTAAATTTAAATCCGCGGTAAAATTTGTGATTTCCTCAAAAGTTTTTATTTCAACATCTTTATTGCCTTGACTTATCTCATATTCAACACGCAACAATTCATTAAAAGCTACTTTGTTTTTTGGGTTGCTAACTAATGTTAAACGATACCCATCTGTTGTTGAATCTAATTTGAAAGGAAGAATATTGTAAAGAAAAATCATTCCACCTATAAACACAACCACTAATAAGAAATAGGCAATATCACATAAAACAGGATCAGCGCTTAAATTAAACACCACAAACATCGTGACAAACGCAATTAATTCAACTACATAAAAAAGTGTTCCAAATAATAAATATGGGCGTGGATTTGGTTCTTTTTTTGCATCTTTTTTTGGTATAATTTTTGTTTCGCCAGTTAACCCATCAAATCCAGCAAATTTAAATTTAAATTTTCCGTTTTCTTTATAAAGACAAAATCCTAAAACATCAAATTTAATTACTTCATATCTCCCAATTTTTGCACCTGCTAAATGCATTAATTCAAACATAATAGAGTTAAATAATACACCTGTAATTATTGCTCCAATGATAAATATTGCATATTCTACACCGCCTAAACTTGTTGTAGTTTCTCTATTTTGTAGAATAACTAATCCAAAAATAATAGCTAAAGCAATGATGAATACATAAACTATCAACGCAGTTATATCTTCTTTTTTCATAAATAACCTCCTAATCAATCGCTAATTGATAAATTGCTCTTGCGACAGCCAAATCCATATCTTTGTTTCTGTGGCCAATCACACGTGTACCACTTTCCAATAATTTTTGTACTAATAGATTACTATCAACAACAAGATTTAAGTCTTTAAAACTAGTTGGCATATTCAATGATTTAAAAAACTTTTCAAATTCATTTACACACATTTTAGCATTTTCATATTTGCTTTTAAAAGAAAGATGAAAAAGATTTCGTCCAAGGTAATCAAATTTATCTATTTCATAAACATAATAATACTTTGCCCAAGCAATAAATAAAATAGAAAGCCCTTCTCCATGACTAACATCAGGATAAAGTGCACTTATAACGTGTTCTAGTTTATGAACAGGCATTACATATTCCTTATTAATTGAAGTGATTCCGTTATGTGAAAAACTAGACGCTAACATCAAATTACTTCTTACATCATAGTTAAAAAGATTTTCTTTTATGTTGATAGAATTATTAATTACATTTTTTAAAAGACCAACAGCAAAATCATCCGCAAGGGGATTTTCATTGCTATCGTAAGAAAAATATCTTTCTAAAGTGTGCATTAAAGTATCAACTATGCCGATACATGTTTGCTTATAACTTACAGTAAAAGTTAAGCAAGGATTACAAATAGCAAAAAGAGGTCTATTTAATTGACTCGTATATCCTAACTTTATTCCAAGTTTATCATCTTGTATAACGCATGAATTTGACATTTCTGATCCAGAACCACTTACAGTCAAAATAACACCAAATTCAATGCGTCTAGTAGGTGAAAATATATGACGAGAAATATCAAAAGGATCTCCGTTATAATAAAATGATGTGGCTATTAATTTTCCTGTATCAATAACCGAACCACCACCGACACATAAAATAAAATCGATGTTTTCTTTTTTTGCTAATTCTAATCCATTTCTTACCAAATCAATTGTGGGGTTAGCACGCACTCCACTCAAAAAACAATAATCAATATTATATTCTTTTAAACAATCAGTGATAGTTTGAATCAATCCGCTTTTAACAGCACTGTTTTTTCCATATACAGTTAAAACATTATGAAAATTGTATTCATTTAAAATTTTTCCTATTTTTAAATGCTCATCTTTTCCAAAAAATAATTTTGTTGTTAGATTTAATGTATAACTATTTTCCATTATTTTTTCTCGCATTTATTATATTTTTAATTGAGTTTTGCAAAGAATTATCATTAATTAACAAGAAATTATTTTTTAATCCTTCTAGCGTTTTTCTTTTACTATTTTGAAAATAGAATGCAATAGTGTAGCTAAAGCCTGCTGCATATAATCTTGCAATTGTTTTTCTTTCACTCAAAGTAATTTGTTTACTATCATTATGTAAATTTACAATTCTAAAAATTGTTTGATAACAATTGTTAAACAAAAACTCTGATAATAAATCTTTACATGCACTTTGAATTACTCCGTCTAAAAAACGAGAATTTTCTTTATAATAACTAAATATAATTTCCAAAAGTTGATTCAAATCTTTTACCTCTTTAATATGAGGAATTTCTTCATTTAAAAATACAAGAGTAAGCAAATCATAAATATCATGAAAATGATAATAAAAAGTTTGGCGATTTATTTTGCATTTTTTAGTCAAAAGAGTAACAGATATATCATCTAATGATTTATCTTGAGACATTAACTCTTTTAAAGCGTTTGCTAAGCGATATTCTGTTTTTATCATTTTCTTTCCCTACTTGCTTTTTATTTTAGCGTATTCTTTTGCAATTTGTGCTCCTAATTTTGCATTATTTAATATTAATGCAATATTAGCTTTTAAAGAATCTCCTTTAGTCATCTCGACAATTGTTTTTAAAAGATAAGGGGTTATCTCTTTTCCTTTGATACCTAATGTGTTTGCTTTAAAAACCGCTTCTTTAATAATAGACTCAATAAAATTTGCATCCATTTCTGCTTCTTTTGGAATAGGATTTGTAATTAAAATTCCATTGTCTAATTTATTAATTCTTTGTTCATATATCACATCAGCAGCTTCTTTTGGATTAGATAATTGATATTCAAGTTTAATATTTGATTTACTTGTATAAAAAGCTGGTAGTTCGTTTGTTTGGTATCCAAAAATCGGCACTCCCATTGTTTCTAAATATTCCATTGTTAATGGCAAATCTAAAATAGATTTGCAGCCAGCACAAATAACAGTAACACCAGTTTTAGATAGTTCTTGAAGATCAGCACTAATATCAAAAGTTTGTTGAGCGTTTCTATGAACGCCTCCTACACCACCCGTAACAAAAATTTCAATGCCGGCTTGCTTTGCTAATATCATAGTGGCGGCAACTGTTGTTGCACCCCATAATTTTTTACTATATACATATGACAAATCACGACGCGAAACTTTTTTAATATCTTTTCTTAGACCAAATTCTTTAATTTCATCATGACTCATACCGATAACCGCTACGCCATCAATTATTCCAATAGTTGCTGGAACAGCACCATTTTCTTCGATAATTTTTTCTACTTCATAAGCAGTATTTATATTATCTGGATACGGCATTCCGTGCGATATAATCGTGGTTTCTAATGCCACAACAGGTTTATTATTTTTTAATGCTTCTTCAACTTTAGGAGAAATCTTAATCATTTTTTGCTTTCCTTTCTATGATTTATTATTAAATTCATCAAAGAAGTGCCAATTAAATACACACCTAATAAACCAATAATAATCACTAGCATTTCAATATAATTTATTCCTATTAATGATTCAAAATTAACACTAAATAACGATGTGAATCCAACTGTATATTCAAGCAAAACACCAAAGCCCATCCCTACTAAATTTAGTGTCACCATACTAATAAAAACAATTAATCTATATTTTGAAAAAGGCGTACAAACTCGATATAAATTTCCAAGAGATAAAATAGAAAATAATACAAAACACATAGTTAAGAAAATTTCATCATTAAACACTCCAGTATAAGCAATGTTTGCTTGCTGCAAATATTTTAACAATTCCATAATTCCAACAGATGTAAGCATCATAATCGCACCAGGAACAGCGCCTTTTAAAATATTTGGTATGAATTTTCCTTTTAAAATATCTTTGTTTGGCTCTAATGCAACAAAAAACGATCCTAAACCAATTACTGTAAATTCCCATAAATACAAATGATTTGTTTTAAATGGATAAACATCGCCATTAAAGAATCCTAAAATTACAAATATAATTGATAGAGTCATTGCAAATATTGTTTTAACTAAAAACAAAGAACAAGTTCTTTGTAAATTATTTATAACTCTTCTTCCTTCAGCAACAACACTTGGAAGAGAGGCAAAATTAGAATCAAGCATAACGAGCTGCGAAACGTTTTGTGCAGCGTCTGAACCATTAGCCATCGCGATTGAACAATCCGCTTTTCTTAAAGCTAAAATATCATTAACACCATCACCAGTCATAGCGACAACTTCACCATTTTCTTTAAATGTTTCAACTAAGATTTCTTTTTGTTCTGGGGTTACTCTACCAAAAACAGTATATTTTGTTGCAACTTCTTTAACTTCTTTGTTGGTTAATCCGCTTAAAGAAATATAATTTTCGGCATTTTTAATATCAACACGACGAGCGATTTGTGAAACTGTCAGGGCATCATCACCAGAAATAACTCTAACTTTAACATCATTTTCTTGAAACCATTTAATGGTATCTTTTGCGTCTTCTTTTATGTGGTCTTCCAATACGACAATAGCTAATGGCTCAACTTTGCAGTTTAAAGTTGTGCCATCTAGTTGTTTTTCTTTTCCTTTTCCTAATAAAATAACGCGTTTTCCGCTGGCGGTATAAGTTTGAATAAGTTTCAAAATTTTTTCTTTCCCATCCATTTTCATCCCATCAGCGGCTCCTAAAACATATGTATTCTTTTTAAAAGTCACAAAAGAATATTTGTTTTCGCTATTAAAACTAGAAATATAAATAGCTTCCTCAGTTGCATTAAATGGAAATGCTTTTTTTAATGCTTTCGCGGTTGCATTATCATCTTTTGTCGCACTTAAAATATTAGCAATTATTAATTCTATATCTTCTTCTTTATAAGATTTATCAATTAAAACCAATTCATTCATCGACATTGTTCCATCAGTAATGGTGCCGGTTTTATCTAAACATAAACAATTCGAACGAGCGAGCATTTCAAGTGCATAAAAATCTTGAACCATTGTTCTTTTTTTATATAAGTTTAATACCCCGACAGTAAGTGTAACTGATGAAAGCAAATATAATCCTGCAGGTATCATAGATACAAGAGAACCCGCTACAAATCCTATCGTGTTTTGAAAATTATCAATTAAATTATTCCATTGACTTGCAAATGTTAAAACGCTAACCAAAATAACAATTGAACCAATTACTTTAAATAAATTATCTAAATCTTTTTTTAATTGGGATTTTGAGGCTTTTTTCTTTCTGGCTTCTTTTTCAAGTTTTTGAACATAATTATCATTTCCAACATGCATCGCTCTAATTTTTGCACTTCCAGAAGTAATATATGATCCACTTAATATTTTATCGCCTTTCTTTAAATAGATGGTTTGAGATTCGCCTGTAAGCATTGATTCATTAACACCAAGAACAGAATCTAAAATAACGCCGTCAACAGGGACTTGATTAGAAGATTTTAAAATTATAATATCATCCAACACTATTTCATCTACTGGTATGGTAACAACTTTACCATTTCTAATAACTTCAATTTTGGCTTGTGTCATTATTTGAAGTTTCGTTAATAATCTTCTGGCTTTAATATCTTGATATAAGCCTATTATCAAATTGGCAAGATAAATAACAATGAAAAATAACGAAAAATACTGTCCGCCATATATCAATAAAATTGCAATGATACAAAGCAAAATGTTATAAAACGAGCATAGGTTTTTTATAAAAATTTCAGGATAACTTTTCCCAACTATTTTTTTGGTTTTGTTAGTAAGTTTTTCCTTTATTCTTAAATCTACTTGCTCATCATTAAGACCAAAATTTAAATCCGCTTCTACTCTATCTACATTAATTGAGTGTTTTTTCTTTTTAAAAATATTAAAAATATTCATATATACAATATTATATTGTATTTAAACTTTTAAAAAGAGGAAAATTAGTTTTGTATTAGATTATACTTAATTCGTTAGTAATAGTTTTTTTTTCTAATAATTTCGTTTCTTTTTCTTCGGTAAATTCGGCTTCTACTAGATCAGAATAGACTAATTTTGTTATCATTCCGTCCTTTAAAACAATATCGACAGTTGTTGAATAACTAATAGTATGGGGCTTTGTCTCTTCACTATTAACGCTAAATAATTTTTTAGCAATAACACCCAAATTTATGGATGAATCATCTTTTATTTCGCCATAAAATGCCTTTTCGTTTTCAGAATAAAATGTTGAAGATTTGATATCGTTTATTGCATCTAAAAAATAATCTGTTTGTGTTAAATTAAGGGAGTTTTGCAAATTATAATCAGTTAAATAATAGGAATATTCTTTATTTAACGTTTCTTCTTTTAGGTCAAGAATTTGCATTATTGTAGATGAAGTTATATCAATATTTACAAAATATTTTCCATCATTTATATCGTAATCTTTTACTGTGCCGTCTTCATCAATTCCATAGTAATCAAACGTTGCATCACCAGTAACATTGTAATTATCATTATCGCGTGTTAAATTCATTTCTAAAAGCGAATCAAAATTATTTGCGTCAAATACAGTTTCAGCATTGTCGTTATTAGAATAATCATACAAATTTGATTCTTTAATAGTTAATTTTGAATTGTTCGCATGTAAGTCGTTTGTGTTTAATATCTTTAAAACACTCTCAATTTCTTTGATACTTAAAGTTTTATCAGTAAAAGTTTCAATTAAATTTGATAGGTCGTCTTTTTTTGAAAAATCTATATTATAAACAAAAATATTTGAAGAAGAATTTGGACCAACATAAGTAAAAGAACTAGAATTGTTTCCATTTATATCACAAGAAGTTAAAAGTGCTAATATCACACCACAAGTTAAGATGCTTGCGTTAATTTTTTGCATTTTTTAACCTCCCTTTTGTTTTTAAAATAGCTTTTGATAATCATGCTGCATTCGTTAGCTAAAACGTTGGATTTAACATTTACCTTATGATTTAATCCGCTGACATTTGATAAATTTAATATGGTTCCAAACGAACCGCCCTTTTCATCAGAAACACCATATACAACTTCTTCTATCCTAGAAGCAATTATTGCACCGGCACACATTGGGCATGGCTCGATAGTAACATATATTTTGCAACCATTTAATCTCCATGATTTAATCTTTTTGCATGCTTTTTTTATTGCAATAATTTCAGCGTGCGCTGTTGGATCGTTTTTGCTTTCTTTTAAATTGTGTCCTTTTGCTAACACCATACCATCCTTAACAATAATAGCACCTACTGGCACTTCGTCTTTTAAAGAAGCTTTGTTTGCTTCGTTAAGAGCAAGTTTCATGAAATAAGAATCATCTTTTAACATAATACCAAAACCATCGCACATAGCGAATTGTCTTAAGGCTGCTACATTCCTGTCCTGACCTGGTTCGAGAATCGCTATCGCGATGGCAAGTGTATTATATCATAATTTCGCGATAATTAATTCTTTTTGTTTGTTTTATTTTTGGCTTTATCTAAAACGCGAGAATACCCACCTTTAATATTGGTTTGTTCAACTCTTTCAATAGCCAATTCGTCAAAGTTAACATCTTTTGTAATAGTAGAACCTGCTGCTGTAAAACAATTATCATTTAATTTGATTGGTGCAATAAGAATAGTTCCTGAACCTACAAAGCAATTTTTACCTATTGTTGTTTTGTGTTTGTTAAATCCATCATAATTAGCGGTAATTGTTCCACATCCAATATTTGTGCTTTCGCCAACTTCAGCATCTCCAATATATGAAAGATGACAACATTTTACATCTTTATTTATGTGTGATTTTTTTATTTCTACAAAATTAGAGATTTTGACATTATCTTCAATAACACATCCATCTCTTAATCTAGAATATGGACCAATGTTAGTATTGTTTTTAATCTTACAATTACTAATATGAGAAAAAGTAATAACATTATGATTTCCAATAACAACATTTTCTAGAAAGGTGTTTGGTCCCAATCTATTAGAGTGTCCGATTTTACAATTTCCAACAATAGTGGTTCCTGGAAAAATAATTGTATCAGGTAATATTTCAACATCGGGTGAAATATATGTTGTTTTTGGATCTTCTATTGAAACTCCAGATAGCATCAGTTTCGCATTAATTCTTTTCTTTAAAATTTTAGATGCTTTAGCCATATGATATCTATCATTAATAGAATAAATTTCGTGATTATCTGATGTAACAAATGTTTCTATTTTTAATTTGGAGTTATGGAAAATTTCCGCTAAAGAGATTATAGACAATTCGCCAGTTATATCCTTTTGAACCTCATCTATATGTTTTATTAAATCTTTGCAACTAAAGATATATATTCCTCCATCAACTTCAACGGTTGAATAATTGTCAAAATCAATTTCTTTTTCTTCATTAATTTTTAAAACAGCTTGCGTTTTGTTGTCTCTTATTATTTTGTTATATCCATAAGGATTTAGTAAAATTGATGTTAAAATTGTTAAATTTGAATGGGTTTTGCAGTGTTTTTCATACATTTCCAATAAAGTTTGTTTCTCGATTAATGGTATATCGCCATACGCTACTATTACATCCCCATCAAAATTTGATAATTCATCGACACAGCATTTTAACGCACCAAGAGTTCCATTAATCTCAACCTGTTCAACTACTTTACAATCATCTTTTAAAATTGATGTTGAAACATCTTTTCCACTGCCTACTACTGCAATTATATTAGTGGGATTTAATACTTTAATTGCATCAACAACATATCTTACAATTGGTTTTCCTAATATAGGATAACAAACTTTGTTATACGATTTATCAATAGCGTGCATACGTGTACCATGACCAGCAGCCAAAACTATCGCAACTAATTTTTTACCAATCATCTTTTTTCTTCCTTTAAAACTGATGTAAATTCAATATCGTAGTCTTCATATTTTTTTAGGAAATATTTATAAGCTTTTTTTATTAATTTTTTATCGGTGGACATTGCAAAAACACTTGAGCCAGAACCAGACATTAAAACAATTTTTAAGCCAAGATTTTTCATCTCGTCTTTGACTGTTTGTATTTCTTCTAATAAAGAAATTGAAGTTTCTTCTAGACTATTTCCAATAGCGTCCACTAATGTCTCATCATCACCATTTGCTAACGCTATCAGTGTTTTTTCAATATCATATACTGGTAATTTAAAATTGTCGCTTGTATCATAAACTAGTTTTGTAGATAGTCCTTCTTTTGGTTTGACTATTAAAACATAATAATCGTTTTTAACAAAAATAGGAGTTATTTTTTCGCCTGCCCCCTGAACCCTTGCAGGTACGTTATATAAGAAAAATGGAACATCGCTTCCTAGCGAAAAACCAATTTTTGCTAATTCATCTAAAGATATATCGCTGTTTGTAATTCTTTTTAATCCAATTAAAGTACCCGCGCAATTAGAAGAACCGCCACCCAATCCTGCAGAAATCGGTATTGCTTTATTAATTAAAATTCTAAATTCTTCATTTGATCCAGTTTTTTCTTTAAATTTTTCTAACGCTAATGTCGATAAATTGTTTTCAAAACCACCCATTGAATAATCAGCAAAGGTAACAAAGCTGTCTCTATTGTCTTTTAATTTGGTAATAAGTATAGAATCGTGCAATTTTAAAGGAAGCATAATTGAATCTATCTCATGCAATTTATCGTTATATTTTCCTAAAACATTTAATACTATATTTATTTTTGCATAACACTTAACTAGCATATTTTTATTATACCTTAATTATTTAATAAATAATATAGTTTGCAATATTGTTCAATTGTTATATTTTCTGGTCTTGAATTTGCTTCTATATTAACTTTTTTTAAAATTTCAGATGCTTTTTCTTTGCTTGCAAGATAATTAGTAAGATTATTTAAAATTGTTTTTCTTCTATTTTTAAATAAGACTTTACACATTTTATAAATTTTAAAATTTGTTTCAGTCCTTTTATTAGTATCTATATCTATTGATAAAACAACAGAATCAACACAAGGAATTGGATAAAAATTGTTTTTCCCAACATAAAATTCTTTTTGTATATTTCCTAACAAATGAATAAGAATAGAAACCGGACCGTAATCATCGTTATTTTCTAGATTCATAAATCTACCAGCAGCTTCTTTTTGCATCATTAAAACAATTCTTTTAGCCCTTTTAGCGTGCAACAACAAATAAGTCACAATATCTGTTGTTATGTAATAAGGAAGATTTGAAATTATATATTCATATTTTGAAACATCAAATTGCAAAATATCATCATTATAAATGTTAATATTATCGTTAGGGTAGGTATCTTTTAAAAATCTAACTAATGATTTATCGATTTCAACAATATCCAAATGTGAATTTACTAAAAAATGGGTTAAAGAACCTAAACCCGAGCCAATCTCTAAAAGACAAGAATCTAAATCAGGATGAAGACATGCTACAATGTCGTTTGCTATTTGAGGATTGATTAAAAAATTTTGGCCCAAATTTTTGTTTGAATTAATTCCTAAGAGACGAAAAACATCTTTAATTGTTTTACTATCAATAATCATAATCTATCATCGCTCTTTCTATATCTTTTTTGGTATATTTTAAATAATTAAGTCGTCTAATTGTTGTTTTAAAATTACAATTTCCAATTTTAAGTCTGTTTTGCAAATATTTTCTCTTTTTTACATCAAATAAACCTAAATCAACCAGATCTTTGTTAGTTAATTGAAACGAAAATTTTTCGGTATCTATTATAAAAGGTCTTAAGGCATTAAGTACACTTTCTTTTGACGTTTCTGCAATACCATTTTTTTGATAATTTTTTCTATTTTTAAACACCACTAATGCATTCAATGCATTAGGAAAAACATTTTTCAATCTTTTTGCTATTATTCTTCCGGCTTCGTCTTGATCTGTTAATATTATTGGTTGAGATACACGGCAGAGTTGTGATATGTAGTCTAATGTTCCACGTGGCATATCATATCCACCCATGCATATAATTTCGCAATTTAAAAACGAGGATAAAAATGCTTTATCTGCAATCCCTTCAACAATCAAAAAACCATCAATACTTTGTTTCATATTTTACACGTGGAACAATTTTTTTGCATTATTAGATGTTGTGTTTGCAACATCATCATAACTTAAATTTCTTAATTTTGCGATTTCTTCTATTACTAAAGTAATAAATTTTGGCTCGTTTTGTTGTCCTCGATACGGATGTGGTGTTAAATATGGACAGTCTGTTTCAACCAACAAATGATTAATATCAACTTCTTTTGCAACTTCTTTTGGCTGCTTTGAATTTAAAAAAGTGACTGGACCATCTAAACCAATATAATACCCAAGCTTAGTAAATTTGTTTGCCATTTCAATGGAAGAAGAAAAACAATGAAGAACCCCTTTGTGATTAGTGTCATATTGTTTTAATATTTGGTAGCAATCCATTATCGCATCACGACAGTGCACCACTACTGGAATGTTGTTTTTGTTTGCGTATTTAATTTGCTTAACAAACCATTCTTTTTGTTTGTTTTGTTTGTTGTGATCTTTAATCCAATAATAATCCAAACCAATTTCACCTAATGCTTTTACTTTTGGGTGTTTTAATAAATTCATTACTTGGATAAAATCACTTTCTGAAACATCATCAATTTCGGTAGGATGAAAACCAACTGTTGCATAAACGTTTTCATATTTAGAAGCGATTTCTACTGCCTTAAGTGAAGTTTCTTTATCAAAACCAACAACTAAAAAATACTTCACTCCAACATCTTGTGCGTCTTTAATGATTTTTTCTATATTTTTATATAAATCAGGATGATTCAAATGGCAATGAGTGTCAAAAATTTCCATTTTATTTACCTACACAAAACCTTTTAAATATTTCATTAGCGATATCTATGTCTGGGGTTTTCCCAATTAACTGCAAACTATCTTGATAAGCGGCTGTTAAATTAATCGAAATTAAATCCATTGGCTTTAATAATTTTGTTTCGCTTTTAGCAGTTTTTAAAGATTGTTTAATTTGTTCTAACAAACCTTCTTGTCTAGCGTTAGCTAACGAGGGCGTTACGAAGTCATTTTCTTCAATGTTTAAAACTTTCAAAATTTCTTTTTTTAATGGGTCTATTTCCTTTTTTAAAGCAGATATATAAAGATTTGTTGGTTCTTTAGTCGTGGTATTTATTAAATCTGATTTATTAAATACAATTATTCTTTTTTTGTTTTTTGTTAAATCTAATATCTCTTTATCATAACTATCGAGTTGACTATCCGCAGCTAAAACAACAATAATCAAATCGGCTTTTTCAATTGTTGATTTGGCTTTTTCCACACCAATATTTTCAACATAATCATCACTATTTCTAATACCTGCTGTGTCTAATAAATGCAAAATTATTCCGTGACAATTTATTTCACCCTCAACAATATCTCTTGTGGTGCCAGCAATTGGAGTCACAATAGCTTTTTCTTCATCTAAAAGAGCATTTAATATTGATGACTTTCCAACGTTTGGTTTTCCAATAATAGCAACATTTACACCATCTTTAATTATCTTGCCTTTTTTAGAATGAATTAATAATGTATTAATTTCATCAATTATCTTATCGATTTTCTTTTCTACTTCGATATAAGACAACTCTATATCACCAACTTCTTCTGGATAATCAAAATGAACTTCGATGTCACATAACAAATCCTCTATTTGCTGTTTAATAGGCAAAAATTGTTTTGTTGTTTCTCCTTTTAACGAAAGCATTGATATATTTTTTGCTTGCGGTGTTTTAGCGTCTATTAAATCTTGAATAGCTTCCGCTTGAATTAAATCAAGTTTTCTATTTAAAAACGCTCGTTGTGTATATTCGCCGTTTTTTGCTTGTCTAGCACCATATCTTGATAATAATTTAAAAATTTGTTCAACAACAAGCATCGAACCATGACAAATTATTTCAATACTATTTTCTCCCGTAAAACTTTTAGGAGCGTGATAAATTAACAAAACAACATTATCAACAATATTTTTTTCATCTAAAATATCACCATTTACGATTGAATTTTTGTTGTACTTATTTAAATCGCATGAAAAGAAATTATTAACAATATTAATACTATCGTCACCCGATATTCTAACAACTGCTAACGCTGATTTAAATGGTGGTGTTGCCAAAGCATAAATTGTATCCGCTAACATACTCATATATTATATCATTTAAAAAAGCGGTTTCCCGCTTTAATTATTCGTTTTCTTGATTAGAAGTTTGTTCTTCAACTGCATCTGTAACTGCTTCTAAAACTTTGTTTTCGCTTTCAACAAATACGATGTGAACTTGTCTATGCGTTCCATCGCCTTGTGAAATGGTTTTTATATTTTTAAATCCATGGATTGCATTATGAACAATTCTTCTTTCGTCAGCAGGCATTGGATCTAATACTGCATCAGTTTTTGTTCTTTGTACTTGCTTAGCGGTTTTTTTGGCTAAATGAACAAGTTTTCTATATTTGGAATCTTTATATCCGTTTATATCGATGAGAAGACGGAAACGTCTTTTAAATTTAACTGCGACCGCTAATTTGGTTAATTCGGCCATCGCTTGAAGTGTTTTGCCATTTTTTCCAATTAGTATTGGGTTATTAGTAGAATCAATTGTGATTTTAATCATATCATCTTTTAACGTTGTTGAAGCGGTGGCTTCAATACCTAAAGTGTCTGTGATGTTTAAAATGTATGTTTCTGCATAATCAACCACATCTTCAAGTTCGTAAACGTTAATCACAACACGCTTGGTAAAAAGCGTTTTCTTTTCTTCTTCAATTGAATAAACCAAATCTTCTTTTTCGCATTGTAGTTCAGCACACGCTTTTTGCAAAGCATCTTCTAAAGTTTTTGCTACAAACTCTTTCATGAATTATTATCTCCTTTATCATTATTACTATCATTGTTTTGTTTTTTCAAATTACGATCTTTAAATTTCTTTTTTCCTGTTGGAGCAACAAATTGTTGTGGAATAACTTCAGCATCGATAACGACGTTATTAGAGGTTTGATGGACTGGTTTTCTAGGTTTGTTTTTGCTCTTGTTTTTCAAATATTTAATTAATTCTAAAATCAATGTTTGCGCAACAGACCAAATCGAACCCGCTATCCAATAAATAACCATACCAGAAGCCATTGAGAAGCCCATAAAAATAATGAATACAAGCATGATGATTGTAAACCATTTCATCATTTTGTTTTGTTTATTTAAATTGTTATTTACCAATGTTTTTGGTATCTTTTTTTGTCTATGTTTTTGTATAAATTGTGGCAAAAGCATTGCAAAAGTCTGCAAAAGTGCCATTATTATGAAAACAACGAGTGCCGTCCACCAACCCGGGTTGTTTGGCCAATTTTCTATATTAAATAAAACATCTTGAACCGACAAACTAAGTCTTAAACCTAAAAATTCGTTGCTTGCTAATACCGCCGAGCCAGACATCGCGCTCCAAACACATAAGAAAACAGGGAATTGAACAATCATCAAAATCATTGATAAAAATGGGTGTACTTTGTTTTTCTTATATAAAGCACTAGTTTCCATTGCTAATGCTTGTTGTTCGCTTCGATTGGTATTTGCGTTAGGATATTTTGCTTGTATTTTAGCCATTTCTGGTTGCAAGTCGTTCATTTTTTGACTGGTTAACGTTTGTCCTAATGTGAAAACCATCATAACAGCACGAATCAAAAATGTAATTACAAAGATGGCTAAAACTTGGCCCCAACCAGCACCAATACCAGCCATAAATGATACCGCTGTTTGATCAATCAACCAACCAATTGGATAAACAAGAAGTCCTTCTAAAAAGCCAAGACTCCAAGCATAATTCCAATCTTTTCCTTCGATAAACATTTCTAATTTGTTGTTATTATCAAAACCATAATAACCATAAAATCCATCTTCGGTAGCAATACAAGTTCTAGATGTTGTAGAATAATTTGTCATGTTGGTTTGATAATATTCAACAAAATCGTTATCCGGACACATATCTACGCCTATATCGTATCTAACTTCGGTTAAATATAGATTCCATGTTTTCCAGTTGGTTTGAACGCCTTCGCTATTTAAACCGATATATTTTAAATAACCATATCCTTTTTCGTTTCCGTTTCGATCGCCGATTAAAATGTTGCAAACATCAGAATACGTCATTGTATTTTTGTCTGTATTATAGCTTGCGTTGTTTTCAATCGCGGCTTGAATAGCTAAATTTAAAAATTTATTATCCATCTCAGCCCAAAATTTTGTATAATCGTTGACTCTAATGTTGTTACTAATAGCGTTTTCGTTTATAGCTTTTAAGGCGAGATTGCTGTCTATATCGTAAACAACATAAAGTTGACCAAATCCCTCTAGTTTTTCTGCTTCTTTAGGACGAGATTCGTCGTTTTCGTCGTAATATGTAGAAATGCCAAAACTATATTTTCCTGTGTTTTGTCCACTTTCATCAACTATGTTGTAAACGTCGTAAGAATAAACAATTTGGGCGTTATCTTCGATAGAACAAAAATTAGCAGAGCACGCAGTAAGTGCTAGACCTGTTAATCCAATCGCACCAATTGATAATATAAATTTAAGTCTTTTATTCATTAATTGTTCTCCAAATAGTATTCAGCAACTCTGATAAAATTAAGCAATTATCATTAAAAGTTTTATCTAAATAATTTTTTCTAATCACAATAACAATATCGAAAGAGTTGCTTTGGAAATCGATAAGTTTATCACACATTGAACGAACTTGACGTTTTATCTTGTTTCTTACCACGGCTTTTCCGATTTTTTTACTTACCGAAATTCCCACTCTAATATTTTTGATATCATTTTTCAAAAAATGAATTGTATAAGAATTGTTTTTTTTGCATTTTCCTTGGTGAACGACTTCACCAAATCTAATATTGTTTTTAATTCGATAGTCTTTTTTCACTACGTTTCCTTTTAAATTAAGCAGTTAATTTTTTTCTTCCTTTAGCACGACGTCTTGCTAAAACTTTGCGTCCTCCGGCTGTTTTCATTTTTGCTCTAAATCCGGCTTTGTGAGCGTGTTTGATTTTACTTGGTTGATAAGTTCTTTTCATAAATATACCCTTTCTAATTGTATAGCACTTTGCATTATACGTGCATACGTGTGTGATTGTCAAATTAATAATTAAATAAAAGGTAAAATTTTTATAACATTTCTATAAAATTGAAAAGAATTATTTGGGTAAAATTGTTTTTTCAACATCTGTTTAAAAATTGGCTTTGTGACGAGTATGTATGTTTTAGTTATAAAATAACTATTATGCAACAAATCTTGAAAATGTTGTATTTGAGTTTTCAACATTTCCACACTTTGTTTTCAACATATTAGTTTTCCACAATGTTTTCCACATGTTGAAAAGTGGAAAAGTGGATTTTTTTAGTTATTTGAATGTATAAATTGACTATTTTGTGGAAAAAAATATTTTTTTACTATTTTGTGTTTACACTATATGTGGAAAACGTTATAATTGACACGTAAATTATGAACTTATCAGTAAGTGAAACTATTAGATTGTGGGATCGTGTTTTAGAAAAATTAAAACAACGTATCGTCGACAAGAATATGTATGATACTTTTTTCGACGGCTCTTATATTAGTGAAATATCAAACGATACAATAATTGTTGTTGTCAATACTTCTTTAGCGGTTCAACTTTGCAATACAAAATATTATTCTTTGCTAAACGAGATTGTCTTAGAAGTTACAGAATCAAATTTTAAATTAAATTTTATAACAAAAGACGAAGAAAAAAAGAATTCAAAAACGCCACAAAAACAAGAAGAAATATTTAAAACTTCTTATACCAACCCCAATTCAACATTTGATAATTTTGTTATAGGAACATTTAATAGATCCGCTGCTCAAGCAGCTTTAATGATAGCTTCTGATCCTGGGAAAGTTTTTAATCCACTATTTATACATTCAGAATCAGGACTTGGAAAAACTCATTTATTACACGCGATAGGTAATTATATAAAAAAGAATAGACCTGGTGCGAAAGTTGTCTGCATCACAAGCGATGATTTCTTTAATGAATTTGTCAAAAATTTATCAAATGGTAAAGACACCACTTCTTTAAGAGATTATTGCAAAACAGTTGATGCTTTTTTAATTGATGACATACAGTTTTTAACAGAAAAAAAGAAAACCCAGGAACTATTTTATTATGTTTTTAATGATTTGGTAAAAGAAGAAAAACAAATAGTAATTACTAGCGATAGACAGCCATCAGAATTAAAAGACATCGAACAAAGACTTGTCACAAGATTTTCTAGTGGACTAACAGTAAAAATAGATGACCCAGACCCAGAAACTTGTGTTGCTATTTTAAAGAAAAAAATAAGTTCAAGCGATTTAAAAGAACTCAATTTTGAAGAAGATTCTTTAAGACTTCTCGCAGAAAGATTTTCTAAAAATATTCGTGAATTAGAAGGTGCTTTAAACAAACTTGTGTATCACGCTATATTAAAACAAACAAATCAAATTGACTTAAAATTAACCATTGAAGCAGTTTCCACAATTTCTGGTGGAAAATACATTCAAAACGAATTAGACGAACAAAAAATTATTTCTTTGGTATCGGATTATTACAACTTAACACCATTTGTTTTGACCGGAAAAAGTCACAATAGACAAATTTCATTAGCAAGACATATAGCTATGTATTTAATTAGGGATATTTTAGACTCTCCACTTAAAAAAATTGGTCAAGCTTTCGGTAATAGAGATCATACCACCGTTATGTCTGGCATTAGCAATGTTGAAAAAATGTTGAAAACTGACGTAATGACACAGCAAGCAATAAAAGAGTTAAAAAGTCGTATAAAAAGTGAATAAATTTATTTTATAAAAATAAAATATATAAAATTACAGGAGCCTATGATAAAATAAAAGGAGTTAAAATATAGTCACAAAAAGGCATTTTCAACATTTCCACAAAGGATAATAATACTACTATAAATATATGTAAAAAAGAAAGGAAATAAAATTATGAAATTTACAATCAATCGAGAAGAATTCTTAAAAGGATTAAATATCACTGCTCGAGCAATAGCGTCTAAAAGTGTAACACCCGCCTTAAGTAATTTTAAAATAGATTTAGACGAAACGGGGTTATATTTAACCGGATCTAATAACAATCTAACTATTAAAACAATGATTCCTTATAAAGACGAACAAAAAGAAATAATTAGAAATTATAAAGAAGGTACAACTTTAATAAATGCTAAAATTTTAACCGAGATAGCTAGACGTGTTGATTCAGTAGAATTATCTTTAGATGTGATCGATTCTTCCACTGCGATTATTGGTGATGGTAAATCTGAATTTAAGTTAAATTGTATTAGAAGCGATGAGTATCCTGATATTGATTTAGAACCAGATGGACAATTCCTTTCTTTAAATAGTGCCGATTTTATTACTATGATTGATCAAACTGCTTTTGCGGCCTCAACAAAAGAACAAAGACCAATTTTAACAACGATTAATTTTGAAGCGCATGACGGAAAATTAACTGCAACCGCAACAGATTCAGCTAGAATGGCAAGAAAAACACTAAACATCGAACAAGGTGTTGAATTTATTGCAAACATCAGTGCAAGAATGCTAGTTGAAGTGACTCATTTAATAGATAATGTTCAAACGGTCGATATGACGGTTAGCGAAAATAAAATTCTTTTCTCTTTAGGGAAAACAGTTGTTTCTACTCGCCTATCAAGCGGAGACTATCCTAATACAAAAAATATTGTTCCTAGAAATTTGAATTATGTTTTGCAAGTCAATGCACAAGAAATGATAAAAGCCATTGAAAGAGTGTCTTTACTTTCAATAGAAAGAGAAAATGTTGTTAATCTATCGATGTCTGATGATGGTATTGAAGTTTCTTCCAAGTCTTCTCAAATCGGATCAGCAAGTGAAAGAATATCATCATACCGCTATGAAGGACAAAGATTAGAAGTTAGTTTTAATAACGAGTTCGTTTTAGCGGCGATTCGTGCTCTTGGAAGTGTTGATGTTACTCTTGCTTTCGTTGGTGAAATGAAACCTTTTGTTGTCAAAAACGATAAGGATGACTCGGTTATTCAAGTGATAACGCCAATGAGAACATTTTAATATTTATCGATAAAAAATACCTTTTTCCTTCAAACAACGCTTAAAATACGTTTTATGAAAGAAATAAGGGCATATTTTTACATAAAATAAGAGAATTATATTCTCTTTTTTATTTTTAAGTTGTATAATACCACTAGGAAGTTTTAAAAATGCAAGAAAACCCACTCCAAGTTTATATAGAAAGTGATTATATTGAACTACAGCAATTATTAAAAAAACTTTCTATTGTTTCTAGCGGAGGGCAAGCCAAAGCATATTTAAATAACAATCAAGTTTTGGTGGATAAGCAATTAGAAACAAGAAGAGGGAGAAAAATTTACCCTCAAACGCTTGTCGACGTGGATGGTAAAACTTACATAGTTTTGAAAAGATGATAGTTAAGTCATTAACAATTAAAAACTTCCGAAATCATTCATATCTGACATATGATTTTTTTGATAAAATCAACGTTTTTGTCGGCGATAATGGTGTAGGTAAAACCAATATTGTTGAGGCGATTTATTATTTGTCGTTAGCAAGATCGTTTCGAATTCAAGACGACAAAGAATTAATCAAAAAAGGGGCTCTTCAAGCATATATAGATGCTAAAATATTTGGAAAAAATTTACATCGAATCGAAATTCTTTTTTCTTTAAACGGAAGGAAAATTTTAATTGATAAAAAGCCGATAAGTAAATTGTCAGAATTGTCTAGCTTAGTTAATGTAATTGTTTTTCAACCAAGCGATGTATTGATATTTAAAGGCTCTCCAAAAGAAAGGCGCAGTTTTTTAAATATAAGCATTTCAAAACAAAGCAATCAATATTTACAATTGATCAGCGATTATGAAAAGCTTTTAAAACAAAGAAACAATTTGTTAAAGCAAGATTCTTTTGATGGAGATTTGCTTGATGTTATCACAAACATGATGATAGATATATCAAAGCAAATTATTGATTTTAGAGCAAAATATATCAACAGCATTAATTCAATAATAGAAAAAATTATAAATGCATTATCAAGCGAAGACGACAACATCAAACAAGCAAAAATACAATATTTGCCCTTTGTTGAGTTAAACGAAAACTTTGTTAATAACGCAAAAGAGTGCTTTAAAAAAAGCTTAGATACCGATATGAAACACAAATCGACATCGGTAGGCGTTCATAGAGAAGACTTTTTTGTAACTATTAACGAGAAAAACATCGCAACTTATGGTTCGCAAGGCGAAAATAGAATTTTAGCAATTGCTCTTAAACTTGCACCATATTTTTTAATCAAAGACAGCGATAAAAAGCCGATTGTTATTCTTGATGATGTTTTTTCTGAATTAGATAAAAAACATCAAAACAAATTAATTAAATTTTTGAATAATTTCCAGCAAGTTTTTATCACTGCGACAAATTTACAAATTAAATCCGCTCATACATATTTTTTAAGAAAGAAAGGAGAATAGCTGTATGGAAGAAGAAAAAAATCAAAACGAAGTTAAAAATCCTGGTGTTGATGTTGAAAAAACGCGCCCAGAAATTACCGAAATGTCAGAACTTTCTAAACGTGAAGTTGAAACCGATAAGGCAGACGCTAGTTATACCGCAACAAACATTCAAGTTTTAGAAGGACTAGAGGCTGTTAGAAAAAGACCAGGCATGTACATTGGAACAACTGCTTCACCTGGTTTACACCATCTTGTTTGGGAAATTATTGATAATTCGATAGATGAAGCCTTGGCGGGTTATTGTACAGAAGTGCAAGTAACAATAAACAAAGACGGAACTGTAACTGTAAAAGATAACGGAAGAGGAATACCGGTTGACATAGTTGCAAAAAGCGGACTATCTGGTGTCGAAACCGTATTTACGGTTTTGCACGCTGGTGGAAAATTCGGTGAAGGCGGAGGATATAAAGTATCTGGTGGTCTTCACGGTGTTGGCGCCAGTGTTGTTAATGGGTTATCCGAATGGTTAGAAGTATACGTACACAAAAATGGTGGAATATACTATCAAAAATTCGTTAATGGCGGGCACGCTGTCGACCATCTTAAAAAAATAGGAGAATGCACAGATTCTGGAACAATAGTCACGTTTAAACCAGATCCAACTATTTTTACCGAAACAACCGAATTTAAATTTGAAACCATTTCTGACCGTGTTAGACAAATGGCTTATTTAAATCGCGGATTAAAGATGACTGTTACTGATAATCGTCTAGAAGAGCCACTTACCGAAACATTCTTGTATAAAGGCGGAATAAAAGAATACGTTTTATATATTAATAACCATAAAACAGCATTATTCCCTGAAATTATTTATTGCGAAGGTGTCGATGATGTTGAATATTTACCTGGCGTAACAGGTCATATTTATGTTGAAGTTGCTATGCAATATAACGATGGTTATTCTGCAAACATTTATAGTTTTTGTAACAACATCCACACTCATGAAGGTGGTGTTCACGAAAGCGGATTCCAACTTGCGATGGTTAGAGTTATTAATGACTACGCAAGAAAAAATAAAATGTTAAAAGATAACGAAGACAATTTCACATATGACGATATCAAAGAAGGGTTAACTGCGATTATTTCTATTCGCCATCCAAACCCTCAATACGAAGGACAAACCAAAACAAAATTAGGAAACCCAGAAATTAGAAAGACGGTTTCACAAATCGTGGGTGCTCAACTTGATCGTTTCTTGATGGAAAATCCAAAAGTTGCACGCACAATAGTTGATAAAATTGTAAACGCTGCGAACGCTAGAATTGCTGCA
This sequence comes from uncultured Bacilli bacterium, assembly GCA_944358985.1. GTDB lineage: Bacteria > Bacillota_I > Bacilli_A > RFN20 > CAG-826 > CAJOOD01. Next base: position 43,329 of record CALVSI010000005.1, on the reverse strand, counting down.
CGCCAAGCAAGAGATGCAACAAGACGAAAATCAGCATTAGATGTTACAACCTTACCTGGTAAATTAGCAGATTGTTCAAGTAAAAATCCAGAAGAGTGCGAATTATATATAGTCGAAGGTAATTCCGCTGGTGGAAGTGCCAAAAATGGAAGAGATCGAAAAACACAAGCTATTCTTCCTTTGCGTGGAAAAATTTTAAATGTTGAAAAAGCACAAGCTAAAAGAATTTATGCAAATGCTGAAATTGGTAATATGATTACCGCAATCGGGGGAGGAATCGATCCTACATTTGATGTTAGTAAAATCAGATATCATAAAATTGTTATCATGACCGATGCTGATGTTGACGGTTCACACATTAGAATCTTGTTATTAACATTCTTTTATCGTTTTATGAGACCATTGTTAGAACAAGGTTATGTGTATATTGCTCAACCTCCTCTTTATAAGGTTGATTACAATCACAAATCGTATTATTGCTATAATGACGAACAATTAGAAGTGTTAAAAAAACAATTAAATTTACGTCCAGGTTATCCATTCCAAAGATATAAAGGTCTTGGTGAAATGGACGCTAGTCAGTTATGGGAAACAACAATGGATCCAGAAAATAGAAAAATGTTACGTGTTACGATGGATGACGCAATCAAAGCAGAAAAAGTATTCACAGATTTGATGGGCGATGATGTTTTACCGCGCAAAGAATTCATCCATGAAAACGCTAAATTTGTTAAGAATCTTGATATTTAATCTAGGAGGAATTAGAAATGTCAGAAGAAAATAAAACATTAGAAGAAATTGAAGAAGGTATTGTTCCTAGTTTAAAAGACACCGCGATTGTTGAACAAGTTCAAACATCTTTTTTAGACTACGCGATGAGCGTTATTGTTTCGCGTGCTATTCCAGATGTTAGAGATGGGTGTAAACCAGTTCACCGCCGCGTTATTTTTGGTATGAATGAGGCTGGCATGTTTCCAAACACACCATTTAAGAAATGTGCTAGAATCGTCGGCGACGTTATGGGTAAATATCACCCACATGGCGATTCTGCAATTTATCAAACTTTAGTAAGATTAGCCCAACCATTTTCAATGCGTTATACGCTTGTTGATGGACATGGTAACTTTGGCGATGTAGATGGTGAAGAAGCCGCTGCAATGCGTTATACAGAAGCAAGAATGACTAAACTCGCCATGGAAATGGTAAGAGATATAAATTGTAATACTGTTGATTTTGTTGATAACTATGATGGAAGCGAACAAGAACCAAGTGTTTTACCATCGCGTTTTCCAAATCTTCTAGTTAATGGTTCTAATGGTATTGCGGTTGGTATGGCAACAAACATTCCACCACATAACCTTGGAGAAGTTATCGATGGCATTGTCGCTGTTAGTAAAAATCCTGAAATTACACCAGAAGAAATTATGGCAAATTATATTAAAGGGCCAGATTTTCCAACTGGTGGAATTATTTTAGGAAGAGGCGGTATAAGAGAAGCATATAGTACCGGTTCAGGTTCAATAGTTATTCGTTCAAAAGCCTGCATTGAAAACATAGAACACGGCAAATCTCGAATAATTATTACAGAAATACCATATCAGGTGAACAAGGCTAAAATGATTGAAAAGATTGCGGATTTAGTTCACGAAAAGATAATTGATGGTATTACTGATATACGTGATGAAACCAACAAAGAAGGCATTCGAGTTGTTATTGAGTTAAGAAAAGATGTTGTTCCAGAAGTTATTTTAAATCAACTTTATAAAAATAGTGATTTGCAAGTTAGTTTTGGTATTATCACGCTTTGCTTGGTCAATGGCGTTCCAAAAATTTTGCCTATCACAAAAATGCTAAGCGAATATTTGGATTTCCAAGTTGAAGTAATTCAAAGAAGAACACAATTTTTGTTAAACAAAGATGAAGCAAGAATTCATATTATTGAAGGATTGATTGTTGCTCATGATAATATTGATGAAGTAGTAGACATCATAAAAGCAAGCGACACCCCAGAATCTGCTTCAAATGCATTAAAAGAAAAATTCGCATTATCTGATGTTCAAGTTCAAGCGATTATGGGTATGGCACTTAGAAGATTAACCGGTATAGAAACACAAAAATTGTTACAAGAAAAAGCCCAACTTGATGAAAACGTTAAAAACTATCACTACATTTTGGAAAGCCGTCAACACATGATTGATGTTGTCGTTAAAGAATTATTAGAAATTAAAGAAAAATTCTCTGATGAAAGAAGAACAGAAATTTCTGATGATTTATCTTCCATTGATGATGAAGATTTGATTCCACAAGAAGATATAGTCATTACCCTAACAAAAAACGGCTATATTAAACGTTTAACAAGCGATACGTTTAGAACTCAAAATCGTGGTGGAAGAGGCGTTAGAGGCATGTCTATGAACGAAGATGACCTTGTTGATATTATGCTATACACAAAAACTCACACCGATTTATTATTCTTTACCGATAAAGGTAAAGTTTATCGTGTTAGAGGATACAAAATTCCAGAATATGGTAGAAATAGCAAAGGATTACCAATTATTAATTTAATTAACGTTGAAAAAGACGAAAACGTTAAAGCGATTATTCAAGCTGATGAATACGCAGAAAACGGATATTTATTCTTTGTTAGCAAAAACGGTATCGTTAAAAGAACAGCGGTTAAAGAATTCGAATCCATTAGACAAAATGGTAAAATTGCAATCACACTTCGTGATGGCGACACGCTTTTAGATGTTAAATTAACAGATGGCAATACCATCATTGGCATTGCTTCATCAAATGGAAAAATGGTCAAATTTAATGAACAAGAAGTTCGCCCAATGGGAAGAACCGCTTCTGGTGTAAAAGGAATGAATATTTCTGATGGAAGCCATTGTGTTGGTGTCACAACCTCATTAGAAGGACAATATGTTTTATCTATCACCGATAGAGGATATGGAAAATTATCCTTATTTAGTGAATATCGACAAACATCACGTGGTGCAAAAGGTGTTATCACTATCAAATCAAACGACAAAATCGGCGAACTTGTTTCAGTTCGTGCGGTTAACGGAGACGAAGATTTGATGGTTGTCACAATAAACGGCATCGTTATTAGAACTCCGCTTGCACAAATAAAAATTGCTGGCAGAAACACACAAGGAGTTAAAATTATTCGTATTGAAGACAAACAAAGAGTATCTTCAATCGCGATTGTCAATCACGTCGAAGAAGAGGAAGATAATTTATCTTCAGAAGACCAAAATCAAGAAGATACCCAAATTAAAGAAAGCGAGTAAAGAATGAAAATTCTGGTTTGCTTTGACCCTAACAAAAAACACGATAATTTTGAGGGTTCCCGATTAAGAAAAACAATCAAGGGAGCCCTTGAAATTGCACAAATCGATTACACATCAGATGTTTTAGATGACGACTATGATATAGTTCATCTAATAAGTTATGATGATTTTGATTTGCAAGAAGACGCTATCGAAAACAATAAAAGTGTTGTTGTTTCAGCGTTATCTTGTGAAAATGATAATTACGCTAATTATTTCCAATTCGACTATAAAGATGGGCAAATTAAAAATGTTTTATCTAATAAAGCGATAAAATTTTTAAATAATGCAAATGTTGTTTTGGTTCCGACAGAGAGTGCAAAACAACTCTTAATAAGAAACGATATTACATCAAAAATAAAAGTTGTTCTTCCTGGTGTAAATATATCTAGGTTTGATTCCGATCATGGCGTGGAGAAAGAATTGTTTTATCGCTACTTTCGAGAAGACAAAACAAAAAAGCTGGTCGTAGCGATTGGTAATTACGATTATCTTGATGGAATTAGTGCATTTATTAACGCCGCTAAAAACTGTCCCGATGCTATTTTTTATTTTTTTGGTCAAGCAAGCAGTGCTTTAAGTGTTAAAAATCAAATCAAACAATTAGAAAAAAATAGTCCAAAAAACATTCACTTTAAAGATGTGGTGCACGATGATATCTATCGTTCTGCTTTAATGAATGCCTCAATATTTATGGTGCCTTGTTATCATTATTGTGGCGTAGTATCTCTTTTAGAAGCCATGGCTGCAAAATGTGAATTAATTATAAGAGAACAAGAAATACTCGATGGATTTGTTGCCGACGGTGTTAATGGGCATGTTGCAAAATTTAGTGAAACACTAGTGGAATTATGTAAAGAATGTCTTGCGGGTAAAATAAAATCAACAATTCCAGATGCTTATCAATTAGCGGTAGATGCTTCTTTAAAACACACAGGCGAAAGATTAAAATCAATTTATGAAGAGGAAACCAAACTTGGTTTTTATCTAAGGAGAGAAAAAAATGATTGATGTAAATTTAATTAGGAAAGATCCAAAAAAAATTCAAGACGCTCTAAAAAGAAAATTATACGACGTTGATTTTAGCGAATTTTTAAAATGGGATGAAGAAAGAAAAATATTGTTAGTAAAAACAGAAACTAACAAAGCAGAACAAAATCAATTATCTAAATCCGTTCCATTTGTCAAAAAACAAGGTGGAAATATTGAGGAAATTTTTGCAAAAGTTAAGCAACTTAGTTTAGAAAACGTGCAATTTGAGGATAAATTAAAAGAAATTGAACAAAAAATATTTGATTTTGTTAGTGCTTTACCAAACATACCAGATGATGATTTGCTTGGTGGTGGAAAAGAAAATAACGAACCAATTAAATATCATTTAGAAAAACCAAATTTTGATTTTAAGCCCAAAGATCATGTTGAACTTTGCGAATCACTAGGATTGATTGATTTTGAAAGAGGAGCAAAAATTGCAGGTCGTGGAAGTTGGGTTTATACCGATAAAGGAGCGTTGTTAGAATGGGCTTTAATAAACTTTTTTATTAGCGAACATTTAAAAGATGGTTATACTTTTATTCTCCCACCTCATTTGCTTAATGAAACATCCGGTTTTGTTGCTGGACAATTCCCAAAATTTAAAAGTGATGTGTTTTGGTTAGAAGATACCGAGCCAAAAAGGTTTTTATTACCTACCGCTGAGACAGCATTAGTAAATTTACATCGAAAAGAAATATTAAAATTAGAAGATTTACCGAAAAAATATTTTGCTTATACTCCGTGTTATAGAAAAGAAGCCGGTTCATATAGAAGCGAAGAAAGAGGCACTATTCGTGGATATCAGTTTAATAAAGTAGAAATGGTCCAATACACCACTCCTGAAACTAGCGATATCGCTTTTGATGAAATGGTAAAAAAAGCCGAAACCTTATTGCAAAAACTAGGTTTGCATTATCGTGTTAGCAAATTAGCCGCAGGAGATATTTCTCATTCCATGGCTAGAACATACGATATTGAAATTTGGATTCCATCAATTGGGATTTATAAAGAAGTATCTTCGGTTAGTAATGCTAGAGACTACCAAGCTAGACGCGGAAAAATTCGTTATAAAGATGAAAATGGAAAAACTAAATTTGTAAATACATTGAATGGTTCAGGCTTGGCTACTTCAAGAGTTTTTCCAGCGTTATTAGAACAGTTACAACAACCAGACGGTTCTGTTAAGATTCCTGAAGTTTTACAACCATTTATGGGTGGTATTAAGGTATTAGAACCAATCATCAAAAAATAATAAAATACATTAAAAAACTATTAATAATAAAAAAGAGCATCGTGTGATGCTCTTTTTATTAAATATTGTAATTACTATTTTTTAGCATTAGTAATTGCAGCTTGTGCAGCGGCTAATCTTGCGATTGGAACACGATATGGTGAACAAGAAACATAATCTAAACCAACTGTATCAAAGAATTGGATAGATACTGGATCTCCACCATGTTCACCACAAACACCGACATGTAAATCTTTGTTTGCAGCACGACCTTCATCAACAGCAATTTTGATTAAGCGGCCAACACCTTTGGTGTCAACATGAGCAAATGGATCTTGTTCTAAAATCTTTTTAGAGTAATAATCTGGTAAGAATTTTCCAGCATCATCACGAGAGAATCCAAATGTCATTTGTGTTAAATCGTTTGTGCCAAATGAGTAGAATTTAGCTTCAGGAGCAATTTCTTTAGAAAGCAAGGCTGCTCTTGGAATTTCAATCATTGTACCAACATGATAATTTAATTCGGCATTGTTTTCTTTGATTACTTTTTCAACTTCTTCCACTAAGACTTCTTTAACATAACGGAATTCTTTAACATCTAATGTTAATGGAATCATAATTTCAGCGGTTAATTTTTTACCTAAATCTTTTTGGGCTTTAATAGCGGCTTCAGCAATAGCACGAGCTTGCATACGTCCGATTTCAGGATAAGAAACGTCTAAACGGCATCCACGATGTCCCATCATTGGGTTAAATTCATGCAAATAAGAAATTCTTTCTTTGACATGTTGAACTGTCATGTTCATTGCTTTTGCTAATTCTTCAATTTTATCTTCTTCTTGAGGTAAGAATTCGTGTAGTGGTGGGTCGAGCAAACGAACATTAACATTCATACCTTTCATAGACATATATAAGTGATAGAAGTCATCTCTTTGATATGGAAGTAATTCAGCGAGAGCTTTTTCACGATCTTCAACAGTTTCAGAAAGAATCATTTTTCTCATATGGAAAATTCTTTCAGGAGCAAAGAACATGTGTTCGGTACGGCATAATCCGATACCTTCGGCACCAAATCTTGCTGCTGTTTCGGCATCACGTGGAGTATCAGCGTTAGCACGAACATGTAAACGACGATATTTGTCCGCCCAATCCATAATGCGCTTGAAATAACCACCCATTTCTGGATCAACTTTTTTGATGTCACCAGCATATACATTACCAGTAGATCCATCTAAAGAAATAACATCATCAGATGTATATGTAACGCCACCTAATGTTAAGGTGCGTTTTTCTTCATCAATAACAGCACTTGAACATCCAGCAACACAGCATTTACCCATACCACGAGCAACGACTGCAGCGTGAGAAGTCATACCACCTCTCATAGTTAAAATGCCTTCGCTAGAAACCATACCATCAATATCTTCTGGTGATGTTTCTGCACGGACTAAGACAACCTTTTCGCCATTTTCTCTTCTTTCTTTTGCTTCTTCGGCAGAGAAGGCGATTTTTCCTGTTGCGGCACCTGGGCTAGCTGGTAAACCTACGCCAATTGGAGTTGCGGTTTTTAAAGCGGTTGCATCAAAACTTTGGTGCAATAAACTATCTAATGCTTGTGGTTCAACACGGCATACAGCGGTTTTTTCATCAATTAAACCTTCGTCCACCAAATCACATGCAATTTTTAATGCAGCAGCAGCGGTTCTTTTACCGTTTCTTGTTTGTAAGAAATATAATTTTCCTTCTTCAACTGTAAATTCCATATCTTGCATGTCTTTGTAATGTTGTTCCATGTTTTTGATAGTATTTACAAATTGTTCATATACTTCAGGCATTCTAGCTTTTAATTCTTCAATGTGAAGTGGTGTACGAATACCTGCAACAACGTCTTCGCCTTGAGCGTTTGGTAAATATTCAGCAAAAATTTTCTTTTCACCTGTTGAAGGAGAACGAGAGAACGCAACACCAGTACCTGATGTTTCACCTTTATTACCAAATGCCATTGATTGAACGTTAACAGCAGTTCCCCATTCGTAAGGAATGTTGTTCATTTTACGATATGTGTTTGCGCGTGGGTTGTCCCAAGAACGGAAAACAGCGGTAACCGCTTCAATTAATTGAACATATGGGTCGCTTGGGAATTCTTCGTTGAATGTTTTTTTGTAATATTCTTTATATTTAGCTACCAATTCTTTTAATTCTTCTGCGGTAACTTCTGTATCGAGTTTATAACCGCGTGTTTCTTTTAGATCATCTAACATTTTATCCATGTCAGTACGTGGATGGCCTTTTGCAATGTTTGTAAACATTAAAATGAAACGACGATAGCAGTCATAAGCAAATCTTTCGTTATTTGTTTCTCTTGCAAGAGCACTACAGGTTTTATCGTTTAGACCTAAGTTTAAAATGGTGTCCATCATACCAGGCATAGAAACTCTAGCACCACTTCTAACAGAAACTAATAATGGGTTGTGTTCGCCACCAAAAGTTTTGCCGGTGTCTTTTTCAATGCCTTTAATTGCGTTGTCGATTTCTTTTACTAGATAATCTGGCAACTCTTTGTGATTTTGATAATACAATGTACAAGCTTCAGTTGTGACAGTGAATCCAGGTGGAATTGGAACACCGATGGATGTCATTTCTGCTAAGCCAGCACCCTTACCTCCAAGAAGTTCTTTTCCTAATCCGTGAGCTTCTTTGAAGGGGTAAACATATTTTTTTGACATATAGTACCTCCTTAGTACTTTTCTAACGTTTGATACGTCAGAACTTACGTTAGATATATTATCATAGATAATAAAATCGTGCTATAAATAGATAAAAATATTAAAAAATATTTTTTAACAATAAAAAAATAGCTATCTTTAAATAAGACGCTATTTTTGTGTAATTTTTAAAAAAAACTATGCAAATTACGGATAATTTAGCAAATTAACTATTTGTTTGTTCTATAATTTCCTCTTTTGCCATTGGATTATTACCAGAGAATTGAGCGTTATATAAATCAGCGTAGAACCCTCCTTTTTTAAGTAGTTCTTCGTGATTTCCACTTTCAATAATCGAGCCTTTATTCATAACAATAATCATTTTGGCGTTTTTAATTGTTGATAATCTATGTGCAATAATAAACGATGTTTTATTTTCCATTAATTTATCCATCGCATCTTGAATTTGCATTTCTGTTCTTGTATCAACGCTAGAAGTTGCCTCATCTAAAATTAGTATTTTTGGTTGACTAACTATTGCTCTAGCTATTGTTATTAATTGTCTTTGTCCTTGCGAAATGTTTGTTCCATCTTCATTTAAAACAAAGTCATAATTATTTGGAAGAGTTTTAATAAAATGATGAGCATGTGCGGCTTTTGCAGCTTGAATAATTTCTTCATCAGTCGCATCGCTCCTTCCATAACGTATGTTTTCTTTTATGGTACCTTCAAATAGCCATGTGTCTTGTAAAACCATACCAACAGCACCCCTTAATGCTTTTCTTGAATAATGACGAATATCATATCCATCTAGCATAATGCGTCCAGCATTTACATCATAAAAACGCATTAATAAGTTAACAATGGTGGTTTTTCCTGCACCTGTTGGTCCGACAATGGCAATCGAATCGCCCTGATTAACTTTTAAATTCATATTTGAAATTAATTGTTTGTTTGGATCGTAAGAGAAATCAACATGTTCAATATTAATATTTCCAACAATGTTATCTTCGCTGTCTATACAATTTGTATCTTCTTTTGGTTCTTCTTTTTCATCCAAAACTTCAAAGATTCTTTCCGCTGAAGCAACAACTGATTGTATGGTTGAAGCAATTTCGCCTATTTGTTGGAATGGTTGTTGGAATAAATTTAAATAAATAAAGAAAGCAGCGATATTACCGATTTGCTGTGCGCTTTGAGTTGCGGCACCCACTACACAAACGGCAACATAACCAAGATTGTTCACAAATCTTATCATTGGGAAAATTAAAAACGCCAACCATCTAGATTTCCAATCAGCGTTTTTCATTTGATCAGATAATTTATTAAATGTTTCCAATGAATCTTTTTCTTTGTTAAATAGTTTAATAACAGTAAATCCTGCATATTGTTCTTCGGCGTGACTTTCTACTGCTCCTAATCTATTTTGATATGCGACAAATTGTTTTTGTGAATGTTTAGCAATCAATATTGTTATAGTTAAGCTAAGTGGGAGTGTGCAAAGTACCACTAATGATAATTGCCAACTAACAACAAACATTATTACCACAACAGCGATAGATAGTGCTACACCAGATATTGTTTGATTGATAATCATTGAAAGGGATCTCGATATGGTGTCGACATCGTTGGTGCCTCTTGATAATAATTCGCCCACTGTGTGTTTATCAAAAAACGATAATGGCAATTTATCTAATTTTTCTTTAATTTGTTGTCGTAAATTAAAGGCGTAGTCAGCGCTTATTTTGGCCACTATCCATTCTGCAAGCCATGAAATAAGAGCACTAGTAGCATAAAAAGCCATTATTACTCCAAAGGATCGCCATAATTGTCCCCACTGCATAGAAATTACTTGATTAATAATATCAATGTATGTTCCTTTTTCTCCTTGTTGCAATGCGTGCGATACATCACTAGAAATCCCATTTATTATGTCTCTTAAAAACATCGGAGAAAGTGCGTTTAATACTGAAGAACAAACAAGAATGATAGCGACAAATATAAAAGCAGGCAAAAGAGGTTTAAATTGTTTTAATAAACGTTTTCCAGTACCTTTAAAATTTTTAACTTTATAGGAATAGCCTGAATTATGAGGTTTATTTCTTGGTGGCATAATTATTCATCCTCCTCTTCGTCATCTTTACTATCAATAATTTGTTGTTTCATTTTTAAAGTTTTTTCTATCTCGTCTTTATCAAGTTGAGACATAACTATCTGTTGATAAACAGGGCAATTAAGCAACAATTCATCATGTGTTCCTTGTCCTGCAATAGTTCCATCATTTAAAACGATGATATTATCAGCATCTAGTATAGATGAAACTCTTTGAGCCACTACAATTACTGAAGAATTTCCGACGTATGTTTTTAGTGCGGTTCTTAATTTGATATCTGTTTTAAAATCAAGAGCAGAAAAACTATCATCAAATATATATATTTCTGGTTTTTTGATTAATGCTCTTGCGATTGATAATCTTTGTTTTTGCCCGCCAGAAAAGTTTTTACCACCTTGCGAGACAAAAGAATCAATACCATTTTCTTTTTTAGAAACAAAATGCAAAGCTTGAGATACCGCTAATGCAGAATTTAATTCTTCATCGGTAGCGTTTGGATTGCCGAAAAGAAGATTTTCTTTAATTGTTCCTGTAAATAGTCTAGCCTGTTGAGGAACAAAACCAATTTTATCTCTTAAATCTTTTTGACTATATTTTTTAACATTAACACCATCGACTAATATTTCACCAATTGTTGTATCAAAAAATCTAGGTATTAAATTAATAATAGATGATTTACCTGATCCTGTTGAACCAATAATCGCGGTTGTTTGACCTGGCTTAACAACAAAATTTATATCTTTTAAAGTTGGTTCTGTTGCATCAGGGAATGTGAAAGTTACATTTTTAAATTCAACAGTGCATTTATTGTCTTCAGGAATATCATTTACATTAATCGGATTTTCAGGATCTTTGATGGATGGATTAGTGTCAAGTACAGCTTGAATACGTTTAGCACAAGCGTTTGCACTTGGTAGTTGAATAAATATCATTCCAAGCATTAAAAATGACATCATGATATTACTAGAATAATTGGAAATGGTAATAACGTTAGTAAATGTTTCTAAACTTGACTTGGTTAAAAGCACTCCATCTAGCATGGCAAATCCAACAAAGAAAACCGCTAGATAGGTAAAGTTAAAAACTATATTAATTACTGGGCTAACAAACGAAAGTGTTCTATTAACCTTAATAATAGTGTTTGTCATTTTTTGGTTTCTATCTGTAAATTTTGCAAATTCTTGTTCTTGTTGATTAAATGCACGAACTACTCTAACACCAGTTAATCCTTCTCTTAAAACAACTGTAACTTTATCTAATCTATTTTGAATTTGAGTAAATAGTGGGGAAGCAACTATAAACGTGATAATAATTGCAACTGCTAAAATTGGAAGCGCAACCACAAACACCAATGACATTTGCCAATCTAGCATTACAGATTTAATAATCGCGACAATTAACATAACTGGAGAAAAGACAACAGTTCTACAAAATGATGTGAATGTATCTTTTAAAACATTAATATCGTTTGTTGTTCTTGTTAATAATGTTGATGTTCCAAATTGATTAAATTCAAATAAGGAAAAAGACATGACTTTTTTAAAAATAGCTTCACGTATATTTCTTGCATAAATCGCACCAACAATCGAATTTAAAATACCAATCGCCACCGCACATAAAAGTATGCCAAAACATATTCCAAGCATTATACCGCCGTTTGTCCATATATCAATCAATCTTTGTTCTGATGATAGTTTGAAATCTTGAAGAATTCTTAAAATATCAGACATGAAGTCAGGAAGAGTTAATTGAAGCCAAGCTTGACAAACAATTAAACAAGTATTTAAAGCTAATGCCCACCAGATGTTTTTGATATATTTGACTAATTTAAACATATTTACCTCCTTTATTATTTTTTAAGAAAAATATTTGCAAGAATATCAGGATTTAACGGTTTGAATTTTTTAATGCCTAGATGTATTCTTGTGTATGATAATCCTTGTAAGCAAGCTAGATATACTCTTATGTAATCTAATGGCTCGCCTTGTAAAAATAAATCCTGCTCCTGACCTCTTTTTACTATTTCAAACAATTTAGCAAAAGGTCCTTGCCTCTTGCTTTTTGTTTTTTCTTTAGGAATCGGAATGTTTTTTTGTAAGTGGAATGTTAAAAACATATATAAAATATATGCATTTGAATCTTTTCCACTTAAATAAGAAATCAAAAATCTTGAAACGTCACGTATTGCAAAAACAGGATTTTGTTCAAAATCAATAACACTATAATCGTTTTCCCATTGCTTTATAACTTTGCTCATTAATTTATCAAACAAGTCTTGTTTTGAAGAAAAATAATGATAAAAAAGACCATGCGAGCATTTGCTAGCCTTGGTAATATCATCAATTGAAACAGCGGAGTATCCTTGCAATGCAAACAATCTCAAACTAGTCTCAAGAATGGTACTTTCTCTTTTTTGTGAAACTTCTTTAAAATCTTCTTTTGAACGCGGCATATTTATACGTTGACAACTTAGTCAGCGAAATATTTTTATCATTAATTGACAACTTAGTCAATATAAAAACTTAATGTTTTTTAAAAATTAAACATCATCTATTAAAATGTCTATTTTTTGATATTTTCAATTAAATATTTTTTTAAATCATCAAAATCACCATGATTAAATTGATTGATATCAACGTTATGTCTATTGATCAAACAATCAGTTAATAAAAACGTATCCATACCAAGTTTTTTAGCACACATGTCTTCGTCAACATCATTTCCAACCATTACACATTCATTAGGATTTAAGTTTAATAAAGAAACTATGTCTTCATAGTACTTGATGTTTGGTTTACAGTGATATGAATTTTCATAAGTTGTATACAATATAAAATCATTTTCATTTAAACCCGCCCAGCGGATTCTAGATTTTGTTGCAATTTTTGGAAACACTGGATTTGTTGCTAAAATGATTTTTATATTGTTTTGTTTAAGAAAAGATATTATTTCATTTGCTTTTGGATTGTACCCACATACATTTTTAACATTTTGAAACTCGTTTGTATAAAATGTCAAAAATTTATCTTTATCATCTAATATTGCTGGAGAGTATGTTGCTGCAGCAGTAGCCCAAAAAACATCTTCGTTTGACATTTTTCCATCGTTTTGCACCATTGCCATTGTTCCATTAAACACCGATTTTATGAGTTTGTCTTTATCATATCCAAGCGGAACAAATTTCATTACCAAATGAGAAAAATAACTTTTTATAAATTCATCTTGATCCATAGGGAGCAAGGTTCCATCTAAATCAAATAAAACATTTTTAATCATAGTGTTCACCAACGTTTAGATTTTAACAAACAACTTAATGAAAATCTAATACAAAAAACATAAGTTTTTGTATAATCCTATTTTTTATCAAATAAAAATATTTTATACTACAACTATGGAAGATTTATCAATTTTAGAACCAGTCAAGCTTTATAATTCAACTTTAAAAAATCAATTTAAGGAAAACGCCATAAAATATTTTGATGAATTATTAAAAGAATCAAAAGTTGATGAAAACGAAAATGCACGCCTAGTTAAGGAATACAACAAATATAAAACAGCTTTAGAAAAAACAAACAAAGAGATTTTAAAAAACAACGTGTTAAAAACGTTCATGATTCTTTTTGTTATATTTGGAGCGATATCATTAATAGTTGGAATAATTGGTCTTGCAACAGATTTGTTTGAAATGTATATTTCTTTAATTTTGTTGTTTGTTGGAATTGGATTAATAATTATTGGCGCTATCGTTTTAGCGGTTGTTGTTAAAAGCAAAGCCTCAAAACTTGAAGCCAAAAGAAACAAATTGCAAGCTAAAATTACTGAGCAATTTGATTTATTATCTAAGCAAATCCAACCTCTTTTAAAACTTTTTGATTATAATATTCCAGCAAAAATAATTAGAAAAACAACGCCATTAATACAAGTTGATGATTATTTTGATATTGAAAAATTTACTTATTTAAACGAAAAATATAACTTTGGAAATATTACTGATAAACATACATCAACTCATTTTGTGTTATCCGGATCTATCATTGGAAACCCTTTTCTTTTTGTTAGAAATTTAAACGAAAGTATGGGAAGTAAAGTTTACACTGGCTCAATCGTTATTCATTGGACAGAAACTGTAAGTGATAGCAAAGGTCGCACGCATTTAGTAACTAGAACTCAAACCCTAACAGCGTCTGTTTCAAAGCCATACCCTTATTATTCATATAATACATATTTAGTTTATGGAAATGATGCTGCACCAAAACTTACTTTTTCAAGAAACCCTTCTGGAACATTAGGTAAGAATGAAAAAGCTATTAAAAAATTAGTTAAAGACCGAATTGAAAATTTAAAAGACAAAGCAGAAAAAGCTGTTTCGGAAGGCAAAAATTTCACCATGATGTCTAATGAAGAATTCGAAGCTCTTTTTAATGCAGAAAATAGAAATAATGAAGTTGAATTTAGATTATTGTTTACACCTCTTGCTCAAAAAAATTATATCGAGCTTTTAAAAAGCCAAAAACCATTTGGTGATGACTTCATTTTTGAAAAGAAAAAATGTTTAAATTTTATTGTTTCTAATCATACACAAAAAAACGATGTATATGCTTATCCAGAAAGATTTTATGGTTATGATGTTAAAGTGATGCGTGATAATTTTGTCAATTATTTATGTAATTATTTTGAAGGATTTTACTTTGATATGGTTCCAATATTATCTATTCCTTTATATCAACAGCAAAAATCTCGTGAATACATATACGAAAAAAAGTTTAAACAAAATTATACAAACTATGAAGATGAAGTAATGGCCAATCGTCTTGGATGGCAAAATTTTAGACCCGATGAAAGTGCGACAGATGTTATATTGAAAACATCTTATTTATCTTCGGATAAAAATACTGACAAAATAAAAGTATGTGCGTATTCTTATAAAGCGATTCCACGTGTTGATTATGTTTATGTTTTTGGTGGTGATGGTCGAAGCCACGCTGTTCCTGTTCCTTGGAATGAATATATTGAAGTTAAAAAAGATTCACTTATTGGTGTTAAAAAAATTTCAAGTGACAAACCATCTATGGATTCTGTTTCTGATAAAATATATGAATATTTCTCGAAATATAACAAAAAAGGCGTTCATCATTTTGAAAGGGGTTTACTAGCATTTTTGCTAGATCAAGATTATACTAATAGTGGCGATGATGAATTAAATAATCTTTTTAATTCACTACTTGCCAAAAAAGAAGAAAATTAATTGGAGGTTACAAATTATGGCAAATCAATTAGATGAAATGAATGGACCAACCCTTGAACAAGGAAGAGATGTAAACGTAATTGCAAAACAAATCCCTATCAAAGTTGGCTGGGGTTCTAAGTTTTTTGAAGTCATGCTTTGGGTGTTAGGTATTATTCCTGGTGTTATTTTTCTGTTTATGAAAATTAAAGCAGGCAATTATTTAAGACAATTAGAACAAAAAATTCAACATGACGCTTCTCAAATTGATAATTATTTGGAACAACGTGTTATGATTTTGACAAACGCTGCCAAATTATTAGACAAGGCTATTGATTTAGATAAAGAAACAATGGTTCAAATCGCAGCTTATCGTGGTGGAAATCATAACGATGATGAAGCAAGAAATGAAATTGCTAGCAAAATAGATTCTGTTGGAACCAAAATTAATCTTGCTTTTGAAAATTATCCTGATTTAAAAGCTCATAATGAAATCGCAGATGTTTTAAGTCAAAACTCTTATTTACAAAAAGAAATTACTGCAGCAAGAGATGTTTATAATGATACTGTTAATGCTTGGAATAGAGATATTAATGCTTGGCCTACAAAGATGATTGTCGCGGCCAAACAAGGATATACAACACGTATTCCATTCGCAACCACTAGTGAGATTAAAGAACAAGCTAGAGGAGTATTTTTCTAATTTTATAAATTTTGAAATTTATATTATATTTGGAATCGCATTATGACTAACAAAACAATTTTAGTTACGGGTGCTGCCGGTTTTATTGGTTTTTCGTTGATAAATTATTTATACGAACATAATTTTGATTATACAATTATTGGCATTGATAATTTAAACGATTACTACGATGTAAATTTAAAATTAAATCGGATAAAAATTTTGAAAAAGTATTCTAATTTTTCTTTTTTGAAAATGGATATTTCTAATAAACAAGATTTAGATGATTTATTTAAAGAATTCAATTTTGATATTGTTATTAATTTAGCAGCTCAAGCTGGTGTTAGATATTCTATTTCAAATCCGGATGCATATATACAAAGTAACGTGATTGGTTTTTATAATATCTTAGAATGTGTTAGACACACTAGTAGTGTTAAACATCTTATTTATGCCTCCTCATCTTCAATTTATGGCAATAATCAAAAAGTGCCTTATTCTGAAAAAGATAAGACTAGCAAACCCGTATCATTATATGCTGCTAGTAAATTAACTAACGAGCAATTTGCTTATGCATATTGCAAACTATATGGCATTCCTTGTACTGGATTAAGATTTTTTACAGCTTATGGTCCTTACGGTAGACCAGATATGGCTTATTTTTCATTTACAAATAAAATGTTAAGAAATGAACAAATAACATTGTTTAATAATGGGGATATGTATAGAGACTTTACATATATCGATGACGTATGTATAACAATTTCAAAAATTATTTGTTCAAACGTCAAATTAAACGAAGATAATTTACCATATCAGGTATATAATATCGGCAATCATCATCCTGAAAATCTAAGAGATTTTTATAATACCATTGGCGAATGTTTATTAAAACATCAAATGATTTTAAAAATCCCAGAACCAAAATATTTGCCAATGCAACCAGGAGATGTTTACCAAACATACGCTGACACCGAGAAGTTAGAAAATGATTTTGAGTTCTGCCCAAAAACATCTTTGAAAGATGGAATAGAGAAATTTATTGTTTGGTATAAACAATATTATTTAAAATAATTATGTTAGGATATATTTGTATATGAAAATAGCAGTCGTAGGAACAGGATATGTTGGTTTGTCAAATGCAGTAATGTTTTCTTTAAAACACGAAACATACGCTATCGATATAAATAAAAACGTTGTCGAAGCAATAAATAATCGTCAAGCACATTTTTTTGATCCTGATATTATAGAGTATTATAAGACAAAAACACTCAACCTAAGAGCTGATACAGATGGCAAAAAATATTATAAAGATATGGACATGATATTCATTGCCACACCGACGAACTATGATCCTGTTAAAAATTATTTTGACACATCAAGTGTTGAATCAACAATACATGATATATTGACACTAAATAAAAACGCTAAAATTATCATAAAGTCAACTATACCTGTTGGATATTGCGATGAGTTAGTTAAAAAATTTAATTATGATGATATATATTTTGTTCCTGAATTTTTAAGAGAAGGAAAAGCCTTGCACGATTGCTTATATCCCACTCGAATAATAGTGGGAGTTTATAAAAAAGAAAAAAAATATCTTGAATTTGCAAAAAAAATAATAAATTTAATGCTAGGTTGTGGCATGAAAAAAGATTGCAAAAATCATATTTATAAATATTCAGAAGCCGAAGCAGTTAAATTGTTTGCTAATACTTACTTAGCAACTAGAATCTCCTTTTTTAACGAACTAGATTCATATGCGCTTTCTAAAAATTTAAATGCTAAAGACATTATTGAAGGTGTTTGTGATGATCCACGAATTGGAGATTTTTATAACAATCCTTCATTTGGCTATGGTGGATATTGCTTACCAAAAGACACCAAACAATTGAGGGCAAATTTTAATGATGTCCCTAATAATTTAATAAGTGCGGTTGTGGATTCAAATAAAACGAGAAAAGATTTTATTTGTGATGAGATATTAAAAAGATTAAATTTTAAAAATGATGGAAACGATTCTTTTTGTGTTGGCATTTATCGTTTAACAATGAAAAGTGGATCTGATAATTATAAAATGAGTTCTATTCAAGGAATAATGAAACGATTAAAATCAAAAGGAATTGATGTAATCGTTTATGAGCCCACATATAAAGATAAACTATTTTTTAATAGCAAAGTCATTAACAATTTAAATGATTTTAAAAACAAAGCCGATTTGATAGTAGCGAATAGGTATAACATCGAACTTGATGATGTCAAAGATAAGGTATTTACACGCGATTTATTTAGACGAGATTAAAACAAAAGGGGAAAACCGATGGATTTTAGTGGGAAAACAATTTTAATTACAGGTGGTACTGGTTCTTTTGGAAACGCAGCTTGCCAAAAGTTTCTAAAGACAAATATTAAAGAAATTAGGATTTTGTCTCGTGATGAAGCAAAACAAGATTTGATGCGTACTTTTTATGATGATAATCGTTTAAAATTTTATATTGGAGATGTTAGAGATTTTAATTCAATTGAATGTGCTTTTAAAAATGTAGATTATGTTTTCCACGCAGCAGCACTAAAACAAGTTCCTTCTTGTGAATTTTTTCCTATTGAAGCAGTAAAAACGAATGTTTTAGGTTCAGATAACGTGATAAAAGCATGCTTAAAATATCATGTCAAGAAAGCAGTGTTTTTATCAACAGATAAGGCTGTCTATCCGATCAATGTTATGGGAATGAGCAAAGCTTTAATGGAAAAAAACGTTATTGCGATAAGCCAAAAATTAAAAAAAGATGAAACCATTTTGTGTTTAACAAGATATGGGAATGTAATGGGTTCAAGAGGATCTGTTATTCCGTTGTTTTTAAATCAAATCAAACAAAATAAACCTTTAACAATTACTAACCCAGATATGACCAGATTTATGATGAGTTTAGATGAAGCATTAGATTTGGTTTTATATGCTTTTGAATATGGTGAGCAAGGTGATTTATTTGTTAAAAAAGATCCTGCAGCCACTATTGACACTTTAGCTGATGCGATTCTTGAAATTACCCACTCCAATGTTAAGAAAAATTATATAGGAACCCGTCATGGCGAAAAATTATATGAAACATTAATTAGCAGTGAAGAAATGTTTAGAGCGGTTTCTTATGAACGTTTTTATAAAATCGTTCCAGATAATCGCGATTTAAACTACCACCTTCATAGCAAGGAAAGCATTGCTAAAAGTAATTTGAATTATGAAGCATATACTTCACATAATACAAAAAGGTTAAACAAAGAAGAATTAAAAAAACTATTATTAACACTTAATATATTTAAAGAGTTTCCTAAGGAATAAACGATGAAAATTTTAATAACTGGAAGTAGTGGTTTTATTGGAAAAAATTTAACAACTTGGTTAAAGAATTTAAACTATGAACTGTTATTATTAGATTTAGATAATCAAAATAATTTAACTGATTATGTTTTGCAAGCTGATTTTATTGTTCATTTAGCGGGCATTAACAAAAGTAGAAACAGCAATGATTTTTATCGGGGAAACGTCACACTTATTTCACAAATTATTTATATTTTGATTAATTCAAATAAACACACACCTATTCTTTATGCTTCCTCTATAAAAGTTACCGAAAATTCTGATTATGGTCTTTCAAAAAAGCAAGCTGAAAATCTTTTATTTAAGATGTCTAAAACATATAATTTCCCAGTTTATGTTGTTCGTTTGGATAATGTATTTGGTAAATGGTGTAAACCTAATTACAATTCTGTTGTCGCAACATTTTCTTATAATATTTTAAATAACTTGCCAACAAATGTTTTTGATGAAAATAAAGAATTGGATCTTATTCATATCGATGATGTTTGTAAAAATATTGTTGCTATATTAGAGCAAGAAAAATATGCTGGTTCAGATTCAATAATTAGTTTTGCACCAACAACAAAAATAATGGTAAAAAACTTATTTGATTTATTAAATAATTTTAAGCACAATAATTATCATGACATTGATTTTAATGATGAATTTATTAAAAAAATGTATTCAACATATATTTCTTATTTAGAAGAAAAGGATTTTTATAGTTTATTAAAAACAAATTTAGATGAAAGAGGTATGTTTGCTGAATTATTTAAAGAACCATTTGGACAAGTATCTTTAAATGTAATTAATCCAGGTAAAGTAAAAGGTGAACATTATCATAATATAAAAATTGAAAAATTTATTTGTGTGAAAGGCGAATGCATGGTTCGTTTAAGAAAAATATTAGAAAAAAAGATTATAGAATATAACTTAAAAGAAGGGGATAACAAAGTATTAACAATTATTCCAGGATATACTCATGAAATAATTAATAACACAAAAGACGTCTGTTCGCTTATAATTTATTGTAGTGAAGTATTTAATGAATCTCATTCAGACACATATAAATTAAAGGTTTAATATGAAAGAAAAATTGAAATTAATGACCATTCTTGGTACCAGGCCAGAAATAATCCGTCTAAGTGAAATTATCAAAAAATGTGATAAATGTTTTGAACACATTTTAGTTCATACAGGACAAAATTATGATTATGAATTATATGATATTTTTTTCAAAGAATTAGATTTAAGAAAGCCTAATTATTATTTAAATTGTGCTGGCGAAAATTTAGGGCAAACAATAGGAAATATTATTGATAAAAGTTATCAAATTATAAAAAAAGAAAGCCCTGATGCAATTTTGATTTTAGGCGATACAAATTCCGCGCTTTCTGCAATTAGTGCAAAAAGATTAAAAGTACCTATTTTTCATATGGAAGCAGGTAATAGATGTTGGGATTTTAATGTCGCAGAAATGACTAACAGAGTTATTGTAGATCACATAAGCGATGTAAATTTGGTTTATGTTGAAAACTCAAAATTGAATTTAATCAACGAAGGAATCGATGCAAAAAATATTTTTGTAACGGGATCTCCAATGTATGAAGTTTTGCAAAAAAATATGCAAAAAATTAAAAATAGTCAAGTTTTGCAGCGTTTAAATTTAAAACCACGCGAATATATTTTGGTGTCGGCACACCGCGAAGAGAACATTGATATTGATGAGAATTTTATGCTATTAGCTAATTCTATTAACGCTGTTGCAAAAAAATATAATATTCCGATTATTTATTCTACACATCCACGAACGATGAAAAAGATAAATAAGACGGATTTTAAATTTGATGAACTTGTTAATAATGTTAAACCATTTGGATTTATTGATTATACAAATTTAGAAACGAATGCACTGTTTGTATTATCGGATTCCGGCACTTTAACTGAAGAATCTTCAATGCTAAATTTTAATGGCATTTTATTTAGAACTTCTACCGAAAGACCCGAAGGATTAGATGATGGTACAATTATAATAAGTGGCATTGATAAAAATAGTGTTTTGTCGGCTTGTCAACTTGCTCTTGAAATAGGAAATAATGGCAAGCCTAATCAAAACTATTCAGTGGACGATGTTTCTGATAAAATTGTAAAAATAATTCAAAGTTACACGAACATTATTAATAAGACTGTTTGGCATAAAAAATGAAAATTTTAATTGTTACGCCTAGATTTTATCCTGAACAATTTAAAATAAATGATATCGCTTTTCATCTTGCAAAATCAAACGATGTAGATGTTATTTGTAATATTCCTGATTATCATATTGGCAAATATTATAAAGGTTATGGTGTTTTTAAAAAAAGAAAAGAAAAATATAACAACACTAATATATATCGATTGTTTACTATACAAAGAAGGCACAATTTATTTTCATTAGGACTTAGTTATATTTCTTTTTTATTTTCTGGATTAACAAAAGCAAGTTTTCTAAAAAACAAATATGACGTAGTGCTAAATTATCAATTATCTCCAGTTTATATTAATTATGTTGGCTTAAAAATAGCTAAAAAATTTCACATACCTTGCATAACTTACATTTTAGATTATTGGCCCGATTCTTTATGTGCTGCTAAAAAATCTATTAAAAAAGATTCTATTTTTTATAAAACAGTCGCTAAACATAGCAATAAATCTTATAAACAAAGTGATTATATTTTTATTTCTAGTTTAGGATTTAAACAAAAATTAACTTCTCTTGGAATAAACGATAATAAAATTTTTTATATGCCAAATTTTGGGGAGGATATTTTTTACAAAAACATCTTAAATGAACAATTGAATATTTCTACTCCTAAAAACAAATTTAAAATTTTGTATGCAGGCAATATTGGTCTTGTTCAAAGATTGGATGTTTTGATCAACATTGCTATGATTGCTAAAAAAGAAAACGACAATCGTTTTGTATTTATTGTTGTAGGAGAAGGTTCATATAAGGAAGAATTAAAAGCAAACATAATTAAAGAAAATTTAGAAAATTATTTTATTATTTACGATGAACAACCTATTATAAATATGCCTAATTTTTATAATGATGCGGATGCATTTTTCTTTTCGCTTGATAAACAATTGGCGTTTACCACACCAGCAAAATTGGTGACATATTTTGCATATAATAAGCCAATTTTAGCTTTTGCTTATGATGAATGCAAAGATTTAATAAATGAATATGGTGGTGGTGTTATTATAGATGAAAATAAACCATATCAATCCTGCAATTATCTAATCAACAACCATGTTGTTATAACTAGTAAAATTAATAAATCATTTTACAAAAATAATTTTGTTAAAAATGAAGTGCTAGACAAATTAGAAAAAACAATATTTTCGATTGTTAAAAACAAATAATTGTTTTTGTGTTGTTGATTTTTTAAAATTATTTACGTATGAAATACACTTTTACAAAAAGGCAAAAGGTCTATTTGGTTTTTAAAAGAATATTTGATATTATCGGATCTATTTTTGGAATTATTTTATGCTCTCCCTTGATGGTAGTAGTGGCCATTATTATTAAATGTGTTTCGAAAGGTCCTGTATTTTTTATTCAAAAAAGATATGGTAAAAATTTAAAAATATTTAAAATTATTAAATTTAGAACGATGAAAGTTGACGCTCCAGAAGTATCTCAATTTAATCTAGATTACGAAGATGAAATTGCTATGACTTATAAATTTGGTGAATTTTTAAGAAAAACCTCGATAGATGAATTGCCAAATATGTTTAATGTTTTAAAAGGGGATATGTCCTTTATTGGACCAAGGCCAAGTTTAATAAGAAACGAAGAAGCGTTAAAAGAAATTCGTTTGTCATATACTCCGAATGCTTATGATGTTTTACCTGGCATTACGTCTTATAGCATAGTAAAAGGATATCGTAGTCACGATTATGAATTAAAAGCCAAATTTGATAGTGAATACGTTAAAAAAATGTCATTTATAACAGATTTTAAAATATTTTTTATGACGATATATTATATTTTTTCTAAAAAGGTATAATTAATCAACTACTTCTATATGAAGATTTTTTAATATATCGTAAGTTTCTTCTTCTAGTTTTTTATCATTAGATGCACAACAACTTTTTTTAACGTATATATTAGTGTTAGGAAAAATTGATTTTAAAATTATGGTGTTTGAGATAACACAAATATTAGTAACAACTCCTACAACATAAATAGATTCATATTCTTTGTTTTTTAAAACTTCAAATAGTTCCTTGCTTCCAAATGTTTTCTTTTCGATTTTTAAATAAGGTGCTGCTAATTTTTCTATATCCTTGTAGAGCCTATGACCATCAGTGTTTTTTAGACAATGTTTTATTGGTAGGTGTTTGCCTTCATTTGTGTCAAAATAATTGATATCATGAGTATCCAAAGTAAAAATGATCTCATCCTTGGTATCAATAAATTCTTTGATTAAATTTTTTAAGTTTTGATAAATTTTTTGAGAATCTACAAATCCCAATGTTCCATCAACAAAATCATTTTGATAATCCACTACTAATAATAATCTCATATTCTTTACCTCTAATGCATTTCATTATAACATTGTAACGCTGAAATTTGTTAAAATAATAAAGTATGGAAAAAACAAGAAAAACAATAGCGTTAATTGCTCACGATCACAAAAAAGAAGAAATAGTTGTTTGGGCATTGAAAAACAAAAACATTTTAGAAAAATTTGATTTGTGTGGAACCGGTCATACTGCATCTTTGATAAGTAGAGCGACCGGTTTGAAAGTAAAAGCATATCTTTCTGGTCCATTAGGTGGGGATCAACAAATAGGTGCCCATATTGCCGAAGGACAAATCGATATTGTTATTTTCTTTTGGGATCCGTTAGAATCACAACCTCATGATCCTGATGTTAAAGCCTTGCTTAGAATAGCGGTTGTTTATGATATTCCTATTGCAACAAACAAAGCCACCGCTGACTATGTCATAAATTCAAGTTTGTTAAAATAAAATATTAATCTAACGATTTTAATAATACTGGCATTGTTAATTTTATTTCGTTGGTTTTAATCTCAATAATTTCATTAGAAATTAAATCTAAATATTTTCCGTTTTTGATGGTGTAAAGATGATCTTTTCCACTCAAATTGAATAAACCATGTAATTGTTTACCATCAACATCTAAAAATGACAAATCGATAGTGGTATCATCGCCATCGTTATATTTAAAATCAATATATTTTAGGAAGGCGGGTTGTTTCTTTAAATATATTAATTTCTTAATATAATCGTAATATTCTTTGTCTTTTAATTGAAAAGACACGACATCTTTTTCAAATAATTCTGGCAGATGAGTTAATTTATATTCCTCTCCAGCATAAACAAAAGCCATGCCTTTATTTATAAATGAAAACGCGACAATGTTTTTTAATGTCAAATCATTTTTGCAAATATTAGCAATGCGCTCACGATCGTGATTTTCTAATGTGGTTGACTTGTTGTAATATTTTGGAAAAGTTTTTTCTTGTTCTTGTAGTTGCTTTATATATGGGATTATTGTGCTAGATTTCCCTTCTAAAAAATCAAATAGTGCAGTATAAGTATTATAGTTATAAGATGTATCAAAAGTAGGATATAAATCTTTATCTAAAGTCACATAATAATTTGTAGTTAAAACATATTCTGTAAATTCTTTATGTATTGATTCTGCAAAAAATATTGGCTTTTCACCAAGTTTTTCTCTGGCTCGCTTAAAAAACGAAATAGGTATTAAACTTGCTACATCAAATCTAAAACCATCTGCTCCTTGTTTTAACCAATAATTTAAAACATCGATAAAATAATCTTGAACTTCTTTTAAATCCATTCTTAAATCAATTACATCCGCCCAATCGCCAAGCTTATTAGCGGGTTTGTTGTTGATATAAAAGAAATATTCTGGATGTGTTTTATACAAAATTGAATCAATCGCGGTATGATTAAATACCATATCTAAAATAACTTTCATATTTAATTTATGAGCACTATCAAAAAGTTGTCTTAAATCTTCTAATGTTCCTAAATCTTCGCTTATTGCATAATAGTCTTTTACAGCGTATGGCGAACCAAATGTTCCTTTTCTTCCTTTGATACCTATCGGATGGATTGGTGTTAATTGAATGATGTCCACTCCTAAATCTTTTATGCGATTTAAATCTTCTGTTACTTTTTTAAATGTTCCTTCGTTAG
Source organism: uncultured Bacilli bacterium (assembly GCA_944358985.1). Classification (GTDB taxonomy): domain Bacteria; phylum Bacillota_I; class Bacilli_A; order RFN20; family CAG-826; genus CAJOOD01. The sequence goes on along the minus strand of CALVSI010000005.1, from coordinate 17,408 downwards.
AATAATTTCTTACAAAAATTTGATAGTTAGTAGCTTGATTTAACCAATATTTTATTTCCATATTATTTCTCCCGAAAATATTATAAAAAAATACAAATAATTAACAAGAAAAAACAATGTTTATATTAAAATATAAATTTTTAATGTTATAATTTCTTCTGTATGAAATTAATTGTAGGTTTAGGCAATCCTGGGAAAAAATACGAAAACACACGACACAACATGGGTTTTATGGTTGTTGACGCTTTTTCTGATATTGCAAGAATTGATGTTGATAAAGAAGTTTTTAAGGGTTTACTAGGAAGAGGAACAGTATTTGGGCAAGACATACTTCTATTTAAGCCAACAACATATATGAATTTATCTGGCGAAGCGGTGAGTTTAATTGCCAATTATTTTAAAATTGATTTAGAAGATATTATTGTTATTTATGATGATATGGCTCTTATGCCTGGCACTATAAGATTAAGAGAAACTGGTTCTAGCGGCGGACAAAAAGGCATGCAAAATATAATTGATCATCTTAAAAGTGAACACATAAAAAGAATAAGAATTGGAATAGGCGAACCAAAATATGACGCCATTGATCATGTTTTATCTAAACCAGTAGACGAAGAAAAAGAATTGATAGATAAAGCGATCCAAATCGCAGTGGATGCTTTAAAAGAAATATTAAAATCTAATTTTAAAAAGGCAATGTCTTTATACAATGGCGAACATATTTAAAAAATTAGAGAAGAATTTTTTAGTAAATAAGTTTACAAATGCCTCTGATGGTAAATTTATCGTAGATGATATTTTATCATCAGCTTTTATTGTTTCTTCATCTTATTTAACAAAAAAACAAAAGTATTTATTAATATGTCCTAATTTGTATAAGGCACAACTTTTGTATTCATCTTTGTTAGATTTTGTTGGTGATAAAAATGTTTCATTGTTTCCTGCTGATGAATTAATAAGAGTTGAAAATTTAACGCAAAATTATGAATTATCTTCTCAACGTGTATATACGTTATTCCAAATTTGTAATAATGATGCTGATATAGTAGTCGCTAATCTAGCGGGATGTATTCGATATTTACCTTCCCCAGAAGAATTTAAACAAAACATTTTTAAATTTCAAATTGGTGATAAGATTAACATCAAAGATATTCGTTTAAAATTAATTCGAGCTGGCTATCATCTCGTCAATAAAATTGATCAATCTCTTCAATTTGCGATTAGAGGAGATATTATCGATATATTTTCACTAAATTTAGAAAAACCAGTCAGAATAGAATTGTTTGATGATGAAATTGAATCAATTAGATATTTTGAAATTTCCACACAGGTATCAACCACAAATATTGAAAGTGTCATCATATTACCAGCGAGTGAAATGTTATTTACAAATGAAGAAATTAATGATTGCATTAACAAATTGAATATCGAATTAGAAAAATATAAAAAAGCACTTTCTTCTTCTAATTTTGAAATTTTAGAAAACAACATAGAAATATTAAAAAATAAGTTATTAATGTTTGAAAACGATTATGATGTTTACAAATATTTTAAATTTTTCAAGAAGAATATTTTTAATATTTTCGAATATTGTAAAGACTATCAAATAGTTTTAATTGATGAAGAAGCTGTTTTTGGTGAAAATTCTTTACTTAATTTTGAAGCAGGAGAATTTAAAAAAGAATTATTAGCACAGCATAGCGTGATAGATAAAATCGATTTTTATTTAGATATTAAAGATGCGTTTACTAAATATAAATACATTGGTTTATGCGAAGCTATCGATAACTTTGATAATAACATGTTTAAAACCACCATCGTTCAGCTTTTAGCAAAAAGCGAAAGTGAAATTATCGACATCATAAAAACATATCTAAATAGAGAATACGACGTCATGATTTGTTTAAATAGTTTAGATAAAATTAATTCGGTTGAAAAAATATTGGAAAGCAATAGTCTAAATTATGATAAATATGTTGATTGGACTATTCCTAGTAAAAATCACATATCAATAAATGTTAAAAATTTACCATATGGTTTAATATTTGAAGAAGAAAAAATAGTAATTTTAACCGACAAAGAATTATTCAAAGGAAAAATACATAGTTATCGATATTCGTCAAAATTCAAGGAAGGAACAATATTAAAAAGTTATGAAGAATTAGAACCTGGAGATTATGTTGTTCATGAATACCAAGGGATTGGACAATTTCTAGAAATTAATACTTTAGAAGTAGATGGAGTTCACAAGGATTATCTAAAATTATTGTACGCTAACGATGAATATTTATATGTCCCACTTTCACAATTCCAATTAATAAGAAAATATATGGCTCGCGAAGGTGTAAAGCCAAAACTAACACGTTTAAAAAGCAAAGATTGGGAAAAAACAAAACAAAAAATTCAAGAAAAAATTAATGATTTAGCGAATCGTTTATTTAATTTATATGAAGAACGTTCAAAAGTTGATGGGTTTTCTTTTCAAAATGATGACGAGATTCAATTAGCGTTTGAAAACGATTTTCCATATTCGCTGACAAAAGATCAAGAAACTTCCCTAGAAGAAATAAAAAAAGATATGGAATCACCAATTCCGATGGATAGATTATTATGTGGTGATGTTGGGTTTGGAAAAACCGAAATTGCTTTTCGAGCAGCCTTTAAAGCTATTTTAAGCGGAAAGCAAGTTGCAATTTTGTGTCCGACGACAATATTAGCCAGACAACACTACCAATTAGCAAAAGAAAGGTTTACTAAATACGATGTAAAAATAGCAATATTTTCGCGTTTAGTACCTATTTCTAAACAAAAAGAATATATTAAAAGTGTTAGAGATGGAACGATACATCTAATTATAGGAACACATCGCTTATTATCAAAAGATATTGTTTTTAACAATCTTGGTCTTTTAATAATTGATGAAGAACAAAGATTTGGTGTGGAACAAAAAGAAAAAATAAAAGAATTAAAAAATAATGTTGATGTATTAACGTTAAGTGCAACTCCCATACCAAGAACATTACAAATTTCCTTGTTAGGAATGCGTAGTCTATCTTTAATAAATACTCCAATCGAAAATAGAATGCCTGTTCAAACTTATGTTTTACCATATAAAGAAAATGTTGTAAAAGAATTAATATTAAGAGAATTATCAAGAAACGGTCAAGTTTTTTATCTTTACAATAGAATAGAATCTTTGTATCGTATTGCTACTAAACTACAAAGTCAAATACCAAATGCAAGAATAGCAACCGCACACGGTCAAATGAGTAAAAACGAGATCGAAGACGTAATGTTAAAATTTTATAATGGTGAAATTGATGTTTTAGTTTGCACTTCTATTATTGAAAATGGTATAGATGTGAGCAATGCAAATATGATAATAGTGGAAAATGCAGATATGTATGGATTATCGCAACTATATCAGATTAAAGGGCGCGTAGGAAGAAGCGATAGAATTGCCTATGCTTATTTGTTTTATAATGGCAAAAAAGAATTAAATGACAATGCTAAGAAACGTTTAAAAGCAATAAAAGAATTTGCAAGTCTGGGGAGTGGATATAAAATTGCTCAACGTGATTTATTAATTCGTGGAGCGGGTGATATTTTAGGGCCAAATCAAGCCGGTTATATCGATTCTATTGGGCTGGATTTATACATGAGATTATTAAATGACGCTGTTAAAAAAAGAATATCGCCAGATGATTTATTTAAAGATAAAAATGCAAATAAACAAATTGAAATAGATTTGAATTTAGATGCATATATCGATGACAATTATGCAAAAGGGGGAGACAAAATAGAACTTTATCAGCAAATACAAAATTGTGCTGATTTAGATTCTCTTGTTCAAGTTAAAGGCAACATACGGGATATATATGGTCCAATGCCAAAAAATGTACAACTCTTGTTTATAAAACAAGAAATTGATATTTTAGTAAAAGAAAGCCAAATTGAAAATATTAATATTATGCAATACCAAATAGAATTAATTTTAGGAAAGAAATATTTAGATATTAAAGGCATTGGGAATATATTGTTTGAAAAATTAATGCCGTATGTAAATTTATGCAAAATTAATTATTTAAATGGAATATTAAAAATAACATTAAAAAAGAACAATCAATGGATAGAAAATTTAAAAAATATTTTAAAAGATTTAATACGAATAGTGAGATAATAAAAATATGCGGTTAGATTTGTTTTTAAAAAGTAGTCGAATAATTAAAAGAAGAGTTGTTGCTAATGAACTAATAAAAAATAACAACTGTTTTATTAATAACAAATTGGCCAAAGCATCAAGCCAAGTTGACAAAGACGATATTGTCAAACTTGAATTACCATTGATGATATTAACGATTCGTATAGTTGATTGTAATAATAAAAATAATGCTTCTTATGAATTAATAAGCAAGGAGCCAAAAAATGTTTAAATTGTTGGATCTAGATAAAAATAAATACTATTTATTAGCGTGTTCTTTTGGTCCTGATTCTATGGCTTTGTTTCATATGTTGAAAAGCCAGGGATATAAATTTATGGTTGCACACGTTAATTATAATGCCCGTATAGAAAGCCAATATGAAACCGAATCTTTAAATAATATATGTGCTCAAAACGATGTTGAAATTGAAATATATCACTGCAAAACCCCAATATCTAGCGGAAATTTTGAAGCAAAGGCAAGAGAAATTCGATACAACTTTTTTAAAGAAATATATTTTAAAAATAAAATTGATGCATTGCTTGTTGCTCATCAACAAGATGATGTAATAGAAACTTATTATTTGCAAAGGCAAAGAGGGGGTTATGTTGATAATTATGGTCTTATTGGGGAAGTAGTTATATTTGACATGTTAACTATTCGACCTCTTCTTGATTATACAAAGGAAGAACTCCTTGCTTATTGTCAAAACAACCATGTGCCATACGCGATTGATTCTTCGAATCTAAAAGATGATTTTTCTAGAAACATAATTAGACACAACATCGTAAGCAAATTAAATGAACGTGATAGAAAAGCCATACTAGAGGAAATAAAAAATTTAAATAATCACATTCTTGATATTAATAAAAAATTAAAAGCAATCGATTTAAATTCTAAGAACGAACTTTTAAAATTGAATGATGAAGAATTTCAAAAAGCAATGATACTTCTTGCAAGAAACATTAAACCTGGTGTTTCTATTTCTAATAAGTTAGCCGTGGAACTTAAAAAGATTATTACAAGTAGTAAACCCAATGTTCATTTTAAAATACAAGATGGTTTAATTTTTAACAAAGAATATGATTGGATTAATTTTATTAGCAACGAAAAAAATACTTCTTTTTCTTACATATTAAACAAACCATCTAAACTTGAGACACAATATTTTTATTTAGATTTTACTAACGACACAAAGGATAAAAATATTGCTGCTGGTGATTATCCTCTTTTAATTAGGAATGCTTTTGATGATGATGAAATAATTATTAATAATTATAAAGTTAAAGTTAGAAGATTATTTATCGATTGGAAAATGCCTATCACTGTTAGAAAAAAATGGCCAGTGATAGTTAATAAAGACAACAAAATCGTCTACATTCCTAGATATAGAAAAGATTTTAAAATTAGTGAAGAATTGAATTTTTACGTTAAGTTATAAACTTAAAACATTTATTTTGTTTACTCAATGATACATTTTGTAGTAAGATGTAGCAAAATCATAATTATTTGCAAATTACTTTAAAATAAGTTTTCTATTTTATATAATAAATCTCATCGCATTGCGATGAAGTCAAGGAGGAACTATTAATGCCTGATAATCCACAAAGAAAAAGAAGTTCATGGGGATTCATAATCTCGTTTATTGTTGTTATTGGTATACTAGGTTTACTTATTTGGTGGATGTTTTTTTCATCTTCGCCAGTTGAAAACCTTTCCCTAAAAGGATATATCAACGCACTTGGCAATGATAGAGTTACCGAAGTAACCGTCACTCCAAAGGAAGAAACACTAGTCGTCATCGAAGGTCAATATAAACACTACGAACCTGATAATCCAAATAACACAAATAGAGTGCATAATTTTACTTTAACTGTTACTTGGGATGAATGGTCAACAACTACTCAAGATTGGAAATATTTACCTGATGGAAAAGAAGATGTAGAAGCAAACTACGTTAACTTATATGATGAAGAAGGTAAAGAAGCAAATCTTAGAGAATTAACAACAACCTATGTTGGTAATTATAGTGTTACAGATCCATATGTAACCACATTTTGGGATAGTTGGGGTCCAACAATTATTTTAGGTGTAGTTTCAATAGTTATTGTCATTATCTTATTTTCGGTATTTTCACGAAGTATTGGCAGTTCAAATAACAAAGCATTGGAATTCAATAGATCGCGTGCTAGAAGAGAAAATGCTTCTAAAGTTAGATTTAGTGATGTCGCTGGTGCTGATGAAGAAAAATTAGAAATGCAAGAACTTGTCGCTTATTTAAAAGAACCAAAGAAATTTTCAAAATTTGGTGCTAAACTCCCAAAAGGTGTTTTATTAGTTGGTCCTCCAGGTTGTGGTAAAACTTTGCTTGCAAAAGCTGTCGCTGGAGAAGCGGGAGTACCATTTTATTCAATTTCTGGTTCTGATTTTGTTGAAATGTTTGTTGGTGTTGGTGCTGGACGTGTCCGTGATATGTTTAGAGTTGCCAAAGAAAACGCTCCTTGCTTAATTTTCATTGATGAAATTGACGCTGTTGGAAGACAAAGAGGTGCTGGTTTAGGTGGAGGTAACGATGAAAGAGAACAAACATTGAATCAATTGTTAGTAGAAATGGATGGTTTTTCTGACAACTCAGGAATTATTGTTATAGCTGCGACAAATAGAGACGATGTTTTAGATCCAGCTTTGTTAAGAGCAGGACGTTTTGATAGAAAAATTACTGTTTCTCTTCCTGATAGACAAGGTCGTGCTGATATATTACGTGTTCATGCTAGAAACAAAGTTATTGAACCTAATGTTGATTTCGACGCTATTGCAAAAAGAACAACAGGATTTTCTGGTGCTGATTTAGAAAACGTTTTAAATGAAGCTGCTATTTTAGCTGTTAGAAGAAATGAAACGGCAATTTCAATTGATGATATTGATGAAGCTATTGATAGACGCATTTCTGGTCCCGCTAAATCTTCACGCTCAATGTCTGAACAAGAAAGAAAAACTGTGGCGTATCATGAAGCAGGACATGCTGTAATTGGTATTTTCTTACCTCACTCAGATAAAGTTCAAAAAATTACAATTATTCCAAGAGGAAATACTGGTGGTCATGTTTTGATGACGCCAGAAGATGATAGATTCTTATTAACTAAAAAAGAGCTAGAGGCTCGTATTGTGGGGTATTTAGGCGGAAGAACAAGTGAAGAAATTTTCTTTGATGATATTTCAACTGGTGCCCAAAATGATATCGAAGTTGCAACTCGTATTGCTCGTATGATGGTTTGCGAACTTGGTATGTCATCTCTTGGTCCTATCCAATATGAAAAAGATACAGGAAGTGTTTTCTTAGGTAGAGATTATACTTCTAGCCAAAAGAATTTCTCTAGTCAAGTTGCTCTTGAAATAGATAAACAAATTCGTAACATTATTGAAACAGCGCACGAGGATGCTAGAAAAATATTGTTAGAACACAAAGATGATGTCATTTTAATTGCAAACACTTTGTTAGAAAACGAAACAATTACTGCTGAAGAAATCGATATCTTATTAAAAGAAAGAAAACTTCCTTCTAAAAAGAAAGCTAATACTACAAATTCTGTTGATAACAATACAGAAAATAGTAACGCCCATGTTGTTGAAGAAGAGGTCCAACCAAAAACCGAATCTAACAATCAAGAGGTCGATAATTCAAACGTTGAGACAAAAGATAAATAATTATGTTTGAATTTGCAAACTATAAAATTGATAGTAAAGTAATTCTCGCCCCAATGGCGGGATTTACTTTTTATTCGTACCGAAAATTTATGCAAATGTTTGGGGTGGGGATATCATATTCAGAAATGGTTAGCGACCATGGTTTGGTATATGATAATAAGCAAACCATTGCTTATCTAAAAACAGATAATTTAGAACATCCTTTCGGGATACAATTATTTGGCCATGATTCTAAAACTATTAACGGGGCAATTGATATTATAGTTAAAGAAAAAATTGCTTGCGATTTTATTGATATCAATTTAGCGTGTCCAGTTAAAAAAGTAACTAAACAAGGTTCTGGTTCTTCTTTATTAAAAGACTTAGATTATTTAAAGAAAATGATGAAAGAAATAATTCAACATTCTCCTTTTCCTATAACCGCAAAAATAAGATTAGGAATCGATGATGAGCATTTAAATTTTAAAGAAGTTATTCAAGTTTTGCAGGATTTAGGTGTTAAAATGATAGCAATTCATGCAAGAAGTGCAAAACAACTATACTCAGGAAAAACTAGATATGAATTGTTAAAAGATATAAAAAAAGATATGACGATTCCTCTTATAGTATCTGGTGATATTTTTACTTTAGATGATGCTATATATGCTTTAAAAACCACTAATGCGGACGGTGTTATGATAGCTCGAGGTGGGGTTGGCAATCCGACACTTATTAGACAAATAAATCAATATTTTAAAGATGGTACAAGATTAAAAGACGCTGATTTAGATACACAAAAACAATATTGTCTAACTTTAGCCAAAATGATGTGCGAAGACATGGGTGAAGAAAAAGCTATGCGTATATTTAAAAGCATCGGGCCAAAATTTTTCAATGGATTTAAAAATTCTAAAAATATAAGAGTCTCCATAGCAAGTAAAATCAACACCTATAACGAATTAAAATCCCTAGTAGATTCATTTCAAATTACATAATTAATATTTTTGTATATAATATTAAGCGAGGATTTTTTTATGGCAGTAGAAGAAAAAGAATTATTAAACGACCAACAACTAGCAAGACGTGCAAAATTAGACAAATATAAAGAAATGAATGTAGATCCTTTTGGGCATTCATATAAAGTCACACATTCTTTTCAACAAATCAGAAAGTTATGTAACAAAAAAACTCCAAACGGAATTCAAAAAATGAATTTAACTGTTTCTGTTGCGGGTAGAATCATGGCAATTAGAAAAATGGGGAAAGCTTCATTTTTTAATTTGCAAGATAAAAGCGGAAGAATGCAGTTTTATATTGGAATAAATGATGTCGGTGTAAAAAATTATGAATTATTTAAAATGGAAGATATTGGTGACATTGTCGGTGTTAAAGGCATTGTCATGACGACTAGAACAGGAGAATTAACTGTTAAAGTCTTAAAATTAACACATCTTTGTAAATCTTTAAATCCTTTACCAGAAAAATTCCATGGATTAACAGATGTAGAAGAACGCTACCGCCATCGATATGTTGACTTGATTATGAATGAAGAAGCAAAACGCGTTGCTTTTTTAAGACCAAAAATTATTAGAAGTATTCAAGAATATCTTGATAATCAAGGATATGTAGAAGTTGAAACAAGCGTTTTGTCACCAATTTTAGGTGGCGCTAATGCAAGACCATTTATCACACATCATAATGCATTAGATAAGGATTTTTATTTACGAATAGCAACTGAATTACCATTAAAAAAATTATTAGTAGGTGGTATGGAAAGAGTTTATGAAATAGGGAGATTATTTAGAAATGAAGGAATGGACACAACTCATAATCCTGAATTTACTACCATTGAACTATATCAAGCATATGGCGATTTAAAATCTATGCGCCATATTGCTGAAAAAATGATTAGATTTGTTGCTAAAAAAGTTTTAGGCACTACTAAGGTCCAATATCAAGATAAAGTACTTGATTTTTCTAAACCATTTAGATGGATTTCAATGGTTGATTTAATTAAAGAAAAAGTCGGTATAGATTTTTCTAAAGAAATGAGTTACGAGCAAACTAAGTTATTAGCGGATCAACACCATATTCAATTAGATAAATTCAAAAATTCTTATGGTTATATCGTTAATGAATTCTTTGAACAATTGTGCCAAGATGATTTGATTCAACCGACATTTGTATACTCATATCCAATTGAAGTTTCTCCTTTAACAAAAAAAGGCAAAGATCCAAGATTTACAGAAAGATTTGAATTATTTATAAATGGAAAAGAATTAGCCAATGCATATACCGAATTAAATGATCCAATAGATCAAAAAGAAAGATTTATCGCTCAATTAAAGGCAAAAGAACTTGGCGATGATGAGGCTAACGAAATGGATTATGATTTCTTAAATGCACTTGATTACGGCATGCCTCCAACTGGAGGAATGGGAATGGGGATTGATCGTTTAGTTATGCTTTTAACTAATCAATCTTCGATTCGCGAAGTTATTTTATTCCCGACAATGCGTGATAACAAAAAATAAAAAAATTAGAAAATTTATTTTTTAAACACTATTAGTAAGTAGAGGATGATATAAAATTCTTTACTAACTTTTCACTTTTATGTATAATACATAACGCTAAAAGCAAATTTACTCTCTGCTATTTTAAAAAATAGCCAGAAGTCCAAAGGGAGGTGTACAAATGAAAAATTATGAAATCATGTACATTTTAAGAGCAGATTTAGACGAAGCTCAAAGAAAAGAAGCACTTGATAAAGTCAATGCCATTCTTACTGATAATGGTGCTGAAATTAAAAGTGTTGACGAATCTTTAGGCTTACGCGACCTTGCTTATCCTATCAAGGATGAAGTTAAAGGTTATTATGTTGTCTTAAAAGTTAGTGCAGATAACAAAGCGACTAGCGAATTTAATCGTTTGGTTAAAATCAATCGCAATGTATTACGTCATATCATTCTCGTCGATGAACAATAATTTAAAGGAGAGAAAAAAATGATTAATCGTGTTGTTTTAGTCGGACGTTTAACTCGTGATCCCGAATTAAGAAAAACCAATAGCGGATCATCAGTTACATCATTTACAGTCGCTGTTGACAATTGGGGTAAAGATGCAAATGGAAACAAAACCGCTTCTTTTATTCCTTGTACAGTATTCAATCAATCGGCAGAAAACGTTTCAAAATATGCTAGAAAAGGTATGCTAGTTGGTGTAGAAGGACGTTTATCACAAAGAACTTATGAAAGAAAAGATGGCAGCAAAGGTTCTGCTATAGAAATAATTTGTGACAGCGTTCAATTTCTCGAACCAAAAGCCGCACAAAATAATACCGACACAAACGATTCGTTAGATTTATCACAAGATTTACCTGATGAATCAAAAAATCTGGATGCAATTGATGTGCCAGATGATGACTTACCATTTTAGAAAGGAAGATATTTAGATGGCTTTTAGAAAAGTTAGACCACATAAAAAGTTTTGTTATTTTAAGAAAAACAACATTAAACATATCGATTATAAAGATGTAGAGATGTTAAAAATGTTTATTTCGCCAAATGGCAAAATTTCTCCAAGACGTACTACAGGAACATGTGCACGTCATCAAAGAGAATTAGCAAGAGCAATTAAAAACGCTCGTTATATGGCTTTATTACCATATATTGCAGATTAAAATTAATAAACTCTTTTTAAAAATATTTAGCATGGATAAAACCATGCTTTTTTACTATATTTTTTTAAAAACAATGCAAATCACTGGTATTTTTATAAAAATAAACTAGTTTGTTTTATTAAGTTTGGTGTATAAAAATACAAATGTTAAATAAAAAAATAAGTATTTATTATACTTATTATTTACATTATAATATTTAGTGATATGGGAAAATTTTTGCAAAGATTAAGAACGACAGCTTTTATTATCATACTGATTGAATTATTGTTAATAATTTTATTTTGTATTTTTTATGTTTTTGATTTTTTTGAATTTAAAACAATTGTCGATCCTATTTATGTTCTCTTTGGTTCTTTAATATTAATCTTTCTTGATTGTTTATTTATATGGATTGCAATTATTAAAGTCTCATCATTAAGAAGAAAAACCGATTTGAAAGCATCTGAAGTTTTAGGAAGCGATATCCAAGCTGCATATAATTTTGCAATGCTAGGTCTTGCTGTCGTCGATGATGATGGCATAGTAATTTGGACCAACGATTTATTTAAAGAAAGAAACATAAACATTATTGACATGCATATTTATGATTGGAAATCAGAATTAAGAAATTTAATGGATTCACCAGATGAAAAAATGACTGTGAAAATAAATGACGCTAATAGACAATACGAAGTTAAATATTTAAGTGAAGCCGGTCTTTTTATTTTTAAAGATGTGACTGATTTTGAAAACATATTGCAGTATTCAAAAGAACAAGCACCAGTTGTTGGATTATTAGCCATTGATAATTATTCTGATGTTGTAGGCACAGAAGAGGATTTTAACGATTCTATTTCTAAAGTTAAAAATGTTATTTTTCAATACGCTCGCGACATGGGCATTTTATTAAGAAGATATCGCAATGACACATATTTTATTCTTACCAACTACCAAACTCTTGAAAACATGAAAAATAACAATTTTTCGTTAGTTAACAAAGTTAGAGAATTAGGTAAAGGAGAAGATGTTCCACTGACATTATCCATTGGTATTGCTCATGATTTCCCTGATGTTGTCAAATTAGCGGACTTAGCAGAAGAGGCGTTATCCATCGCTATGTCTAGAGGTGGCGATCAAGTTGTAATTTCCAAATATGGTTCTGATATGGAATTTATTGGTGGAAAAACAGAAGCGCAAGAAAAAAGAAATCGTGTTAAGGTTCGTGTTTTAGCAGACTCTTTGATTAGTTTAATAAAAGCATCAAGCAATGTCTTAATTATGGGCCACACTAAGGCGGATATGGATGCTCTAGGTGCTTGTTTAGGTATCAAAGCAATATGCGATAGAATTGATAAACAGTCTAAAATTGTATTTGATTTAAAAGAAACAGAATATAAAACAAGAGCAGCTATTACTTCTAGTTTTTCTCGCGATGAACTGGATAAAATTATGACAACTCCTAAGGATGCTGAATCTAAAATGACACACAATACATTGTTGGTGGTTGTTGATGTTCATATTCCCAGGATGGTTATGGCACCAAATTTGTTAGACAAAGCGACGAAAATTGTTGTTATCGACCATCATCGTCGAGCAGAAGATTATATTGAATCCCCAGTTTTTAACCACATTGATCCTTCTGCTAGTTCTGCATCTGAATTAATAACTGAATTTATTCATTTTGCTTCTATTAACCCTCGTATTGAGGTTCCACCTATATATGCAACTATTATGTTGTCTGGAATCTTTTTGGATTCCAGCTATTTTAAATCTAAAAATGTTGGTATTAGAACTTTTGAAGCTTGCACATTTTTAAAGGAATTTGGTGCTGATAATGCAATGGCGGATGAACTACTAAAAGATGATTATGAAGAGCATATGATTGTTAATAAGATTATTTCTAATGTTTCTACACCATCTCCTGGCGTTGTTTATGCGATTGCACCGACCGAACAAATGTTTGATGATGCAACCTTAGCAAAAGCCGCCAATGCTTTATTAGGTGTTAAAGCAATTAACGCTTCATTTGTTATAGGCAGAACATCTAATAAAACCATTAAGATGTCTTGCAGAAGCGATGGAACAATTAATGTCCAAATATTAGCAGAAAAGATGGGTGGTGGAGGACATTTTAGTGCTGCTGCTGTCGTATTTAATAGCCAAGACTTTATTAGTGTAGAAGAAACATTAAAAAATGTTTTAGCTAATTATTTGACAAGTGCTAGAAATGATAAACCACAAGATATAGATAAGGAGGAATAATGCAATGAAAGTTATTTTGTTAACCGATGTTAAAAAAGTAGGAAAAAAAGATCAAGTTGTTGATGTATCAATTGGATATGCAAATAATTTTTTATTTCCCCACAAATTTGCAGTTCCTTATACAGATAAAAGTGTAGAAATTCTACACCAACAAGAACAAGATAGAATCAATAAAGAAAAGCAATTAAAAGAAGAAGCAATTAAACTTAAAGAGGTTTTAAAAAACATTACTTTAGAATTTAAAGCTAAAGTTGGAAAAGATGGTAAAATGTTTGGAACAATTTCTTTAAAACAAGTTATCGAACAACTTAAAGAAAAATATGATATTGAGATTGATAAGAGAAAATTTGTTAACAAAACACCAATCGATAGTTTGGGTGTAGTAATCTTACAAAACGAATTATATAAATCAGTCATCGCTGATATTCGCGTTCATGTTAGTGAGGAGTAGTGCTATGCCAAAACGGGTTGTTAAAAACGATTTGCCATTCAATGAGACTGCAGAACAGACAGTTTTAGGAATGGCATTATTAAATAGGCAGTCTCTTTCAATAATTTTATCATCTGTGCAAGAAGAAGATTTTTATCTATATAAACACCAAATGATTTTCCGAGCTATATACAATTTATATGAGCAAAAAACAACACCGGATATTTTAACGGTAACTAATGAATTAAATAATATGAAATTAATTGATGATATCGGTGGTGTTGATTATTTGCAAGAAATTACTGAAGACGTCATTTCTTTTGCAAATCTTCAGTTTTATATCAATATTTTGATTGATCAATCAGTTTTAAGAAAGATGTTACAAACCATTCGTTCCATTGATAATACTTATAAAACAGAGACAATCGAAAATATTAATGATTTTATTTTAAATAGCGAAATGCTTTTTAAAGAATCAATTGCAAGAAGACATATTTCATCATTTATAGATTTAAAAACCGCTACATCAACAATTGAAGCACAATTAAATATGCAAAAAGAATTACCTCCCAGTGACGTTATAGGATTATCGACAGGTTATCCTGGAATAGACCATTATACGCAAGGATTTCAAAGAGGCGAGGTTACTATTGTCGCGGCACGTCCAAGTGTTGGTAAAACCGCACTTTGTTTAAATTTTGCTTATCAAGTTGCTAGTAAAGAAAAAGTACCTGTGGCTATTTTTTCATCGGAAATGAATGTTGAATCTTTAACAAGAAGATTTATCGCTATGGTTTCACAAGTATCGTTAACATCAATTACAACAGGGCATTTTAAAAGTAGCGAAAGAGTTAGAGTCAATAACGCTATTAGAGAACTTTCTACTTTAAAAATATTTATTGATGAAACTAGTAATATAAAAATAATGGACTTGTTAGCAAAAACAAGAAAATTGCAAAACGAAGAACCAAATTTAGGTCTTGTAGTTATTGATTATCTTGGTTTGATTAGAAGTCAAGGCAAAAGCAATAACGAATCACGAACCGAAGAAGTAAGAAAAATATCTTCAGAAATAAAATCGATGGCAAAAGATTTAAAAATACCAGTTGTTGTCGTTTCTCAACTTTCTCGTAGTGTAGAAAAACGTGATGTTAAAAGACCAATGCTCTCTGATTTAAGAGATTCTGGTGATATTGAACAAGACGCGGATGTTGTGATGCTTTTGTATCGTCCTGATTATTATAAAGACCAAAAGAAAGCAACTGACACTAACAAAAAATTAAATCAAATGTCTGATGCTGATCGACTTGCAGCTGCAAACGAGATGAAAGAAAAAGAATTAGCGGAGTCATTGCCACTTGATGTCAGCGATGTTGAAGTCAACATAGCTAAAAATAGAAATGGTGCGACTGGTAAAGCATATTTACACTTTTATAAATCATTTGGTTCTTTTAATACGCCATCAAAAGAATATCTTGAAGCTAAGAAAAGAATAGAAGAAGAAGATTAAAATGTATTTTAATATAGTTGCAAGTGGTTCAAAAGGAAACGCTACTTTGATTGCGAATAAAAACGATTTATTGCTTATAGATATGGGCGTATCTTTGACTTGTTTAAAACATGGTTTAGAAAACATTAACAAAACACTTGATGATATTGATGGATGTTTAATAACACACGATCATAGTGATCATATATCAGGCGTGCGTTATTTAAAAAACACTAAAACATATGCATTAAAAAATACTTTAAGCGGAAATTATAACGTTATTGAACCATACGTTTCTTTTTATATTAAATCTTTCAAAATCACACCTGTTTTAACATCCCATGACGCTATTAATCCATGTGGATTTGTAATTGAAGATGGTGATGAAAAATTAGTGTATATAACAGACACTGGTTACATAAGTGACAAAACAATTGAATATGCATTTAATCCAACTTATTTAATAATTGAATCGAATCATGATTTATCAATGTTAATGAATAGTAATAGAAGTGCAGAATTAAAACGCAGAATTAGAAGTGATGTTGGGCATCTATCAAATGAAGACAGTGCTTTTTATTGTTTAGATATTATTTCAAAAAACACTAATCAAATCGTTTTAGCACACCTTAGTCAAGAATGTAATACACCATTTCTAGCCAAAACTGCTTATGAAAGGGTGTTTGATTATGCACATAAAGATATTAATAAATATGAAATAAAGATTGCTCGTCAAGATGAAAATCTAATAGGTGGGCGATATGAGAATTAATATAATTTGTGTTGGCAAAATTAAGGATAAAAATTTATCAAATATAATTGATGAATTTATAAAACGTCTTTCAAATTATTGTCAAATTAGTATTAAAGAAGTAGAAGATGAAGCATTAGACGATAATAAAGCTAATGAAAATCTTATTAATAAAGTTAAAGAAAAAGAAGGAATGAAACTATTAAAACTTTTGCCAGAAAAAGCATATGTAATTATTTTAGATTTGGTAAAAAATCAACCAACAAGTATCGAATTTGCAGACTTTTTGAAAAAAACTATCGATAAATTTTCAAATAATATTTATTTTCTAATAGGCGGAAGTTATGGATTAAGTGATGCAATAAAAAGGCGTGCCGATAAAGCAATTGGGTTATCTAATTTAACTTTTACTCATCAATTCACAAGATTAATATTGTTGGAACAAATTTATCGTTCGTTTAAAATCAATAATAATGAGGTATATCATAAATGAAAATGATTTATTGGCCAAATTTAAAGCAAGAAAAAGATCTTAATAATCCATTTGCAACTTTATTTAAATATGAAAACGGGGATAGCTTTTATGTTGAACCCATTTTTTATAGCAAATTAGAATCGATGTTTTTGCACCACCAAGATAAAAAAGAAATCATTTTAAAAGCAATGGAAAACATAGTTCATAAAAACCGTCATGTTGTTTTTTGTGGTACGTTTGAATATCCTCAAACAGAGGTAGGAGATGAATTTATATTTTTAGAAATTGAAGATATTACAAACCCTTTAAATATTTATGTTGAAGATAAATCTCGTGGTTCAAATTATGGAGATTAAAAAAAGCGGTCTAGCCGCTTTTATTTGGTTCTCTACATTCTAACGTGGAGTAATAAATTTGTTATTCCCCGCTAAAATGTATAGTTTTGGAACTATTTATA
>CALVSI010000004.1 GCA_944358985.1 uncultured Bacilli bacterium | reverse complement strand
GCTATGTAGTTATAACGACTTTCCTACTCGGGACTTGCACCCTTTAGATATATGACATGCCCGTCACACTAAAAAAGGGCTTTAATACCTGTTGATGATTAAAAGCCCTTTAAATCTTTTAATTATAAAATGGTAACTATGCCGTCTTCTTTTACTTCTATTTCATCATCTGTATTAATAGTTTTTAAAAATTCTTCCCCTAATTTATCAATAACAATAATGTCAGAATTTTCCCAAACCTTCGCTAATACAACGCCTGCTGCCGCTAAAGAATCGATTGGTGCGCTAAATAATAAACAAGCTGGATTTATTTTCATCGAACAAATAACTTGCAAAACCATCCCTCCTGTTGTTGAACCAATTGTCATTGGCAAAGCTAGAGCGACACCAGTGATGTTTTTACCAAAAATATCAGAATTATTTTGATCAGAGGCAATAACTTCTTTTTTATTCATCAAAGCACTTTTTTGAAAAGTCGCTAATGTGTTAACACCTTGTCTAGATACAACAACTTTTCCTTTATAATTTCCACTTGCTAAAACACGTCCTTTAAATTGTTTCATGATTATTTAACCTCCTTACCACATATTGCTTGAAGCAATTCTTCATCTTTATAATATCGAGCAATCGAATAAGTTCTCAATTTATTAGAACTTGTCATGATGCGATGAGATTTTGTTAAAGGATTGTTAGTGTACATCAAAGGACATATACAAGTGAGTTTAGCACCAGTATTTAACAATTTTTGATAATTATCTGTTTTCATAAATTCTTCTTTAACATCAGGTGCGGTGCAAAGTATTGTTCTTGCTTTAACTTTTTTAAGGTTATTTTCTTTTAAAGCATTTATAATTCTATCAGTCCAAGAATTTAATTGAGTTAAAGAAAGATGTGGACAACCAATAAATGCCATGTTGCCCTTCTTATCTTTGTTTTTCCACATGATTGGATAAGATTTATACACTCTTTCTAATTCTTCATCATCGATAACATATTCTTTATAATCTTTGACTAATAATTTTTCTTTTAAGTGTTTAGCTTCTGGCGTCAAATTTTCAACGTGATATAAACCAACTGCACCATTTGATGCGGTTGCAGCACCAAAATCTTTTAAATAAGAACATACATCATCGGTTAATTCTGTCCCTAAATATTTATCCAGCCCAACAATATATGGAACTTCTTCCATAACCTTCATACCAATTGCACTTCCTAAAATTTGTGCTTCAGGTTTTTTACTAGTTTTAATTATAACTTTATAAGTTGCTTTTCTTCCTTCATCCGTCAATAAACCAAATTCAGGCACGTATCCTAATAAAGAACCGAAAATATCAATCATCCCTGAATTGCGATTGCATCTAGCACCTAATACCGAATTAGCGTAGTTAACCGCACTTGATTCAGCCCAAGAAAGGATATCACCTTCTTTTGGAATGTTTCCAACTTCTTTAAAATAGCAAGCACAAGTGAATTTATTTTTACCAGTTAAACCTATTTTTTCTAATTGGTTTTCATAGTCTTCTTGTTTGCCATACAAAATTAAATTAAAAACTAATTTTTCTAATAATGAGCATTTTACATTTTCATAATCTAATGGTCTAGGATCCATACTAAAACCATCTTTTACTTTTAAATCAGCGGCAATTATTTCATCCATAATTTTGTAAACTGGTTTTAATAATGGGATACCAAATGAAGTAACTAAATGACCTTGTCCGTGTGTGACTTTAACTAATCTTTTCGCGTCAAAAATGTCTCCATAACGAACTAAAGTTTCCATAATTTTTGCTTTAGTAGGACCTTGTTTTCCATTTAAGATATCAAGTTGTTCCTTATCTAAAGCCATTTTTGGCTCATACATAAATATTTCCTCCTGTAGTTAAAATTATTTTAACATTGATGCTAAATTATTGAAATAAGATAAATCTTATGAAAAAATAAATAAGGATATTTGGAGGATATATTTGTATGGCAAAAGTTATGGCAATCAATGCTGGAAGTTCATCGTTAAAATTTAAATTATATGAAATGCCTTCTGAAGAAGTTTTAACAAGTGGTATAGTAGAAAAAATTGGTCACGATGACGCTATTTTTACATTAAAACATAATAATGAAAAAATTAATAAAATATTACCAATAAAAGATCATGCTGAAGCGGTAAAATTAATGTTAGATCAATTAATTGAAAATAACATCATTTCATCTTATGATGAAATAAAAGCTACTGGTCACCGCATAGTTCAAGGCGGAAAATATTTTTCGCATTCAGAAATTTTTACAAAAGATGTTGAAGATAAAATCGAATCTTTAATTCCATTAGCCCCACTTCATAACGCTGCTCATTTAATTGGCTATCGTGCTTTTAAAAAAATATTGCCAGATATAGGAGCGGTCGCAGTATTTGATACAGCCTTTCATATGAGTATGGAAGAGGAAGATTATTTATTCCCTATTCCGTATGAATATAGTGAAAAATATGATATTAGAAGATATGGTGCTCATGGTACCAGCCATCATTATTTAGCCCTAGAAAGTCAAAAATATTTAAAAGGAATTTCTCATCCTAAAATTATTACTTGTCATATTGGTTCAGGAGCGTCTATTTCCGCTATTAAGGATTACAAATGTGTCGCTACTAGTATGGGTCTTACTCCTCTTGGTGGAATCATGATGGGCACACGAACTGGTGATTTAGATCCTTCGGTTATGAAATATTGCTGCTATTGTGAAAATAAAACTGCCGAAGAAATGTTTCAAATTTTTAATAAGAAATCCGGATTATTAGGTGTATCAGGAATATCTAACGATTCAAGAGATGTTTTAAGTGCGATAGAAAAAGGAAATAAACGTGCGATTTTAGCTTATAAATTGTTTATAAGAAGAATATGTGATTTTATCGGTCAATATTTTGTAAGATTAGGTGGATGCGATCTAATCGTTTTTAGTGCTGGTATTGGTGAAAATTCTCCAGAAACACGTCAAATGATTATAGATGGAATCAAACAATCACTTAAAATCAATATTGATGAAAAAATCAATAACGAATTAAAAGGAAAAGAAGGATTAATTTCAACATCCGAAAGTGAAATTAAAGTATGTGTCATCCCAACTGATGAAGAAGTGATGATTGCACGCGATACTTATAATTTATTGTTAAAGGATAAGGAGTGAATATGAATAAATTGCCAAAAGAAATAAAAAATTTTGCCAAAACACATCACCATCAATATGTTCGTATTTTAAACGCTATTAAAAGATATGACAAGATTGCAGTATTCCGCCATATTATGCCTGATTTTGATGCATTAGGCACTCAAATGGGACTTGCCACGTGGTTAAAAGATAATTTTAAAAATAAAGAAATTAGGGTTTTAGGTGATAACCATGTTACGTTTACACCGCGTATTTATCCGCAAATGGATAAATTAAATGATTCATGGTTTGATGAACCTTTTTTGGCAATTATTGTTGATGTTGGTAATGATTCAAGAATTGCTGATCCGCGTTATAAAAAAGCTAAATTTATAATTAAATTAGATCACCATCCAAAAACAGAAGACATTGCAAATGTTGACATTACCGATACAACAACGGCTGCTGCCGCTGAATTAGTTTGCAACATGCTATTAACTTTTAAAGGCGAATATATTATGTCTAAATTAGCGGCTTCGTATTTTTATACCGCTATTGTTGGTGATTCTGGTCGCTTTATGTATTCTTCAACTTCTAAACATACTTTTGCAATTGCTAAAACATTATTAGATAGCGGCATTGAAATATCAAAAATATATCAAACAATGTATGAAAAGAAAGTTGACGATCTATATGTAACAAGTTATGTCTTAAATAATTTCCATGTCTCAAAACATGGGGTGGCGTATTATCTACTTCCATTAGATATTCAAAATAAATTAAAAATTACAACTGAGCAAGGTAAAGAAAATGTCAACATTTTCTCTAATATTAAGGGTATTAATGCTTGGTGTAGTATAACCGAAGATAACAAAGAACCTTGCTGGAGAATTTCTATTCGAAGCAAAGAAAAACCAATTAATCAAGTTGCGGCAATGTTTGAAGGTGGAGGCCATGCTCAAGCAAGTGGCGCTAAATTAAACGATATCAAAGATTTGGATAAATTCATTGATGAATTAGATAAATTGTTTATTGATGAAGATAAATAAAATCTTTTAACTTTCTTAATATTATATAAATAAGACATACGTCTTATTTTTTATTATAATATGTTTTTTATTTATGGTATATTATTATTATGTTTGCACCATTACAAATTATTTCTGGCTATTCCTTTTTAAAATCAGGTTTAACAATTGAAAAAATTATAAAAGCTTGTAATAAATATAATTATTTTGGTATGGGATTATCCGATATTGAAGTAATGCATGGTTTGGCAAGTTTTGCTAATGAAATGGATAAAGTTAATAAACCATATTTATGTGGTGTGACCATTAAAATGAATGATTTTAATGTCTGCTATTATTGTATAAGTGAAGAAGGTTATCATCACTTATGTCAAATTAGTTCTTTTATAAATGAAAAGAATCAGGTCATTGAATATTTAAATAACAATCATAATGGTTTGATAGCTATATTATCAACAAGCGACGAAAATACTAAAAGTAAATTTGAAAACATAACACAAGACTTGATTAATGAAATAAAAATTTTATCTAATTTAGCACAAAACTTTTATATCGGAATCGATTTAAATAAT
Source organism: uncultured Bacilli bacterium (assembly GCA_944358985.1). Lineage (GTDB taxonomy): Bacteria > Bacillota_I > Bacilli_A > RFN20 > CAG-826 > CAJOOD01. Next base: position 92,478 of record CALVSI010000004.1, on the reverse strand, counting down.
TTAAAAGATGAACCAATAGTCAATAAAATACGCGGTTTTTGCAATGATTATACGTATCTTTGCATAGCTTTTCCTAAAATTTTGTATTTTAAAGAAGATGATGCGATTGTCTTAAAAATTGTTACTGCAATTGATTTAGATCAAACAATCGAAGAAAAAACATCCCTTGGTAATGATTGTTTTTTAACTATTGAAGAATATGAAAAAAGATACAAAAAAGAAGAATTAGATTTAATTGGAATGATTTTTCGTGAAAATCACTTCAAAATGAACATAAAACGTGGAGAAATGCTTTCTTTTCCATGTCAAAATTCCATTGAAGAAATAAAAAACGAAACTTATGCAAAGTTAAAACAACTTCATCTAGAAGAAAATCAAGAATATTTAAAAAGGCTTAATTATGAATTAGATGTAATCATATCTATGGGATTTTCTGATTATTTTTTAATTGTCAGCGACTATGTTAAGTTCGCTAGAAGTAAGTCGATATTAGTGGGTCCTGGAAGAGGCTCTGCAGCGGGATCTTTGGTTTCTTATTTGCTTGGAATAACTAAAATTGATCCTTTGAAATACAACTTACTTTTTGAAAGATTTTTGAATCCATCTCGTAAAAAAATGCCAGATATAGATATCGATTTTATGGACACACGAAGAGATGAAGTTATTGCATATTTAAAAGAGAAATATGGCAAAAACAAAGTTGCAAATATTATTACTTTTTCTACAATATTAGCAAAACAATCCTTAAGAGATATTGGCCGCATTTATAATTTTAAAACTCACGATATTGATTTATTGTCTTCTCGTTTAATTAATCCAAAATTATCATTAAGACAATCTTATAAAACAAGCAAAGTTTTCAAAGATATTGTCGATAGCGATTCCTATTATTTAAATATTGTTTCGCTTGCTTCTAAAATTGAAAATCTTCCTCGTCAAAGCGGTTTACACGCTGCTGGTATAATTTTAAATAATACCCCTATTGAATTTTCTTTACCAATTATCAAAGATTTTCAAGACAACTACATTAGTCAATATGAAATGGACTATTTGCAAGAACAAGGCTATTTAAAAATGGATTTATTAGGTTTGAAAAATTTAACTATTATAAGCGACTGCGTTGATTTAATCAATTCTACTTACAAAGATACAAAACTTGATAAATTTAATTTGCCATATGATGATGAAAAAACTTTCAAATTAATTTCGCAAAATATGACAATGGGCGTTTTCCAATTGGAAAGTTCTGGAATGAAAAACGCCATTAAAATTTTAAAACCAAATTGTTTCAATGATGTTGTTGCACTTCTTGCTTTATTTAGACCTGGACCTATGGAGTCAATACCTATTTATGCAAAAAGAAAACAAGGAATAGAAAAAATAAATTATATCAGCGATGACTTAAAAGATATTTTAAAAGAGACATATGGAATAATTGTTTATCAAGAACAAATTATTTTAATTGCACAAAAAATGGCTAATTTTTCTCTGGCTGAGGCAGATATCTTTAGAAGCGCTATATCAAAGAAAAATTTTGATGAAATTAAAAAAATGCAAGAAAAATTTATTAATGGTTCAACTAAAAATGGTTATTCAAAAAATGTCGCTAACGATGTATTTAATCATATTTTAAAATTTGCAAGTTATGGCTTTAATAAATCTCATTCTGTTGGCTATGCAATCGTCGCTTGCCAGATGGCGTATTTAAAAGCCCATTATCCACTTTGTTTTTATGAAACTATTTTAAGATTTTCTAATACGACAAACGATTCTAAATTTCTCGATTATGTTGAAGAAATGTCGCTAAATAATATTCATTTATTAAAACCCGACATTAATAAAAGCGACACATCATTTATCATTTTAGACAATAATTTATTGTTTCCTTTAACATTAATAAAAGGTGTTAATAAAGATATTTGCAAAAACATTATTGATGAAAGAAATAAAAATGGCTTATATAAAGACTTTTTAGATTTTATGATTCGAACATATCAATTTAAGATAAGCGAAATTCAATATTCAAAATTATGTGATTCTGGTTGTCTTGATAATTTATATCCTTCGCGAGCATCAATTAAAGCAAGTATTTCATCATACATGCAATATGCTTCAATTATTTGTGATAATAACGGTCAATTATCTTTAAATATTGACTTTTTACCGCCACCTATTATGGCTAAAATCAATGATGATCCTATCGAAAATTTGCAAAATGAATATGATGTTTTAGGCATAATGCTTTCTAATAATCCGTTAAAATTTAAAAAAGATCTTTTGTTAAAAGAAAAAGTTGTTTCAATAAACGAAGCACTAAAAGAAAATTATTCACGAGTATGCGGAATAATTAAATCGATAAAAATTATCCAAACTAAAAAGCAACAGCCAATGGCGTTTGTTAAAATATTTGATGAAACAAAAGAAATGGAACTTACAATTTTTAGTGACACATATCAAAACAATATTCAAATAATAAAAAAGAATAATATCGTCGTTTTTGATATTTATAAAAATGTGTTCCGCAATAACACATCATATGTTGTTAAAAATGTGAAATTATTAGAGGAATAAATATGGAAAAGAAATTAACAATAATCGATGGAAATTCTTTGCTATTTCGTGCATACTATGCAACAGCGTATTCGCAAAATAGTTTAATGCAAACAAAAGATGGTATTTACACTAATGCACTTTTTGCTTTCGCTAATATGATTAATAAAATATTGTATCAATTAAAAAAAGGCGAAGGCTTATTTGTAGCTTTTGATATGGATAAACAAACTTTTCGAAAAGAAAAATTAGAAACATACAAAGCGAATCGTAAGCCGTTGCCGGAACCACTTATTGTACAATTTCCTCTTGCTAGAGAATTTTTGAAATCTTTAGGAATATTTTATTATGAAAAACACGGGTTTGAAGCTGATGATTTAGCGGGAACTATGGCTAAAAAAGCTCAACAGCAAGGATATAATGTCATTGTATATACATCCGATAAAGACTATTTACAATTAGCAAGTGATAAAGTATCAATTTATTTATTAAAAAAAGGATTATCTGATATTGACATCATGACTCCTCAAACAATTATCGAAAAATTTGGTTTTGAACCAAAACAAATTATTGATTATAAAGGATTAAGAGGTGACCCTAGTGATAATCTTAGCGGAATTAAAGGTATTGGAGAAATTACCGCGATTAAATTAATTCAACAATATCACGATTTTGAAAATATTATTAAAAACGCTGATAACATTAAAGGAAAAACTGGACTTTTGTTAAAACAAGGTCAAGAAGAAGGACGCCTTTGTAAAGAATTAGCGGTCATTGATTGCGATGTAGATATCGATTTTGATGTTGATGATTGCATTTATAAAGGTTATAACTTTGAAAAAGTTAACACATTTTGCCTTCGCTATGAATTACGACAATTTTTAAATAAACTTCCAAAACAATGGAAAATAACATCATTAGATGACAAAGATTTTCAAATTGAAACTATTAAATCTTTTAAAGACATTAGTATATCAAATCGAATTGGTTTTGCTATTGATTATAGTTATGATAATTATTTTTTAGATCCAATTTATGGTTTTGCTATTTATGATGAAAACAATTATTATTACATAGACTATAAAGATGCTTGCAAAGATATCTATTTTAAAAATATTATGCAAGACGATAATATTAAAAAATCCGTTTACAATTTAAAAGCCAATTTAATCATTTTAAATAAAATGAATATTGTTTTAAGAGGCGTTGATTTTGATGTATTAATTGCTGCGTATTTAATCGATGCAAGTATATCAAGCAATGATCCCTATCCAGTATTAACAAGTTTTGGTTTTGATATTTCTAGTGATGAAGAGATGTCTTTATTAGCCACTAGCAATATTAAAAAGACAATTAAAATTGCTAAAAGTTGTTTGGATATTAAAGAAAAGGCTTTAGAAGAACTAAAAAATATTAATGCCTTAGACTTATTTTATAACATTGAAATGCCTTTAAGTTTTGTTCTTGCAGACATGGAAATTGAAGGGTTTCCTCTTAACAAAGAAAAGTTAATTGAAATAGGCAATCAATTTAAAGAAAAGCAAGAAACATTGAAAGAAGAAATTTTTAAACTCGCTGGTGAAAAATTTAATTTATCAAGTCCAAAACAAATTGGTGAAATTCTTTTTGATAAATTAAAATTGCCAAATACTAAAAATTATTCAACTTCAATAGAAGTATTAAATCAACTAGAAAAATATCATCCTATTATTGGAAAATTAATTGAATATCGCAAATATTTTAAATTAACTTCGACTTATATTGATGGTTTATTAAATCACATTCATAAAGATGGAAAAATACATGCAATGTTTAATCAAGCTTTAACTACAACTGGTCGCCTTTCATCTTCAAATCCAAATTTACAAAATATAACTATACGCGATGAAGAAGCTAAAACGATAAGAAAAGCATTTTATTATCAAGATGAAGATGTTTATATTCTATCTTTGGATTATAGCCAAATTGAACTTCGCATTTTAGCGAGTTTATCTAATTGTCCTTTAATGATTGACGCTTTTAATCATAATGAAGATATTCATTCTTACACTGCACGAGTTGTCTTTAAATGCGATAATCCAACAAATCTACAACGTCAAAAAGCAAAAGCGGTTAATTTTGGCATCGTTTATGGAATCAGTGATTGGGGATTAGCGACTCAAATTAATGTTTCCGTTAAAGAAGCAAACACTATTATTAATAATTTTTTCATAAATTATCCGGAAATTGCAAAGCTTTTAAATCAAATTGTTGAAAATGCCAAAACGAATGGCTATGTTCAAACAATTTGCAATCGTCGAAGATATTTAAGAGAAATTAATGCATTAAATTACCAACAAAGAGAATTTGCAAAACGAGCAGCGATGAATGCACCTATACAAGGTTCCGCCGCGGACATAATTAAAATAGCTATGATTAAGATTGAAAATATCTTAAAAGAGAATAACTTTAAAAGCAAATTAGTGTTGCAAATTCACGACGAACTTATTTTTAAAGTTTACAAAGATGAATTAGATAAAGTATATCCACTTATAAAAAACGCAATGGAAAACGCCTACCCCTTAAAAGTTAAATTAACTTGTTCAGGTGGATATGGAAAAACATGGTATGACGCTAAATAGGAGAGAAAAAATATGCCAGAATTACCCGAAGTAGAAACAATTAAAAATACATTGTTACCCCATCTTAAAAATTTAACGATCACTAATATAGAGGTTTTATATAAAAACACTATTATCGGAGAAAGCGATGTTTTTAAAAAAGAGTTAACTAATGAAAAAATTGTCGATATAACAAGAATTGGTAAATTTTTAATTTTCCATCTTACTAATGAAAAAATAATAATTTCTCATCTTCGAATGGAAGGTAAATTTTATATTTTAAAAAAAGGTGAGATAACAAAATATGCAAAAGTTATTTTTTCTTTATCGGATGGCAATGTTTTAATTTATGATGATTTAAGATGTTTTGGCTTATTAAAACTTTCTTATAAAAATTGTTACAAAGATGATGAATTATTAAAAAATATCGCAAACGAACCAAAAGATATAAATGTCGATTTGCTATTTGAAAAGTCTAAAAACAGCAATGAGTGTATAAAAACTTTTTTGCTCGATCAAAAAAATGTCGCTGGACTTGGAAATATTTATGTCGATGAAACTTTATTTAAAAGCAATATAAATCCAAAAACAAAAGCCAAATATATTTCTTATAATGAATTAAATCGTTTAATTAAAAATGCAGATGAGATATTAAATAAAGCAATAAATTTAGGCGGAAGTACAATTAAATCTTATCACCCAAGTAAAGGAGTTGATGGGCGCTTTCAAAATTTATTACAAATATATGACAAAAAAAATCAAAAATGTCCAAATTGTCAAAGAAATATTCGAAAAATTAAAGTCAATGGAAGAGGCTCTAGTTTTTGTCCAAATTGTCAACCTTATAAAAATGATTCATATAACATTGCAATTTATGGTGAAGTTGGTGTTGGAAAATCAACAATATTAAATCTTTTTAAAGAATATGGATGCTTGACTTTTAATGCGGATGAAATCGTAAAAACATTATACGAAGACAAAAAAATAATAAATGAGGTGAATAAGATTTTTGATTCAGATGATGATTATATCAATAAGGCAAAAATCAAAGAAAAAATATTAAGCAATCCTCTCTATGTAAATAAATTAAATCGTTTAATACATCCAAAAGTAAAGCAAGAATGTTTAAAAATAATTAAAAAAAGTACCAAAGAAAATAAGGTATTTGAAATTCCACTGCTATATACGGCAAAAATGGAAGATATATTTGATATAATAATTTTAGTTAAATCCAATAAACAAAAAGAATATTTGCAAAAAAGAAATCCTGATAACTATCAATTTTTATTAAGCATAAATAAAAACAATATTATTAAAGAAGACGATGCAGATTTTATTATTGAAAATAATGGTAATATAAATAAATTAAAACAAAATGTAATAACAATAATTAATAAATTGAAAGATCGCCTAAATTAAATTCTTTTTGGCAACCTCTTCTTATCATATTTGTTAGTTGTTTGCTGCGTATTTCTCCTGCTTTAGTAAAAGAATATAATTTTTCGATTTCATTAATAGTAAATTCACTAGTAAAAATCGTTAATTTTTTATTCGATAAACGGCGAGAAATTATATTAAATAATATCCCGTCGCGAATAAAATCATTTTTATATTCGTTTCCAAAATTATCCAAAACTAAAATATCGCAATTACAAATATTATCCATCAAACGATTAAATTCTTCTTTATCTTGATAAGACAAATCATTAAGTTCTTTAAAGCGAATTGAACAATCTAAAAATGAAATTGTCATATCTTTTGTTTGACTTATTTGATTAATAAAAGCACTAGCTAAAAAAGTCTTTCCAGTTCCTAAAACACCTTTAATATAAATCCATTGCGAATCATTTTTATTTAAAAAATTACTAAACTGTTGCATCAAAGGATATCTTAAAGAATTAAAATCAACACTTTTTAATGTGCGATTTAAATAATCATCAGGAATATCTTTAATATAAAATTTATTTTCAATTTTAAATTTTTCTTCCAGCACTCTACAAGGGGTTAAATTTAAAGAGATAACACCATTTCTATAAACGATATTTCGAATTGTCAGTGGATTATCTTTTTGACAAAATTTTGCACCTTTACAATTCTTACAATATATTAAATCATCAACAAAATCATTTACTCTAACGATATATTTTTTAACAATTTCATCATCTATATTATTTTTTTTCATATAATCAATCGCTTCAGGGCATGATAAATATTTTTGATACATTTCATCTAGAATTTTTTGATCATCATCTAATTTTAAGTTCAAATCTAGCTTATTCATTGTTTGCATCACCTTTATCAAATTCTTTCATCAATTCTGTCCACTGCTTTTTAAGCATGTCATCATTTTTATCATTAGTTTTTGTTAAATTATTATTTGTTACTTCATTGGATATACTTGTTTCTTTATTACTATTATATTGTTTTTTCTTTTTAGTTTTTTTATTGCTTTCAAGTAAAAATACCATCGCATCATAAGCAGTTTCAATTTTTTCTCTTTTTAAAGAAGCACCAATTTTTTCAACATACGCTCGGGATAAAACATTACTATTTTTTTGTAAAGTATAATCAATAAGAGCATTTATAACGCAAGGCCTTAACTGCAAATTGCGACTTAAATCATCAATTAAATTTAAATCGCTTTGAACTGGACTAACATTATTTTGCAAAATTGTTAAAAAATCTTTACAAGAAAGCGTTTCCATTAAATTTATTTTTTGCGCTAATTTTGAATTTGATGAAATAAGATTTTTTTCTAAATTATCAGTTTTATTGTTTTCATAAAAAATAGGAAATTTGATATTTTTTTGAAATAAACGATTCAATTTATCAAAATTAATTTTTTCTTCCGAAAGCGGGTTAAAACATTCAATAACATATCTAGCGCAAGTTTGTTCATTCATTCCGTATAAATTCGCCAATCTTTTGATTTCTTTTAAGATATCTTTAGTAAAAATTGTTTTAGATATTTGGCTATTGTTAACTATATTTTGAATGAATTCATCGTAATCAAAAGTTAATTCAATATTATTGTTTCTATGTGAAAACAAATCTTCTTTTATAATTCCGGTTTGAAAATCTCTTACATAGTTTGGTTTAAAAACTTCTCCAAAATGAGCGGATGTATCAACATAATCATTATCAAGGAGCTTATTTTTTTGATAATATTTTTTAATAATTTGTATTTGTCTTTTTCCGATTTTATTTTCTAATAATCCAGTTAGTAATACGTCATCAAAAAAATCCTTTGGATCTTTAGGAGCGTAAACATAAAAAATAAAGGCATTGTTATTTTGTTGATGCTTTTTTAATGTTTGTATTAATCCGATAGCTTCTAATTTTTCTTTATTTTGTGCAAAAGAGCCAAGAGATAGACCACTTAATATAGTTAAATCATATAAACTTTTTTCCTTAAAAACAGTATTCTTTTTTGCTTCATTTTCTAAAATAAAATAAACAATAGCAGCTTCATAACCAATAATAGGCATATATAAATCTAAAACTAAACTGCAATCTAAATTGGATATCAAAGAACCATATTCCACTGAGTAAGTATCATCTTTTGACAATATTTCCATAACTATCCTTTTTACTTTGCCTATTATAGCAAATAAATTTATAAATTTATAACATTAAATAAATAATGTGGAAATGTGGAAAATATCCAATTTAAAAAAATAACGCTGGGACTTAATAAACAATAAAGCAACAGATAAAAAATGTGGAAAAAGAAAAAAAATTTAAGATATTTTAAAAAAATATCTAAAAGTTTAAATATTTGTGGTATATTTATAAACGTTATAGGAAAGGGAAAAATTATGGTTAAAAAAATTGCAGTCTTAACAAGCGGCGGCGATGCACCTGGAATGAATGCTTGTGTCCGTGCTGTTATCCGTGCTTGTATTGCTCATGGTATAGAACCTTATGTTGTATATGATGGGTATAAAGGTCTATGTGAAAACAACATTAAAAAAGTCGATAAAAAATTTACTCAAGATATTATTAATCGAGGCGGAACAATTATTTTGACAAGCCGTCTACCTGAGTTTGCAAATGTTGAGTATCAAAAAAGAGCTATTCAAAATTTAAAAGATAATGATATTGATGCACTGATTGGTATTGGCGGTGATGGTACTTATAAAGGCTTGCTAGCTTTATCAAAATTAGGTTATCCAGTTATCGGTATACCTGGAACAATTGATAATGACGTTGCAAGTACTGACAAAACAATCGGGTTTGACACTGCTTTAAATACAATATGCGATTGCGTTGATAAAATTAAAGATACTTCATCTAGCCATCAACGTTGTAGTATCATCGAAGTCATGGGGCGTCATTGTGGCGATCTTGCTATCTTTGCTGGTATTGCAGAAGCTGCTGAACTTACAATCACTTATGACCATCAATTAAACGAACAAGTTATTTTTGATAAATTAAAAACAATGCATGATAAAGAAAAAAGTCACGCTATTGTTATAGTAAGTGAGAATTTAATGGATGTTAATGAGTTTGCTAAACGCGTTAGCGAACATACTGGATTTGAAGCCAAAGCTGAAATACTTGGTCGTTTGCAAAGAGGCGGCACACCATCAGCAGAAGATAGAATTCTCGCTTCAAGATTTGGTGCTGCAGCAGTTGAATTGTTAGCAAACGATATTTCTGGTCGTGTTGTTGGCATGAAGAAAAACACCATTGTCGACCTTCCAATTGAGCAAGCTCTCAATATGGAAAGAGACATTCATAAACCACTAATTCATCTTATCGATTTATTAGCGTAATATTAGACAATAATAAAAGACATGTTAACTAGATGATTTTAGATAGAGAATAAATCATTTGGTGGAAGATTTAATAGATAGTCTAGTTAATACCACTTTTTAGTCTCTTAAGAAATTAAGCGTACCTGTCGTTAAAGGAAATTAAGTGTGTAATAAAAGTTATTACAAATAAAGGTGGTACCGCGCATATATGCGTCCTTAGGGAAACCTTTTTTATTTTATTTAGGAGGTATTTATGAAAATCATTAATCAAAAAGGAGAAATTCTTGAAATTAAAAAAGACAGTCACGAAGCTTTTGAAGTTTTAAATCACTCCACTTCTCATCTTCTAGCCCAAGCGGTTTCAATTTTATATCCTGATGCAAAATTTGGATTTGGACCCGCGATTGAAGAAGGATTTTATTATGATATTGATTTTAAAGAGCCTATCAGTGACGCTGATTTAATTAATATTGAAAAGAAGATGCTTGAAATAGCTAAAACAAATGAAAAAATTATTCGCGAAGAAGTTAATAAAAAACAAGCATTAAAAATATTCAAAGATAATCCTTATAAAATTGAATTAATAAACGAAATTGAAGGAATGATTACTATTTTTAGACAAGGCGACTTTATTGATTTATGTGCTGGACCACATCTTCTTTCAACTGAATTAATTCGACATTTTAAATTATTATCTATTGCTGGTGCGTATTGGCGTGGCGATTCTAAAAACAAGATGTTGACCCGTATATATGGAACATCATATTTTAATAGACAAGATTTAGATGATTATTTAAATATTCTCGAAGAAAGAAAAAGAAACGACCATCGTTTATTAGGAAAACAATTAAATTTGTTTATGATTTCCGAATTTGGTCCTGGTTTTCCATTTTGGCTTAATAACGGAATGATAATTAAAAATTCATTAGTGGATTTTTGGCATGAACAACATCGAAAATATGATTATCAATTTATTGAAACTCCAATTATTTTATCTCGTGAACTTTGGGAAACGTCAGGACATTGGGACCATTATCGCGACAATATGTACACCTTAAAAATTGATGGTAAAGATTTTGCTGTTAAGCCAATGAATTGCCCTGGTTCAATTTTAGTGTATAAAAATGAAATGCATTCTTATCGCGATTTACCTATCCGTATGGCGGAACTAGGAAAAGTCCATCGTCATGAAGCAAGTGGCGCTCTTAACGGATTATTTAGAGTGAGAACATTTACTCAAGATGATGCACATATCTATTGTCGAAGAGATCAACTATTAAGTGAAATTAATACCTTATTAAAATTTTTTGATGATATGTATAAAGTATTCGAACTTCCATATCATATTGAACTTTCCACTCGACCAGAAAAAGACTACATCGGTGATATAGAAATTTGGAACGAAAGCGAAGAAATATTAAAACAAGCATTAATTTCAAGTGGAAAAGAATATAAAATCAATCCAGGTGATGGTGCATTTTATGGTCCGAAATTAGATTTTAAATTAAAAGATTCTATGGGTAGAATTTGGCAATGTGGAACAATTCAGTTAGATATGAATTTGCCACATCGATTCGAGATGTCATACATCGATGAAAATGGCGAAAAAGTTGAGCCAATTATGCTCCATCGTGCTTGTCTTGGATCTTTAGAAAGATTTATTGGAATATTAATTGAACATTATGGCGGTGCTTTTCCAGCTTGGCTAGCGCCAATTCAAGTAGATATTTTACCAGTTAATAATAATTATCATCTTGACTATTGTAAACAATTAACCAAAAAACTAAAAAACTTAGGATTTAGAGTTAATTTAGATGATTCAAATGAAAAATTGTCTTATCGTCTAAGAAATTCGCAAGTTAAAAAAATACCATTAACTATAGTTATTGGCGATAATGAAGTAAAAGAAAATCAAGTCACTTTTAGAAGATATTCTTTTAAAGAAAGTCATACTGTAAGTGTAGATGAATTTGTTCAAATATTAACCGAAGACATTAAAAATAAAAAACATTATAAAAATAAATAAAACTTCTTGATATTAATCAATATTTTTGATATTGTATTAAACGGAAATGAGGTAGAAAGAAGAGGCACCCGCTTCTCGCCAGATCGAAATATATTGATTGGCAAAATGCTGCTTAAATTAATATTTTAAAATTTAACGGGTGCACTTATGCCCCGTTTTTTATTTAAAAGGAGTTGATAAATATCGTAACTAACAACAGTCAAGTAAACCCACAACAAAAACCAGATAAGAAAAATAATGTCTTATTAAACAGCCAGATACGCTTTCCTTTAGTAAGACTTATCGGTAATGATGGTGAACAATTAGGTACCATGTCTAGCCGTGATGCCCAATTAAAAGCTAATGAAATGGAATTAGATCTGCTTTGTGTATCGCCTAATTCTAATCCGCCAGTCTGTAAACTTGTTAATTATGGTAAGTATCGTTATGAACAACAAAAAAAGGCCAAAATGGCGAAGAAAAATCAAAAAGTAGTTGAAAACAAGGAAATACAACTAACACCACAAATTGGTCTTCATGACATGCAAATCAAAGCAAAAAAAGCAATAAGTTTCTTGCAAGATGGAAACAAAGTAAAAATTGCACTTCGTTTCCGCGGACGTCAATTAGCTCATCCTGAAGTTGGTATGGAAACAATATTAAAATTCATTGACTTGACTAGTGAATTTTCACAAGTTGAAAGACAACCTTCATTAGATGGACGTCTATTAATTGCGATAATCGCTCCAAAAAAGCAGTAAAGTAAGGAGGAAAAAAATATGCCAAAAATGAAAAGCAAAAAGGCTTTAACAAAAAGAATTAAAGTCACTGGCAGCGGAAAAATTGTGAGACATTCCGCTTACACATCACATTTAGCACCACACAAAACTCACAAACAAAAAAGACATTTAAGAAAAGCATCAGTTATGCACAATACTGATTATAAGAGAATTAAATTTCTCATTCAGAAATAGGAGGTATAGCAATGGCAAGAGTTAAAGGCGGCACTGTTACCCACGCACGTCGTAAGAAAATTTTAAAACAAGCAAAAGGCTATTGGGGAAGCAAACACGTTTTATTTAAAACCGCAAAAGAACAAGTATTACGTTCACATCGCTATGCTTATATCGATCGCCGTAATATCAAACGTGATTTTAGAAAATTATGGATTAGAAGAATAAACGCTGCTTGTAGAATGTGCAACGTTTCTTATAGTCAATTCATGCATAACTTGAAAGTTAATAATATTGAAATTAATCGTAAGATGTTAGCAGAAATGGCTATCAATGATTTTAAAGGTTTTGAAGCTTTGGTAAAATCAGTTTCAAAATAAGTATTATTAAATTAAGTTCAAATAAAAAGTAAGCAACCATGCTTACTTTTTTTAAAATTCATTTTCGTTATCTAAACTAATCGTTTCAATTTTTGTATTTTTTATTGCTTCATCAATTAGTGATTGATAATCAAAACGTTTTTCAAAAGGAACAACATCTTCTTCTTTTGGCGATGTTTTGGGATTTTTTGGAGTAAAAATGGTACAACAGTCCTCATATGGACGAATTGAAACATCATAGGTTTTTATTTTTTTAGAAATATCTATAATATCAACTTTATCAAAACACGCTAATGGGCGAATAACTACGCTAGATATTACTTTATTTATTGTGTCCATCGATACAAGAGTTTGGCTAGCAACTTGTCCAATTGATTCACCATTAACAATGGCTAAACATTTTCTTTGCTTTAAAATAGCCTCACTAATGCGATACATCATTCTTCGCATAATTGTAATTGCATAGCTTTCAGGACAATTTGAATATATCGCATCCTGAATTTTTGTAAACGGCACTATCAAAAGATTAATTTTTTCTTGATAACGATTTAAAACGTGTAATAAATCATACAATTTATAAATGACACCAATTTGTGTATATGGAGGTGAAGCAAAATGAATGCATTCTATTTTTACGCCTCTTTTCATCATCATATATGCTGCGACAGGCGAATCTATTCCACCACTTAACATCACTAACGCTTTGCCTGAGACTCCTAATGGATAACCGCCCGCTCCTAAAATCGACTTACAATATACATATGCAGCTTCATATCTTATTTCAATATGAATATTTTTATCTGGATTATGTACATCGACTTTCAATTTTGTATTTTTTAATATTTTAGTGGCGATTTGATGTATTATTTCATCAGAATGCGGTAAAAATGTCTTGTCCGCACGTTTGCAATTTAGTTTAAAAGTTTTATCTTTTTCATCATCAATTAACTTAAAAACATTATTTATAATATCATTAATTTCTTTTTGGCATTTATAAACAATCGATATTTTTTTAATTCCCGAAATATCTTTTAAAATATCTATTACTTCATTAATACAAGTTTCATCTATTTTTATATAAATATGATCATGAAGAACATCATAATAAAGGTTATTAAAATCTTTTAAAGAATTTTTAATATTTTTTGCCAATTGGTGAATAAAATCTTTTTTGTTTTTGCCTTTTGTATTTAATTCGCCAAAATGCACCATTAAATATAAATTATCTTGCATCTTTAAGCTCCTTAATTGTTTCATCTAGAATATTTATGAATTCTTTAGCGTCTTCTATAGTATTATTTTTGTCAAATGAAATTCGAAGAGTATTATTATAAATATCTTTATTTTTATTTAATGCTTTAACAACATAACTTGATGAATCAACATGACTAGAACAAGCACTGACAGTTGTAAGCATAATACCTTTCATCGATAATGCTTCACAAACCACTGATGCTTTCTTTGTTTTTAAAGAAAAATTAATAATATAGGGGCAATCATCGAATTGACTATTTAATTCATATAATATAGGGTTTTGTTTTAAGTAACTATAAATTTCTTCGTGAATGTTTTTAATTATAGAATAATTAATTTTAAAATCATTTAATGCTTTTCTTATAGCCATTGCAAAACATATTGCGTTAGCGATATCTAATGTTCCACTTCTAATTTCTAATTGCTGATTACCACCAAAAATAATAGGATTTAACTTGATATTATTTTTAAAAATAAGACATCCGCAGCCTTTTAAACCATGTATTTTATGTGCAGAAAAAGTCATCATATCAAAAATATTATAATCGCAATCAACTTTTCCTAATCCTTGACAAGCATCGCTATGTAAAATAACTTTTGGATATTTTTTTAAAATTGATTTAATATCATAAAAATTGTAAATTGTTCCTATTTCATTATTTACCTGCATTAAAGAAACTAAAATTGTCTGCTCATTTATTAATTGTTTAAAATGTTCTATATCAAACTGTCCATCACTTTTAACTTTTAAATATGATACTTTAACATTATATGTTTCTGACAAAAATTTAGCAGCACTTAAAATAGAAGCGTGCTCAACTTCACTTACTATTATATGATCTCCCTTGTTTAAGTTTCTTAAAACATATCCTATCAAAGCAAGGGAGTTAGATTCACTAGCCCCGCTTGTAAAAATAATATTGTAGTTTTTAAGATGTAAATTATTCAAAATTTGGTTTTTTGCTTTATTAAATAAATATTCGCATTCTTTTGAAAAACTATTTAAAGATGAAGGATTTGCAAAATATTTATTATTAATTTCGCAATACTTATCAATGATATCTCTATCTGGCTTTGTTGATGCGGCATTATCAAAATAAATCATAATTAATTATTGTTATTTCCGTCTTCAACATGCTTTGTCTTTAATAATGAGACAACATCATGATACGTTTTTTCAAATTCTCCATTAAAAAACAATTGTTCGCTTAATAAAAGTTGTTGGTGAACATCAATTTGATGTTTGCGATCTCTATTAGCGTATAATATCGCGGATTCCGCCATTTGTGAAACATTGCTAGTATTATTGACACTGTCAAATAAGTCATTGGTAATAGTTTTTAATTCATCAACTTTACTTGTTATCAATTTCATATCAATGGGTGTGACTTTGATGATTTCTTCTATTTCGTTTAATAATTGATAGCATTGCTCTATTTTAGGTTGATATTTTTCTATTGTTGCATTGATTGCAATGTTTTGTAATTGTAACTCGCATTGCTTTAAACGATAATAGTATGAAAATACAAGATTATAAGCTTCCTCGGAAGTAAGTTTTAGCGACTCTAAAAATACTTTAAAATCACTGACTTCTTTACTAACAGAATTATAATCATCAATTAATTTTTCTAATTTTACTTGCAAAATAGAATATGGTTGAGGAGTGGATGAATGTACAAAAGTATCAAGAACTCTTTTACTACTACCCAATTGGTTAATATCATCTTTTAAAACATTGATGCGTTTTGTTTCTTCTTCACTTATTTTATAAACACGATTCATTTCAGGTAAAAGGGAAACTAATCGCAAAAAGTTTTTCTCTAATATTAATACTTTGTTATAAATATCGTTTTGATTTTGATCAAAATAAATTTTAGCATCCACTTCTTTTCTAAAATTATCATGCATGATTTCAATATCATTTTGAAATTTATCGATATCTTCTTTTACATCTTTGATATTAAGAGAAGTCAAACGATTTTTTAGATTATTTAATTCGTTGTTATATTCTTCGAATTTCTTTGTTAATAACAAATGATGTAAAGGATATCCTTGCATTGTTAAGGAATCGCTTTCGTTTTCTAATGATGACACTTTTTCTGGTAATATTTTCCCTACCAAAACGCATAATTTAGGTAGATCCACTAAAACGTTCTTTAATTGTTCGATGACTTTATCCACTACCGGGAGCAAATCGTTTGCGTCATCATATTCAGCACTATCAATATGCATATCAAACTCGTTGAAAGTATTGTCTAGTTTTTCAAATATTCGTTCAAGAGAATTACTAACTAATTCCAAATCAGACAAATTGTTAGCATACGTTTGTTTCACACTTCTTAAATTTTCTTTAAGTCTTAAAGCTAATTGACGTGCTTCTTCTTCTGGTTTAATTAATTTAGTTAATTCGCTATCCAATTGATTAGCACTACTTTCAAAAGCGGCAATAGCTTTTTTGCCTTCTTGAATAGCTTGCTTTAATTGGCGATATTGCTTATTGTCTATTAAAGTTTTTAATTGTCTAATCACACCTTGAGCGTACTTATCGTCAATTTCAAAAACTTTTTTAAATTTCTTTTGATATTCATTATATTTGTCGACATATAACAAGTTAGTGCGACTAATCATTTCAAGTCTTTTAATATATTGAGCATCTTGTCCAATCATTAGTGCATCTAAATAAGAATATCTACGATCTAATTCTTTGATTTGCTTTTCATATCTTTTTCTAATGAAAACAAATTTGAATAATAAAAATAATATTACCGCTAATATAGCAACACCTAAAACTATACCAACAATAATCCAAGGTAACGTATTTGAATCTACTAATAAATATGGCTGTATCATTTTTTCCTCTTTACACTAATAATATTCTAGCCTAGTCGAAAATAATTTTAAATAAAATTATATTATTTTTATAGACATAAAATGAAAAGTAATTAAATTTCGTATTAAAAAAATATTAAAAAAAATATTTGACTTAATACATATTTATATGTATATTTACTTTTGCATGTAATCTAGCAGGTTAATATTGCTTGTCTGATGTTTAATAAAATAAGTAACCAATGCTAAATGGCGAATATTAAACACCCGAAGCAGGAATTAATCCCTGTCATTATTTGCACAAAACAAATAAAGAAAGGAGAAATATCAATGAGATACACTGGTTCTGATTGGAAAAAATCTCGTCATCTTAACTTTTCTATCTTAGAAACTGGAAAAGAATTATCAAGACGTCCTTATGGTCCGGGTCAACACGGCAAAGATCGTAAGAAAAAAGCGAGTGAATACGGCAAACAATTGCTTGAAAAACAAAAATTAAGAACTATGTATGGCGTTAACGAACGTCAATTTAGACGTTTATTCATGCTTGCATTGAAAAGCAAAGAAGTTACTGGTTTTGCTTTCATGAAATTATTAGAATCAAGACTTGATAACTTAGTGTTCCGTATGGGTTTTGCACGCACTCGTAAAGCGGCAAGACAATTAGTAAATCATGGCCATGTCTTAGTAAATGGTAAAAAGGTAACAATTCCTTCATATTTATGTTCTATTAATGATGTTATTTCAATTCCAGAAAAAGATCAAAATATGAAAGTAATTAAAGAATCTTTAGAAATCATCGCTAATAGTTGTGCTTATGTTAATGTTGATAAAGAACATTTTTCAGGTACATTTGTTCGTGAACCAAGCCGTAATGAGTTACCATTAGACATTGCCGAATCACAAATTGTTGAATACTATAACCGTAAGTTATAATTTTTAAAAAATGTGGTTTTAAAAAGTTCATCATACGATGAACTTTTTTTATTTTACTAATTAAATAAACTATTTATTTTAAACAAAGTAGCGAGTATACCTTTTTCCCACGTCTAATGACTATATATTTATTATATAAAGCATTGCTTGTGTCTAAAGTATATGTTTCGTCATTAATTTTGTTTGAATTGACGCTGACAGCGTTACTTGATAAAAATTGTCTCGCTTCGCGCTTACTAGAAGCGGATTTAGTTAATAATAAAGCATCTAAAATATTGATTCTTTTACCATCATATTCATATGTTAATCCATTAAAAACTTCCAATAACTGTTTTTCATTTAATTTAGTAACATCCCCACTAAACAATGAATTAGACATCATCACAGCGTTATCAGCTTCTTCTTTTCCATGAATATCTTTACAAATCTCATAAGCAAGAACTTTTTGAGCAATTCTTTGACCAAGATTTGATAAATGTTCTTTGATTATTTTTTCAATTTCTTCTTTTTCTAAAAATGTGAAAACTTTTAAATATTTGCAAGCATCATCATCAGTCACATTATAAAAATATTGATATAGTTGATATGGTGAGGTTAATTCTTTATTTAAAAATAGAGCACCTTGTTCTGATTTTCCAAATTTTTTTCCATCAGCACGCGTAATTAGATGACAAGTCATTACAGAACATTTTGCATCTGGTTCGACTTTTCTAATTAATTCTAAACCGCTGGTGAGATTGCCCCACTGATCAGAACCACCTATTTGAATATGGCAATCATAATTTTTATATAAATGCAAATAGTCGATGGCTTGTAAAATATTATAAGAAAATTCTGTAAAAGATATTCCACTTTCTAATCTTGAAGCAATTATATCTTTACTTAATAAATAATTGATTGAAAAATATTTTCCATAATCTCTTAACATATCAAGCAGAGATATTTTTGAAAGCCAATCGTAATTATTTAAAAGAATTCCTTTATTAGGATCACTTAAATCAATAAATTTCTCTAATTGTTCCTTAATGGCTTGCGTATTTTTATATAAAGTTTCTTTGTCTTGCAAATTTCTTTCTTTGCTTTTTCCGGATGGATCTCCAATCATTCCAGTTGCACCGCCGACAAGAGCAATAATTTTATGTCCTGCTCTTTGTAAGCGCATCAAAAGAGAAATCATCACATAATTTCCGACATGCATGCTTGACGCACTTGGATCAAAGCCACAGTATATTGTTTGCTTTGTGTTTAATAATTCGTGCATTAATTCTTGATTAGAAAAATCTTTAATTAATCCACGATACAACAAATCATCTAAAACATTATTCATAATATTTCCCCTTTTCTACTAGTTTTAATAAATTGGATATTTAACCTTTTTTAATCGATCACTAGGAATGTCATATCGTCCTTCTTTAGCTTCCATTTTTCCATCAAGACGAACCAAATCACCAGTAAATCCACATGTTGAATTATTAACAAAATAAGTTCCTACACCATATAAATCTACTGGTACATTTAATTTTTTCCATTCTTTAATTTTTTCCATTGTAAAAGAAGAAGATACGACAATTTCTACATAATCAAATCCGTTATCATCTAACGCTTTTCTTAAAGCAAAAATTAATTCTTTACAAACTCCATGCGGATCAAAACCAGTTGTATCTTTATCATCAAAATAATGATCTATTAAAGATAAAGAAGTATCAACACGGACAGCTTTTAAAGTTCTTCCTAAATGTTTAGCAAGTTTTAAAGAATCTCTTATTACATCATTGTTATAATCGATTAAAGCAGTAACTTTTTCATTTGGAAAAGTTTTATGATATAAATCAGCAGCTTTACAAACGTCGCCTTGGCACATTTCTATCAAAGCGTGTGGCATTGTTCCCATACCTTTTCCACCCCACCACAAACCTTGTGCATCAGTGGAAACTTTATTAATACCTGCAACATAAGTAGCGTAGCCATCACCAATTTGCGTTAAATAATCATCTTGACGATCCGCCATTGAAAAACAAGGACTATCACCAAGAACTTTTTTTACCCAATAAACATTTGTAGCGACTGAACTTCTTCTAGCTAAAATTCCATCAATTACGCTTTCTAAAAAACCAAAATCTTCATAACGACCGCTCACTTTTAAAACTGGTTCGTTTTTATTAATAATATCGCCATCATTTAATGCTAAAATTTCTAAATCTTGAGGATTATGAGCAAAAGTATGCAAAATAGCAATAGCCTCATCAATACCGCATAGCATCACATCATCACGACGTTGAAACCATTGCATAGTAACGATGTGACCTTTTAGATTTTGTGAAACTATTTGATGAGTTTTTAAAAAATAATTTGCACTAAAAAAACCATCTTTCAATCTTTTATCAAAATTAAATGTTTTGTTTGTTAATCTTGATATTTTACCTTGTTCTTTTAATTTAATTTCTAATTCTTCCATTTTTTCTACCAATCCGCAGTTTATATTTTATGTTTTTAAATCAATAAAGTAAACATTTATATGTTTAAACTAAAAAAAGACGGTTGTCCGTCTTTTTATTAAATGACTTTTCAAGATAAATTATAAGCCTAAAATACCTTTTGTGTAATCGTCATTATAAGAAACAATAGCGGCACCTGTAACGACTACATCATATTCTTCTTCATCTCCGCCTTGAAGTGCATCATCACCTAAAACATTATAGACATTTTGAGCTTGACTACCATCTTCAAATTCCACAATGCTAGCAGAGTGGACTCCTTCATCATCTACTTTACCTGCACTTGCCATATAAACAATTTTGACTGTAAAATCTTCACCCATTAATTTTAAGGCAAGATTTATCGTAGCAGTAAGACCTAATAATTCAGATTGATCTGTTGTTTCAACAACTTCGAATTCGTTGTTTTTCAAATTAGCAACCATTGTGTCAACAGATGGAGCACAAGCAGTCAGCGAAAACAAAAGAGCAGCACTTAAAATTGATCCTTTAACTATGTTTTTCATAAATATCCTCCGTATGTTTTAATGATAACTCATGTAATAATTTTTTCCAATTATTTTTAAAAAAACTATGCAAATTTCGAATATTTATTATTTTTTATTATTGCTGTATCAATGATGCAATCTTATCATGATTTAACGAAAGAAGTATTTTAATTAATCCTTTTTTAGCACATTGATAATCACCGCTGTCGATAATTGTATTTGCACTATGTAAATTTCTTGCACATATACAATGTGTAAACGTATTTATACCTTCTAAAGAAGTATGATACGCTCCCGCGTTTGTGCCACCAAGAGCTTTAAAAAATTGATATTTTATATGATGTTTTTTTAATACTTCTTCTTGAAAAGATAAAAGTTTTGATTTTGCAATCATAGAAGCGTCATGATATCTAATTAAGACCCCTTTCCCAAGTTGACCATCATCTTGAATCGTTTCACGACTTGGCGAACAATCTAAGACAATAACTAAATCTGGTTGGATATGATTTGGCGATACTTTCGCCCCTCTTAAACCTACTTCTTCTTGGACAGAACCACCAACATATAAATCAAAATCTAAATCGACATCCTTGAAATATTTTAAAATTTCTAATCCTAAAACAATTCCATAACGGTCATCGATAGCTTTTGACATCAGTCTTTCTTTATTATTAATTAAAACTGTTTCGCCAATAAACGAAACCATATCGCCCATTTTTATATTATTATTTTGAGCATCTTGTTCATCTTTAAAACCAAAATCAAAATTTAAATCATAAATTTTACTATCATCTTTGATTGATAAAATATCCACACAACCAACAAACGCCTTTCCTTCTTTGTTGGTTAATAAAAATCTTTGACTAGAAACACTATTTAAGGAAATGCCTCCTATTGGCTGACAATTAATTAATCCGTTTTTTAATATTCTTCTTACAATAAAACCAACTTCATCCATATGCCCATCAATTAATACTTTAAAAGCGTGAGGATTTTTTGATTTTTTTAAGGCAAAAATGTTGCCAATATTATCATAAATTAATTCCAAGCCTAGCTTTTTATAATCTTGAATTAATTGTTTACAAACATTATTTTCAAAAGATGAAACGCTATTTATTTGACAATATTTTTTAAATAAATCAAATTCAGTTTTTTTAAACATAATTTACTCCTTTATTAAATAAATTTTATATATAGGTTGGTTTAAATCACGATAATACATTTCATAGTCGGTAATTTCATCAAAAGATGAATCAAATTTATAATCGTAATCTATTTTTAAAATTTTAAATGGCGAACGGCTAAAATATTTAATAGAATCATCGAATAATTGCCGATTATCAGTTTTAAAATTTAAAAACCCATCTTTTTTTAAAATTTCATAATATTTTAAAATAAGATTTTCGTTTGTTAATCTTCGTTTGTGATGTCTTTTCTTAGGCCAAGGATCAGAAAAATTTAAAATAATACCTTCGATTGAATTTTCTTTAATCGAAGCAATTACAT
Source organism: uncultured Bacilli bacterium (assembly GCA_944358985.1). Classification (GTDB taxonomy): domain Bacteria; phylum Bacillota_I; class Bacilli_A; order RFN20; family CAG-826; genus CAJOOD01. Next base: position 69,722 of record CALVSI010000004.1, on the reverse strand, counting down.
CATTAATATCATCACAAATCAATCTTGCATTATCTAATTGATTATTAATGATTTTTTTTAGGGTAATCCCCGCACAAGTTGTATTTTTTTCAACACCAACAAAAAAATAATTTGGAAATCTAAAAGCCATTTTTGCTAAAAATTCTCCTTTTCCAGAACCAATTTCTAAAATTATTTTTTTATCATCATAAATAAAATTATCAAAATTCTCGTAAAGAAGATCTTTTCTTTCTAAAAGCAAATCATTAGCCCATTGTTTGTATTTAGTTCTCATTTTTTTATTAACTTTCCAAGCGAAAGAATTGCGTCTAAATAAATTTCCATTGATTTGTTAAAATCATCAAGACGAATACATTCATCACTTTCATGCATATGCGTGTCAAAATCTTTAAATTGCATGCCAAACGCTACAACATTATCAGCTTCCTTTGCATAAGTTCCACCACCGATTGCAATTGGCTTAGATTTTTTATCTTTTGTAATTTTTTGATAAGACTTTAATAATGTCTTAATTAATTTGGATTTTTTAGGATAGTATAATAGTTTACTAGGCTCGTCAAAATTTATTAAACAGTCTTTTAATTTTAATCGAATATTTTCTTTTAAAAGATTAACATCACAACCATCGACAAATCTAAAATTAAAAGTCAGTTCCATCTTATTGTTTTCATAATTAAATAGGCCAAGATTTAAACTATTATGTCCCATTTCCTTACTAACTTTATCGATATTTAAACCTTTTCCATCAAGAGGTGATATCGCATTATAAAAATTAGTCAAATCATCATCTTGATAATATTTTGCTAAAACACTTAATAATTCTAATACAGCATTTTTACCTAATTCAGGAGTGGAACCATGTGCGGATTTACCATAATGAATAATTTGATAGACGTTGTCTTTAAAAATCGATTCATCAACAACTTCATTTCGTCTTAAAAAATTAAATAAATTTTCATTTTTAATTTTTAGAACAACTTTATCAATAACTGCATTAGAAACTACCCCGCCACTTATTGAAATAACATCTTTTAAAGCTTTAAAATAAGTAACATTAAAATTCATAATTGCTTTTTCCGCAAAAATAATCGGCCAATCTGCATCAGGAGAAAAACCATATGTTGGTTGATTTTTCTTTAATGTTTCAAAATAATATTTCATACCAAGAGAACCGCTTTCTTCGTTACCTCCAACAAGAAAACGTATTTGATAACCTTTGGCTAAATTATAGTTTTTAATAGCTTTTAAAGCATAATAACAACACATTAATGGACCTTTGTCATCACTTACACCTCGACCATATAAAATGTCATTTTTAATAACCATATTGAAAGGATCATTAGACCAATTACCAGTTGCAGGAACAACATCCGCGTGAGCCATGATGGTAATATTTTTTTCTCCTTCACCATAAAGAATTTCAACAATTTTATTTCCATAATTTGTAACACTAAAACCATCATTTTTAGCTAATTGACTAATATAATTTAAAGCTTCACTAACTCCTTTTCCAAATGGATTATTTTCATCGATGGTCTTTTCATCATATGTTGAATTTATTGCAATAAAATCCCTAAGATTTAAAATCGCTTCTTCTTTATATGGCTTCAACATTACTTTATAATTTAATTTTTTTTGCATAAATGATACTCCTAAAAACGGCGAATTAGTAAGCTGTGGAAACCCTTTGAATAAACTTAAGGCAATGTTTGGAGTAACCACAATTGCTAAAACTATTTCAATTATACCATTAATTGAAATCACAGAAGAAATAAGAATTAAATAGCCATCAGAAAAATATGGACTGTTCATGTTGAAAAGATATAAAACTGACAATGTTAAAAAAGAATGAAATAAAGTCATTAGACCACACAAAACATAAAATAAAATGTATGTTAATAGTGGCTTATTTGTTTTTTTAACAAGTGAGAAAAATAACCCACTTAAACCACCAAAAATCATTCTAGGCAAAATAGAAATAAGCGGATTAACAAATAATGGATCAGTTATTGCTTGTGGCATAGTTGCAGCTTTTATTAAAGAACATAAACCAAATATAAAACCAAATAGCAATCCTTCTTTAAAGCCGAATAACATTGCACCAAGTAAAACGACTACATGGATAATAGTAAAAGAAATCGGTGTCCCTGGAATGGAAATAAACCCAAGATAAGGTACAAAAGTTAAAATAATAATGATTGCTAAAAAGCTAGCGTCAATGCAAATTTGTAGTGTTTTCTTATTTTTCATATGTTTTTCTTTAATATTTCATTTAAGCCATCTAAAAGTAAAGTATCATCAAAAATATAACCTTTTTCTGTTAATATTTCTTTTACGATTCTAGCGTTTCCGCCTGTTAAGATTGTTTTATATGGTAATTTATATTCTTCTTTAATTTTATTAACAAACCCTTCAATCATTAGAGCATGTCCAAATATGACGCCGCTTTTAATAGCATCAATAGAATTTTTACCTATTATATTTTTCGGTAAATTAAAATCAATATCCGGTAAAAGTGCGGTATTTTTTGTCAAAGTTTGTTTAGATAAAGCAATTCCAGGAGCGATAATACAGCCAGTAAAAACTCCGTTTTGATCAACATGCAATATTTTAGAAGCTGTTCCAAGATCAACGATGATTAATGGGTAAGAATATTTTTTAATTCCCCCACATACATCACAAATAATATCGCTTCCTAGTTCTTTAATATTATCAATTTTAAAAATAACTTTTGTTTTAAAACCAAGACCTAAAATTAATGGTTCGACATTAAACAATTGTTTAAAAATGCTCTTAATAGTAGCGTTTAATGATGGAACGACACTAGAAATAATAATATGACTAATGTTGGTATTTAAATAAGCATTGAAAAGATTAAAAAAAGTAATATAATAATCGCCTTCTGCTTTATTTAAATCTGTGGATACAATATGACGAATTATCAAGTTATCATCTTGATAGATTGCTACTTGAATTGTCGTATTTCCAATATCGATTAAAATATTATTCATAATTCCCTCCTTACAATCTATAAAAGTATCGTAGAATTAATTATTTCTCTTATTATTTTAAATTAAATTGCGACAATATTTACTATTTTGTTTTTAACTACTATAACTTTTTTTATTTGTTTATCTTTTGTGTGTTTGATTATTGAATCTAATTTGAAAACAATTTCTTTTAAATCGTCATCTTCAATATCTTTTTTAACTTCTACACTTCCACGTAACTTTCCATTTACTTGAATAGCAATAGTTACATTATCAAGTTTAATAAGGTTTTCATCATAAATTGGCCAGCTAGTATAATCAATTAGCTCCTTATGGCCTAAGCTTTGATAAATTTCTTCTCCTAAAAATGGACATATACATGATAATAATTTCACAAATCCTTCCATATATGGACGATATAAACTTTTAGCTTTATAAACATCATTTATGAATATCATCATTTGAGAAATTGCTGTATTAAATTGCAATTTTTCAAAATCTTGTGTAACTTTTTTAACTAAAAAATTGTAAGAAAAATCAAGTTCGTGTGAATTTTCATCGGAAAATTTATCTAGATATTCTTTTTCACTATAAATTCTATAAACGCGATCTAAATATCTTCTGGCACCTTCTAATCCTTGACTCGACCAAGGTAAAGATGCTTCTAATGGTCCCATAAACATTTCATAAAGTCTTAAAGCATCTGCACCATATTGAATAATTAATTCATCCGGATTAACGACGTTACCTCGCGACTTGGACATTTTTTCACCATTTGAACCTAAAATCATTCCTTGATGAAACAATTTCTTGAATGGTTCTTTGCAAGAAACAACACCTTCATCGTATAAAAATTTATGCCAAAACCTCGCATAAAGTAAATGTAACACAGCGTGTTCTGCACCGCCAATATATAAATCAACAGGTAACCAATGATCTAATAATTTTTTATCGCCAATTTCTTTATCGTTGTGCGGATCAATGTAACGAATATAATACCAACAAGAACCTGCCCATTGTGGCATAGTATTAGTTTCTCTTAAGCCATGTTTTCCATCAATAACAACATTCAACCATTGTTTAGCGTGAACAAGAGGAGATTCACCAGTTCCTGAAGGCTTATATTCATCTAGTTCAGGCAAAACAAGTGGTAATTCGCTTTCATGTAAAGGATAAAGACTACCATCATCCATAATAATCATCGGTATTGGCTCGCCCCAATAACGTTGTCTTGAAAACAACCAATCGCGCAATTTATATGATATTTTTTCTTTTCCACATCCAAGTTTTTTTAATTCTTCCAAAATTATTTCTTTGGCTTGTTGAATATTTTTTCCATTTGCAAGACCGCTATTGATGTGAGGACCATCATCCACATAAGCTTGATCAACTAAATCATTTTCAATAACTTTTTTAAATTTTAAATTGTGTTGTTTGGCAAATTCAAAATCGCGTTGGTCATGACTTGGAACAGCCATAACTGCACCGCTTCCATAACTTAATAAAACATAATCCGCAACATAAATTGGAACTTCTTCATTATTTATCGGATTAATAGCGTAAGCACCAGTAAAAACACCTGTTTTATCTTTATTAACCTTTTGACGATCTAATTCAGATTTATGTAAAACTTCTTCCTGATATTTTTTAACTTCTTCTAAATGCTCTTTTGTAACAATTTTGTCTAATAAAGGGTGCTCAGGTGCTAAACAAGTATAAGAACAACCATAAAGTGTATCGACACGAGTTGTAAAAACATCAAATGATAAATCATCATGGCCTTTAATTTTAAAATTAACAATTGCACCTATTGATTTACCAATCCAGTTTTTTTGCATTTCTAAAGTAGAATTTGGCCAATCTAAATCATCAAGACCATCTAATAATTTATCAGCGTAATCAGTAATTTTTAATAACCACTGACGCATTGATTTACGAATTACTTCAAAACCACCAACTTCGCTTTTACCATCTATGACTTCTTCATTTGCTAAAACTGTTCCAAGAGCAGGACAAAAATTAACAGGTCTAAAATCAATATATGCTAATTTTTTTTCATACATCTTTAAAAATATCCATTGTGTCCACTTATAATATGAAGGATCGCATGTCGCAATTTCCTTATCCCAATCATAAGAAAAACCAAACGACTGAATTTGTTTTTTAAATCTTTCTATATTAGCTTTGGTAAAATTATAAGGATGTTGATTCATTTTTATTGAATATTGTTCGGCAGGTAAGCCAAAAGCATCCCAACCAATTGGATGTAAGACATTATAGCCTTGCATTCTTTTCATTCTTGCCATGATATCAGAAGCAGTATAACCTTCTGGATGACCAACATGTAATCCCTGACCAGATGGATAAGGAAACATATCTAAAACATAATATTTTGGTTTGCTAAAATCTTTAGTATCGCAATAATACGTTTTATTATCTTCCCATATTTTTTTCCATTTTTGTTCTATTTGTTGATGATTATAACCCATATTCATCTTACTCCTTCTATTTACTTGTTTTTCAAAGCATCTTGATATAAGCCCAGATACAATTTTGCACTAGTAAGCCAGGAGTGGTCAACTCTTAATGCATTTTTTATTAAAGTATTAAATACTTTCTCATCTTTTTTAACATCTAAAGCATACAAACAAGTATTTAATAATGCCTCATATGAATAATCATCAAAGCCAAATCCATTAGCAATTTCCAAATTGTAATTATCATATCCAATAACAGAATCTTTCAAACCGCCAGTTCTTCTAACTATTGGCAAAGTTCCATATCTTTGAGCAATCATCTGACCAATACCGCATGGTTCAAACAAAGATGGCATTAAAAAGAAATCGCCTGATGCGTATAATTGATGTGCTAATTCATCGTTATACCCAATATAAATTCCAACATTGTTAGGATAAGTTCCTCTTAATCTTTCAAAGTCTTGTTCCAAAGCATATTCACCACTTCCAAGAATTATAATGTTGGCACCATTTTCAACTAATTGATAGCATGTTGGTATTAAAATATTAATTCCTTTTTGCCATGTTAAACGCGAAACCAAAACAAAAAGCGGACGATTAACATCATCTAGATGGAAACGATTTAATAATTCTTTTTTGTTTGCTAATTTCCCACTTTTAAATGAACGCAAATTGTAAGTCTTGGTAATTTTAAGATCTTCATTAGGATTAAATTCAACAGTGTCTATTCCATTTAAAAAGCCACAAAAATCATATTCCCTATAACGCAACACAACATCAAGACCTTTTGAACCATCTTTTGTTAATAATTCCTCACGATGTGTAGGAGAAACAGTCGTGATTTTATCAGAAAAGACAATCGCTGTTTTTAATGTAGAAACTTGGCCGAAAAATTCAACATCACCATTATTAAAATAATCATCACTTAGATTATAAAAATCACCTAAAATCGATTTAGGAAACATTCCTTGAAATGCTGGATTGTGTATTGTTAAAACAAATTTGCTATTTTTAAAACTTGGATTATATAATTTCTCTTTTTTAATTAAAAGAGGCAACATTCCAACTTGCCAATCATGAATATGAATAATGTCTGGCTGATAAGAAATGACTTCTAATAATTTTTTACTAGCCATCGTAAAAAAAGCAAATCTTTCACCATCATCAAAGTCACCATAAAAATGACCGCGATTAAAATATTGATTATTTGCTAACAAATAATAAGTAATACCGCTAATTTGAGTTTTATAAACATCACAATTAGCTTGTCTCCAGGACATATAAACAACAAAATTTGTCACATAATCAACTTTAGATTTAATAGTGTTATAGGCATTAGAATAAAAAGGTAAAATAATAATAACTTCTTGATTTAATTTGACTAATTGTTCACTTAAAGCATATACAACATCTGCTAAACCGCCGGTTTTTGCGATTGGATTAGCTTCGCTTGCTACCATTGCTATTTTCATAAATTATTGTTTCCACTTTTGACGAAAACTGGTTCGTCTTCCTTTCCTTCGATATTTGCTGAAATTGATACATTTTTATCAGTAATGATGTGATTTACTTTACAATTTTTATAAATGATAGAATCAGTAAAAATAATACTATTAGTAACTACTGCCCCTTTTTCCACCACTACATTTCTTGATAAAATTGAATGTTCAACTCGACCATTAATCAAACATCCATTTGAAATAATACTATCTTTAACATTAGCGTTATCAAGATATTTTGCAGGTGGGGTGTCATGCGTTCTAGTATAAATTGGCCAATCATGTCTAAATAATTTTCGACGATTTTCATATTTTAAAAGGTCAAATGAATTTTTCACATAATCTTTTAATGACATAATTGGGATGACATAATGTTCAAATTTATAAGCATCAATTCGCATATTTTCGTTTTTTAGCAGCCAATTTACCATATCGGAGATATTAAATGTCTTATTAATTTTTTGGGCACGATTAATAATATCCAAAAATACATCTACTGATATGACGAATGTATCTAAACTAACATTAATATCATCTTTTATTTTTGAGTTGCGTTTAAATGATTTTATACTGCCATCATTATTTAAAGTAACTAATGTAGATTTTGTAAAATTTTTCTTTCCATCAAAAATAGGAACATAAACAGAAGTTATTTTTGAATTTGCTCTAATGTGTTGGTCGATGATTGGACGGAAATCCATACTACTCAAATAATGAGCAGGAGCAACAACAACATAATCATAACTATCAATAACGTTTTTTAATTGGTTCGAATTAGCAATGATATTATTAATATCGGTATTCCACGATGGTCTATTTAGACCATTTTCATTGAAAAATATATTTTCAAAACCAATTTTAGTATTCATTGTCCAAACACCACCGCTTTGAATATGGCCTAAAACTGAATGAGGAAAACGATGAGCTAAAATACAAACAGTATCAATAGATGAGTTTGTAAAGTTAGATAATGTAAAATCCATAATGGCAAATCGTCCTAAAAAAGTTACTGAACCAAGAGCGCGTCGATCATTTAAATTAGGAATCAAAGGTGAAGTGTGTAAATCACAAAAGCCAAGTATACGACGAGTATTCATAATTACCTCCAAAATTAATGATTAACTAAGACGACATCATCGCCCTCTAAATTAATTTCTCTTTTATCGCCAATATTTGTATTTGGGGCGATAATGGCGTTTTTAATTTTCACCCCTGCTTGTATCGTTGAACCAGACATAATCACACAACGAGATACTTCCGCTCCTTGTTCGACAATTACTTCATCAGAAACAACACAATTATCAATGTTTCCTAATATAATCGCCCCTTGATTTACCAAACTACGAGTTATTTTAGCTCTTCGTCCAATATAATGTGGGACAGAATGGGTATCTTCTGTATAAATCATGCCATTTTCACTAGAAAATAAGCCCAAAGAATCATGATCATTTAATAAATCCATGTTTGCTTCATGTAATGATTTAATAGTTCCAACATCTTTCCAATATTTTTTATAGCGGTAAACTTTCATTTTTCTCTTTTTTAATAACATGTTTGGAATGATGTTTTTTCCAAAATCATGAACAGATTTTTCATCTTTTTCATCATCTTTTAAAAACTTTTTAAGTGTTTTCCAATTAAAAACATAAACACCCATTGAGACAAGATTAGATTTAGGTTCACGTGGTTTTTCTTGAAAGCCAATTATTTCATCATTTTCATTAACTTGCAAAACGCCAAATCTAGAAGCTTCTTTAATATCAATTTCCATGACTGATATTGTACATTCCGCTTCGCTTTTTCTGTGTAATTCTATCATTTCATCATAAGTTGTTTTATAAATGTGATCGCCAGATAAAATCAAGACCACGTCTGGATGTTGACTATCAATCCAATCAATATTTTGCGTAATAGCATCCGCTGTCCCTCGATACCAATTGGCGCCTTCTTGCGTTTGTCTTGGTGCTAAAGTACTCATCAAAGAATGAATACCATTATATCCCCATTTTTCACCATTACCTATGTAAGAATCTAAAAGAGTGGATTCATATTGTGTACAAACACCAACGACAGGAATTTGTGAATTAGTGCAATTTGATAATGGGAAATCGATAATTCGATATTTTGCTGCAAAACTAACCGCAGGTTTAGCAATTTTTTTTGTCAAAAATTCTAAACGAGTTCCTTTTCCACCAGCTAAAACTACTGCAATAACTTTATTAGCCATAACGTATACCTCTTGTCTTATAATTCATTTTAACAAATTGCTAATATTTTTTGAAATAAAATATTATTGTTGTTATGCTTTTTAAATTGATATAATTACTTTGATGAAAATTAGGCAAAATCCTTTAAGAATAACATTGACATTTATTGGGGCAATGCTATTATGCGGAGCATTGATTTTTTCTTTTTTGTTTCCGATATTTCTTGATTGGCCTTGGGATTTTAGACAATATATCATCATTTTTCTTTGGATAATCTCAAGTATAGTGTTCTATATTATTAGCATTTTATACAATTTCTATATCGTTGAAAGCAAATGTATAATTGTCCATCGTTTTAAAAAAGTTTTGTATTACTACTTTAACGATATTGTTTATATTGATAAGCAATATAGTGAAAAACATAAAATGATTTTATTTGTGACAAATAAAAAAGATGTTCGTTATCTAGTTTTTGATTCAAAAAAACTTGTCTATGAAACCATGTTAGAAAAATGTCATAACCTTTTAACTTATGAACAATTAATAGCTAAATATGGTGAAATAAAAAATTTAAGAGTGCCAAAAAAAGAAAAATATTGATAATATTTTCTTCCTATGGTATTATCTTTAAGCGAATTAATTAGGAGGTGTATCAGATGTCAAGAGTGTGCCCTGTAACAGGAAAAGGACCCGTCAGCGGTAATAATCGTAGCCATTCATTACGTGCAACAAGACGTAAATGGAATACAAATTTACAAAAATTTAAAGTAGAAGTTGATGGTAAAGTCCAGACAATTAGAATGTCTGCTCACGCTTATCGAACCCTCAATAAAACTCGATAAAAAAATTACGACCCAATGGTCGTTTTTTTATTTTAAATAAAAAGAATAATTAACAATAATGTATTGATATAATAAAATCCAATGTAAATCCATTCACTATAACAAAGTGGAAAATATTTTTTTCTAGAATATGTTTTTGTACCATCATCATTTATTTTTTCGCCCATCTTATACCACGTTAAAAGGTTTTTATTAAATATCATTATAAAACTTAAAATAATAAAAATTACCGCTGCAGAACCGATAATTAAGCTTTTAATATCAACGCCTTGCATAAGCGAAAAAAATCCAATAATTGCGATACAAGAACTTAAAAGAGTCGATAAAAGAAATAAAATTATATCACCAATCAAATGTTGCTTGTAATTATACATGCTAATTAACGAGACTAACAAAATCGGCAAAATTAAAAAAAGCCCAATGACTACACAAAAAAAGTAAACGACTAGTATATTAGAATTTTCGATGTTTATTTTATAAAAAGCAAAATTAATATAAATTCCAACAAGAAGTAATAAAGCGATAACTATAGATATTACACCGAAATAGTAATATTTTTCTTTTTTTTGCAATATCAATTCATAAATGTAGTGATTTCTAAAATCGTATTTTTCGTGTTTCGTTTTAAAATAATTTAAAATCAAAAAAACAAGTCCTAAAAACAAAAATAATAAACTTATGCAAAATAAAATAACGTTATAAATCATTTCAAACTATCAAATGTTTTTTTTAAATCATCGCTTTTAAATAAATATGAACCGACAACAGCAATATCACACCCTACTTCTTTTAATAATTGAATGTTTTGATTGTTTATTCCCCCATCAACTTCAATAAGAAAATTCATATTATTAGTCAAGCGATAATAATCTAAATATAAAACTTTTGATAAACAATTAAACATAAATTTTTGGCCACCAAAACCAGGTTCGACACTCATAATTAAAATCAAATCAACAAGAGGCAAAAATTTCTTAATATTTTCAATTTTAGTATTTGGTCGAATTGATATACCAACTTTGACATTTTCTTCTTTTATTTTTTCAATTAAATCAAATATTTCTTTATCAGAATTTAAAGCTTCGTAATGAAAAGTTAAATAATCAATATTACAATTTGTAAATCTTTTATAAAAATGAAGAGGATTATCAATCATGATATGAACATCTTTTATAATCGTATCATCATTTTTTAAACATTCTAAAACAGGAAAACCAAACGAGATATTATCGACAAAATGGCCGTCCATCACATCGAAATGAATCCAATTTGTGTATGGTTTTACACGATTAATTTCTTGTTCAAGATTTAAAAAATCGCTATTTAAAATGGATGCAGAAATCTTAATGTCTTTCATATACTTATTTAAACCCAAATAAGCGACTTAAAAAAGATTTTTTTTCTTTTAAAAGAGAAGGATTTTGCTTGATTTTTAATAAATCATCGTGCATTTCCATCACGTCGTTATAACGATCTTTTGGATTTTTCCTTGTCGCTTTATCAATTATTCTTTCAATTTCTTTTGGACAATTTACAACATATTTTTTAATCGAAGGAAATTTATCTTTAACTTGGCTGACCGCAACATCAACCGGGTTAGATTTTTCAAAAGGCAAATGACCAGATAACAATTCATAAAATGTCACTCCCGCAGCGTAAATGTCAGATTTTGTTGTTGCAGGTTTGCCTTGAGCAATTTCTGGTGCCATATAATGAACAGAACCAACGACTTCATTTGTGGAAGTTAAATTTGAACGGATAGTGTCAACTTGAGCAATACCAAAATCTCCGAGTTTAATAGTTCCATCCGCCATAATGAATATATTATCTGGCTTTATGTCACGATGAATAATAAAGTGATCGTGTGCACATTTTAAAGCACTAGTGAGTTGCAACATTATATCAACAGATTCTTGCAAAGAAAATCTAGTACGGAAATCCAAAGCTTCTTTTAAAGACTGACCATTTATAAATTCATATGCGATATAAGGTCTTCCCTCAACAATACCATGATTATATATTTTAACAATGTTAGGATCGTTTAATTGAGCAACAATACTCGCTTCATTTTCAAATCTTTTTAAATTAACCGGATTAGACATAACATCTTCGCGAATAAATTTAATAGCGACGCTTTTTTTATTAATAATATCGACACCTTCATAAACTTCCGCCATACCGCCATGTCCAACGCGGCTAGTTATTTTATATCTTTCATCAACAATACTACCAAATTTAATAGCCATGAATAGATGCCTCCCAATACACAATAGCGATATTATCACTACCCCCATTTGCGTTTGCTAAAGATATTAATTCATCACATTTTTGTTGAGGTGTGTCGTCTAATGAAATGATTGATTCAATATCTGATACTGGAATATTGTTATATAATCCATCACTACATAACAAAACAGGTTCTTTGTTATATTTGTATGTAATAATATCAACGCTAATACTTGGATATATGCCTAGTGCATTTAATAAAACATGTCGTTTTGGATGTGTCTTCATATCGCTTTCTTTAATTTGTCCACTTCGATAAAGATAAGCCACATATGTTTGATCATTTGTCAATTGCTTTAATTTATTGTCTTTTGTTAAAACATAGGCTCTTGAATCGCCAATTTGAGCGATAATTAAACTATTTTTTCGAACAAGAGCTAAGGTTAAAGTTGTACCCATTCCCTTATAAATCGGATTTCTAATGCTTTCATCATAAACAGCACTATTGGCTTTTTTAATAATAGTTTTTAACCACATCTTGACAAAAACTGCTGGCATATTCAAAAATTTAGTTTTATTAAATTCTTCAACAATGATATCTTTGCAAAGTCGGGAAGCAAGATCACCATGATTTTGTCCACCCATTCCATCACAAACTAAAAGCATAACATCACCATGAGCATTAGTTAATGCAATAGCTTGGTCTTCGTTTGTAATGCGAATACGCCCTAAATCTGTTTTGAAACAATATGTACCAATAACTTTATTTTTCATCTTTTATTAATCGTTTAGCTCTCAATTGTCCACATGCTGCATCAATATCACTACCAAATTCTTTTCTAATAGTTGCCGTAACACCATTTTTTATCAAACGATTTAAAAATGCTTTGACAGTTTTATTATCACTTCGTTTGAAATCTTTTTCATCGACACAATTATATGGTATGAGATTAACATAACTTAACATCCCATGTATTAATTTTGCTAATTCATCAGCGTTTTGTAAAGAGTCATTGACATCTTTTAATAAAATATATTCAAAAGTTAATCGTCGATTAGCGTTTTTTTCATATTCTTTGCAAGCAGCAATTAATTCTTTTAAAGGATAAACTTTATTAATTTTCATCAATTTATTACGTATTTCATCATTGCTAGCGTGTAAACTAACCGCAAGGTTGATTTGTAATCCTTCTTTTGAATATTGAATTATTTTGTCGACAAGTCCGCATGTTGAAATTGTTATATGTCTAGCGCCAATAGCAAATGCTTTAGGATGATTACAAATACGTACAAAATCCATAACATTATCATAATTATCAAATGGCTCACCTGTTCCCATTACGACAATATGTGTAACTCTTTTTTGGGGGTCTTCTTCTTTTAACAAATTATCAATAACCATAACTTGTCCAACCATCTCATCAACAGTTAAATTTCTTTTCTTTTTTAATAATCCAGAAGCACAAAAAGCGCATCCCATATTGCAACCAACTTGGCTAGAAACACAGACGACATTTCCATAACTATATCGCATTAATACTGTTTCAATTTTATTTTCATCGCTTAAATTCAACAATAATTTGATGGTTCCATCGCTTGCAACTTGTTTTGTATCAATAGTTGGTAAATTAAGACAATATTTGTTTTTTAAAACTTCACGATAACGCAAAGAAATATCGCTCATCATATCAAAATCATTGGCTCTTTTTTCATAAAGCCAAATATATAATTGAGTTGCTCGGTATTTTTTTTGTTCATCTTCGAGAACTAATTTTTCTAATTTATCAATTGTTAGCGAATATAAATTAATCATTAGTTAATTTTAGCCTTTTTTAAAATTGCATAATAAATCGAATCGCCCTCTTCTTCAAATGGGAAACATTGCCTATCATCTAGCAAGGTAAATTGTTTATTTTTGCTTAAAAAATCTAAGACGATTAGTTGACCTTCTTTTCGGTCGATTGTGTTGACAAAATAAACTAGCAATCCGTCATCTTCAACATATTTTGAACATTCTTGGATAGTTTCTTTTTGCTTCGTGATTAAATCATCCAAACTATTTTTATCAAAATTTAAGAAATAATCTGGTTCATTTCTCAAACGATAAAAATTACTAGAATCAGGCATCACTACAAACAAAGGTGTTTTGCTAGATATAGCAGTTATAAGTCCGCTTGGAGTGCATTCGATAGTGTTAATATTTTTTAACTGGTAGCGGTTAACAATCGGTGTAATAGTAAATAAATCTTTATTTGGTGTAATAAAATTATCGATATGAAGGTTATTTAAAAATCTAAAAGATAAATTTAAAAAGACATTTCCATTAGCGTATCCGGAGTACAAATAAACGGGTTTTAAAACATCGATATCTATCTTGTCTAAAACTTCTTTGATGATTGGAGAAATTATTACCGCTTTATTTGTGACAATGTATTGTTTTCTTCTAATAGAATCTTTTTTGTTATAAATTAGCAAATCATTTTTTGCCGTATCTATAAATTCATCTTTATAACTTTCTAACAAAGTTTTTTTATCACAAAGTAATGTATTCACTTGTAAATAAATAGGTGCAGTCCTTGTATTTGCACGAGCAATTTTTATCGCTTTATTTTTACCAAATTGATTAGTCCACATCTTGCAAAGCCATTCATTGACATTGTATCTTTGGCTAATAAATTCATAAGAAATTTTGTTTAAATCTGGGTTTATTAATGGTTCGCCATTGACTTTCTTCTCTAAAAGATTTTTAAAGTCATCAATGTTTAACTCATAATTATCGTTTTTTGCTACATCAATAACAAATTTTAAACAATCATCACTATTTAAACGCTTTAAAAATAAAGCATTCGCAAAACATAATCCCATAGCGATTTTTGTATTATCTTTTGCGTTAGAGAAATATTTATCAAATATCGTATTAAACACGATATAGTGACGCAAATAACATCCGCATAAAGCACTTACATCTCCGCTGGAGATTTTATTTTTATCAATGCTGTCAAAACATTTTTTCAACGCACTATGAAAAGATGTTTTATTTGCAATAATATCTTGCAAAACTGTCAGTGCTGCATTTAATGATTCCATAAATATCACCTCTAATCGTTATGAAAATGCTTATTGAAATCTTCAAAAATGTTGCCATCAAAAATTTCTTCATCTTCGTCATATTCATCATCGATTTCGACAACATTTTTTTCGCTCATATATCTTGGATAATCTTCGTTAATATGTAAAATATGATCGTGGTTATGAAAATATTCAAAATAAATTTCAATGTTAATTGTATAATCTTTAAAGCATTCAATAAGATAATTTTTAATTTTATCTTGCAAAACATGACAAACTTCAGGAGCAACTACTCTTATAATAGTATGCCAGCTTGTTTGTTCAACTCCGTTATGAAATACCATATTATTAACCGCGACAAAATTTATTTCGTCAATATCCACTTCATATAGATTGGCCAAATTCTTACTAATCTCTCCAGAGATATCGCCAACAACAAATTGGTCTAAACCATAAACATAAATAACTACCATAGTCTACCTCACACTAATATTATATAATTAATAAAGTTTTTTAAAATATTTTTTAAAAAATAATTCAATTATAATGATTTAGTTTAAAAATCATATGGATCGATGTTTAAAGATAGTTTTAAATTTGATCCTTCTACAAGAGGAACCAAAATTTCCTTAAATATATTGTTAGCAAGTTTGATATCTCTATACTTAACTAAAATTACTCGAGTAAAATTATTTCCAAAATCTGGAACATATGGAGACGATGGTCCGATTATATCACCATTTGCAAGAAATTTTTCTTTTAATTTCAAAGACAAAACGTAAGCATTTTCAACAACTGTCGATTCGTTTTTTCCACTAATGGAAATGCGAGCCATATAGCAATATGGAGGATAATATCCTTCTTTTCTTACTTGAATTTCTTTTTGATAAAATAAATCGTAATTTTGTCTAGCAGCGAACGTGATTGCATAATGGCTTGGAGAATAGGTTTGAATAATCGCATCTCCTTTTTTGTTACCTCTACCACTTCTACCGATAGCTTGCGTAACTAATTGAAATGTTTTTTCACTGCTGCGATATGATGGCTTGTTTAAACCAATATCCGCTAAAACAATACCGACTAACGTGACGTTTTCAAAATCATGACCTTTGGCAATCATTTGAGTGCCAATTAAAATATCTGCTTCATGATTTTTAAAGCTTTCTAGTGTTTTCTTAATAGTTTTTTTAATTTTAGCGTTATCACTATCTAAACGTAAAACTCTCGCGTCTGGAAATAATTTTTTAACTTCTTCATAAACTTTTTCGCTTCCAAAACCAATTTTAATAAAATGATTATTTCCACACTTTGGACACTCGCTTGGCTCTAATTCGACATAATCGCAATGATGGCACTTAAGCATTTTATCATCGTAATGATAAGTAAGAGCCACATTACAAGAAGGACATTTAAAAACATGGCCACAACTTCGACAAGCAAAACTAGTCGAATATCCCCTTCTATTAATTAGTAAAATAATTTGCTCATTTTTATCTAATTTTTTTCTTATCTCACTTCGTAAAGTCTTTGAAAATATATAAGATTCGCGGTCAATATTTTGATAATCTAGCATATTTATAATCGTCGTGGTTGGTAAAATCTGATGATTAATTCTTTTATTCAAACGCAAAAGATGATAAACATTTTTACTTGCTCTTGCCCGAGATTCTAAACTAGGAGTGGCGCTTGCTAAAATAAGACGGCAGCCTTCGATTTGACTACGAAAAATTGCCACTTGGCGTGCATCATAAAAGGGCAAATTATCTTGCTTATATGATTCAGAATGCTCTTCATCGATGATAATGAGTCCGAGTTTTTTTAAAGGTGCAAAAATCGCACTTCTTGCTCCAATAACAATTTTTGCTTTACCGCTGGCTATCTTTCGATATTCATCATATTTTTCTGCACTTGTTAGTTCACTATGCAAAACCGCTACTTCATTAGAAAATCTATTGTAGAAATATTGGGTCATCATCGGCGTTAATGAAATTTCTGGAACTAATATTAGCACTGTTTTTCCTTCTGATAAGATTTGCTTTGCTATATGTAAATATACTTCAGTTTTTCCAGAACCGGTGACACCTTGCAACAAGAAAATTTTATCGTTACTTTGAAAAAACTCATCAAATACTAATTGTTGATCTTTATTTAACTGCTTTTCATATCCAGTTATTTTTAAATCTAAAACAAGGCGAGATTTTTCTACTTTTTTTATTTTAACCCTGCCAATTTCAATTAATTTTTTTAAAATAGATTTAGATTTGATATCTTTTTTTAAAATTTCATTATTATTTTTTAAAAACCGCAAGAGTTCAATTTGCTTTGGTGTTAAATCTTCTTCGCTGGTATCAACAACATAAACATATTCATCATAGGCAATTTTAGGTGCTTTTAAAGACGATAAGGACGGTTTTAAAGTAGGTGGAAGCATCGTTTGCAACACACTTATTTTACTAGCTAAATAATAATCAGCGATCTTGTCTGCCAAAATAAGAAGATTATCATCTAATAAAGCGTTATCATCGATGACATCGATTATATCATTTATTTTTAAACCAGTTTTTTCTTCAAGTTCTTGTTTTGTTGAATAGCTATTGCAAATATCGACAATATAGCCAACAAGTTTTTGATTATGAAAATCAACGAGAACGCGAAAACCACGCTCAACTTTTTTATTACCTAAATAGACATAAGTAAAGGGTCTATTAAGTTTTAAAGTGGTGTGTTGAATTAAGACTTGTAATATCTTCATACACTACTTATTATCTAACGTTTTTATTTTATTTAAAATAATATTAGTAATTTCTTCGCTGGTACGCTTTAAATCATCGTTAATAACAATGTAATCATAGCCTTCGGTTTTATTAATTTCTTTGCGTGCTTTTTCTAATCTTTCTTTGATAATATCTTCAGTTTCACTTTTTCTTAGGCGAATTCTTTTTTCTAATTCTTCTAAAGATGGGGGCAAAAGAAATATTGAAACAACATTGTCACCTTTAACTTTGCTTAGTACTTGATTCGCACCATTTATTTCGATTTCCAATAATACATTTTTTCCTTGATCTAACCACTGTTCGACTTTATCTTTTGGTGTGCCGTAATAATTTCCCACGAATCGACAATATTCTAAAAAGTTATCTTTTTTAATATTATCTAGAAATTGTTTTTCGCTAACAAAATAATAATCGACATTAGGTATTTCTCTTGGTCTTGGCTCACGTGTAGTCATCGATATTGAATAGACAAGATTTAATTTGCGATTAGAAAAAATTTTTTTTCGTATCGTACCTTTCCCGACTCCACTTGGACCACTTAAAATAATTAATAAACCTTTTTTCATAAATAATTGATTTGATTATACGTGCATTATTAGAAGTAGTCAAACAAACTTAATTATATAGAGACAATTTGTCTCATAGATATACTTATATTTTTTTAAAAATGTTGGTAAAATGTGTTTCATGAAAATAAATTTATTTTTAAAAAACAATTTTTCTTCAATATGCGATGAGCTAAAAACAAAATTAGATGGTAATCACATAACAAATTTTACTTTCATCAGTCTTGACTGCGTTGTTTTATCTTTTTCTTACAACCGAAATGATGATCTTTTAATTAATCTAAAAAACAATAATCCATATATTGGTTTATTTAAAAAAGAAAAAAATGTTTCAAATTTAGAGAAAGATATCGCTTTTAAATTTCGACATTTTATCAAGGATAGTTATATTTTTAACATAAAAAGATTGAATAACGATCAAATTATTGTTTTTGATTTATCAAAAAAAATTGATGAATATGATTATAAAAAATACCATTTAATTATCGAGCTTATATTTAATAAAACAAATCTAATATTATGCGATGAGAAATACACTGTTTTATTGTTATTAAAAAATGAAAATGTTTTATCTAAAAGAACATTATTAATAAATCAAACATACTCTCTTCCACCAAATAATAATGTTAAAAACACAAATTGTGAGATTAATCCTACTGATTATAAAAATTATGCAATAACTTTATATTACGAAGCGATTAGGCAAAGAAAATATGATAAATTTAATCGTCTTTATAATTTTGTTGTCCACAAAATAAAAATTTTAAATAAAAAAATTCCAATAATAAAAGAAGAAATTGAAAAAGGCAAAAAAGATTTAATATATCAAGAATTAGGAAATGCTTGCTATTATCTAAGCAAAGACGAAATTAAAAAAATGTTTCTTGATAATGATAAAAACTATGATGAAACACTACCGCTGACAAAACTAGCAAATAAATGTTTCATATATTATAAAAAAGCAAAAAGCAAAATTGAAAACGCTAATGTACAGCTGCAAAAAGCAAACGAAGATGTCATTTATTACAATAATTTGCTATCACAATTTGAAAACGGTGATGAAGAAGATTTACTTCAAATGCAATCGTACTTAATTAAGGATGCCTCTTTCACTAGAAACGAAAAACAAATTATAAAAAAGGTTAATCCATATCAAATAAAAGTTGGTAATAACAAAATATTATTTGGAAAAAATGACTTGCAAAATGATTATTTAACATTTCATATAGCTAAAGATAACGATATATTTTTCCATATTCATAACAATCCTGGTGCACACGTCATTGTAAAAGGCGAAATCCAAGATGATAATATTAAAAATATCGCTGCGCAAATATGTTTAATTTTATCCAAAAAAACCGCTGCGGAGGTAGTTTATACAACAAAAAAATACGTTAAAAAAGGAACAAAACTAGGACAAGTTATTTTAAAAAAATTCCAGATTGCTAAAATTGATGATATTACCCCATCTACATATCAACTATATAAAAACGCAACAAAAAACTAGTTCGTGTTAACGTATTTTAAAATATTATCGACAAAATATTCTTGAAAAGTAATAATAACCCCTTTATAAGCAAATATATACATGATGGGAAGCGACAATGCTTCTCCATAATCTGGAAATTTATATGCATTATTTGCATAACTTGTAGCGTCTACAATATATTGATAATCTTCTTGTGTGATAGTTGTTAAGTTGATTTTATAAATATCGAAATGTCCAATCTCACATAAACCTTTTAATTGTGAAACAGCCTCATGACAGGTTGCACAATTATCAATAGTAAAAATACACGCTAAAGAAGTAGTTTCATTAATTGTTAAATCATACAATTTTTTACCATTTGTAGTAATTATTTGTCCATTTTCAGCATAAGGAAAATCTATTTTTGCAAAATTATCATGTTTGCAGCTAGCTAACAAAAAAATCATTAATAATAAATTTAAACACTTAAATTTCATAACTTATCTCTTTGTTTAAAAAATCTTCCCCTTTTATTTCCTCTTGGGTGGCTAGATTTATATACCCTTGTTGTCGTAATGCTTCATAACAAATAATAGCAACACAATTGGATAAATTTAAGCTTCGACAATTACTTACCATTGGTATTCTTAATAACTTATTTGGATTTTTTCTTAATATATCATGAGGTATGCCGGTTGATTCTCGTCCAAACATAAAATAATAATCTTTCACAGGATTAGAAAAATCATAATTGGAATAAACTTTATTTGAATATCTTGTGACATAGTAAATATCAACATTACCATTCTTTATATAAAATTCTTCAATATTTTCATAATAATCCATGCTTAAGTCTTCAATATAATCCAACCCTGAGCGTTTAATTTGCTTCTCGTCTAATGAAAACGACAACGGACCTATTATATGTAATTTGGCTTTTATTGCCATGCAAGTTCGCATAATATTTCCAGTATTTAATGGCTTTTCAGGACGATATAAAACAACATTAATCATACATAAAATAATACGATAATTTGACAGCATGTAAATAGTTTTGTCATTTAAAACATACATGTTTATTTTTTAAAAAAATTTTAATAAGATAATAAATGTATGGATAAATCGACTGATAAAATAAAACAACTATTTTTTGAATTAACAAATAAAAAAGTAAAATCTGTTATCAAATTTGATGATGGTTTTACTAATATCGTGTACTTAATTAATGATGCTTACGTTTTAAAAATGTCAAGTGAATACATTCAACCTTTTATCGATTTTAATAATGAAAAATATGTTTTAGACGTGCTAAAAGATAACAAAAACGTTGTTAATGTTTTTTTATATGATATTACACGAAATATTTTAATTATGAAATGTGTCCATCAAGGGCGATCCTATAAAGAAGAAATGAATAATTTCAATATTATTAGCGTTGCAAAAGCATTAAAGAAAATACATAAAATTAGTGATGGTAATATTAAAAAGTTTGATATGTTTGAAAGGTTTAAAACATATAAAAACGAATCGTATGAAAAAATAGATGGGCGTTATGAAAGAAAAATAATTAATCGAATTAAGAAAAGCATAGATAATGAAAGTCTTTGTTTATGTCATAATGATTTAGTCAAAAACAATATGCTATTTAAATATAATGATGTCACATTTATCGATTTTGAATTTGCAGGAAATAACTATCTATATTTCGATTTAGCGTCATTTATTAGTGAAAATAATCTTGATTTGCAGCAAAAACAATTATTTTTGAAGACTTATTTCGGTTATAAATTAAATAAATCTAAACTAAAAAAAGTTGATAATTTTATAAAATTTGAAGATATTTTGTGGTTTTATTGGGCACAAATGATGTATAAAAATAGAAAGCTTCAATGTTATCTTGATATCAAAAATGAAAAATTAAAACGGATAAATGAAAACATTAAACTAGATAAATTATCTTAGTGCATTTCTTCTAGCGTTAATTGTTGGAAGGATTTTTTCTTTGTATCTTTTTAAAGCTTTATCAATAATATCCATTGCTTCTTTTTTTCCAAGAACTTTGTCAATTGTCGTGGATTTGCCTTCTAACGTTTTATAAACAGCAAAGAAATGTTTAATTTCATCCATGACATGTGAAGGAATTTCACTTATATCATTATAATTGTTATAAAAAGGATCATCTAAAGCGACTGCGATAATTTTTTCATCGCTCAAGCCATTATCTTCCATAATCAAAACCCCAATCGGTTTAGCGTTGACTAACGCCATTGGTAAGATAGCTTCGCTGCATAAAATTAAAACATCTAATGGGTCAAAATCCAAAGCGTAGGTTAAAGGTATGAAACCATAATTTTGTGGATAGTGAGTGCTAGTAAACAACACTCGATCTAACATTAAATGACCTGTCTCTTTATCTAATTCATATTTGTTTTTGGAGCCTTTAGAAATTTCAATCATTGCTAAAAATTTTTCTTTTGTAATTCTTAAAGGACTAATATCGTGCCAAGCGTGCATAAGTTTTCTCCTTTATTTAAAATATACCATGTTTTTGATTTTAAAAACAAAAGAAAACAATAAAGGTCATTAAAAAGTTATGTTTTAACTTTTTTTATAAGGTAATATAATATTTGTGTTATGAAAATTGATTTTAAAAAAATATTATTATCCATATTATTGCCAATTATAAGTATTACTACTACTGGATGTGTTAATGATGCAAATAAAGTCACAATCATTAATGATTTAGATTTGTATATAAAAAGTAACGAAGTAGATAATGGAAATAGCGAAATATTCAAACCAAAAAATATTGTTGGCGATGAATTTATTAAAAAAATCGAAGATAAAGAAGATTTTATACTATATTTTTATTCAAATTACTGTGCTGCTTGTGAGACAGTTAGCAATTATTTGGATGTATTTTTAAAAAATTATAATTATCTAATATATTCATTTTCTAATGAAAGCAGCGATATATATTATATCAAAGATACGTTTTCAAATTTATTTAACGAAACACCTAAAATAATGTTTTTTAATGATGGCGAACTATCATTAACTTTATCGAGTTCACGTTATTCGTCTTATCGTCTATTTGAATCTGCAATGATTGAGTTTTGTTTAATAAGCAACATATATACTGCATCAAATATTACTTCAATTAATACATTTATTGATAAATATGATGAGTTTATATTATTCACATTAGATGATAAAAATTCTTCGTATGCCGAACCTTCATCAAATTATATATTTAATACGCAAATCAAGCCTCTTTTGGAAGAAAGCGAAATACCCTCACTACTTTTAGACTTAAAGTATATCGATGATGAAACTAAAAATAATATTTATACTGCGTATGGGTTACCATATACAGAAACAGCTTTAGCGTGTCATGTAGAAACAATTAATAACAAAGTATCCTCAAAATATTTTAATTACGCAAATAAAGATGAATTAGATGAATTAATTGATGTAATTAAAAATTAATTTTCTTCCTTAATTTTTATTCTATTTATCGCCTTATATAAAGCAAGCTTTGCTCTTTCTACATCAATATTTTTATCACCATTTAATCGATCTTCAGCACGTTTTTTTGCTTTGTATGCACGATCTAAATCAATATCATCTTTTGATTCAATAGAATTAATAATAACATTACAAACGTTATTTTCCACCATTAAAACGCCACCAGAAATGGCAAATACATGTGTTTTGCCATCTTTTTTATAAGATAATTTGCTAATGGCCAAATCAGATACAAAACTAGTGTAATTTGGTAAAATGCCAAAATTGCCATCGCTAGCATAAGCATCTAAATAATCGATATTATCTTCTAAATAAACACCCAATGGAGAAGCAATAATAAGATGGAAAGTATTTTTCATTTTATTTTTTATCCTTATTAACTTTATTTATTACATCTTCAATTGTTCCAGCATAAAGGAAATAATTTTCGTTAATATTATCAACTTTACCATCTAAAATAGCTTTAAATGATTCGATTGTATCTTCTAACTTTACAAATTTTCCCTCAAAACCATTAAATTGACTAGCGACATGGAATGGTTGAGATAAGAAATTTCGTATTTTTCTTGCACGATAAACAATTAATTTATCTTCTTCGCTTAATTCATCCATACCTAATATAGCAATGATATCGCTTAATTCCTTATAACGTTGCAAAATTTGTAAAACATCCATTGCAACTTTATAATGCTTTTCTCCAACAATATTAACTTGCAATGCGTTAGAAGAGGATTGCAATGGATCAATTGCTGGATAAATGCCTAATGAAGCAATATTTCTATCCAATACTGTTTTTGCATCAAGATGTGAAAAAGCTGTCGCAGGAGCAGGATCAGTTAAATCATCTGCTGGAACATAAATAGCTTGTATAGAGGTAATTGAGCCATCTTTTGTTGATGTTATCCTTTCTTGCAACTGCCCCATTTCTGTCGCTAAAGTTGGCTGATATCCAACCGCACTTGGCATTCTTCCTAAAAGAGCACTTACTTCACTACCAGCTTGTGTAAATCTAAATATATTGTCGATGAACAATAAGACATCGCTATGCAAATAATCTCTAAAATATTCTGCCATAGTTAGGCCGGTTAATCCGACTCTCATACGAGCACCTGGTGGTTCGTTCATTTGTCCAAACACTAATGCTGTATTGCTTAAAACACCGCTTGCTTTCATTTCATTATATAAGTCATTACCTTCGCGCGATCTTTCGCCAACACCGCTAAAAACGCTAATTCCATTTTTTTGATTAGCGACATTATGCATTAACTCTTGAATCAAAACGGTTTTACCAACACCAGCACCACCAAATAAACCGATTTTTCCACCCTTTATGTAAGGACATAACAAATCAATAACTTTAATTCCAGTTTCAAATATTTCTATATTTACATTTTGATCTTCAAATTTAGGAGGTTCGCGATGAATAGATAAATGCAAACTATCTTTAAAATTATCTTCTAAACCATCAATTGGTTCGCCTAATACGTTGAATATTCTACCCAATGTTTCTTCACCAACAGGTACTTTAATAGGGCTATTTAAATTAATAGCTTCTAATCCTTTGTATAATCCTTCCGTTGGACCCATAGAAATACATCGAATTGTGTCATCACCAATATGTTGACTGACTTCCACAATTAAATGTTTATTATTTCCTAATTCAATCCTAATAGCGTTTAATATGCTTGGTAAATTGCCATCAGGGAAGCGAATATCCACGATTGGACCCATAACTTGAATTACATAACCTTTGTGCATAATTTTTCCTCCTAGATATTATTAAAAGCTGAAACAACTTCAATGATTTCGTTTGTGATATTTTCTTGACGTGCTTTGTTATATTGTAATGTCAACTTTTCTAATAATTCACTCGCATTATCGCTAGCGTTTTCCATCGCATTTCTTCTAGAGGCGTGTTCGGAAACGCTAGAATTTAAAAGATTCGTTAATATTTTCGATTCAATATATAAAGGAATCAAACTTTCCATTATTTTCTTTTTATCAGGTTGAACAATAGGAGAAATCTCATTGACATCTCTATTTTTTGCAACCGATATATCAATCGGCAATATTAATGAATCTTCAACTTTAAACGTCAAAGAATTTAAGTATTTTGTATAAATAAAATGAATTTCTTGATATATGTCTTCTTTATAACAACTTATACAATAATTTCTTAATTGTGTGGCTAATTTATTGATATTATTTAAATTCGCACCTTCAAATTCTTTATTCACATTAATTTTAAAATTTGCGTAATGACTAATGGCTTTGTTTCCCAAAAGAATAAAATCATCATCTGGATATTTTTTTATCAAATCATCGACAAAATGATAAATATTGTAATTGTAAGATCCGCACAATCCTAAATCGCTACTAATGACGATAAACAGACGTTTATTTACTTCTTCTTTTTTAAAATATGGCAAATTTAAATTATCGTTGTCCGATAATGACAATTTATCAACAATACTATCCAATTTTTCAAGATATTGATTATGACCATCTAGACGATTCAACTGCCCTTTTAATTTAGCAATTGCAACGAGTTGCATGGCTTTTGTTATTTTTTTAGTAGATTGGATAGAAGCAATACGTTTTTTTGTTTGAATAATACTAGTTGCCATAAATAATCCTTAATTAATTTTGATACGCTTTAAAATATTCATCCAATTTATTTATCAAATTATTTTCTAATTCTTTTGAAATATCATTTGTCTTAATAATTTGTGATACGTATTCTTTTTGCTCTGTTTTTAAGAAATTAACAGCGCGATTTAAAATTTTAAGAAACTCATCATTTTTAAAACTATCAAGATAATAATTTTTAGCGATGAATAGTTCTAAAATTTGATCGATAAGAGGATAGGTATTATATTGATTTTGCTTTAAAACTTCTAACAATACTTCACCATGACGTAAAATACGCTTTGTTTCATCATCTAAATCGGATCCAAATTGAGAAAATGATTTTAACTCATTATAATTTGCTAAATCAATCTTTAGCGATGACGATACTTTTTTCATCGCTTTAACTTGTGCAGCACCGCCAACACGAGAAACCGAAAATCCACTATCGATGGCTGGTCTTTGTCCAGCATTGAATAAATCAGTAACTAAAAATATTTGACCATCGGTAATCGATATTATATTCGTTGGAATATATGCGGAAATATCTCCAGCTTGCGTTTCAACGATTGGCAAAGCAGTAATAGAACCACCACCATGTTCTTGATCTAATTTGCAAGCTCTTTCCAATAATCTTGAATGCAAATAGAAAATGTCGCCAGGATAAGCTTCACGACCAGGCGAACGTTTCAAAAGTAATGATAAGGCCCGATAACTAACAGCGTGTTTTGACAAATCATCATAAATAATCAAAACATCTTTTCCTTGTTCCATCCATTCTTCTGCGATTGCACATCCAACAAAAGGTGCAATATAAAGTAATGGCGCTTCTTGACTAGCACTAGCGTTAATAACTACTGTATAGTCTAAAGCATGATAGTATTTTAATTTGTCAACAATTTGTGCCACTGTAGAATTTTTTTGACCAATAGCAACATATATGCAATATACGTTTTGATCTTTTTGATTGATTATAGTGTCAATAGCAATCGCCGTTTTCCCTACTTGTCGATCGCCAATAATCAATTCTCTTTGCCCTCTTCCAATCGGTATCATCGCATCAATTGCTTTAATACCAGTTTGTAAAGGCTTATTGACTGGTTCACGTATCATTACACCAGGTGCAATTCGTTCAATTGGACGATACTTTTCAGTTTTAATCGGTCCTAATCCATCAAGTGGTTCGCCAAGAGGATTAATTACTCTTCCTAAAAGATTATCGCCAACAGGAGTTTGCATAACTTGATTAGTTCTTTTAACTTCATCGCCTTCTTTAATTTTGTTACAATCACCAAGCAAAATAACACCAATATGGTCTTCTTCAATACTCATCACCATTCCATAAATATCGTCATCAAATACGACTAGTTCTCCTAACATCGCATGATTTAATCCATATACAAGACAAATACCGTCGCCACTTGAAATAACAGTGCCGACATCATCATCTTTTAAAGAGGATGAAAAATTTTCAATTTGTTTTTTAATAATAGAAGATATTTTTGAAGTATTGATATCCATATTTATTTCTCCTTTGAAGTTAAAAGTTTTTTATGCAAATCTTTTAAAATATTACTAACGCTGTAATCATATACATGACCATCAATTGTTAATTTTATTCCTGCAATTAAATTTTCATCTATTCTATTTTTTAAATATAATTCTTGTTGAATTTTTGCTTCCATTACTGATTGAATTTCATTTAGTGTTTTTTCATCTAATTTAGATATTGAATAAACAATTCCTTCACGAATTGATAATTTTTTATTGCATAGTGAAACAAAATCAGACAATATTCTGACAATTTTGCTTATCTTATGACTTTCAATAACAATTTTTAAAAATGCCAAAAAAGTTTCATCTAAATGCTGATAAAACACATCGTCAATAATTTTTAAACGGGTTGATAATTCAACAAACTGGCAATCTAACAAATGAACAAATTGTGAATTGTCTTTGAATATTTTTATTAATTCAATAGCATTTAGACGATATGTTTTAACTTGGCTTGTTTCATCAGCAATAAGATATAAAGCTTGGCTATAGTGTAACAAGTCTTTAGTCATGTTTTTCTAAATCCACTTCCTTAATAAATTCTTTTACATATTCGCGATTATCTTTGTCATCAACATTACGTTTTAAAAGTTGTTTTGACGCTAATAAGGCAACATCAACAATTTCATTATGAATGTCATCTTTTAATGACTCATATTTCTTTTTGATATCCTCATCAGCATTGATTTTTATTTGTCGAACTTCCTCGTTAGCCTGCTTGATAATTTCATTTTTTTGCTTATTAGCTTCTAATTTTGCATTTTCAATAATTTCATCAGCGTTTTTTCTAGCATCGCTTAAAGTTTGCTTTGCTATTTGTAAATCTTGCTTAGATTTATTGTTGTTATCGAAAGCAGATTTGATTTCATTATCAATCGCATCCTGTCTTTTTTTAACAATTTTTCTAACAGGTTTGTAAGCAAAAACAAAAAATATGATGACTAAAACAATTAATGAAAGAAATTGAATCAAAAATGCCCAAATATTTGGAATTATTTTAGCAAGAAAGTCTTCACCGCTTGGTAATGAAGGATAATCACTAGTTGTGTCACTTAAAACAGAAATAAAATAATTTAAATAATTCATAACTACACAAATAAAATCATAATTGCCACGACAAGGGCGTAAATACCAGTTGTTTCAACAATTGCACATCCTAAAATCATATTGTTACGCAATGTTTTTGCCATTTCTGGATTTCTTGTCATTCCATCAAGTGCATGTGAGCAAACAAATGCTTCGCCAATTGCGTTACCAATACCTGATAAGACAGCAATACCGGCTGCTAATGCAGTAAGATCCATAATTTAACCTCCTTATAAGTTTTTATTAAAATAGTAAAACTATTTCAACCAATTTAATTTGCAAGCGATTTAACTTGCGTTGCTTTTGAAATTTCTTCTTCATCATCTGGTCCTTCTTGACCAATTAACATCATTGATAACATACAAAAAACCACTGTTTGAATAAACGCTGAGAATAAATCAAAATAAAGGTGCAATATTGGTGCGATAATAGGTGCAATAAATAACGAATTAACACCGTCAGGCAAAAATGAGAATATTGCGATTGATAAATTCTCTAAAGCATAATAAACAAGACTCATCAATGTCCATCCCGCAATCGCGTTCCCAAACAAACGGAAACTCAAACTAATTAAAGGTGACCACATTGATAATAAATTAATTGGTAAAAATAATGGCACTTTTGGGATTGGATCGATATATCTTTTAAAATATTTCCATTTATTTGTTCTAATCGCTGTAATATGAATTAACAAAAATGTAGTTAATCCTAAAGACAATGGAACAGCAAGGTTAGTCATCGGCGATGGTAGACCAGTTAAACCAAACATAAATGTTATTAGCAAATAACCGCTGATGCCAAACATAAATCCGCCGAAACCATCAAAATGTTTTCCCATGATATCTAAACATAAGTTATCAAACATCTTAACTCCGCTTTCAAATAAAAATAGGATTCCTTTTGGCTTTTTTAAAGGATCAGCAAAGCGGGCTTTTATATTAATAATTATGATTAAAATAATCATAATCAACATAACGCAACCACTAGAAAATAAAAAACCAATAATTTCGTCATTCCATTTATCTGGTGGTAGTAAGAATAATTCAACAATTTTATCAATATTATTCATTGTTATTCCTTTTTGCTAATTAAAGAGATAATGACTAGTGACAATAATCCAATAAATGATGCCCCAAATGTTGCAAATACATTAAATATGTGCAAATCACATAAATAATATAAGCATCCAGCAAGTATCAAACACGAAGCGTGAATGATACTCATCAGCACGATATTAATAATTGTCAAAATCATTAAAGAATGCTTATCTAGTGAGTTTTCTTTTATCGTAAATAACGATAAAGAAATAATGCATCCTATACCACCTAATAATATACCTAAAGGTATTTCAAGTAAATTAAAAAAGAATAAAGGTATCGTAAAAACAAAAGCTAAAATAGTGATCAGAATAGATAATAACAAAGATTTTTTTACTAAAGATAACTTTTTAATTTTATCCATTTTATGCTTTGATGAATTTAAATTTAGCAAATCGGATTATTCCATCGTCATAAATGACATCTGTTTCGCCTTTAATTAGCGGAGAGAGATATTCCTTGAATGATTTTGACATATGCTCTTGGTTATCTAGAAAATCATCAGGAATTGTTTTTACTGCATTAGCGATTAAATGAACGCTTTCAACTTGATAGTCAACACGATATGGATGATTGCTCAATCTTTTTAAAACAACCATTTTAGAAGTTTCACCATTTAAAGCACATTGTAAAGCTTTTTTTGCTGCATTTATCGCTTCTTCTTCATCAGTTTTGCTTATTAAAGATACGAACGCTCTTTGAGGAACACTTAACTCGATAATACGATAAGGAAGATGCAATTGGTCTTCGACATCAAACGCTAATTCTGTCGCGACACCTTCTAATTGAACGTGTCCAAATCCATCAGTTGATGACGATGTTACTTTTCTTGGAAAATTAATACCTTCACTAAGAGCAACAATAACCGAACCTTTTTTATCATAAACACGTTTAATATCTTTTAAAAATTCCTTAACTTCAAAATGTCTTTCTGGAATATAAATAAGGTCTGGTCTATATTTTTCATCTAAAATATCACAACTTGCTGTCAACCAACCAGCACTTCGACCCATAATTTCAATTAGATGTACTTTTCCTTTTTTAAATCCGCGAGCGTCGATAGCAATTTGAGCAACCGTATTGATAACATATTTACAAGCTGAACCAAAACCTAACGAGTGATCGGTGATAGCTAAATCATTGTCGATAGTTTTAGGAACACCCATAACTTTAACATCCAATTTCAACTCTTCACATAATTTAGAAATACGATAGCAAGTATCCATTGAATCGTTACCACCATTAATTAATATATATCCAATATTATGCTTTTTAATATTTTCAACAATTTTAAAATATAAATCATGATGATAATCATCTGGAAGTTTTAATCTTGTTGAACCTAAAATCGCCCCAGATGTTTGTTTTAATAATTCGATTTGTTCATTATCTTCTTCATCAAGAACTACTAAATTATCATAAATTAGTCCTTCGATACCATGTAAAGAACCTAGAACATGTTCGATTTTATCTTGATGATTTCTAGCTTCAATAATAGCACCATATAATGAAGAATTTATAACACTGGTGGGACCACCACTTTGGATATAAACAAGATTTTTTTTCATATAAATGACCTCAACTAAATATATATGATACCATTTTATATAGTTGATAAAAACTATTTGTTAGAAAAATTCAAATTCTTTATTTATAATAAAGATAGTCAAAGAAATTGAAAATAATTTTAAATAACATATTAAGTTGCTAAAATTAATATACCAAGAAAGTGAGGACTATATGCAATTTAAAGTAAAAATTTTAGGACAAGAAAAAACTTTTAATAAACCTGTCAGCGTTTTAGAAGTTGTTGGAGATAGCAAAGAATATATTTGTGTAAGAATCGACAATCGTGTAAGAGAATTAACTTACATGTTGGAAAAGGATTGTGTTGTCGAACCATTAACTTGCAAAGATCGCGATTCCATTAAAATATATGAAGCGAGTTTAAGATATTTAGTTGCAATGGCAATGCATAATATTGCAAAAAATATTCAATTTAGATTTTCTTATAATGTTTCTCGTTCTATATTTTTACAAATTCTAAACGAAAATAAAACCGCATCTACAAAATTGACGTTAGAATTAGAAAAAGAAATGCATCGATTAATCAAGGAAGATTTGCCTCTTGTTAGATGCAAAATTTCTAAAGAAGAAGCTATTAGAATATATGAAAAAGAAGGATTTTTAGATAAAACAAAATTAATGAAATATCGTCCAGAAAAAGACGCTCATATTTATACATGTGGCGATTATAAAAACTATATGTACGAAAGAATGGTTCCATCGTTAGGATATATCAAAAAATGGCGTTTAAAATTTTATTCTCCTGGCATTATTATTCAATACCCACGTTCCGAATGTAATGGCGAGATTCCAGAATTTAAAGATGCCCCTACATATGGAAGAACTTTAAAACGCGCTCATGCATGGGCTTCAATCGCGGGTATTGATACAGTTGCTGGAATTAATGAGATGACAAGAAATTATGGTGCGGTTGATTTTATTAACATGTGTGAACATAGTCACAATGCTCAATTTGCGGAACTTGGTGATTTAATTGAAAAAGATATTGATTCCATTCGCTTAATTTGTATTGCTGGGCCATCTAGTTCAGGTAAAACTACTTTTGCTAACCGTTTAAGAATCGAACTACTTTCGCGTGGAATTCGTCCAATACGAGTTTCAATTGATGACTATTATTTACCTAAAGATGCTGTACCAAAAGATGAAAATGGTGATCCAGAT
The DNA here is from genome assembly GCA_944358985.1 of uncultured Bacilli bacterium. GTDB lineage: Bacteria > Bacillota_I > Bacilli_A > RFN20 > CAG-826 > CAJOOD01. The sequence goes on along the minus strand of CALVSI010000004.1, from coordinate 36,963 downwards.
TTAGAAGATGTAAAAGCACTTGATATCGAACTATTTAACAAAAACATATCTGATTTAATCGAAGGATACGAAGTTGAATTACCTAAATTTGATTTCACTCTAGGTAGAAGAGTTAAAGGAAGAACTTTAAAAGTTGGTTTGGATGAACCAATTATTATTGAAGGTATCCATGCATTAAATGATATGCTAACAAATTCTATCCCACGACATCAAAAATTTAAAATTTATATCGCTCCGCAAGCTCAAATTAATTTTGATAATCAAAATCCAATGTCTTTAACAGACTTGCGTTTGCTAAGAAGAATAGTCCGAGACTATCAATTTAGAAATGCTTCCGCCTTAGAAACATTAGAAATGTGGCCAAGCGTCAGAAAAGGTGAATTTAAATGGATTTATGATAACCAAGAAGGCGCTGATTTTGTTTTTAATTCATTCTTAGTTTATGAATTATCAGTCATGAAAAAATATGCGCTTCCGTTACTTAGCAAAATTGATCGTGATTCACCATATTTCCCAATCGCTGAAAGATTGATAAGAATGTTAAAATTCTTCGATGATTTAGATGATAAATGGGTACCATGCAATTCAGTATTTAGAGAATTTATCGGTGGTAGTTGTTACGCTGATGTCTAATTTTTATCATTTTTAAAATGACTAATTTCTTTTTTATAAATAGATAATAATTGTGAGAAATACATTTTTCTCATGTTGTTATATTGACCAATTTGTTGTTTGAAATTTTCAATGAAAAAATATGATGTAAATATTGATTCAATTCGAAAAAATGACTCATATAAACTAATTAGTGTTAATAAATAATAATACGCTTTGTTTGAATATATTAACATAGGAGTAGAATGGACAATTTCTGATGATTGTTCATATATTTTGTTGTACGATTTTAATCCTGCGACAAATTGCAAACCATCTCTAAAATTAAGCTTAAAGGTTGGATTTTTTGATTCATCAGTGTCATATAACCAACCATATTCAATGAATTTTTTCATATCTTTACTTCGTAAATCATGCATTTTCATTTTTTCTTTTATTTCAACAAAAACTTCATCGGTTTCTTCTTTTGTTTTTAAACCGCTTCGATACGCAATGGCATATTTCATATGTTTTAGATAGGTGTTTACTAATGGCTGACCATATTTTTTTAAGACAATTAAAGTGCATTCACATTCGTGAAGAGTTCTCCATGAAGCCATTGCCTCAGTTTCAAAGCCCATAGTTAAAAGATATAAAATGCATCGGCTAATGCTAATGGATTTGCTCAATAAATCACTAATTAAAGTTTGGTTTGGGTTGTTCTTTGGTGTTTTGTTTAATGTGGTAATCATAAAATTTAGATATGTATCAAGAGAGGAAATTGGAGGTAAAAATTTGTTACCAAGAGCTTTTTCCTTATGATTAAAAAAATCTAAAGACATATATTTATCGGAAACCACAGAAGCCATTTGCATCTTGATTTTGTCGTTATGAATAAATTTTTGATAATTTTCTTCACTAACATTATTAATTGAATAATAAAATTCACCAAAAATGTAATAAATCAATTGTAAGGAGTTGATGGGTTGAATGCTTTTTATAATATTGCTATCCTTTAATGACTTGATTGCTTGAACCGATAATTCGTAAACCTCATATGTAAAATCTACATCAATATGAAGATTTTTGATGTATGGTTCGGCAACTTTTAAAAATTGTTCTTTTGTTAAAATTCTATCCATTATTTAACCTCCTTTATCTTGTTATCTATAATGCTTAATAAATATAAGCGGATATTTTTATTAGTCAATTGTTTTATGAAATTTTTATATGTTTGTAATTGAACATTATACAATTCATCATCGATTTGTTTAGTTTTATAATCAACAATTAATATCTCGTGTTCTTTAATTATCAAGCAGTCAATAATACCATTGACATGATTAATCTCATCGTAAAATTCATACTCTTTTAAAATAGTAGATTTTTCAAGATTGGAAAAAATCTCTTGTTTTAATACATTATCAATGTATGTTTTTAGCTTATTATCGCGTATAAATGATGTATCTTTTTTTTCAAAATCAGTTAATTGAAGCAAGTGATGAAGACGATTTCCAAAAATTAACAAATTTTCATCAATATCATAACTAGTTTCTTTTGATGCTCGAACTTTACTAATTTTTGTATACTCAATTTGTTTACAATCAAGTATACCAAAATTTAAATCTTTTTCTTCGCTGCTTAAATTTTCGAATTTAATATCTTCTTCGAGTAGATTATCGGCGTTAATGTTTTTAAAATTTTGATAGACGGATAATAATATTTTTTTGAAATTATTTGAGTCATTAATCGATTTAATTGGTATTTTGTCTTTTTCTTTGAGCGGTAAAACAATATAAATCATTTCTTTTGCTCTAGTCAGTGCAACATATAACAAACGTAATTTTTCTTCAAAATCAGCTTGTTTTAAATTATCAATATGCAATTGTTTAAAAAACGAATTAACGTTATATCCTTTTTCATAGTTATTGCAAACCAATCCATAGTCCTTGCTTATCAAAAATGTCTTTTTTATATCGCTAATATTAAATTTTTTATCCAAATCAACATAGTAACAAACTTTATATTCTAAACCTTTTGATTTATGAATATTCGTTAAAGTTACAACATTATCATCAAGTTTAAAATTTGAGCCTTTTAATTCTTCATCGCTATCCTTAATCTGATTGAAATAAACAATAAAATCTTCTAACGAGTATCCTAAATTGTCTAAAGCGTTGATTTTATCAAGAAAAGAATTAATGCAAAGATGAATGCTATGAAAATCATTAAGATTAATAATTTTATTTAAAAGATTAGTTTTTTCAATTAACAAACAGGTTAAATTATACAAAGATAATTCATTTAAATGTTTGGTTATATCTTTTGTTAAAAGAAACAAACCATCATTTGTGTAATCATTTTGTTTGAATAGATTATAAATTTTTTCATCATCGTATGAATAAATAAAACTTCTTATAACGCTTATATAACTATGTTTGAAATCATTAGTATCATATTGTTCAAGACTTAATAAGTACACCAAATTCATCAAATTAAAAATTAAAGAAGAAATATCATTATTTAATATATTTGAATCTTCAACAGCAAAAATAGGAATTTGATATTCATTAAAAACACGAATGATTTCATCAAAATTTGTATTCCTATCAACTATAATAGCAAAGTCCTTAAAAGTACAATCATAATATTCTCCTTTAGAAGTGTCTAATAACTTCATTTTATTAGATATTTTATTGATAATATCTTTTGCTATTATTTCATATTGATATTTTCTTAATTTATATTTTTCACAATCATAAGTTAAAAAATTAATGCCATAATCATAATTTGCAATTTTTTTATCATAAGATTTTTGTCCATAAAACGAGATATGACCATCTTTATAATCAATTAAATTTGTTTTTCTCGTCATTAAAAAATCAAACATTAAATTAATGCCGTCAATAATTTCTTTTCTTGATCTAAAATTTAATGTCATATCAATTTTGCTACCGCCATTAAGATTTTTATACGCGAGATATTTATCTAGAAAAATAACACAATTTGCATTTCTAAATCGATATATGGATTGTTTAACATCACCAACCATAAAAACATTTGAATTTTCTAATTTTGAAATAAGAGCTTCTTGGATATCGTTAGTGTCTTGATATTCGTCAATCATAATATATTTGAATTCGTTTTTAACAATTTTCAAACATTCATCATTATTTAAAATTACAAGTGCAAATTTAGAAATATCATTAAAATCATATATGCAGTTATCTTTTTTAAATTTGTTTAATCGATCTATAACTTTTTTTGCAATATCAACAAATAACTCTAAATATTCTTTGCAATGTATATGGTGATTTACAATATCTCTAAAATACCCAAAATTATAAATTTTTTCTTTAATTTTTTTAAATACTTCCCCTATTTCGCCTATCATGTCATAAAGATCTGGATCATCTTTTTTAATTTTTCTTGCACCTTTTGAATTTTTATTTGGAAAGTTAACTTCCTTGATGCTAGACAAAAAATTATCATAACTAGAAAAGTCTAGACGATTATACTGATTCAAATAGAATTCATAAATGTCCTTATAAGGAGAAAACAAGGCAATTTTGTTAAAAATCTCTGCAAATTGGAGTTTAATATTTGAAAAATAATTACCAATGGCTTTATTTATGAAATCATAATTATAAGGATTGATAAGCAAATTATTTAAAGCGGTATCACCATCTATACAACTATCATAATAATTAATAATGTCAGATATTATCATATGGATTTTTTGATCATCTTTGTCACAAAAAATATTAATAATTTCATGCAGCAAAGAATTATCGCTTTCATAATATTTATCTAATTCTTCGTTAATATATTTTTCAATTTCAATATTGAAAATAGACTTATCTTGTATATCAATTTCGTCTTGCAATTGAACAAAATCATGGAATTTTTTTACTAAGAATAAATTAAACGCATCGAATGTTTGGATATGTGCAAATTCAACATTATCCGCATATTTTTTTAAACTATCATCATTAGATATCATATTTTTAATTCTTGTTTTCATCTCATTAGCCGCTGCGTTAGTAAACGTTACAATAAGAAAATCAAGAATATGATAATTATAATTTTTCATTAAATAGAGAACATGCTCACCTAACACCCATGTTTTACCACTTCCAGCACCAGCATTAACTAAAACATTTTCGTGATGGCTTTGAATTGCTTGCAATTGTTCTTTAGAAGGATTCATCATTATAGTCCTCCTCTTCTTCAACGTTTTTTCCAATTTCTAATCTTTGGTTATTCTTTACAAAACAAATATCTTTAAATTTACAATAAATACATGAATCAAAAGATTTTCCTTTATAAAGAGGCGCTATTAAAAAATCATTATTTCTTATCTTTTTATCCATGCATAAGTATTGATTCAAACAAGTGTTGATATGTTGATCGAATTCGCCTTCACTAATCATATTGCTTTTTTTATTTAAGACATAATCATCATAAGCAAAGTCGGTTAAATATATTGGGTTATAAAGTGATAAACCATTAAGTTTATAATGTTTTTCATTATCATCATTTACTTTATTAAAAACCGTTTGATAGTATAGGCCAGCCAGAGAAAGATAAGAAAAATTTTGATCATAATTAATCAACATTCCATAACTAATCAATTGCAAATCAAGACCATATTTAAACATGTTTATATCCAAACTTATGTTTCCAGTTTTATAATCCACTATCGAATAAAATGAATTATTTGTAACTATTAATTTATCAATTCGTCCTTCAAAAATTGAATTTTCTGTTAAATCAAAACTAAAAGATTTTTCTAAATAGAATTTAGCATTTTTAATTTTATTTTTATGGGAGATATTAAAGTTAAAAACCTGATTCATCCTACTTTTTAGACCATTTATTATAAATAATTCTTTTGGTATAAATTGATATTTATTATTATATAGACATGTGTTGAATATCTCTTCAAAATTGTAATTATCATTTTTTAGACCAATTAGAAATATTTCATGAACAAAATTACCAAGTTGAAGTGAAAATGTTGTTTCATTTTCACCAATTTTTAAAACATACTGCAGATAATATGAAAAAGGACATTTAGCAAAAGAGTTTAATGATGAATATGAATAGCGGAGTTTTGATTTATCATTAAAAATAGAAAATTTTTTAAATTGGTTATCATAAGAATTATATGCATAACGTAAATATTTTCTAAATGAAGTCAGGTAGTTATCTTTTTTTCCATATTTATAAAATATATCCTCAGATTTCATAGCGAAATTTAAGCTTGAAACTTTATTATAATCGAATAACTCTTGGCGATTTTTAATAATTTCAAAATTATTATTAAGTGCGATAAAAGATAAATAATAGTTGTTAGTATAACTTTTATTGGCAAAAGAAAAATAAAATGTATTTTCGCTTTTTAAAAAATCCAGCAACGATAGTTTGTTAATTAAATTTTCTTCTTCGCTTGTAGGTAAATTTAAAATTCTTTTATCAGAATCAAAAATAACATCAGTATCGAATTTAATTTTCGGATAAGAATTTTGATTAAAGCCGATACAGAAAATATATTTGTTTTTAACATAGACACACTCATTAATAATTGTTATTGCATTATCAAAAACATCAAAACTATTTTTACTCTTAAATATTTCTTTAAAAATATCAACTTGTTGAGCGTTGCTAAGTGTTGAATCAAAATTTGAAAGCACTAAATCTTTAAATTGTATAAATAATTCATAATTGTTTTTTATCAACTTTTCTGTTTCGGCCAAACAAAAATCTAGCTTGTTTGTCTTTTCATATTGTTTTAAAAAAGCTTTGACAAAATTCAACGAATAGAAATTAAATTTGGGAAAATTATTTATTGGTAAATTATATAACTTACTATAATAGTCAAAATAAAATTTATATTCATTAGAATATCCATAAATATATATATCATTTAATGAAACACCACTATTATAACATTTCAAAATATTGATGAATAAATGGTGACATTCTTCTTCGATAGTGTCGTATATATAACATTTGTTATTTTCTAAAATACCGCTATTTTTAATAAAATTAGGGGTAATTTGCAGTTTTTTCAATAAAAATTGCAAAAATTTATCATCAGAATAATATCCATAAACATCAATAGTTTTTTTGGCTACTAATTGTTTTGCAAACTCGTCATATAACACCATTTCATTGTTAACTAAGAAATTATATATTTTATTCATCAAAGGCATTTCGATCGCTTTGCTTGTATCAAAAAATCTCAAGTAGTAAAGAATATTTTTAGCCTTAGAATACGAAAAGTTAAATTCTTTCATTAACAAATTTATAGATTTGGATTTAAACCAAGGATATAAAAAATCAATTAGATCTTCTTTGCTATATACATGAACTGAGGAAAAAATATTTGATTTTAAATATTCAGTAATAATTGTTTTTTTAAATGAACTAGGTGCAATAAAAATTTTTTCCATCGTTCATAATTATAACATTTTATAGTTCTATTTAAACGCAATTGTAGCGTTGATAGCTTTTCGCCAACCTTCACATTTTTCAATAGCCTTATTTTTACTCATAAGGGGGCGAAATTGCTTTTTACTATAATAACACGAATGTATATCTTCTAAAGATTTATAATATCCTGACGCTAGTCCGCTTAAATAACTAACACCAAGAGCAGTAGTTTCTATGCACTTTGGTAGCGATATTGTTGTTTGTAAAATGTCACTTTGAAATTGCATTAAATAATTATTATCAGTGGCTCCCCCATCAACTTTTAAACAAGTTATATCCAATTTGGTGTCTTCTTTTATGATATCAATGACGTCTTTAGATTGATATGCTATAGATTCTAGGCACGCTCTTACGAACTGATAACGATTTGAACCACGTGTTAGGCCAAAAACAGAACCCCGAACATCGTTTTGCCAATATGGTGTACCCAAACCAACAAAAGCGGGAACAACATATATACCATTAGTATCTTCACATTTATAGGCAAAATCTTCACTTTCTGCAGATGTCGATATCATTTTCATTTCATCTCTAAGCCATTGCACTACTGCGCCACCAATAAAAACAGATCCTTCCATTGCATAAATTGTCTCATCACCTATTTGCCAAGCAATTGTTGTTAGTAAACCATTTTTTGAAAGAATTGGTTCTTTTCCAATATTCATAAGCATAAAACAACCAGTGCCATAGGTATTTTTGCTATCACCTTTTTTAAAACACGCTTGGCCAAATAATGCGGCTTGTTGATCGCCTGCTACTCCGCAAATTTTAACATTATTTGAGAAAAATGAAGCGAAACCATATTCAAATGATGATGGCTTTACTTCTGGTAATATTTCGATTGGAATATTAAATAAATCGCATAAATCTTTGTCCCATTTTTTCTCGAAAATATTAAAAAGTAAAGTTCGAGATGCATTGCTAACATCGGTCGCATAAATATTACCATGACTCATCTTATACATAATCCAAGTATCGATTGTGCCAACCATTAATTCACCATTAATTGCTCTTTTCTGCCCATCTTTTATATTGTCTAAAATAAAGCGAATTTTAGATGCAGAAAAATATGGATTAATTAATAAACCTGTTCTTTTGTGGATAAAACCCTTTTTGTCTTCTAATTTATCACAAATTTCTTTAGATTGCCTTGATTGCCAGATTATCGCATGATAAACTGGCATTCCGGTTTTTTTATCCCATATCACGGTTGTTTCACGTTGGTTTGTAATGCCAATTGAATCAATATTAGAAAATGTTAGATTAGCTTTAACTAAAACTTCATTTATGACGTCAATAACACTTACCCAAATTTCTAATGCATCACTTTCAACCCATCCAGATTTAGGATAAAAACATTTGACTTCTCTTTGAGCCATGTAAAGTGGCACAGATTGACGATCAAAAATAATAGCGCGTGTCGACGTTGTACCTTGATCAATTGCTAAAATATATTTTGACATAATTACCTACTTAATATTTTTACATTGTTTTATTAAAGATTCAATCTCATCAATTTCTTTTGGAATTTGTCTTGATAAAACTTCACAGCCTTCTTTTGTAATTAATAAATCATCTTCAATTCGCACACCAATACCATATTTTTCAAAATACAAACCCGGCTCACATGTGATAACATTGCCGGCTTCAAGTACTTTTTCACGATATGAAACATCATGTGTATCTAAACCAAGATGATGGCTAACGCTATGGAAATAATATTTATGAATATCTTCGCCTTCATCTATTAAGCCTAGACGAGGCAACTCATCTTTATAAAATTCAATAACTTTATCGTTTAAATCTTTTAATGTTAATCCTTCTCTAGCATATTCAATGACAGCTTTATTTGCTAATAAGACAGTTTGATAAATTTTTCTTTGCAATTCTGTAAAAGTTCCATTTACGGGATAAGTTCTTGAAATATCAGCACAATATCCCTCATGCTTATAACCCAAATCAAATAAAATTAAGTCATTATCTTTAATGCGATCATCTTGGGTTGGATAATGTAAGCATGTAGCGTTTTTACCAGAAGCCACTATTGTGGAAAAGGCTAAAGGAGATTTGTTGTTTTCTAATCCATAAAATTTAAAAATATTTGCAAGTTGATACTCTTTTTTATCAACTTTTAATTGCATAAGCATTTGATTTATACCATGCTGTGTTAAATTTATAGCTTTACGGATTTGCTCTACTTCATAATTTGATTTGACCATTCTTAAAGTGGTTATTAAAGGTTTAACATCTAAAATTTGAATATGTGGATACAACATTAATAAATGATTTTGATAGTCATTAATAAACATATTGCTGGAAACTTTTAATTCAGTGGCCATATCAAGATAGACATTATTAATTTTTCCAAAATGTGTTGAGCCATATTGCAAAGCTAAATCTATTTTTGAATCTAAAACATTATTAGTCAAAACGTTTTTAATATCGCTAATTGAACTAGCGCGTTCAATACTTAATCTTTTTCCTGTCCATCGTTCTTTTAATGGATTATATTCATCAATAAATAAATAAACTTTTTCTTCTCCGACTTCTTTTACCATAAATAAAATAGAATTTTCTTGATTTATTCCAGTAAAATAAAAAAAGTCATTATTTACTACAAATGGAAATTCTTCATCTTCGCTTGCTATTTTACTAACACCGCTATGAATTAAGACAAGACTTCCTTCTGGCAATAATTCAAATAATTTTTTTCTTCGATTTGCATATTCTGACATACATCATTGACCTTCCTTTTCTAATGCTTTTTCAACAACAAGCGAAGCACTTTTCACATATGTTCTAAGTAATTTAGATGCGCCAAGTTTTTTTCCGCCAAAATATCGGACTACAACAAGAATAACTTTATCAATATTTTTTATTTGCAAAATTTTTAAAATAGGTTTTCCGGCTGTTCCTTTTGGCTCGTTATCATCACTTGCTTTCTCATACCCATTATATCGCATTGCAAAGCAATAATGTGTAGCCAAAGGATACTTTTTTTGACACCATATAAGTTTTTCTTTAAATTCATCTTTATTTTGTAATGGCAAAAGTATTGAAATAAACTTAGATTTATTTTCAATAAATTGTTCTTCAAATATATCAAATATTTCCATAAACTATCTTAAATATTCACCAAATTGATTAACTAATTCTACAATAGAATCACCATAATTAACGAACCCAATTCCATCAATTCCATCGTAAATAAATAAATCATTTATATCTTTTACAATTACAGTTTCAGGAGAAATATAACCTTGCATAAGTTCAAACATATCGTCAAAAATATCATGGAGTCTTGAGCAATATATGACACTTCCGATGTAAGAATTAGATAATCTATTTTCATACTCTAATAATCTTGTAGACGAAGAAATGATAACCAAATCATCTATATAATCAGTAAAATTAACATATTGAGTTCCTTTAAATAAACTTAAAATACCATCTAAACCACGTGCTTCATCTTTGTTAAGCAAATCATAACTTGTTGGAACAATTTCTAGATAATTTGTTATGTTTTCATTATTAATATTTTTTCTAAAATAACGAATATTTGAAGGATTTAAGTTAAATTTTGTAGGAATATTTTTCAATTCATTATCGATAATATCTTCTAAAAGTGAAGCAACTATTTCACTAGAAATGTATGCACGATTATGTATTTCGCCAGCATAAATATCATCATTATTAACACTCTGAGTTAGACATAATAGTGATTTAACAATTATGTCTTTAACGTTTTTAATATTATCAATATCTGCTGTATCAAAAGAATCAGCACCATCTTTATATAATGTAATTATATTATCAAAAATAATATCAAATGCTTGTCCTTCGTTACAAGGATTATAAGCAAATGAGTCGTCGTTAAGCAACGTATTGAGCAATAAAATTTTCTCTACTTCTGTGTTTCCAAAAATCAAATTAGAAACATTGGTGTCTTTAAATATGTTATAAATAAACAGCGCATCAACACCAAAATTTTCATTATTATTTTCGACATAATTTTGATAAATAATTGAGTTTTCAATAAAATTCAAAATCATACTTGTGGATTTACCGCTATTTAAATAGTTAGAGAAGAAATTATCACCTTGATTTAATACAATATATCCTTTAAATTCACCTGTTGACTGATCGTAAATAGCAAAATTATCTAGTAACTCTTTTATTAGATCAATACCGTTTTTGCTATCATACATTTCTTGTTGATTATCAAAATAATATTGTGTGTGATTATTTCCGTTATATTGAGTATATTGTTCGAATCCCAAATTAACAAAACTATTTTTTAAATAATTTGGTAAAACATCATTTATAACATTACAATTATTTATTCCTATTAACACTTTGTTTATGTTTTCAGGAGATAATTTAGGATTATTTAATTCAAAATCAAAATTTCCAAAATTATTATGATATTGCTCGTTGTCAGGCAAAATTTGTTTTGTATCTCTTATTAAATTTATAAAATTAAAAATTTCTTCATTCCAATTATTGCTGCCATATAAATTGGGATTGTTCAATTGCAAATTATCAATGCTGCTCATTTGATAAATTTTTGTAATAATTTTTTCTTCCGCATTAATAAATTTTGCATCATGATTTTTGTCAAAATTTAAATCAGTTAATCCAATATTGTCATAAATAAAATCCATACAATATTCAAATGTTGTTGCTTCTTGAATACTTCTATTAACAATTTCATCGCTTGCTAAATACATCAAATTTGCCTTATGGAAAATATAAGAATCAGATAATTTCATCAAAAGCGAATCAAAAGTATTTAAAACATCATTTAAGTCATCTTCATTTAAATTGAAAATTGTGTTTAAATTAACATCAACGAATTGACTAATAAGAGTGTTGTAATCACCAATAAATTCACATAGTAAAGAAATTTCATCAGCGTCTTTACGATTGTATTCATCTTTCAAAGCAAATCTTGCATCATAATTTGGTGTACTAGATTCAATGGTGTAAATATAGTATGGGTTTGCATTTTTTAATGCAGAAGAAATCATCGTAGAAATTTCATCATCACCTTCAAATTTATCAAACAAGTAACTCATCATATTACTTGTACAATCATAAAGTAAATCGGAATTATTGACGTTTGTTAATGTCTCATATAATGCATTTTCATTTATATTAGCTATTTGCATTGAATTTAAATCAAATAATTCGTCATTATTCAACAATAAACCGGTATAAATTTGAATATTATCTCCATTTAAAACATTCCCATCTTCATCAAATGTTAAATCTTTAACGTTTTTATAACCACCGACTAAAGAAGATAATATTTCCACTATTTTATGGCATTCATCGATTTGATTTTGATAATCACTACAAGAATAAGCAAAAATATTATCGACATTATAATCTAATTTTTCTTCAAAGTTTTTATAATAACCATGATTAATTAAATATTCTTCGATTTGATCTTTACTTGCTAAATCGTCGCTATAATAAAATTCGCTGACACCTTCATTTTTTACAATTAGTTTAATTGTACTTTGGAAACTTGTTTCCCCATCAATTAAAGAAGCATTTGGAATAATTTTTGGTCCACCACGATGGAAAATATATGAAGAATTTAAATTTTCAAGTGTATCGTCAAACACAACAAGTTTATCCTTATCAAGGAACATATTTAAAATATTGTCGATGTTTTCATCGATTGATAATTGTTTAATATCTTCAATAAAATTACATAATTGTTCTATTTCTAAAATATCTTTTCGATTGTATTCATTTTCAAAGGCAAATCTAGCATCATAATTAGGGCTATCATAACCATCTAAATAATACATGTAGTATGGATTTGCATTATCTAAAATTTGACTAATAATTTTGTTTTCGGAATCAATGTTGACACTATCAAAAATATATGCAAGAACATTTGGACCGCAATCATATAACAAGTCAGAATCGTTGATTGCATTTAACGTTTCATTTAAAGCAATCGTATTGACACGATTAATATCAACATTTTCAAAATTTAATAACAAATCAGGATCGGTGGGATTTAAAAATAAACCTTGATAAGTTTCATTGCTTGATGAAATGACTGCACCTTCTTCATTAATATAAGCGTCTTTTAAATTTTTATAACCGCCAACTAGAGAAGATATGGTTTCTACTATTTTATGACATTCTTCAACTTGTCGATCATCTGCGGTTTTATAATCAAATAATTTATAAACATTGTAGTCTAATTTTTCTTTAAAGTTTTTATAATTACCATGACTGATTAAATATTCATCAATTTGATCTTTGCTAGCTAAATCATTGCTATAATAAGTTGTTTCAAACATATCAATTTGGAACATTTTTTCTATTCCAAGTTGAAAAGCAGTTTTTCCAGAATCTTTTGGACCACCGCGATGAAAAACATAAGAAGTATTTAAATTTTCCAATACATTATCTAACAAAACAAGATTCTTATTATCCCTGATTGCGTTAATAATATCGTCCTCAGCATCGTTAGTGTTATTTCTTAAATCACGTAAATCAGATAATAAATCACATAAAATAGTAAATTCGTTAATATCTTTACGATTGTATTCATCTTTCAAAGCAAATCTTGCATCATAATTTGGTGTACTAGATTCAATGGTGTAAATATAGTATGGATTTGCATTTTTTAATGCTTCCGCAATCATAGCGTTAATTTCAGAATCATCTTCTACGATAGTGTTATTTAATAAATAGTTTAATGTATTGCTAACGCAATCATACAATAAATCAGACTGATTAATGACGTCTAATGTTTCGTTTAGTGCATCAATATTAATAACATCAATATCTAAGTTATTAAAGTCAATGATTTCACCTTTTTCATCTAATAATAAGCCAAGATAGACATCACTTATATTTCCAACAATATTCCCATCTTCATCAAATGTTAAATCTTTAACGTTTTTATAACCACCAACTAAAGAAGATAATATTTCCACTATTTTATGGCATTCATCGATTTGATTTTGATAATCACTACAAGAATAAGCAAAAATATTATCGACATTATAATCTAATTTTTCTTCAAAGTTTTTATAATTACCATGACTAATTAAATATTCATCAATTTGATCTTTGCTTGCTAAATCGTCGCTATAATAAATTTGGTTGAGTCCATCAACACGAATTAATTGTTTCGCAACGTGTTGGAAAGCGGTTTCGTCATATTCATCATCTGGACCGCTTCGATGGAAAACATAAGAAGAATTAAGATTAGTTAAAACACTATCTAAATAAATAAGATTTTCTTTGTTTTGAACCACTTGATTGATGTCAATGTTTGAAACATCGCCAAGCGAACTTTTAATTTCGTTAAACGAATCATAAATTTCAACAAGACATTGTATTTCACTAGCACGATTATCTTTAGTCGTTGAATCATAAGCGATGTATTCGCTATTCATCATTGATAAATCAAAACCAACTGTTTCTGTTGTGACATTTACTCTAACTAATTCAAAAGCGTGATAAAGAGGCATTCTTAAACATTGAACACTATTTAAAGATAAAAGCATTTCTTCTAAGTCTTGTGTAGATACATAACCACTGAGTAAAGCTTGAGAAATATCTTCATAGTTTTCGCCGCTTTCTTCTTCAGCATTTTTAATCGATTCATTCATCTGATTAATGAAATCGCAAATATAAGAAATATAATCCATGCTATAAAAATTTGGATCATTGTTAGCTGTTTGAATTAATAAATCCCCTTTTAAAGAAGCGTAATTTTCAATCCATAAATCGTTGCACCATTCATCCTTAATAGCGTCGCTTAAATATAAATCGTCGCTTAAATAAACATTAAAATCATCCATTGCTTTTTGATATGTTTTATTTCCGTTTTCATCTAAGTCAGGATCGCTTAACAAATCCAAATTTTCAGGAAGCGATGTTTGCAATGTCTTATATAAAAAAGTATTAAAAGTGTAAGAATTTTCTCCACCAAACATTTTCGAATTGGATAAAGAATGTAGCAAAACATTTAAAGCAGGAACATTGCTTACACTAGTAATGTCAAAATTATTTAATGAGATGTCAACTTCTTTAATGGAATTACAAATATTAGCAAAATTAATTCCTTCTTGCGTCCAATCTTCAACAAAAGTAAATGAACGCCCTTCATCAACATTAATTAAATCAATATCAACACTAGATAATGTAGTATCTAAAAATTGTCCAAAAGAAGCACTGAAAACACTAGAAGAATCGACAGCTTTAAATACTTGTGAAATTTTAAAATCACTTTCCAAGTATCCAATTAATTCACTAACATCATCTTCATTTAAAATAGCTTGGAAAAGATTTTTGCCATAATAAGGAGAAGATTTGTTCTCACTAGTCTTTCCAAAAGATGCAATAACTAAAGCAATATATCCATTTTCACCATCCAAAATTGGCTGACCATAAGCATCTAAAATATAATCTCCGTTGTTACGAGTATTGTTCCAAGCATGATTGCCAACTGCATTGCTTGTTGGATACAAACCAACTTTATCTTCATCAAAAACAAAACCATCTATTAATTGACTTCCATTATTTGATGACTCAAATAAATAATTTAACAAATCAAAATAATTATTTTTATTATCGTCATCATAAAACTCTTCTTTAGGATTAATTATTTCCGATTCAAAAATAGTATCTAACAAATTAGCAACTGAAATGTGATTTTCACTAACAGCGGTAATTAACTCATCCTCTGACATTGTTGGATCTGTTAAAACATCTAATAAATTTTTGCTCTTATAAACATTTAATAAATTAGCAAATTCATGACCGATATTATCAACTTCAAGATTTAAATCTTCAATGTTAATTCCAACATTTGCTAATGAATCAGCAAATTCACCATTATTTAAAAGCGTATCTTCTAAAAAAGGTCTTATTACAGAAGTAATTATTTTTGATTTATCAATAAGAGGGAGAACTTCTTGCAAATCATTAATTAAATTTTCATTTGCTAATTCAATTAAATCAGCGGAAGGATTATTCATTTGTTCTTTAAATGAGTTCATAATTTCTTCACTTTCAGAAGTGCTTTCTAAAATGTTAAAAATTGAATTGAATTCTTCTTTTACATTTTTTCTAAAATTGTTTCCAGATAATAATTCACTAATTGTGGTGTCAATATTAGAAGTATATTCAGATAACGAGGTATTGTTTAATAAATCGGTAACAAAATCAAACACTGTAGGAGCAAGATATTTAAATAAATTAGTGTCAAACAAAGTATATTTGCGATTGTTTATTTTATTGCCGAATAAATCATAAACAATACTGACACCATTTTCATCACAATTTATAAGATTTCCATCTTTATCAAACTCGCCAATTAAAATAGTTTTAATAGCGTTTTGATTTTTAACCAAAACATCGATTAATTCTTCATTTGATGTTTTGTCATCGCTGTTTTTATTATTTAAATAATCTTTGTTGTTATTATTAGTTTCATCTGAAGATGAAAAAGATAAAATAGTAGGTATAATATTTTCATCAACTTTGTTTAA
Organism: uncultured Bacilli bacterium; assembly: GCA_944358985.1. Taxonomy (GTDB): domain Bacteria; phylum Bacillota_I; class Bacilli_A; order RFN20; family CAG-826; genus CAJOOD01. Next base: position 20,341 of record CALVSI010000004.1, on the reverse strand, counting down.
TGTATAGATGCTATCATAAATTATCGATAATTCTTTTCCCCAACTAATCGAATTTAATTCCGCCCAATTAGTAGGAAGGATATTAGCTAATGCTTGATTTGTTTCGCTAAAAGCATTAATGATTGCAGGAATAGCACGTGAAAGTAATTTTGATGAATCAATTCGATTAAGAGCACTGTTGACATAAGAATAAGACTCATCTTTTAGTAATGATATTAAAACCTCATTTGTATCTAATTGACTTGGATCGATAAATTGTCCTTCTTCATCTAAAAAATAGTTAAGTACATCCGAATTAACAATATCAATAAGCATCGATTCGACATTTTCTAATTCACTATTCCAATCTATGTCAGACATATCAAGCAAAGATGTATCAACATAGTTTGCTAAAATGTCGCTATTAACAGCAATATTCGCACATATCGGTAAAAGATACGTAAATAATTCCGTACTATTTAAAGTTGAAAATAAACTAACAAGAGTATCTTCTGCGAGCAAATAGGTGAAATTAAATTGAACTTGACTATTTTCAATAGTTAATCCATCTAAAACTGCCCCGCCTATATTTCCTAAATTGTTTAAAGTTTCAATGACAGAAGTTTGACCATCACCAACAGTTGTTTGTAAAATTGTTGATAAAATCTGATTATCAATTGTTAATCCATCGCTATTCGTGGTCCAATTAAAAAGTGTTTGAGCTAATATTGAATTGTTATATGTATCTAAAAATGATCCGATTGTTTGGACGGTCTCATCTCCTTGTGTAGGTGAATATTTTTGCCATGTTTGATTAGCAAGATTGACAAGCGAGGTAAACGGAAAAACAAAAAGACAAGCACAAACAACGTAATTAACAACTTCAGTAAAAACGGATGCCCAACGTACTTTAACAATTTTCCTACCAATTTTTGTAAAAAATCTTTTAAAAATTAATTGATATAAAATAACACCAAATAAATTTCCAAAAATCCCAATCAGTATACCATCAATAAAAATGACAAAATAACTTATAATCATGCTTGCTAATTGAACAACTAAATTAGCAAGTTCATATGATGAACCTTGATAACCAAAATTGCTTAACAAAACTGCTAAAACCTTCTCTAATGTTTCTGATATAGAAGTAATTTGAATCGAGATAACTTGACCTGTCTCTTGGAAAGTTAAATTGATATAAAGTTCACTAAAATTAGACACATCAAAATTTGAAAGAGCGTCAATTGATAATGGCAATAAAGAAATTGCAAGAATTGTACAACATAAAATGAATAAAAGTCTAAACGATGTTGAATAAATGCCCTTAAAAAAACCGACAACTCCACTTAGCAATAATCCAAGAACAAGGAAAACAAAAAGACAAATCAAACTAATATTAAAAATATTTTGAATTGTCGAAGTATCAATTAAAGAATTTATCGCGAATAAAAAACCAAACATATCGTTGCTTATTTAGTATAAATAAAATAAGAAAATTTTACAATGATATTTGTCTTTTTTAATGGTAATATATTTACGAAAAGTGATATTTAAAAATGCGAAATAATCCACAAAAAATTATATGTCCAAATTGTCAAAATAATTTTGATAAATACGAATTGAGATGCCCTAAATGTCATTATGATAATTCACTTCGTCCTGAATATAAATATGTAAGAGAAATGGACTGGATGCCACTGATAAGGCAACTTTTACTATGCGCAGGAGGCTATTTGTTATTGCAACTTCTTAGTTTGATATGTTCGTTAGTTACCTCATCAATATTAATGAGCAAGTATGGTTTAAGTGAAGATGGCGTGACTATTATTAACGAATTGTTATCAGGAGCAAAAATTAATTTAATTATAAATGCTGTTTGTTATTCTGGTGTTTTTATATTTGTTATTATGATATCTCTTCCATATTTAAAAGACATTTTGCGAAAATATAAGAGTTTTACAAAGATTTCAGCAGGATTTGTCGGCTTTTTAGTAATGGTTGGCTTCAGTGTTGTTTATAGTACACTAGTCTCTCCACTGATGAATGGTGCAAATCAAAACCAGCAAGTTATAAATGAAATTGTCCTTTCGTATCCATGGTCTAGTCTATTAATATTTGCAATCATTGGACCGATTGTTGAGGAATTTATTTATCGCGTTGGTTTATTTAATATTTTGTATCGTTTTAATAAAAGATGGTTGGCATATTTAGTAACGAGTTTGATTTTTGGATTTATACATTTTTCATTTACGAGTGATATTGTTAATGAATTATTGAATTTGCCATCTTATATCGTTTCAGGATTAATTCTTTGCTACCTTTATGAAAATTATTCATTTGTAGGTTCTTCTATTGCCCATGTTTTAAATAACATTATAAGTTTAATATCGGTCTTAATTGCTAGTAGAATATAATTATGAAAAGTTTATTTTTATCAAATTTTGTACTTAAAATTATTGCCATAGTAACGATGACATTGGATCATATTGGATTTTTTTTAATGCAATATTCACCATATGATAATTCTCCAATGCAAATAACCGGATATATTTTTAGAATTATTGGAAGGATTTCTTTACCATTATTTTGCTTTTTAGCAGTCGAAGGTGCTCTTAAAACTAAAAACATTAAAAAATATTTGCTTCGATTAGCTATTGTTATGTCGTTGTTAATTGTTGTTGAATTTGTTTTAGAAATGTTATTTGTTGGAGGTGTAATTTCTGATAATCAAAGACTTCTGCAGCCGAATATCTTTATAACATTGTTTTTGGGCGTTTTAATGGTATGGCTTTTTGAAAATAAAAATAAGTATATTAAATTTTTAGGGATACTGCCAATTATTTATTGTATTTTGGGTTTTGTAGTTAATGTATATGAATATCAAAATCAAAATATCACTATTTATTGGCTGCCTTATTTTTTAAGACCAGAATACGATATTTTAGCAATTATGCTATTTGTAGTTTTTTATTCATCTTATAAATTATTACCGGTTTTAATGGAAAGCTATGGTTTAAAACCAAATCTTTATGAAAATGATTCAAAATATCGTTTATATTTAAATCTATTATCTTTTTGCGGATTAATTATTGTCTCATTAATTTATTATTCCTTTACGATATTTGCTAATGAGATAGTATATTGGGATGCAAATGAACAATTAATTATGATGTGTGCGGCAATATTTATTATTTTTTATAATGGAAAACGCGGATATGATAGACGTTGGTTTAGAATATTTACTTATTCATATTACCCTCTTCATTTGTTTTTAATTTTTATGATATTTACTTTAATATATTTGTAAAGCATATCGTTTTTAATGTACTTTAAAAATTGATAAGATAGTCATAGGAGGTCAATATTATGATTGAACATGTTGAAAAATTAAATGAATTTATTGAAAAAACACAAAATGGTTTGGTGCTAGTGGATTTTTATGCATCTTGGTGTGGTCCTTGCCGAATGCTATCCCCTGTTCTTGAAAAAATAGACGATGAAAATAAATCAAATGCAAAAATTATTAAAGTTGATGTTGATGTCGCATTAGATATTGCAAGAAAATATTCAATACAAGTAATTCCAACATTAGTAATATTAGAAAATGGTAAAGAATTAAGAAGAAGCACTGGTTATCTTCCTGAAAATCAATTATTAAAATTTATTAATCAATAAAGTGCATTAAAACTGCACTTTTATTATTTTATTATTAATTTTTCTTGCTATTTTGTTCTTCCATAGTTATATTATTTATTGCACGTATGCAGGTGTAGTTCAGTGGTAGAACATTAGCCTTCCAAGCTAATTATGCGAGTTCGATTCTCGTCACCTGCTCCATGCAAAATAAAGTAAATATACCAGCGATGGTATTTTTTTTAAACCCTAAAGCACTAAATGAAAATTTTTCTAATTTATGGTATATTTTAAAATTGCTAAGGATGTTATGCTTTATGGAAAAACAATTAAAGAAAATTGAATTAGACGATTTAAAAGAATTAGAAATAATGCTCAAAGACTTTTGGAAAACACAATTAGTGGATGCGACCAAATCTGACATTTTAGAAGATATAAGGCGCTTATTAAATCCAAAATGTTTTTCATATTTGATAACTTGTGATAACGATATTGCAGGTTTTATTTACGTAAATGAAAAATATGGCTACATCAATAACATTGAATATTTATATATTAAAAAAGAATATCGTGGAAAAGGTCTTGGGTCTTTTGCTTTAAAAGAAATTGAATCTATTTTATTAAACAATGGACAAGAAAGAGTGCAAATTGAAGTTAATCCTTCAAATATTAAAGCACTGACTTTATATCACAGCTTAGGTTTTAACAATATCGATTCGATTACCCTTTCAACCGGAATAGTTGGAAAAACTCAAAGCAAACAAATTTTTGGTTTGGACTTTGAAATTAATGATTTAAATTTGTTTACGCACAAAAAGAAAGAAAATTAATATTTTTTATGTTGACGATAGTACTAGCCACACATAATAATCATAAATTAGAAGAAGTCAAAAACATTTTGAAAAACTACCCTATTCAAATACTTTCATTGTCGGATTTAAAAATAGAAGAAATTGATGTTAAAGAAAATAAAAAAATATATAAAGAAAATGCTTTAAAAAAAGCCAAAGCATACGCTAAATATACAAATTATCCAATCATGAGTGATGATTCTGGTTTAGAAATAGAATCAATGAATTTTGCTCCTGGTATAAAATCATCACGTTATGCAAAATTACATCATGGCTATAATAATGCTTTTAAATCTATTTTTAAGAAAATTGAAAATAAAAGTCGGAATGCACAGTTTTGTTGCAGCATTGTTTTGATAAATTTTAATAAAGAACCACTTTATTTTGAAGGAATTTGTAAAGGAAAAATTATTGATACATTGCCAAATACGATTGATGAAAAATATTTTGGTTATGATCCGATATTTGTCCCATTTGGATATAAAAATAGTTTTGCCAAATTATCTAGCAAAACTAAAAATAAAATATCACATCGTGCAAGAGCACTAAAAAATATGATTAGTTATCTTGATAAGCACTATCATCTTTAAGAATTGTTTTTTTCATTTCTTTTTTAATGATAATGCGTGAAATAATACAAGCAACACAAAGAACTAATAAAACAATAGATATACTTAAAAATGGTATTAGCAATTCATCAAAGACAAAACTTAATGCTAATAAAACTAGTCCAACGATTATAAAAGTTAATATTCCAATATAACTTAAAATGAAAAGAGAATATTTAAGTTTGTTATTCATAAACACCCTATCTTTTATTACCTTTTTATTTTCACTAGGATAAAGAGTTTCTAGTTTGGCTAAATTTAATTTTGTATTTATTTTTATCCCATCGTTTTCTAAATTAAAATTATTATTTTGATAATTTTTTACTAATTTATATGATAAACCATCCGCACAAATATAAGCAGATCCAATAAGTGTTGTTTTTTCTTTGATGATTTTTTCTATATAAGCGATGGTTTCATCGATATTTAATTTGTTTACACCATGTTCTTTATAATATAAAAAACCATTTAGAAATAATTTATATAAACGAAGTGTCTCATAGCCACGAATTAAATACAATTTAAGACAATCGCTATCATAAAAATATGTTTTTGTTGTTAATTTCTTTTTAATAATCGACATATATTTTTTTAAAATTTTGTCAACTTTTGCAAAAAAGGCGTTAAAACATGTATAATTTTTAATTTTTTTAAGTTGTAAAGATAAAGCTATATCAAGTAGATCGTATGCATCATTAAATTTTGCATTTCTTAATGTTGACATCATTAACAACGATTCTATTCTTCCACACACTCCGATTGCATTTCCGCTATCATAATTTAAAATATTGCCAAACATTTTGTATGCTTTAAGGTAATTGCTTTTGAAATTAAAAGTATATATTGCTTTTCTTTGAAGCGAGATGATTTTATTTTTAAATGCCAAAATAGCATCACTTGTTAAAAATGTTTTTTGACAATTTGGACATGTGCAATATTCTTCATTGCTGTTAACAACAAAAATTCTTTCTAACTCATTTTTATTAGAGCAGCGAGAACAATAACCTTTGCTTTCCATGAATAATATATTAAATACCTATGTTAATAAATACAAGTGATAAAACGATAAGTGATTGTGCTACAAGATAAGATAGCATTATGTAAAAATCTCTTCTTTTTACATCTTTAATGTAAGAAGTGTATAACAAAAACGAATCACTTGTGACAAAGAAAACATAACCAATTGCAAATAATGATAACTGCCAATGATAAGAAGTCATGCAAGCTAAAACTATGCTTACGACACAATTAACAAACATGACTCCATAATAAGCATTACCTAAATACGCTACTTTTCCTGCGAGCAATTTTGTCTTTGGATATAATGCAATAGAAAAAATAACTAAAAAGATAATCAAACTTCCATAGAATATCGCATATCCATAATTTGGCCAATCAAACAAGAAAATAATTTGTGTCAGATACAAAACGTGTCCGATAAAAAAACTTATCACACCAAAAACAAAAGATAAAAGATTATTCTTTTTTAATAAAAAATAATCTCCAACAGCACCTAAAATAGCACCGACATAAATTAGCGGATGACGATAGGCTAAAAAACAAGCAGCGATAGCTAACAAAACCAAACAAAATATTTTGGTTATTTTTCGTAATTTTTCCTTTTCAATAAAACAAACTATTAAATGAAAGATACTAAATGAAAAAAATATACCAAGAAATACATATCCAGTTATTTCTATACCATCCATATATTTTATTTTAGCAGCAAAAAATAATTTAGCACTATAAAGAAAAGAATATATAATAAAAATGAGGAAAAACATATGGAAAATGCAAATACAAAATCAAATAAACTTGGATGGAAATTTTGGCTTGTAATTTGGATAGCGGGAATGGCCGGGCAATTAGTTTGGAATATTGAAAATTCATGGTTTAATACTTTCGTATATGACAAAATTGCACCAGATCCAAATATTATTACTTGGATGGTAACCATTTCTGCGATTGTTTCAACATTTGCCACTTTCTTAATGGGGACATTTTCTGATCGAATTGGGAAAAGAAGAGTTTTTATTTTAATTGGATATGTAATGTGGGGAGTTTCAACAATCATTTTTGGATTGACTCAATTTACTGTAGGTGCATTAGGCGTTACGGGTGCTGCGGTTTTGGTTATTATTGCCGACGCAGTGATGTCATTTTTTGGTTCGACTGGTAACGATTGTGGATTTTCAACTTGGACTACCGATATGACTAATCCAAATAATCGTGGGAGTCTTGGAACGGTTTTAGCTATTCAACCAGTTATTGCCACTATCGTTGGCTCATTATTATTTGGTGCTATTATTTCTGGCTTTTCAAATCTTGAAGTGGGCGGATATGTCTTAGACTATTTTATGATGTTTTTGATAAGTGGAATTGCAATAATAATTATTGGCGTTGTTAGTTTCTTTCTTTCAAAAGAATCGCCAACGTTAAAACCAAGAAAAAATGAAAGTTTTTCTACTTCTTTAAAAAGACCATTTAACTTTAAATTATTAAAAAATAATAAGCTTTTGCTATATGTTTTGCTTACATTTATGGTTTTTTTCATTTCATTTAATGTTTATTTTCCACACATTTTAAACTACTTCATTTATGGTAGAAGTTCCACCACTATCGAATGGTTATCAAATGTTTTATTTAATAGTAGTGATGCTAGTGAAACTATTGCAGGCGGACTATTAGCGGGTGGATTATTATTAGGTGTTCCTTTGGTGATTTTATTTGGTAAATTTTTAAATAAGCAAAAATTTATTCCTATTCTTTATGCTTCAGTTGCCTCAAATATCTTAGGATTACTTATCTTATTTTTTGGTTCTTTAGCAGGAGTTACTTATGGAGGAGAAATAGCTATAATCTTAATCGGCATTTTCTTTGTTGGAATTGGCTATATGGGTTTATATCAAGCACTAATGGTTTGGATAAAAAATCTTTATCCGGAAGATATGAGAAGTCAATTTGAAGGAATAAGGATGATATTTTATGTTTGCATACCAATGTTTTTAGGAACATTAGTTGGCAATTTTATTGTCCAATATCTTGGCGATCCAATCACGTTAGTTTATGAACAAGGTGAAATCACTGGATATGCTCCAAATTTTTATTTGTTCATTGTCGCGGCTGGAATTGCTTTATTAACTTTTATTCCTATCGCTTTAGCGCATTTTGAAGTTAAGAAAAATCCGCCCACTTATTTTCAAGATTAATTTTATTTAAAACAAATTTTGAAAAAGTTTCTTTCATATTTTTGTTTGCACTTTTAACTTTTTCAACATCAACTTTTACTACTTTTCTATCGTATGTAATAAAACCATTTAATTCATCTTCAACATCGTTTAACTGCGTATATACATATCCAGATAAACCATGCTTTAAGATAGACATTTTTACTTCTGTTAGAAATAAATTATAAATTGAATCACTAAGTTCATAACTATCAACCATAGGTCTATATCCAAAACTTTTTTTAGAAAAAGTATGACCTTTAATTTTTAAGGAATAACCACCAAATTCACTCAAAAAGAGAACTCGATGACGATCATTATGAAGCGAGATAGTTTTAAAATAAACATGTTTTGAATTACAATCGCCAGCATCTTGGTCAAACCAACCGCTAGTCGAATCTATTAATCTTGTAGAATCTAATTCGCGAACATAATTTGTCATTTCTAAAGAATTAAATTGTCCCCAGCCTTCATTAAAAATAGTCCACATGACGATAGAAGGATGATTATATAACGTTTGTATTGTCAATTTTGTTTCTTTCATGAATTGAAGGCGTGATTTTTCACTATTACGTCCAAGGTTTTTACTAGTGGTATCATCGATATTAAAATTGAAAAATGGTGCTAAAAAGATATAACGGTTTTTATATTTTGCTCCACCATTAACCATATCTTGACACACGAGCATACCTAAACGATCACAGTGATAATAAAATCTATCGCTTTCAACTTTTGCGTGCATTCTTAACATGTTAAAGCCTAAATTTTTAGCTAATACGATATCATTTATAAAATCTTGATCTCTTCTAACAGTGTAAATTCCAGGATAATAGTAGCCTTGATCAAGAACACCTTGAAACAAAATTGGTGAATTATTCAAAGTAAATAATCGATATCCAGAAAAATCTTGATAGGCGATTTTTCTCATAGCAAAATATGATTTAATTTTGTCATTTTTATAATAAATCAAAACATCATAAAGGAATGGATTATCAACATCCCATGGTATGAAAATATTAAAATTAAAAGTAATTGGTTCTCCATTTTTTGAAATCATTTTTCCTTTTAATTTATTTTTTTCATATATTTCTAAAACAATATTTTTTGGATTGTTGACACACAAAAATTCAAAATTAACGCTTTTGCAATCAAAATTTGGTGTTATCTTAATATTTTTAATATAACTAACAGGAACAGATTCTAAAAATACAGTTTGATAAATACCGCTTATTGCAGTATACCAAATTCCTCCTCTTTTATATTTTTGCTTCCCACGAGCGTAAATTTCACTATCGGCATCATCATAAACAATAATGTATAATTCATTTTCGCCATCTAGATGTAAATATGGGGTTATATCTACGCAAAAAGGGATATAACCAAAAGACCATTGAAATGCAAGATTACGATTAATATAAATTTTACAACGTTGGTCAATTGAACCAATATTCAATAACACTCTTCCAATATTAAACTTATCAGGTAGAACAAAAAACTTTTGGTAATGCAAAAATTCATCTTTTTTTAATTGTCTATTCACAAGAGAATATTTACTCTCAGGTGAATATGGAACACGAATATCCCCATCAAACTTTTCATAAAAATTTTCATCTTTTTTAAAGGCATATTTCCATAATCCATTAAAATTAAGATAAGAATCTCTTTGAAATTGCATTCTTGGATATTCTTGTAAAGGAAGAGTTTTTTGAATATCGATTTTCATACTACTAATTTTACACTAATTTTATAGATATTTTACATAATTTTGCAATACATAATTAATCTTATTTGTTAAGTGGAAAAATAACACTTTTTTACACTGTCTAAATTTTTAATTTTTTTATTTTTCATATATATAAAATTTGCTAATATATAACTCGAACCCACTATTGATTAGCGTGTTTATAAAATAAATAAAATTTCAAAAAATGAAAATCTATTTTTTGTTTACAAAAAATGTGGAGGGAAAATTATGTTACAAGTTAGAAAAAGAGACGGGCAAATAAAAGGATTTGAAATTAAAAAAATAGAAAACGCAATTGAAAGAGCGTTTCTTGCCGAACATAAGTACTATAATCAAGATATTATTTCTATGTTGGCGTTACGCACTACTGCAGATTTTAATAACAAAGTTAAAAATGATATCGTTGATGTAGAAGACATTCAAGATAGTGTTGAAGTAGTATTGATTCAAGCAGGATATATTGATGTAGCTCGTTCCTATATTATTTATAGAAAACAACACGAAAATCTAAGACAAATTAAATCTACTAATATCGATTATAAGAATATTGTTGATAACTATTTAAAAATTAATGACTGGAGAGTTAAAGAAAATTCCACTGTCACTTATTCTGTTGGTGGTTTAATTTTATCAAATTCAGGTGCAGTTACTGCTAATTACTGGTTGAGCGAAATTTATGATCAAGAAATTGCAAACGCTCATCGTAATGCTGATATTCATATCCATGATTTATCTATGCTCACAGGATACTGTGCTGGATGGTCTTTAAAACAATTAATAAAAGAAGGTCTGGGCGGAGTTCCAGGAAAAATTACGAGTGCTCCAGCTAGTCATTTATCGACATTATGTAATCAGATGGTTAATTTTTTAGGAATTATGCAAAACGAATGGGCTGGTGCTCAAGCATTTTCAAGTTTTGATACGTATTTAGCTCCATTTGTTAAAGCAGATAATTTAAGTTATAAAGAGGTCAAGCAATGTATCCAGTCTTTTATATTTGGTGTTAATACTCCTTCAAGATGGGGTACGCAAGCACCATTTACTAACATTACATTAGATTGGGTTGTTCCAAATGATATGGCCGAATTAAACTGTATAGTCGGTGGAAAAGAAATGGATTTCAAATACAAAGACTGTGTTAAAGAAATGGCTATGATTAATAAAGCATTTATTGAAATCATGATAGAAGGAGACGCTAATGGAAGAGGTTTCCAATATCCAATTCCTACATATTCAATTACTAAAACATTTGATTGGAGCGAAACAGAAAATAATAAACTTCTTTTTGAAATGGCTGCAAAATATGGAACACCATACTTTTCCAATTATGTTAATAGCGATATGGAACCAAGCGATGTAAGAAGCATGTGTTGTAGATTGCGTCTTGACTTGCGTGAATTAAGAAAAAAATCGGGTGGTTTCTTTGGTTCTGGTGAATCAACTGGAAGTATTGGTGTTGTAACAATCAATATGCCTCGTATTGCTTACTTAAGCACTGATGAGCAAGATTTTTATCATCGCCTAGATAAAATTATGGACATTTCCGCTCGTAGTTTAAAAGTTAAAAGAAATACAATTACTGCATTATTAGATGCTGGATTATACCCATACACAAAACGATATTTAGGCACATTTAATAATCATTTCTCTACAATTGGTTTGGTAGGAATGAATGAAGCGTGTTTAAATGCTCGTTGGATTCAAAAAGATTTAACACATAAAGATGCTCAACAATTTACCAAAAATGTTTTGAATCATATGCGCACTCGTTTAAGCGATTACCAAGAATTATATGGTGATTTATACAACTTAGAAGCTACACCTGCTGAATCAACCGCATATCGTTTAGCAAAGCATGATAAAGAAAGATATCCAAATATTATCACTGCAAGTGAAAATAATAAAACACCATATTATACTAATTCTAGTCACTTACCTGTCGGATACACTGACGATATATTTAAAGCATTAGATATCCAAGATGAATTGCAAACTCTTTATACTTCAGGAACGGTATTTCATGCTTTCTTAGGTCAAAAATTACCATCATGGAAATCTTGTATGAATTTAGTTAGAAAAATTGCTGATAATTATCATTTGCCTTACTATACAATTTCTCCAACTTACTCTGTTTGTAAAGAACATGGCTATATTACTGGAGAAGAATACGAATGCCCTATTTGCCATCAAAAAACAGAAGTTTATTCAAGAATTACAGGTTATTATCGACCTGTTCAAAATTGGAATGACGGAAAAGCAGAAGAATTTAAAATGCGTAAAACATATGATTTGGAACACTCTAAATTGACGCACACTTTAAAAGAAAATGGTTTAGATGAAGTTATCGATACAATTTCATGTGACGATATTCAAGTTCCAATCTTATTTGCCACTAAAACATGTCCAAATTGTAAAATTGCTAAAATGCTTTTAGATAAGGCAAATATCAAATATCAACTAGTTTATGTCGAAGAAGACAATAACAAAGCACTTGCTTTAAAATACAATGTTAAAAATGCACCAACTCTTTTAATTCCACACGGCAATTCTTTTGAAATGTATGATAACGCCAGCAAAATTAAGGGATATATTGAGGCTAGAGCCTAATGATTTATGATATCATCATTGTTGGTGGCGGACCAGCTGGTATGAGCAGTGCTTTATATGCACTAAGAGAAAATAAAAAAGTTTTAATAATCGAAAAAGAGTCTTTCGGAGGGCAAATAGCAACTGCACCACGTTTAGAAAACTTCCCTTCAATTGAAAAAATAAGCGGATTAGAATTTAGCGATAAATTATTTGAACAAATAAATAATCTAGGCGTTGAATTTGAATTAGATGATGTTATTGGAATTACAAAAAATAATGACAAAGATTTCATTGTTAAAACAACTAACAATGTCTTTAATTGCCACGCTGTTATTATTGCGAATGGATGTCATCATAAAAAAATAAATTTACCAAACGAAGATAAATTTATTGGTTCCGGCATTAGTTATTGTGCTACTTGTGATGGTCCGTTTTATAAAGGTGAAGAAGTTAATATTATCGGTGACGCTAATAGTGCTATGCAATATGCCTTAATGCTTTCTTCATATTGTCCAAAAGTTACGATGTATGCACTTTTTGATCATTTATTTGGCGATGCGATTTTAAAACAAAAAGTTTATTCAAATCCAAAAATAGATATTAAATATAATATGTCTTTAACAAGTTTTGAAGGCGATGATACTTTAACAGGCCTAACATTTAAAAATACCAAAACAAATGAATTAGTAAATGTTAAAACTAATAATGTATTTATTGCTATAGGTCAGCAAGTAGATAATAATCGTTTTTCCAATCTTGTTAAATTAGATAATGGCTATATTGTGGTTGATTCCAATATGGAAACATCCACTAAAGGTATATTTGCTGCGGGAGATACAATAAAAAAAGATATTCGCCAAGTCATTAATGCTTGTAGTGAAGGTTCTCTTGCGGCAATTAATGCGGTAAAATATCTTAGTTAGTATCCTCTTAATTCAACCGAATCAATATTCTCTTTAAGTATCTCTATGTAATGTTGGGATACTTTTTTTTCGACAAAATTTAACTTGCTATTAAAACAAGAATCGCTAGCGATATATTTTTGTAAAAATAATTTTTTAGCACCCTTTAATAAAACAGACATATTTTTTATTGATTCTTCGCTATGAAATTCTTTTACTAACGTAGTTCTAAATTCATAATCTATTGAACCATTGATTAAATATTCAATGCTCTTTTTAATATTTGAATAATCGATATTAGATACGCCCGCTGTTAAAGGATAATTTGCAAAATCATTTTTAATATCCATCGCAACATAATCAATTAATTTATTATCAATCAAATCTTTTAAAACATTAAAATTAGTACCATTAGTGTCAATCTTAACTAAAAAACCCATGTTCTTAATTTTAGTTATTTTTTCTTTTAAATCAGGCATTAATGTTGGTTCTCCACCACTTACCACAACAGCATCAATTATATTTTTGCGTGAACTTAAATAATCCAAGACATCTTGAAAAGGAATAAAGGTATCGATTTTTGAAAGAGCCAAATCTCTATTATGACAAAATGGGCAGCGGAAATTACATCCTTGCATAAATAAAACACAACTGATTTTTTCATCGAAATCCACTAATGATAATTTTTCAATTCCAACAAAATCCATATCGATATTATATATTAAATTCTATAAAAATTAATTAATTTATTAATTAAATGTATATTTATTAAATAAAATTTGTTAAAATGAAAAACATGAAAACAAATAATATAAACTGGGATGAATATTTTATGGGTATCGCACTTTTAAGTTCGCTTAGAAGTAAAGACCCAAACACTAAAGTCGGAGCGTGTATTGTCGATGAAGACAACAAAGTTGTTTCTATTGGATATAATGGCATGCCAAGAAAACTTGATGAAGATAATTTATCGTGGAACAAAGGAGAAGGATTAGATAGTAAATATTTATATGTTTGCCACGCTGAATTTAACGCTATTTTAAATACTAGAAATGGTTCCGCTTTAAAAAATTGTATACTTTATGTTACCTTATTTCCTTGCAATGAATGTGCGAAAGCAATTATTCAAGTTGGTATTAAAGAAGTTGTTTATTTAGATAATAAATACGAAGATCAATTAAATACTATTGCAAGCAAAAAAATGCTTGATTTAGCGGGTATCAAATTAAGAAAATATCAAGGACGTAAAATAAATATCGAGATTAAATAAAATGACAATTAAAGAATATGTATCATGTAGAAAACAGCAATTAAAAGATGTGGTCAATACCTTAACAAAAGTTCCACAACTTATAATAATTAACGCTAATGAAGATCCAGCAAGCAAGAGTTACATTAATGGAAAACTTAAAGATGCTGCACTTTTAAATATTGACGCTAAACTTATTCAATTAGAACCAAATGTTACCCAAGAACAATTAATTAGATTAATTGAAAAATATAATGATGATTCAAATTGTGATGGTATTATTGTTCAATTACCCCTTCCAAAACATATCGATGAATCTATTATTAAACTTACCATTTCAAAAGATAAAGATGTCGATGGCTTTCATCCATTGGGAACATTAAATCCTTGCACTCCTCAAGGAATAATTAATTATCTACATCATGAAAATATAACTCTGGAAGGGAAAAATGCTTTAGTAATAGGAAGAAGCAACATTGTTGGAAAACCAATGGCGAAATTATTGCTAAATGAAAATTGTAATGTTACTATTTGCCATTCAAAAACCAAATTTACTGATTTAAAAAACTACGTAGAAAACGCTGATATAATCGTTATTGCTATTGGAAAAAATGGATTTTTAGATGAACGGTTTAATTATAAAAGCGACGCTATTATTATTGATGTCGGAATCAATAGAACACTAGAAGGATTAAAAGGCGATGCAAAAGAAAACTTGCCTGTAAAACTTCAAACTCCAGTTCCTGGTGGGGTTGGATTACTAACTCGTCTTGCTCTTTATGAAAATTTAATAAAAATATGTTTAACAAAGGAGAAAAATAACGATGGAATTTAAAATTGAAAATACTGAAGTGTATGGCGTTAATAAAGCTATCAAAGCATCTGGAAATCCAATGCGTACAATATTAGATAGAACAGATATCACCGAAAAAGATTTCAATCGTGCTTTTAAATTAGGACAAACTTTAAATGGTCAGGGCCATGATAACTTTTTAAAAGGAATTATTGTTCAAATGGATTTAACTGCACCACTTTATTTTTGGAAACAAGCTCAAAGATATCATTGGTTTGATTTTGTATCTAGTCAATCAACTATGCACTGTCTTTTAAAATTTAAAGTTGAAGATCAATGCGTTGAAGACACTGATAAACGAATAATAGAAATTATTAATGAAATGATAAATGACTATTTAAAATTGGATGATACCAATCCGAATAAAGTTTTGCAATGGCGAAAAATTGTTGCTAGTTTACCATGCGGATTCTGCTTAGGAGCAACAATGACAACAAATTATCAACAACTAAAAACGATGTATTTGCAACGACGATATCATAAATTAAAAGAATGGCATGTATTTTGTTCGTGGTGTGAAACACTGCCTTACTTTTTCGAATTGACTGGTGTCGATAAAATATTAAATCTAGATAAGAAAAATGGAAAAGAATAATAATTTAAAAACATTGGATTATTTTTTAAAATATATAACTTTTGATACTCAAAGCGATGATAATAGTAAAACAACGCCATCAACTTTTAATCAATTAGTATTGGCAAAAGAAATATATAACGATATTAAAAAACTTGGATATACAAATACCTTTATTGATGAATTTGGACAAGTTTATTTGTTTATTGATGGTGAAAAAAATTCTGATACAATCGGCTTTTGTGCCCATATGGATACCACTTTAGAAGAAAGTGGTAAAAATGTTACCGCTAACATAATTATAAATTATGATGGGAAAAATATTATTTTAAAAAATAATAAAATAATTTCTCCTAATGAATATCCGATTTTAAATAGTTTCATTGGTGATACCTTAATTACAACAGATGGAACGACACTTTTAGGTGCCGATGATAAAGCTGGAATATCTATAATTATGAATTTAATTAGATTTTTAAAAGAAAATCCATCATTTAAACATCATCCAATTTCCATATTATTTACATGCGATGAAGAAATTGGAAGAGGTGCTGATCACTTTAATAATTTGATTTTTAAAGCAGATTATGGCTTTACAATTGATGGTGATACACCCTATGCAATTAGTTATGAAAACTTTAATGCCGCAGAAGTAGATATAAATATTACTGGATTTAATATTCATCCTGGCGAAGCAAAAAATAAAATGGTTAACGCACTGCTTTTAGCTTTTCAAATAAATTCATATCTAGATGCAAAAGCAATACCAGAACTAACAGAAAATTATCAAGGATTTTATCATTTAAACGATTTGTCTGGTAATGAAAGCCGTGCCCATATGCACTATATCATTCGCGATTTTAATCAAGACGAATTAAATAATAAGATTGATGCTTTTTATAATGCAAAAGATATTTTATTAAAAAAATATAAAGCCGCAAAAATAGATATTGGTGTTAATTATCAATATAAAAATATGGCAGAAATTTTAAACAAAGATTCACGTGCAATTAATAAAGCTAAAAATGCTTTTGATAAATTAAATATTTCTTATAAAATCCTTCCAATTAGAGGAGGCACTGATGGTGCAACATTTTCTTTTAAAGGTTGTCCAACACCTAATCTAGGTACAGGTTCGTACAATCATCATGGTGTATTAGAATTTTTAAATGTAAATGAACACAATTTATTGATAGAAATTTTAAAGGAGATTGTAAAAATATGAAACCTTTAATTGTTTTGGTCGGGGGTGGAAGTGCCAGCGGAAAAACTTTACTTTGCGAAACATTAATGAAAGAAATTCCAAATATTTCATTATTAAATATTGATAATTTTTATAAAAATAATATCCATTTATCTTTTGAAGAAAGATGCAAAGTTAACTATGATAAACCAGAAGCTTATGAAATAGAATTATTATTAAATAAAATCGATGAATATAATCAAAATAAGGATATTGAAATTCCGATATATGACTTTAAAATGCATTTAAGAAGTCAAGAAACGCAACACATTAAATATAACGAAATATTGTTAATTGATGGGATTTTTGCACTGTATTTTAAAGATTTGCTAGAAATTTCGGATTTTAATATTTATGTTGACGCTAGCGAAAACACTAGATTAAATCGTCGAATAAAACGTGATATTGCACTTCGTGGACGAAGTAAAGAAAGTGTGATTAATCAATTTATTTCAACTGTTAAGCCAATGCATGATTTATATATTGAACCAAGCAAATTAAATGCTGATTATATTTTTATCAACGAAGAAAATAATGGTTTAGATAATAAACAAGTTCTATTATTAAAAAACAAAATTTTAGATTTAAAAGCTAATCGAGATTGCTAAAGCCAGGATCGTTGTTTAAAAGACTTAAACTAATTGTTTGATTTTTTAAAAAATATTCATTAACAAGTTCATAACTAACTGTATCAATTACATGTGAATATGTTCCATCATAACTTGGAAAATAATCATATTCTCGATTAGCGTTTTTATGAAGCAATAAATAATCAATACAGGCAACTGTATATTTTTTATTGCGTTCAATTTCAAGACGTTTCGGAGCGTAATAATTGTTATAACGAATTTCACTTAAAATATCACTGCCAGAAACTTCTGCAACGTATGTTTTATTTAAAAATGGGAGAGCATCATAAATTAAGCCAATAGAAATTCCACCACCATCGAATAAATCAATTGAATTTCTTCCACCATTATTCAAAATAACATCGACTTCAATGTTATCTTCTTTCAAATCTAAATATGTTGCGTACGCTAAAAGATTGCCACTCATACTTGTTGAAAGATAAGTTGCCCCTTCTATATAGCCAACAATTTCATTTTTTTCGGCGTAAAATTCATCATTAAAATATGTATTTAAAAATGTTTCCATTTCACCATCTTTTGGTAAATTCATCATAATCGGGTCGCTATTTTTCGATAATAAATTTATTTCGCCATCCACTACTTGTAATTGTACGTGGCTAACATATTGCCCTTTGCTTCCAGATTGAATAAATGGAACTCCATTAATCAATTCATCATCAAAGCCGTGCGAATGAGCGGTAAAGCAAACATCAATATATCGTTTATTTGTAACAGGAGAAATCGATGTTGTTTTCTTAATAAATTCAGAACTCAAATTGTTATATCCAGCATGAGCGCTTACAATAACAATATCGCATCCCTTTTCTCCTTTTAATTCATCGGATAAAGAAAGAACAGTTTCAGTTGGTTCTAAGAAAATTATATCTTCCCAAATAGAAGATGTGATGGATGTTATTTGATCTTGTCCAATAATTCCGATAATTCCAATTTTTAGCCCATCACGTTCAATAATTTTGTATTCATCAACTAAATCATCTGCAAAATCTAAAATTGTATCACTACTATCATCGTAATTATAAATGTTAGCACCCAAAAACGTTGTTTCACCGGCATAAATTTGATTTTGTTTAATAATATCTAAACCCCAGTCAAATTCATGATTACCAAGAGTCATCGTCTCAGCTTCTAATAACGGCAAAGCTTTAGCCATTATTTCACCTTTATTTATAGATGAATCATATGTTTCTTGGAAAGTATCACCACTACTTAAAAAGACAAATCCATCAGGGTTTTTAGCTTTTTCATATTTTAAGTAGGTTTGTAATCTTGCTAAACCAGGCTCAAAATTGGAAGTGTTTTCTTGAATATGACCATGGAAGTCATTAATTGCGTATAAATCAATGAGTTGTGGTCTATCATCCACAGATATACTAGTGGAAATAGTTGTTTGACCACCGCTAGAAGAAGTTGATGATGAACTATCAATTGAAGGATGACATGATGTCGAAAGTAAGGCTAACAAGCCAAAAATTATAAGTATTCTAGTTTTCATGTTTTAATAATAACAAATTAATTTTCTTTTTTAAAGACAACAAAATCACCAAAGAAAAAAGTATAGTTTCCTAAATTTAAATAGCCAAGATTTTCATACATTTTTAAAGCAGGAATATTATATGGTGAAACTAAAAAAACAATTGTTGTATTTTTAAGAAGATTTTCAACATATTTTAATAAATAAGTTCCAGCTCCTTTGCCTTGATATTCTGGTAAAATAAAAAGACGATGTAAAGAATAATAGTTATTTGGATCAACATCAATTTGCTTTAAAAATGTTAAATATTTCTCATGATTTTCATCATCTAAAAATTCATTTTCTAATCCAAATTTTTCATAAGATATAGCACCTACTATCGCATCACGATACATCGCTATTAACATTTTGTTTTCACTAATATCGCTATAAAATATTTCTTCATTTGGATAATCGTCATCATAAACATTAAATATTTTTTTAAGTTTTAAATCCTTTTTAATCATATTAAAGCAATCATTAAAATACGCCGCCAAATCTTTTTTAGTTAAATCTGGGTGCTTTTTAATTAATTCATTGACATCAACGATTTCAAACATTTTTTTACCCTCTTTTAATAAAATGTATCGTGATAATTATGAATAAAAAAATAATTCTTTTCAACTATAATGTTTTTATTAAAAACAAAAAGAAAGGGGCTGTTAAGAAATTAAAAACTTAATAGCCTTTTTATTTTTTCTAATTTTATGACTAACAACTACGTTGTTA
>CALVSI010000003.1 GCA_944358985.1 uncultured Bacilli bacterium | reverse complement strand
AACAGTTTATCTGTTACTTTCTAAATCCACTAAAAAAGGGGTAAGTCACCTTATAGGTTTCTTAACAGCCCCTTTTTTTACCAATAATTACTAATTTGTGCTCGTTATGTTGCATCCTAAAATTTTATGGTCCCATCTCAACGCTACAATTTATGGATTGGGAATTGCAAGGGAGATTGTCCAAATTCTCTGAACCGACAACGAATATCTAATAGAAAGATTTTCTAGATTTAGGATTCGAGTTAAACCACAAGCTACTAGTGAGGATTTATCCCAGTTTTACATGTTTAAATCTAAAATATATACAAGTTCTTTCATCTAAAATACGATTCGTAACCAAAAATAGGACAAAAAATATTAAAGGACAAAACAAAATTAATAATCTTTTTACTAAACAAAAAGATAATAGATTATTCTTTTTTTCTTATAATGGTTTGTTAAATGAAAAAGCATCAATTTGATACAAGTTTTAACTGTAATAATTACGCACTAATCTAATGAATCGTTCAATAACATTTTAATTAAAATGATTAAATTAGTGGCTTTGTCTAACGAGTGCTTTTTAATATAATCCCAAGACTTGTAATAATCGTTCGTGCAAGAAGCATTATTTGTTTCAAGAAAGTTCAAAAATTCCTTCGAATTGAATTGGTAAGCAAAATTAGTTGCTACATGTAACTTTTCTTTTGCCTTAATATTTCTGTTCCCACAAGTTACATGTTCTAAATTCGTGGACATATAAAAAATTTTGTATTTTATTTTTCTATTGTCAATATTCACTATACCTTTGTTTATATATTCTATTATTCTTTCTCTTCTTATATGCCTAGTTTTTATAGTTTTTGAAACGTCTTTGGAAACAATAATCTTTTTATTATCATAATAAGTTGTATCAATATTTTGATTTAATTCGATGATATCGTCACTTTCAAATATACCATCCATATCAATAAGATGTGCTATAGAGTAAATATCTTCTAAAGCAAAATCAGGATGAGAAGAAAAAATGGTTTGTCTAATTAAATCGTCTAGATATTCAGATTCGTTATTTTCATCGCCTAAAATATCACCGCTAGAAACAACAAATTTAATTTCTTTATCAGCAAAAAGGTCGTCTAGATATTTTTCTAGAGCAATTAGATCACTGACACCTTCACATATTAGTGGCACTACCTTTTTCTTCATTCGTATACACCTTAATCGCTTTGAAGAAAGCTTTCCTAATATCTCCTTTTTTCACATTATAGGCAAATTCGTCGCCAACAGAACTTAAGAATAATGTTCTAAAATATTGATTTCTAAGATTTGATCCCTGTTGTAAATAAGGAAATTTAACGAAGCGATTTTTATCTTCTTCATCTTGCTCAATAGTGAAATAAATGTTATTTTTTCCTAATATCTCTAATGGCCTTAAATTATGTGATGTAAAAATGAATAAACCTCTGCCACTTTCTTTATAAATATCTAGTATGCTTCCTAATAAATATTCAAAGACACCACTATCGAATTCATCGATGACGATAGTAATGGCTTCATCGTTATAGGCTGTCACAAGCAATGATGCAATAGAAAATAAAGATTTAATGCCATTCGACTCTAATGATAACGGCAAAACATTCCCACTTCTAATCGACACTAATTCGAATGATTTAGCACGTATATTATTAGAAATTAAAGTGTCAATGATAGTAGATTTATTAATTTTAATTTGGATGCCTGGCACAAGTGCACTCAATAATAAATTTGCAGCTTCAATTGATCTTTCATAATCGGTGAAATCGGTCGTTGGAATAACTGTTCGATAATTTATTAGAGAAGTTTTCATTTGGGTGATACTATCGTCATGTACTGTTCGATAATTAACATTTAAAAAAACATCATTATTGTGCCCTTGATCGATGACGAATAAATTGACAGTCATAAATTTTTTAAATTCAATCAACATTTCCACAAAAATTGCAAATTCAGTATGTTGTTTTAAATAATTTAGCATAGGAAGAGAAAAGACAAAACTTGTCGAAGAAAATTTGGCATTATAAAAAGATTCAGTCTCTTGCGATTTAGCAAAAAAATTCTCGTAATATTTAGCAGGCAAAATAGAGGTCTTTGATAATTCATTAGATAAATTAACGCTTAAAAATTTTTTCTGTGATTTTTCATAAATAGATCCTAAGTAAGTAAGCGTTTCTCCTTCGATGCTAATACGATATTCGTCATTTCCGGTTTGAGGATTAAATATTGTACTTTTCGTTAAAGACAAATCATAACCAAACGAATAATTGTTCGCGTCATCAAAACAAGTAAATGTACAAGAAATAAGAGCGTTATCAGCAATATTATTTATGTATTTAACCATACCAAACGTATTAGGATTTTGGCCACTTACAACTTTTTTAAGCATGTCAATCGCCGTAATTAAAGCTGTTTTGCCGGAGCCATTCGGGCCATAAATGCCAAAAACGTTCGATAAACCGTTTTTATCGACATTATTTTCGACAGGAAGATCAATTTTCCCATATTTAACATTTTTGATGTTTTTAATTTTAACACTTGTTAATCGAATATATTTATTCATTTTTTTCCATGGTACACCTTACATCACTAATTTATCAATTATTTTTTTAAAAATCAATAATTTTTATAGACTTTATAATTTTTTTTACTATTTTAGACATGAATATTTTTATTCTCTAATAATTCATACACAAAAAATAAAAAATGGTCTAATTTTGATAAGTACTATTAAAACAATCTAAATATATTATACTATTTTTGCCATCTAACAGATATCAATAAAATTGTGCTTTTTCTTCATCACAAACTTTTACAAGATGGGAAACAAAAACATAGTCCTGATTCGAATTTGACACGTAATCAACATATTTCTTTGGGTAGTCAAAGGCATATAACAACGCTAAAATAAATCGTTATCTTTCATGTCAATCACTCTTCTAAGTAAATAAACTTTGTAGCCGTATAACCTTTCGAATAAAACATATGATGTATGACAGATTCAAATTCAACTAATTCACATACATTTCACTTAACACAAGATTATTAAATCAACAGAAAAAAACATTAAAGATGTTTGGTCATCAATTTTAGCAATTCCAGGTACTTTTTAATCGTGTTTTATTAAAATCTCCTCTATTATTTTGCTTAAATAGAGCAAGATGCAATGGAGATTTTTTTATGTAAAATTATAAAAATATGTTTTTTTAGTGATTTATTAAAACTGCAATTCGCGCATATATTTTTTAAAACATTGCAAAAAACTAATTATTTTTTAAATTCTATCAATTAAAGTCGCTAATGAATTGTTGTCTTTAATAACATAAATGTGTTTATATAATTTTTTATCGCTGTCACCAATATCTTGAAAATAATCATAAAAATTTTCTAATACTTTATTAGGGACAGGAAAATCACGTTCTATATTTTGGGAAAATACTAATTGCTTATCAAGCTTAAACATGACAAGAGATACTTCATCAAATAATGGTTCAAGTGGTTTAATATTTTCATAACGAATTTTTTGTGTTGCATGACAAGCATCTAGTATTACATAAGCGTCTTTATCTTTACAATAAACACGAGGTAATTCATAAAATAATTTCCAAATTAAATCATCTTGCGATAAATCTTGTTGGTTGTTCAAAACAAGACTTCTTAATTCATCACTAGAAATTATATAAATATGTTTTTGTTTAACTTTTTTTAATAATTTAGAAAAATAAGATTTTCCAGAACCTGGTACACCACTTAAAACGATTAATTTAGACATATTTCCTCCAAAAATAATACGGTGACTTCCGCCACCGTATTATTAAAATTAATTTATTGTATTATAATCCAAATTTTTTAATTCTTTCCCAACGCAATTCAGCGTATTTTTGAGATTTCTTTAACAATTCTTCAGCGTGAGCAGGATTAACTCTTGGTAATTGAGAGAATCTTGTTTCACCCATGACAAAGTCATTAAATTTGCTAAAGTCAGGTTCTTTGCAATCTAATGTCAATGGAGATTTTCCTTCTAAGGCTAAACGTGGATCATATCTAAATGTTGTAAAATAACCACATTCCACTGCTGCACGTTCAACTTTCATTGAATTAGCAAGACCGCCTTTTATACCGTGATTAGCACATGGTGCATAACAAATAATCAAAGATGGACCATTATATGATTCGGCTTCTTTTAATGCTTTAATTGCAGCGATTGGGTTTGCACCTAATGAGATTTGAGCAACATAAACATGACCATATGTCATAGCCATTAAAGCCAAATTCTTTTTCGCAGTTGTTTTTCCAGAAGCGGTAAATTTAGCAATAGAGCCTGTTTGACTTGATTTAGAAGATTGACCACCAGTATTTGAATATACTTCTGTATCAAGGACCAAGATATTAACATCTTCTTCATTAGCGATGACATGATCTAATCCGCCATAACCAATATCGTATGACCAACCATCACCACCCACAATCCAAACGGATTTATCAACTAAATCTCTTTCATAAAGCAAAACTTCTTTTACAGCTTCGTTTTTGCTTTCTTTGACTAATCTTACTAAATCTTTAACAATGTTTCTAGAAACGTCTCTATTTTTAATATTAGCAAGATAATTATCAATAACATCTTTTAATTCTTTAGATACATCGTCTGCTTCTTTAGCGTTTTCTAAAATCGTAACAATTTTATGTAATTTATGGTCAGTGGCAATTCTCATACCATAACCAAATTCAGCATTATCTTCAAATAATGAGTTAGCCCAAGCAATACCATTACCATCTTTATCAGTACAGAATGGTGTTAATGGAGTTGAACCAGAATAAATTGAAGAACATCCAGTAGCGTTAGCCACTAACATATCCTTACCGAATAATTGTGAAACTAAACGATAATATGGGGTTTCGCCACAACCAGCACACGCACCACTAACTTCCATATATGGCATTAAGAATCCAACGCCTTTAGTAGTTGTAAGTGGGAACTTATCTGACTTGTATGTGACGTGTTTGAATAAGTAATCAGCACCTTCTTCTTGAGCAAATTGTGATTTAGCTTCAACAAGTTCAAGAGCTTTTTTACCAGGAATTTTATTTCCTAAACATTCAATAACACACAATCCACAGCCAACACAATTTTGAGTTGAAACTTGAATTTTAAATTTTAAGCCTTTAACATTTGGTCCACCCTTAACATCTGTAACATCATTTTTAACAATGTCAGGAGCGTTTTCCAATTCTTTTTCATCAAGCATGAATGGTCTAATTGTCGCATGTGGACAAACAAAGGCACATTGATTACATTGAATACAATCTTCTTTATGCCAAAGAGGTACGCGATCAGCAATACTACGTTTTTCTTTGAAAGTAATATTGTTTTCCATTGTTCCATCTTCTAATTCGAATTCTTTGAATTTACTAACTGGTAAATTATCCCCATCCAAATCACCAATTAAAGAAACATAAGAATCAAAATATTCGTCACCAGTTAATTTTCTTTCCATGACAGGTTTTAATTCAGCCCATTTTGGATCGACTTTGATTTCTCTTAAACCTTCAGCACCTGCATCGATTGCTTTATAATTCATTAAGACAACATCTTCACCTTTTTTAGCATAAGATTTTTTGGCATAAACTTTCATCAAATCTTGTGCTTGTTCATAAGGCATAATGCTTGGATTTAAGTAGAAAAAACTAGCCTGCAAAGTTGTGTTAGTATGACGGCCCATACCAATTTCACCTGCAATCTTATTAGCATCAATAACATACATTTTTGCATGTTTTTTTGCTAAATAATATTTCATACGATTTGGCATTGATTTGATCAATGTTTCATCATCCATATCGGTATTTAATAAGAATGTTCCGCCTTCTTTTAAATTCTTTAACATATCAAATTTAAAAATATAGGTGTCTAATGAACAGCTAATAAAGTCAGCGTTACTAACATAATATGTCGAATGGATTGGAGATTTACCAAATCTTAAGTGACTACGTGTAACACCACCAGCTTTTCTAGAGTCATAAGCAAAATATGCTTGAGCGTATTGATGGGTAGCTTCACTAATAATTTTAATTGATGACTTATTCGCAGAAACTGTACCATCACTACCTAAACCATAAAATAAGCAAGAAGTATAATCGGCTTTAACGTGGAAATTATCATCGACAGGAATCGATTTATGTGTAACATCATCATTAATTCCTACTGTAAAATCATGCCATGGTTTTTCACTTCTTAAGAAATCAAAAACGGCTTTCATATCTTTTGGTTGAGTGTCTTTACTAGACAAACCATAACGGCCACCAAAAACTTCAACATTGTTCAAACCACTTCTATTTAAGCAAGAAACAACATCTAAATATAATGGTTCACCAGAAGCACCTACTTCTTTTGTTCTATCTAAAACAGCAATTCTTTTAACTGTTTTTGGCAAAACAGATAAGAAATGTTTCATTGAGAAAGGACGATAAAGATGAACTTTAACTAATCCTAGTTTAGAATCTTTTAATTCATCAATAACTTCTAAAATGGTTTCGGTAACACTTCCCATTGCAACAATAACATATTCAGCATCTTTGCTGCCATAATATGTAAAAGGTGCATAATGTCTACCAGTTAATTTACTAGCTTCATCAAAATATTTGCATGCGACATCCACCACTTTTTCATAATGTTGATTTTGAGCTTCACGACCTTGGAAATAAATGTCATCATTTTCCGCTCCACCACGAGTAACAGGATGGGTGTGAGGATTTAAAGCTCTTGATCTAAATTTTTCTACCTTATCCATTGGGAGAAGTTTTTTCCATTCAGCATCATCTACAAATTCAACATTTTGAATTTCATGTGATGTTCTAAAACCATCAAAGAAATGGATAACAGGAACTTCACCATCAATAGCGATTAAATGTGCAACATTAGCTAAATCAGCAATTTCTTGAACAGAATGTGAGCACAACATAACAGCACCTGTTTGTCTAACAGCGTAAATATCTTGATGATCACCAAAAATTGATAATGCACGAGTCGCTAAAGAACGAGCAGAGACATGAACGACAACAGGCAATTCTTCACCAACCCATTTATAAATATTTGGTATCATTAATAGCAAACCTTGGCTGGCTGTATAAGTAACAGCTAAACTACCGCCTTGCAAGGCTCCATGAACAGCACCAGAAGCACCACCTTCTGATTGCATTTCGACAACTTTAACAACACTGCCAAAAAAGTTTAAACGACCTTGCGAAGCATAAACATCCACTAATTCAGCCATCGGTGATGATGGTGTAATTGGATAAATACCCGCAACTTCTGCATAATTATAACTTTCTAATGCAGCAGCGGTATTACCATCGACGGCTAGAAAATTCTTTTTAACTTCCATATTTTCCTCCAAATAATAGTTAAATTGACCAATAATTAGTATATATTATACTAAAATGAAATAATATAAAAAAATTATCTTTTTATTTTATTTTTCTTACTAGCGTTTTTTCTTAATGCTTGTTCTTGATTAATTAATCTTTTTAAAGTTCTCAAATCAGCGTCATTTAAAACAACACTTCTATCAATAATTCCAGATATAGTCATTTTTTGATAAATGAAATCTCCAATGGATGAATATTGATCTAATTGTTTTTTTGTTACTAACTTTTTATGAGGTTTGTTTTCGTTTTCTTTGGATAAATCATTAATCAATTTTTCTAAATCATCATATAAATCCATCAAATTGTATTGATAATCCATATTGACCATCGGATCAAAATAAGAAAATGTTTCGTTAATGATTTCAGGATAAACGCCAACCTCTTTTGAAAGAAGTTCGCTAGTAACATATTTTTTCTTCATTCTTTTTAAACAAGAAAAATATTTTTTTAATATACTTATGTGTGGTGTTTTCATGTATTTATTTTAAAACAAATAATCTACATTTTGAATACATATTTAATATTGTAATTATTAGACTAAAATACTTAACTGTTAATATAAAATTTCAATCATATCTGACATTACATTATTTCAATGGAGAAATAACACATATCTAATGATAACCAAACATTCTAGTGATAAATGGAAAACTCAGATAGAAGAATTCATAAATTATGTTTAAAAGGAAAAATTAAAGATAGGTAAACAATTAAGTTGGCAAGACAAGGTTAATTCTTAACAACGCAATCAAACCACTTGATAAAAGAATCAAAAAACTAATTTATACTTGAATAAAATATGTCTTATTACTTTATAAAATTCCCTTCAAATTCCATAATGTTTGACTTGTTTTATTATTTAAATTCTAAAGAGTCCTAAAAAAAGCCACTGACGCTTAATCAGTGGGAATAGTTTAATTGGTGAACCGTATAGGAATCGAACCTATGACCCACTGATTAAGAGTCAGTTGCTCTGCCAGCTGAGCTAACGGTCCAGTGTCAATATATCTTAAAATAAGTTTTTTGTTATTACAATTGTTTTTTTGGGTTTTGGGATAAAAGTAAGGCTGGTCTCCCAGCCTTACTTGTGTTTTTTGGGTTTATATGTTTAATTAGGCATCCATTGTGTATAAATGAGCATGATATTGATTGGTTTCACTAATCTTGTCCATTGTGTAACCGCCGATTGTGTTATATTGACCATATGTGCCCATCCAACATTCTGTATCACCTATAAGGGCTTGGAAACAATTATATTGAGTATTATAAGTCCAAACTGTGGCTTGTTCAGCGGTGTCAACCAAAGTGACATTATAATGTGTACCACTTTGTGCACTTCCGATGTATTTACCACCTTCAAATTGAAGAATCCAGCCTTCACCAGAAGCAGTTACGATGATTTCTTTAGCTTGAGTGTAATCACTTGTTGTACCCATATAGTATCCTGCCATTGAACCAGTAGCGTAATAATATGTTGCTTCTTGTTCTTGATAAAGGCCAAATAAATAGGATTGACCACTAACAGGAGTAGTGACCAATGTTGGTTCAGGAACTTCAACAGAAGCTACATCACCAGTATAGAAGAAACAATGGAAATCAACAGATTCTCTTAAAGCAATGCTTGTTGTGTAATTACCATAGTTTCCTAAATAAACTGTTGTTTCTTCTAATACAGTCCAAATACCATTTGTGGCATCATAGTTCCAAACATATGGGGTTTCTTGGAAAACATTGTTAGTATGAGTTCCATCGACGACTGCACCAATATATTTACCGTTATCTAATTGGAATGTCCAGCCATCACCACTTGCAGCAACAGTAACATCTTGTGACTTATTATAATCGGGCATTGTGCCAAAGTAATAAGTACTAACCATTTCGCCAGTAATATATCTAATATCATCAGCAGCAACTTCCATACCTAATTTATAAGTACCAGCAGTTAATTCAGTTACTTTTGTTGGTTGTTCTGGTTGTGGTGGAATAACTTGTTCTTCAAAAGTATAAAGATGTCCAACGAAACTTCCACCTGCATAAGAAATAGCGGAAGCACTTAAAGTAGTATAAGTTTTATAAGTTCCAATGTAATAAGTGTTTGCTTCACTTTCATGACCTGGAACGACGACTTCTGCAGTATAGGTATTATAAGTTGAATTATAGTCAAACAAGAATTCAGTTGTACTATAAGTTGGATTTGCACCATTATCACCATTATCTTTTGCAGTTAAAGCTAAATAACCTTTTTCACTTTCAAATGACCATTTGCCATCAGCACTCTTATGAGCGGTGAATTCAATGGCTTCATTATAGTCGGTTGTTGTTGCTAAATAGTATTCATCAGCTATAGATCCATTAGCAAATAATGTTGAACCAGTATTTCCTTGGTAGACACCAAATAAGTAAGTTTTGCCATCTTCGGCTTCGCTAATTAATACTTGTGGAGCATCAGCATCAACGATAACGTTAATTTCTTTTGTGCCTTTGACTTCATTATCAATACGGCTAGTAGCGGTTAAAGTAAATTTACCTTCTTTAAGAGGTGAAACAGAACCAGTATATTGATTAACGGTTGCAACACTTGTATCACTACTTGTCCAAGTAACAGCTTGATTAGCATTACTTGGAGTGACACTTGCACTATATACAACACTATTTCCAGTTGCAATACTATCTTCGCCAGTAATTGTAACAGCGGATGGATTAGCTAAAGTTTCAACTGGAACAATGTTTTCACTGACAGTTTTATCAGCTAAGAATTGTGGTGATAATTGTGGTAAGTTGTACCAACTAATAACACCATAAAGATCGACTAAATCGCCTTTTTCTAAAGCATCGACAATGCCTTTAAACATATTCATTTCATCATTACCGGTGTGGTAATTTAAACGAACTGGAAGTGTAACATCAACACCGTCAGCGTTAGCTAAGGCAAAATTAATTGTTGAATGACTTCCGATATTAACTTCACCATCAACATATTTTGCATCTTCGACGACGAATAAACGTCCATCTTGACCGGCAAGAGCACCAGCTGAGAAATTATCAGCGGTAATTGTTAAAGCAGTTGGTTCTGCAATAGTTGTATCACTAACTTCTTCAAAAATAGTTGGTTGAACTTCGTTTAAACCATTAAATGGAGATAATGAACCTTCAACGTGAACGGTATCACCAATTTCAAAATCACCAGCATTCCATAATTTTTCTAAGTCACCGCCATAAATCATTAATGCATATTCGCCATCTTGAACATAAACGCCATCTCCGATGTCGCTTTCTGCCATAGTCGCGGTAATTTTACCATTAAATGAAACTTTATCGCCTTCTGCGATATCACCAGAAGAAATTCCTGCTCTGACATCTTTTAATTTCATGGTGACATTTTCGCTTATGGTAATATCAACACTATCTGTTAAACCACCATAAGAAGCACTAATCGTGGCTGTACCAACACCTTGTGGCATAATCATACGATTAGCAATTGTAGCAACTTCAGTATTGCTGGATGTAATTTTTAATGCACCAGAACTGATTGCTGTGTTAATGTTTGTCTCTGGAACGATTTCAAAATTAATTTGACGATTGCCTTGATTTAATCCCCATGCTGCGGTTAAGGCATCTTTGTTTGAAATTTTAAACGTTTCAACGACAACTTGTTGTGATGATGTTGTGCTTGTGGAACTTGTAACATTATTGTCACAAGCTGCTAAACCAAGGCTAACAACAGCAAGTAATGCGATTGGTAATAGTTTTAATTTCATAATTTCCTCCTATATTTTTTATCGCAATATTATCTTTTAACAAGATAAATGATGAATGACTTTTACTGGATAAAAGTCTTATTTTTGATATCATCAAGTAGACTATAATAATGGTGTTTTTTAACCGCACCAAATATAGCCAACACGAGACCAACAATAAACATTGCTCCACCGATGACTGTTAAAACAATGAAAACATAAAATTCAGCACATTGGGTATCTAAAATCATTTGATTTTGCAAATCAATCGATAAGCAATAAAAGATGATAGCAATCGCTAAAGCAATAACTCCAGTAACTACATTACCCATCCCTGATGAAAAGAAATTATTACTTCTTTGTATTTCAGCGTGTGCTGCACGTGAGAGTTGTTTAACGTCATTTTCATCTAAATCACGATGAATAATATGTTCGCAGCGTGGGCAAACATAAACGACTACAGTTTGATCGTTAATAACATTTTGTTGAGAAACTAAAGAATTCAATTTAGCTTCAACTTTTTTTTCATCGATTTTTTTACCACAATTTGAACAATATAACATAAACAACTCCCCTTATATTATTTAGGCAGTAGGCGCATCCGCCCAAACAAAGTCTGCATTATTTGTTGGGTTAATTTGCCAACTTCTTCTTCCGCTGACGGAATCATGATAGGTATAAATGCCTTGGATATACATACGTTTTCCAATCCATTGTTCTTCAGTATACCAATATTCGTTTGGTTTATCAGGATTACCACGGTACATAAAGCAAACATATGCATTGAATTCACAATTTTCAAAGTAAACTGTAATTTCATTGTTAGCAGCAATATAGACATCTTGGACAACTAATGGTTCAGTTACCTTAACAGCGGTATTTAAAGATTCATAATTTTTTAAAGTAACAACATCGTTTAATTCTTCGCGTGTATATTCAAATGTATAGAGTGAATCTTCATCAATATTTTCTTCTGGTGTTAATAATACTTTTGCATCAGAATCACTATAAGAAATAGTATTTGGAAAACGTCCTTCAGTATCGGTTATTTGGAAGCCAAAATTGCTATAAACAGCTGTTCCACTAACCTGAATAAAGGCATTTCTTTCTCTATATTTTGATGGTGGATCAGACATGCCGACGAAAATATTAATTCCAGCATATTCTCCTTCTGGATAGCGGGCTCCTTCTTCTTCAGTAAAGTATTGGACTAAATAAAGAATATGGTTTGCAAATCCAGCAACTGTACCAGTAAATGTAATTTTTTCATTATTATATTCTGGAATATAATCAGGATCTTCTAAAGTCTTTTCAATTTCAATTTTTAAATCCAACAAGGAGACATCAACACGATATTCGCCGTCATTCCATCCTGGTGGATTTTCAGAACTATGAATATGTAATTGGAAGGCTTTCGCTTGAGCTTCCGCGGCAGTAAATGTATCTGCCATTTCTGGGAAGTCCATAACGTTTTTAGCAGTAGAATATCCTTCTTGAACTAACATTAAATTTAATAATATTAAGTCTTCTTTAGGAGCATTTTTAACTGTTTCATTAATCCAAACAAGGGTGACATATCTTTCACCAGTAGAATCTGGTTCTGGAGTGTGATAGTCATTATATGGTGAGGAAAGAACTACCGTACCATTTTGCACTGCATTCCAAACTTTTTCATGAGTGAAATCGCTTGCTTGTTTACCCCATGGTTGAATTTTACCAGTTGATTCTGGTGTATCAACACCATAAAAACGGGATTTAATACGTTCGCTACTAGTTGTGGTGACAATTGGATCAAAGTGGACTGTATCACCATCAATACATTGTTTTTCGTATTTGACAGTAACTTGACCAATTCCATCTGTATAGAAATCATGCTCTTCATAATCTAACTTCAAACTAACAGAACCATCATTTACATAATCTATCCATTCTGGCTGAGTAGAAGTAGTATCAGGAGTACATGACGCTAATGAAATCATCACGACACCTAAAATAGCTAACAAAGGAATTTTACGAGTAAATTTTAGCATCTAATTTTCCTTTCTTATTAGCTCATTGCTAATAGTGTTTCATTGATAGCATCATCAAAGGCTGTATCAATATCTTTAGTATTTCTAAAGACGCTGGCAAGAATGCTTCCGCCTTCATCTCTTAATGTTGCACTACCTTTAAAAACAGGAGTAACAATAAAGTTGTTATCGATGTCTTCAAAAGAGACACGTGAGGCTTCAGCGTAAATATCTCCACCTTCAATAAAAGCCATGAAATCATCTGTTTCATATGCTGATTCTCTAACTGGAACATAACCATTGCTACCATTAATGCATATTTCAACATTATTATTAGCATTAGTTAAATATTTAATGAATTCCCATGCATAACGAACACGCATTGAATTTTCTTGTTCGCTAATAGTTGAAGAATTCATTATACAAAGAGTTGGTCCTTGCGAAACATACATTGGAGTGTTGTCATAAGGAACTTTAACAACACCGACGGTAAAAGCATCACTAGCAGGAACGTTATATCCAGTTCCACCAGTTGAACCAATAGAGAAAATTGATTTGATTTGAGTAAAGTCGTTACTACCATAAGTGCCTTTAACACCTTTAGTGGTAAATAAACCTTTATCAAAATCTTCTTTTAATTCTCTAACAATATCTTTTGCGGCTTGCAAAGCTTCTCCATCTTTAAAATCAACATTTCCACTTCCATCTTCATTAACGCTAGAATAAGGAACGTTGTTTTGGAACATTTTAGAAATGAATAAGTTTGCATCACTATCATAATATGCAGGAACTTCAATAGTGTTAGAAATATATTGCTTATTCGCATTGATGAATTCACAGAAATCCATAAATTCATCCCAAGTTAAATTTCTTAAGAAAGCGTTGATTTGATCTTCACTTCCGGCAAATTCTGGACGATAACCTGTGAATTCGCTATTACCATTAAGAGCTAGTTGAACAGCTTCAACATTATAAAACATAATTTCGCTAGACTTCATAAATGGAATAGAATATAAACCTTCTCTAGCATAATGTGTGCCTTCATCAATATAAGTTTGAACAAAGTCATCCATGCCAGCACTATCGCCTAAATATGGTTGAGTATTAAAACCGTATTCTTCGTTATCCGCCATAGTTTGAAGATTTACAACATATTGTCCAGCGTAGGTTTCGCGATTTAAATATTCTGCGACGTGATCTGGATAAGCGACCGCCATCGTGGGTATGTTACCAGCAGCAAATCCATCATTAATTTTCTTTAAAATATCGTCATAAGAACCAGAATTGCTCAAATGAATTTGAACTTTAACGCCTTCGTTTTCTTCAACTAAATCAACGAATTGATTAATTTTTCTTTCGAGTGTTTCAACGATGGTTTGACCAAAAGTATGCCAAAAATAAATATTGACTGTATCACCATCGCCACCATTATTATTAGGTCCACAAGCACTTGTAGCTAATGTTGCTAGAAGTGCTAATGAACCAATGAGTGTAGTTTTTTTCATGTAATTGCCTCCTTAAATAATCTAACAATTTACATTGCTAATTTTGTTTGATTGACTGCTGTTTCAAAAATACCATTCAACCAATTGTCAGTGCACAATTCTTTAGAAGCAAGTAAGACTTGGCTCATGACAGAAGCGGCTTGTTGACGAGCTGTTGAACTTCCTTTAAATACTGCGGAAACAAATAATGAACCACTGCTTGCGATTGTTTGACTATAAACACCAACTTTAGCAGCTAATAATTCAGGGGAATATTCTGATTTACCTTCTAAACTAATGTAGTCTAGATAAGCATCGCTTTCATAACTGGATAAACGAACTGGCATATATCCTGTTTGAGTTCCCCAATATAAAGTATTTTCAGCATTTGTTAGGAATTTATAGAACAACCAAGTTGCTAATTTACGATTTTCAGTATTAGCTTTGTTAGTTTCTAACATAGCAATAGATGGTCCTTGGTTGATAACATAATAGTCTTTGCCTTCTGCTCTTGGAATATTAGCAACACCAACATCGAAAGTATCAGCGACTTGATATTTATATCCACCAGTGGAACCTACTGAAAATAAAGTATTTTGTTTTGTAAAGAATTCATTGGTGTAATTGCCACCAGAAGTACCTTTAGTAATGATATATCCTTTATTTGCAGCATCATTAAATACTTTCATTAAAGATTTCATTTCAGGATTGTTGAATAATATTTCACCAGTACCTGTTGTTTCATTTAAAGCGGTATATCCATAACCATATTGTTTAGCGAGTGTGATGAATAAATTATCATCGCTATCGTATGCAAAAATACCATGATAAGCTTCATTTTCTAATAAAATCTTTTCAGTTGCTGGTTGAGCATCGTTATATGCAGTAATTGCTGGACATAATTTTTTGAACAACTCTTCCCAAGTAAGATTATTTAAATAATCAGCATCCAAAGCTTCACCATTGTTAATAGTGGAATCATAAGCAGACAAGTCTAAACCAATTAAAACATCTTCATTATAAAACATTGCTTCAGTGGATTTAGCCATAGGCAAGGAATAAGTACCAGGAATGCTGTAAGATTGACCTTCTTCCATAAAATTTGGAATGACATCATTATATTCTTCTTCGGTCCAGCCATATTCTTCATTATTAATGTAAGGATCTGCATCAACAGCAATACCATAATCAAGATATTCTGCGACATGATCTGGATAAGCAAGAACTAAATCAGGAGTGTTTCCAGCAGCAATACCGTTAATTACTGTTGTTTTTAATCCATCATATCCACCATTTTGTTTTTCTAAGTGAACAGTGACATTTGGTTCGATTTTTTGAAATGCGTTGACAATATTTTCAAGCTCTGTCACATAAGAAAATGTGTGCCAAAAATATATATCGGTTTTTTCTTTAACAAAACCTCCGCCTGATCCACCACCAGCAACACTAGTTGTGCTACCAGCATTGTTTGGACCACAAGATGCTAATAACATGGCAAGTGCGACAGGCAACATTAGCATTATTCGACTTTTTTTCATAAATACCTCCAAAATATAAGTCTTTTTTTAAAATAATGTAAGCATTATAATAATCAATTTTATTATCCTTTAATACCCGCTCTTCCAACACCACGCATGATGTATTTTCTAAAGAAGACGAATAATAAGAATAACGGGACAGTGACAAGCATCGTTGCAGCGGTTTGATAACCATATTCTGTTTGTCCTGAGTCGACATCAACGAAGCTTGAACTTCTAAGACCATTAGAAATAAGTCTAAAGGATTCTTCTTGAGTAACCAAATTTGGCCACACGTAAGAATTCCATGTTCCCATAAATTTCAAAATAGTAATAGAAATCAATGTTGGCATTGCTAATGGAACCATAACTCTCCAAAGGAAACTCCAATCTGATTTTCCATCCACTTTCGCGGCCAAGTATAGTTCATTAGGAATCTGTTTAAAGTTTTGACGCAATAAATAAATGTAGAAGACGCTGATCCAGAAAGGAACAATCATCGCAGCGTAAGCTTCAATTAGTGTTTGACCTTCACCAATCCAACCAAAAGAAGCAACGGTAACATAATTGGAAATGACCATCATTTCGCCAGGAATCATCATAGTCATCAAGAAGACTAAAAATAATGATTCGCGGCCTTTAAATTTTAATCTTGCAAACGCGAACGCCGCAAAAATGGTCGTCAATAATGTACCAATTGTTGAGAATATCGCAACAACAATAGTGTTACCCATAAATGTGACAAAATCGAATACTTGGAAAACGTAAACATAGTTTGACCACATCACTATTGTTGGGAAAAACGTTTGATTAACATTTGTAATTTCGCTATTTTGTTTTAAAGATGTAATAATCATCCAATAAAATGGGAAAATAACGACAAGAGCAAGTGCAACGATAAATATATAAGTCAATATCGTTGAAATAATATGTGTGACTTTTTCTTGTCTTTTGATTGAATCCACTGTACGACCAGCTTCTTCTATTGAAATTACAATTGAATCAACATCTGGTGCAAAAATAGGATAAGGAGAACTATTTACAGGTTTATTTATTTTTTTATTAGACGAATTGTTTTTTTCCATAAACTGCCTCCTTCCTAATAATGGACACGCGATTTAGAAACCGCGAATTGTAATAACGTAAATAATAAGATAATAACAAACAAGAACACAGCAGCTGCTGCCGCTAATGAAGTTTGATTTGCAAGTTTATCATAAATATAGAAAACGATTGTTTCCATATTTGGATCACCATTTTCACCCATTGTTCCAGGTCCATCGAACAAACCAACAACAGAAGTATATTCTTTAAACGCACCAATAAAGCTTGTAACAAGAATATAAAGTATTTGAGGTGATAATAATGGAACAGTAATTTTCCATAATACTTTACCACGACTACAAGAATCGATTTGAGCAGCTTGATAATATTGCTTATCAATTCCTTGTAAACCACTTAAGAAAACTAAAATTTTAAATGGTATGGAGGACCAGATGATGTATAAACAAAGTGGAATCATAGCGGTCATTGGTTGAGCACCATAAATCCAAGTTATATCAGTATTGAAAATATAATTGATAATACCATGATCATCAAATATAACGCTGAAAACCATACCAACCGCGATAGCGTTAGTAACATATGGTAAGAAAAATACTGTTTGTAATATTTTTTGGAACCATTTTATAGAATTTAAAGCAACTGAAATAATTAACGCTAATAAGGTTGAAATAGGAACAGTTACAAAAACGATTAAAAAGGTGTTAGGAATAGCATATCTAGTAAAATATTCTTCGTGAACTCCTAACGCTGTCGGTGTCAAATTTAAAATAACACCAAAGTTATTTAATGTGAAACCATCAAATTGACCAGATGCATATTGATAGTTTTCAGTAAAGGCGATAAAAATAGTGTTAATCAAAGGATAAATCAAAAATACTGCGATTAAAACTATAACTGGTCCAAGATATAGCCAGGCTTTCCAATTGTTTTTAGCACTGACATCTTCAATACCAGTAATTTGATAAGGTTTTTTGTTTTTACGATGAGAAATGAGTCTAACAACAACGTTTTCTTCTTCGTTATAAGTCGTGTCAGAAAGAACCGCTGTTCCATCAGCGTTAACGTTGACGTTTTCCACCATTTCTTCTTTCTTCTTCAATTTAAACATAAACTTCACCTATAACTATTTGATATAGATTCTTTCTTCACTATCTGCGTCAAATATAAACATCTTATTTGGTTTAACTTTTAGGGATAGATTTTCTTCATCAGTGCGATCTTCACTTGAAATAATTATTTTAAATGTCTCTTTTGTACACTGTGGATTTGTTGCCACCATTGAAATATCGCGTCCAAGAATTTGAATCATAGATAATTTGGCGTGCAAAACTTCTTTATCTTTCTTATCCGCAATTGCAAAACCTTCTGGACGTATTGCAACATAAACTTTTTTATCTGCAACCTTTTCTTTTAATGTATAAACAACATCATCTCCAACAACAACTTTGTTGTCTTTAATTTCGCCTTTAAAGACATTAATTGGAGGGGTACCTAAGAATTGTGCAACGAATAAGTTAGCAGGATCGTTATAAACGTTTTGTGGAGCGTCAATTTGTTGCATTTCTCCAAATTTCATAACGACAATCTTATCAGAAATGGACATTGCTTCTTCTTGGTCATGAGTGACGAAAACTGTTGTAATACCAGTTTCTTTTTGAATACGACGAATTTCTTCTCTAGTTTGTAATCTTAAACGAGCATCTAAGTTAGATAATGGTTCGTCTAATAATAACACTCTTGGTCGTTTAACAAGAGCACGAGCAATAGCGACACGTTGTTGTTGACCACCAGATAATTGAGAAGGCTTTCTTTGCAAATATTCATCTACTTGCACTAACTTCGCAGTGGACATAACAATCGATCTTCTTTCTTCTTTTGTCAATTTACGATGAGCGATTGCAATCGTTGAAGATAATTCGATATCCGTTAATTGTAATTGTTTTGCCAATTCATCTAAAACATCTTTTGCGCCTTCTTTGCTAACGCGCACTAATTTGAAGTACAATTTGATATTTTTCTTATCAAAATACAACTTGAAATCAGAATATTTGATATTGTTTTGTTTTAAATGATTTTTGACAACAACTTCTAAACTTTTATCTTTCATATCAGTGATAAAAGTATTAACGCTGTTAAAGTTATAAACAGACGAAATTGCTTTAACACACTCTTCAATTCTTGCGAAATTGAGATTATTTAACATTGCCATCAATTCATAACCGCCTGATTGTGTTCTAGTAATAAGGACACCTTCAATATGAGCAAATTTATTAGTTTTTATAATATTTTTGGTCTTATTAATCAAATCATCAATATTACCGACATCAAATTTCTTTGTTAAATCGCCTTTAAATGTTAAGGATGTGATTGCGTTATCACTGACATTATTAACAGTGGCTCTAAACGAACTATCATAAAGTGTTTCGCTAGCTTTTTCTTCTTTTAATAAGGTTAAAGGTGATTTAATAATAAGTGGAAAGTTTTCTTCTATTAATTTTTTAGCTTCCACTGACACTTTCTTTAACAAAATGTGAATTATAATGTGATCAGGATGTTCTTTGTTTTTTTCAATTTGAACACTATATTGATTAAAAGATAATCCAGCACGCATCATCAACGATCTAATAGACTTTTGTAAGAAATATAATTTTTCATTTTCTTTTACATCGTGTTCAACTACATATTCATAATTATAAAAGTCAACAAGTGGTACTTCGACTTTCAAATTAGTCAAAGGGAATTCGATGTTTTTATAAATCGTCATGTGAGGATATAAAGCATAGTTTTGGAAAACTAAACCAATACCTCTTTTTTCAGGAGATAGATTTGTAACTTCTTGATCACCAAACCAAACTTCTCCAGATGTTGGATTTTGCAAACCACTTATCATATAAAGTGTTGTAGATTTGCCACATCCAGAAGGTCCTAACAATCCAACCAATTTACCATCAGGGACAACAAAGTCTAAATCTTTGACAGCAATTGTGTCACGAATGTTTTTCTTTGGATCGCCTGGGAAGATTTTAGTTAAATCTTTAATTCTAATTTCCATATCTAACTCCTTATTTATTTTGTACCATCATCATCTGATGATTCATCCAACTTTAATTTTATAACTCTTCTTCGTTCTCTTTCGGCCTTAACAGTTATTAAAAGATATCGAATGTAATAGCCAATAAATAGCACAGAAGCAATAGCAAACACAATGACATAAATGTCGACAGGATTGAAAACAACAATCGCATTGTTAAATGGGACGCTTCTAAAGTAAATGAAGATTATAGCTAAAATTACTGTTAACATTCCTGCAAATAATGTAATTGCGGATTTAATAAATTTTTTAGGTTTTACACGTCTGAATTCATCATTACGATATTTGTGTCTCATATATAAGAATAATCCGACTGCACCTAATGTAAAAACAACAGCAAATATAACGCAAGTTAGAATCAATACTAAATCGCCATTATAGAAGTTGACGCTGTCAAAATAATAATTTGTAGTACCGCTGTCGGTGGATTTGGCTTCTGGTACAACCATAGTGCCAGTTCTAATTACTGGAATAACACCAAATCTTGTTGAGGTTGATGATTTAGAAACAATTGCCCCACTTGTTGTGAATAAATCCATTGAAATAGTTAATCCAACAAGAGAAAATTCTTTAATATTAGATCCGTTAAATCCTTCTCCAACAGTGGAATTTTCAATTAAGAACGAAACATAATTTCCTTTTTCATAAGATAAAATATATCTTGGAATATCGCTATTGATTGGAACATCAACAGAAATAAGTTCGCCATTATATTCATATGTTATTTGATAATACATTGAATTTAAGTTAACAAAGCGATATCTAATTGACATTAACCCATTAGCGATATTTGCTTTATTAGTTTCATAAGTTGATTCTTTAAGTTTTTCATAAATGCCAGGGACTCTATCAACATTCATTGACAATGATGTAAAGCCTTGAAAAGAAGAACTCATATCAAATTCATAAGTAATATAATCAGATATGTTTTCTCGCATTGCATATCCTACACCAGCCCCTGCATAGTAGGAATTAGTAGTAACAGGAAAATATGGTTTACCTGGTCCTTCTCTTTCGGCATCATAAATACCATAAAAAACGATAGTGTCATCTTGGATTTGATATGACTCACTCATTTCTATATCGATGGTTTTTGTATAAGTTGAAGAACCAACAGAACTTCCAACACCTTCATAGCGGCTATTGACATCATAATTTCTAATTCCGCTATCTATTGGAAGAACAGCATATTCTTCGCTTACGCTATTAGTGGATAAATCCAATAAATCATATTTCATAATCAAAGGATAATATCTACCATCACCATCTTCATATCCAAGCATGAAATTTCTATCATTACCAAAAGTACGATTGCTTTGTACATTATAAGTGGCTATTTTTTCTTGTTCCTCAGTTAGAGTATATCCCCAAACAATATTTTGACAATCTGTCCAATTATCGGCCCATCCTTCAGGTTTTTCATCTGCTTCACAATAAATTTTAACGTCAGGAAAGGTTAACCCTGTAAATGCATTTTCAGAAATATATTCAATGTTATTTGGAATAACAATGGAATTTACATTCGCTTTATTGGTCTCATCAATAGCGTTTTCATAAATTGTATCTATATCGATGTAAAATTGTGTACCTCTTGCCATCGTACGAGGAATAACAACAGATTCACCTAATCCATTATTAGTTTTAACATTCGTAATAGTATAAACTGCTCCAGGATATCTAGGTCTTAAATCTGGATCTGAAATTGTTTCTTGTTCATTAGGATTAAATGATGGATCAGTTATTGTTACATAAACTTTTCCATCTCTATTAGCATAAGCCAAAATCGATGAAGAAAATGTTACAGAATAAGACTGTGTTTCAGGAG
The DNA here is from genome assembly GCA_944358985.1 of uncultured Bacilli bacterium. Lineage (GTDB taxonomy): Bacteria > Bacillota_I > Bacilli_A > RFN20 > CAG-826 > CAJOOD01. The sequence goes on along the minus strand of CALVSI010000003.1, from coordinate 87,762 downwards.
TTATAGATGATTTTGTAATTGATATGCTTAAATCACTTGTCGACAATCCAATAGCGTTTTCAAAATCAAAATCTTCAATAACTATTTCAGCATTTTTCTTCGTATCGATACTAGCTGCATTATTAATGTTTTTTGTTTGAGAAAAATTATAGGAAGGTTGTGAAAGTGACGTGCTTAACAAAGCAACACCACCTAAACCAATCGCGACAATAGACGCCGTTAGGAATAACCTTTTATTGCTCATGGGCAATTAACCTCCAATAATTATTTAATTATTCGTGCAATTAAATTGTAAATCACAATAAGTATATATGCAAACCATTTTTTATTTTCCAAGCAATGTTGAAAATGAGTTTTTTTAGCGTTGACAGAAGACTATTTTTATGTTAAATCACGATTTTTAAATTTGATATCTTTTGTTGGCTTTTCAATCGAATTAATTTTTGCATCAGTGAGATTATAAAATATTTTTAGATTTGTAGTATCTACTTCATACAACCCCAACATGTAATCGCAAAAACCTTGTCTTTTTTTAGAAAACGCCATTAACGAAAATGAAATAATGTATGGAATACCAAATGTAAACAATGAAAGAATTAATTCAGCAAAATAAAATATGCAAAACCTTGCAAAACTTCTACCAAATGATGGATTTAGAAAGTTTTTATCCACTAAACCAATACGATAAATAGCTTTCCCAAAAGTTTTTCTTCCTCTTTTAAAAATTAATGTCGGAACAAAATAAATTAATATACCTGACAACAAATAAGAAACTGGTATTTCAACATAAAATAACATATCACCAGAAAATTTATTTAGTTCATAATAATTAGGAATTGCGGTAATTAAATAACCTTGCAATACGTTATCAATAAATGGTGCATAAGCATTTTCATAATACTCTAAATAATTAGCAGGACATTCTTCATTTTCAATTACAAAACCATCATCATCCACTTCTTTTAAAAAATAAGGCGTGCTTGTATTAGTTTTTTCATCAAAATACACTAATTCATCATCATAAAAATAATTTAAATAACTTTCATAAATTTCATTATATGTTTTCTCATCACACACTTTTTGACTATAATTTAAAAATTTATTAATAGATCCAACTGCATTAGATTTTTTTTGACTAGCGGAACCATAGAATTCGTTAATATAACTAACTATATCTAATAAACGATTATCCTGACTAACAACACGTTCATATAGCCCGCTTTCTAAACGAATGTTATATAATTCTTCGTTAACATTTTTGCCATATTCTGTGGAATTAACTATTGCTCTTGTGGAAACAAATAAAATACCAAAACAAAACAAAAATAAAATAATATCAATTAGATTAGCCATAACACGTTTGAAAAATCTTGCGTATTGGTAAGTTATATAAGTTTTATTGTCTTTGTTTTCAATCATGTAAATATCCTTTTATTCTTGCCATTTCATCAAAGTCATCACTTGATATTAAAACAGTTTGAGAAATAAAGTCAATTAAACTGCGATTATACGCTGTTAGTAAAATAGATACAAAAGAAGCAATTATTAAAATTAAAGAAATTAAAGATACAATAAAAAGAGTCCCTGCGGAAAATAAATAATTAAAACTAACTACAAATGATGGTAAAAACATGATGAAAGCTAAGTTAAATACTAATTCAAAAACAAATTGTAATATTCTTTCTTTTCGTTTTAAAAAATATAAATTGTTAATTGCCACTCTTTCAATTTTCATTATTTGCATTGTTATTGTCTTTCCGCTTTTATTAATCATAGGTATAACTAAATAAAAGATAATACTGCTAATTAAAAACGAGACATAAGAACACGTAACAATTAAAATATCATAATAATTGTTAACTTCTTTAACAACAGTTTGATAGTTGTTATATTCTGGAATAGTATTATTTTGTTCGATATTTAAAAGCATTTCAGAATATAAAAACAAGAAAACGTTATTTAAAAAAGTATCATAGTTATGTAAATCTTCTTCTCCTAAAACATCATCTTCATCAAAATACAATTTCAAACTATCTTTGTATTCTTGTTTAAGATGAATATTGTTATTTGTTATATCAAAAAAGTTATAACTTTTGTTAACATCACGATACAAATTTAAATACAAAGATTCGTCTTTAACTATTTCAACATAATATTTCTTAATGACTTCATATTGAACATCTTCATCATTTTCAAACACGTAGTAACGTAAATATAAATCAAAAGTGTAATTTAAATTTAATTGAAGAGAATTTTTTTCCTCATCCAATTCGTAATACAAAAGTTTATTATCATATAATACTTGATTTCTATCTTTTTCGGCATTATCAATTAAAGCCATTTTTTCATCATAACCAGAACTAACTTGTCCAATAGGAAATGCAATAATATTAAATATAAACATCGCAACAATAAAATTAATAAAGAAATCCCCAAGAAACACTAACATTCTTCTTCCCTTGGTAATTGGAGCAATATCTAAATATTTTTCTTCTTTCTTTTTTTCTTTCATATGCTATCCTAGTGTAACATCTAACGCCATCATAATCAAAAACCCAATAACTGCTGACCAAGTAGCAAGATGTGGTTTTTTAAATGACATAGCGTCAGGAATAATATCTTCAATAACAACAAAAATCATCGCACCAGCACCAAAAGCTAAAAACCATGGCTGTGCTCCTACCAAGGCAAAAGATAAAAAGAAACCGATAATTGCCGCGATTGGCTCAACAATACCAGATGCACTTCCTAATAAAAATCCTTTTGTTTTTGAATTTAACTCAGTTGAAAATGGTAATGCAACAGTTGCCCCTTCTGGAAAATTTTGAATAGCCATTCCAATCGCAACCGCTAATGGAGCCATTAAAACTTCTGCTCCACCAGAAGCGACATTTGCCCAGGCTGCACCAAAAGCAAAACCAACAGTCAAGCCTTCTGGAATATTATGAATTGTAACAGCAAGAAAAAATTTAATTTCTTTATTTAATCTACTTTTTATGCCTTCTTCGTTACCAGTTTTATGAATGTGTGGAATGATATGATCGAGCAATAATAAAAATAAACATCCTAACACAATGCCACCTACAGCTGGCAAAACTCCTAAAAATGTTACTAATCCATCTCCTTCTTCACGTTCTGGAAATAAATTTTTAAAAAATTCATGTCCTTGCTCTAAAGCTGGATCAACTAACGACCAAATAGCGGCAGCTATCATGACACCCGCGGCAAAACCAAGAAATATTGTATTTAAGCGTGGTGAAATATCTTTTTTAAAAATAAAAACTAATGCACTACCTAAAGTGGTTCCTAAAAAAATAATCGCAAAACCAATAACTACATATAAAACCGGATCCATAATACAAATATATACGTGCTGAGCACGCATATATTATACTAAAAACATCATAAAGTTAGTAATATTAATTCATTGTCTAAGACACATATAACAAATCAATAACAATAAAACCAATATCCACTAATAAAAAAACAAAGATGAAATAATGCTACGATAAATCTTTTTCTTATTATCTTTATCCATACCATTTTTACTTTGATTTAAAAAAAGACTGTCCAACCTATTAGATTAAACAGTCTTATTAGTTTTAATTAAGACGTTAACTTATTTTAAGATTTCGTTAACGGTACCAGCACCAACGGTTCTACCACCTTCACGGATGGAGAATTTGGTACCTTTTTCAATAGCGATTGGGTGAATTAATTCAACGGTTAATTCAACGTTATCGCCTGGCATGACCATCTTAACATCACTTGGTAAAGTAATAACACCAGTAACGTCAGTTGTTCTGAAATAGAATTGTGGACGATAGTTACTTAAGAAAGCTGTATGACGGCCACCTTCTTCTTTTGTTAAAACATAGACATTAGCTTTAAATTTGGTGTGAGGAGTAACAGTACCAGGTTTTGCTAAAACTTGACCACGTTCGACTTGATCACGGTTAATACCACGGAGCAAGACACCAACGTTATCGCCAGCTTCAGCTGTATCAAGAATCTTACGGAATGATTCAAGACCAGTAATGACAGATTTGATTGTTGGACGAATACCAACGATTTCAACTTCATCACCTAATTTAGCAATACCTCTTTCAACACGGCCAGTAACGACAGTACCACGACCAGAGATGGTCATAACGTCTTCGATAGCAAGTAAGAAAGGTTTGTCTAAATCGTGAACAGGATTTGGAATATAGCTATCAACAGCGTCCATTAATTCAAGAATTGCTTTTTCAGCTTCTGGATCGCCATCTAATGCTTTACGAGCAGAACCTTTGACGACTGGAACTTCATCACCTGGGAATCCGTATTTATTTAATAAATCACGGACATCCATTTCGACTAAGTCGATTAATTCTGGGTCATCAACTAAATCAGTTTTGTTTAAGAACACAACGATGTATGGAACACCAACTTGACGAGCAAGTAAGATGTGTTCTCTTGTTTGTGGCATAACACCATCGGTTGCAGCAACAACAAGGATAGCACCATCCATTTGAGCTGCACCAGTAATCATATTTTTAACATAGTCAGCGTGCCCTGGACAGTCAACGTGGGCATAGTGACGTTTAGCTGTTTGATATTCGATGTGAGCTGTATTAATCGTGATACCACGAGCTTTTTCTTCAGGAGCTTTATCGATTTGATCATAAGCCATTTCTTTTGCTCCGCCTTGTTTGGCGAGAACTTTTGTGATCGCGGCGGTTAATGTAGTTTTGCCATGATCAACGTGTCCGATAGTACCAATATTCACGTGAACTTTGGATCTATCAAATTTTTCTTTTGCCATTTTGATTCCTCCTTAGTAATAGTTTCGTCAAAAAAAACTCTAACGAAATAAGTATAGCAAATTTGTTTTTTTAGTCAATACCAATAGGTATTAATTAACGATTGTTCATTCCTGATTTTTTAATAATTTCTTCAGCAACGAATCTTGGGCATTCACCATAGTGGTCAAATTGCATTGTATAATTACCTCTACCTTGTGTCATTGAACGCAAATCAGTAACGTATCCAAACATTTGTGCGAGTGGGACTTGGGCATCAATAATTTTTGCATTTCCTCTTTGGTTTTCACCCATTACTGTACCTCTTCTTCTAGCAATATCTCCAACGACATCACCATAATATTGTTCTGGAACAGTAATTTCTAATGACATGATTGGCTCTAATAAAACAGGATTACATTTTTTAGCTGCTTCTTTTAAAGCCATAGAAGCAGCAATTTTAAATGCAGCTTCACTAGAGTCGACATCGTGGTAACTACCATCGAAAAGAGTAGCTTTGATATCCATGACTGGATAACCAGCAATTAAACCACGATTTAAAGAATCTTCAAGACCATCTTTTGTTGGCTTAATGTATTCTTTTGGAACAGTACCACCAACGATTGCGTCTACGAATTCAAAACCTTTACCTGGATTAGGTTCAAATCTAATCCAAACGTGACCATATTGACCACGACCACCGCTTTGTCTGATATATTTTCCTTCACATTCAGCAGTGGATTTGATTGTTTCACGATATCCAACTTGAGGAGCACCAACATTGACTTGGACATTAAATTCTCTTCTTAAACGATCAACTAAGACATCCAAATGCAATTCACCGACACCGGCAATAATTGTTTGACCAGTTTCATTATTAGTGTGAACTTTAAATGTTGGGTCTTCTTCTGCAAGTTTTAATAAAGCGATTGTCATTTTTTCTTGGTCGGCTTTTGTTTTTGGTTCAACTGCTTCTTCAATAACTGGCTCTGGAAACTCCATCTTCTCAAGAATAACAATATGCTCAGGGTCACATAATGTATCACCAGTTATTGTGTTTTTTAAACCAACAACCGCACCAATATCACCAGCATGTAGAGCATCAACTTCTTCTCTATGATTAGCGTGCATTAAGACAACACGTCCAATTCTTTCTTTGACACCTTTGCTGGAATTATAAACATATGAACCGCTTTTCAAAACACCAGAATAAACACGGACATACGCTAAACGACCAATAAATGGATCAGAAGCAATCTTAAATGCTAATGACGCTAAAGGTGCATCATCATCCGCGGCGCATAAAACTTCTCCACCATTTTTATCTTCCCCTTTAGCAGGCGGAATATCTAGTGGTGATGGTAAATAGTCAATAATACCATCTAACAATAATTGAATATTTTTATTTTTGTATGCTGAGCCGCAGAAAACTGGGAAGAACTCACCTGTTAAAACAGCTTTTCTTATTGTTGATTTAATTTCTTCAACAGTAAGTGTTTCGCCTTCTAACACTTTCATCATAATATCATCATCAAAAGCCGCAATAGCTTCTAATAATTTTTGATGTAATTCATTAGCTTTATCAACATATTCAGCTGGAATTGGAACTTCATGAGGTGGTTCATTGACATCTTTATCATATTCCCATCCCTTCATTTCCACTAAATCGATACAACCTTTAAGTGTTGATTCAATGCCGATAGGATATTGAACAGCAACTGCATTCGCGGCTAAACGTTCATGCAAAGAGTTGACACTCATTTCAAAATCAGCACCAATTGCGTCTAGTTTATTAACAAAGACAATTCTTGGAACACCATATTTACTTCCTTGTCTCCAAACAGTTTCAGTTTGTGGTTCAACACCATTTTTACCATCTAAGACAGTAACTGCACCATCTAAAACACGAAGCGATCTTTCAACTTCAACAGTGAAGTCGACGTGCCCAGGAGTATCGATAATATTAATACGATTACCTTTCCAAAATGCAGTTGTTGCTGCACTAGTAATAGTAATACCTCTTTCTTGTTCTTGCACCATCCAGTCCATAGTAGCGCTTCCCTCATGGGTTTCGCCAATTTTATGGATTTTATGAGTAAAGAACAAAATTCTTTCTGTGCAAGTTGTTTTACCAGCATCAATGTGTGCCATGATGCCGATATTTCTTGTATGTGCTAAATCGTATTCACGTGCCATAGCATCCACCTATTACCAACGATAATGTGCATAGGCTTTATTAGCTTCAGCCATACGATGAGTATCTTCTTTCTTCTTAACAGAAGCTCCTGTACCGTTAGCAGCATCAATTATTTCACCAGCAAGACGATCTTCCATTGATTTTTCGCCTCTTAAACGCGAATAATTAACGAGCCATCTAAGACCTAGTGTGACTTTACGATCTGGATTAACTTCAATTGGTACTTGATAGTTACCAGCACCAATACGACGTAATTTTAATTCGACTTCTGGCATAATGTTATTCATAGCAGTGGCAAATACATCCATTGCTGGTTTGCCAGTTTTTGCTTCGACTTTATTAAAAGCACTATATAAAATTTTTTCAGCAGTGCCTTTTTTACCATCTAGCATAATTTTATTGATCAAACGTGTAACCAATTTTGAACTATAAATTGGATCTGGTAAGACATCTCTTCTTACCACACCTCCCTTACGTGGCATATTTATTTCCTCCTTAATAATTTATTTTTTGTTTTGATATATTAATTAGTCATTGCCTTTTGGTTTTTTAGTTCCATATTGGCTACGACCTTGACGACGTGCTTCAATACCTGCGCAATCTAATGTTCCACGAATAATGTGATAACGAACACCAGGTAAATCTTTAACACGTCCTCCACGAATCATAACAGTTGAGTGCTCTTGTAAGTTGTGCCCTTCTCCACCAATGTAAGCGGTAACTTCATATCCATTAGACAAACGAACACGAGCGTATTTACGCAAAGCAGAGTTTGGTTTTTTAGGTGTCATTGTTCCAACACGGGTGCAAACTCCACGTTTTTGTGAAGCATTTTGGTTAGTGGATTTGCTTTTTAAAGTATTCCATCTTTTACCAAGTGCAGGTGATTTGGATTTTTTGACTGATTGGGTTCTGCCTTGACGAACTAACTGATTAATTGTTGGCATATTTTTCTCCTTTCAATTTAACTGCAACGTATCCGGGCGTATCATTTTGCCCTTTAAAAAATAACCTTTCGGTCACAAAGCCTAAGATTTTAGGCGCTCTTATAATATATATAAGGTGAAAAATTATTGCAATATTTTTTTAATTTTTTTCAAATTTTATTGTTGCGACTTTGCTAGTCATATCAACAATAGAAAATTTATATGTTAAATCATCCCCGTTATAAAACTTAAAATCTGAATATGTGTCATAACCAAAACTATCACCTTTTTGAAATAAGGTTGCGTTAGTTATTTTATTTCCTTCTTTGAAAGTATTTTTACCACCTGCTTCTATAAGTGAAATAAATGGATGATTAATATTTCTATTAGAAAAAGCAAAATCTAAGCAATAAGTAAAATATTCCCCGTTGTCTTCACATTGCTTTTTATATTCGTCCATTTTGTTCTTTGAATTTGAATCACTTAAAATAGTTATAATATTTCCAAGACCTTTATTTCTAACATACGCTGCCCTAGCGTCAACATGATATAACTTAATTCCATATTGAGAAAATAAGGAGACTTTATTGAAATTATTATTACTATTGTAATATTCATAATCCAATAAAGTATCTTTATAATTTATTCCAGTTGGAGAATAAAATTCTAAAAGTAAAAATTCATCAAATATTGAATTATTATAACCAGCAGAAGTTGGAATAAGTATACATTGACCAGTATCTTGAAATAGTTGTAAGTCGATTGTAGTGCTATCTTTAATTATAATTGGCGCTGTCCAATTAAATGCCATTTTAGAATATGCATTGTGGTCACCTAAATTGCAATCCATCATATCACTAAAACCAAGAGGTTGATAATCCGTGTTATTGTAAAAATCATCTAATCCTAGAGCGTGACCAAATTCATGAATAATAACATGGCTATCCACTAAGTTATTACTAGCGGGTTTAATAAAATCATAAGAAGCCCAAATATATGTTGAAGCATAAGGCTCTTCATCATTAATAACGACATTATTTACTTTTTCAAGAGGATCAATTCGATCAGTGTATCCCCAAAATAATGAATTGCTATTGCCTAGTTTATAATCATAAATTAAGTAAACACAATCAATATATCCGTCCTTATCATTATCAAAAGTTTCAATATCATCATAAGTTTCTTTATACCAATTAATAGCTAAATCCAAAACCATGCGAGAAGCATTTAAATTAGAACCATATTCCGAAAGTAAGGAATTAGCAAAAATGTCTGCATGAAAGAAATCACTCACCTTTCCTTGTATTTTTAAATGTCCATAACTGGATTTGTTATAAAAAGAAGTAAGTGATTCGTTTACATTTTTACTCGTATCACCAAAAAAAGCATTTTCAATGAAAATCTTTTTATCATCTAAATTAGTTTTATTTGAATCTTGGAAACTTATTGGAATAACTAAAATGTTTATATCGCCAGTTGTCTGGACCGTTTTATATGTTCTTCCGTTATTAGTGGATGCAACTAAATCAGACAAATTCTCAATTTCATTTTTTTTAGAAGTTGGATCTGGATAGTCATTTAAAAGTTCAACACTTTGATAATTGTGCTTTGTTTGACTTGGCTCGATAAAGTCTGTGAATGGTATAAAACTTATATCGACATAATTACAAGCGGATAAAGTTAACAATAATATAAATAAAGCAAAAAAATTTTTAAGTTTCATATCAATAAATATTTTATCAATTTATAAGAAAAAAGGCATAACTTTCGTTACACCTTTATTTATATAATGCCTATCTAATTAAGCTGCAGGAGTTGTTGCGTCTTCATGAATGGTTATTTCAATTGTACAAGTTTTGTTTTCATCATCAATTTCAACAATTGAAATATCATAGCCTAATGTATAGCGTTCATTTGTTAAAGAACCCTCAACATTAGTGTTCATTTGCCAATTAATAAGAGATTGTCCTTCTTGCCATAAGGCTTCATTATGAACGATATCCAAATTAGCAGTACCGCCATTAAGAGGGGTAATTAATTGTAATAATCTGTTATTGTTAACAGTTCTTGTTTTGGTATTATCATGAGCAAAATCAGTGTAATAAGATTCAGATGCTGAAGCATTTAAATGTGGAGTTTCAACATATTGAGCAAATGAACCATCTTGAAGACTGAAAACACCGATACGAGAATCAGAATGGATAATTCTTACACCATTGGTGTTATAAAACAATGGATAAGCATTTCTGTATTTGTGTAAACCATCAGCGTAAGCTAAGCCATCAGGTGTATCAAATTGAATAATTAAGTATTCACTTAAGATTGTAAAATCTTCACCAAATTTAACATCAGCAGCATTGTCCCCTGCTAATCTGACAGCTTCTTCATAATCATTTTCTTGAACTGCACGAATTGGAACGATAATAGCGTCACCATATAATTCGAAACTTCTTAAAGTAATACGAGTATTTCCAGTAACTACCATTGGATCAATCCAACCCATCAAAGTTTTAGAATAAGCGTTGTTATCACCAACGTTATTGTCCATCATATCAGCACCACCCATCGGTGCGTCGCCATTATAATCGTATGAATAATAGTCCGCTAAACCTAAACCATGACCAGCTTCATGAATATAAGTATGACCATCTAAAGTTGCTTCTCCACTTGTTTTTTGAGCATTTGTCCAAGAATGGAAATTATCATTATCGTCATAATATCCACCTTCGTACATGAAATTATATGAAGCCCAAATATAACGTGAAATATTTGCAACAGTTAAATCAGGGTTAAAATTAGAACGTTGAGTAGTATATGCCCAGAAAACATCTTCATTACCATTTGTTTTTTCAGGACAAGAATAAACAAAGAATGTTAAATCGATATAACCATCGTCGTCAGCGTCAAAATCATTGACATCAATAATTTCGCTTCCTTCACCAGTACGATAATAGTCATTGACAGCGTTTACTAAGTTTGACACACCATAGTTGTTGGCAAATTCTAAAGTATTCATGTCTAAAGTCCACCAATCCATGACTTCGCCAGTAATTTTACATTTACCATAACTGGATTTTTCATAAAATGATGTTAATGTTTCCCACATAACTTGATCATCTTTTGAAGAATCACCACCGAATAAAACTGTTTCAATAGCTTCTTTTGTACCTTCTCTTCCTAATGGTAAATCATCAGCTTTGAAATTGGAAAATTCAACTGGCACTACTAACACTCTAACATCACCAGATTGATTAGCTTCAGTATCGTAGACATATGCAGTTCTTAATTCATTAAAATCGTCATTAGCGTCACTGCCGTTTAATATAAAATAATTATCCCAGGTTTCTTCGCTAGTGCTTGAAACACCTGGATTGGGATCACAAGCTGTTAAGGCTAACGCTGCAACTGCAAATAATCCAAATAAACTTAAACTTCTAGTTTTCATATTTATTGCCTCCTTTTCAATTAATTGTTCTTCAATTTATTGAAGATGTAATTAATGCAAAAAGTGTAATGCATTTTAAAATATTTGTCAACAAAAGTATTTTTTAAACAAATTTATGGAAAAATAAAATTCATAAAAAATACTTAATTTTATGCAAAACTAAACTTTTTTTGTCTTTTTTTACAAAATATAGATATTTTTTGATTTGTTAAAATAAAAAGCTGTTCACGCGATTATTTTAAAATGAACAGCTTTTTTAAAATTATTATTTATTGATCAGGAATTATAAACTGCTTTCTTCTTGTTCTTGCTTTTTCTTAGCTAGTTTATTATCCATTTCTTGAATGGCACGATCATGTGCTTCAATGTATTGATCTTTAACTTTTGCCATGGCTTTATCGACACTGAAATCTTTTAAAATTGCGTCTTCTTGTTCTTCACTTAACAAGCCTCTTCCGGCTGGAATAAGTTTTCCAGTAATTACATTTTCTTTTAAGCCATGCAAGTGGTCTACTTTTCCTTTTATTGCAGCATCAGTTAAAACACGAGTAGTTTCTTGGAATGACGCTGCCGAAAGGAATGAACCACTTTCAAGAGCAATTTTTCTAATACCAAATATAGTTGGATAAAATACAGCTGGGCGTTTTCCTTCTAATAAAGCACGGCGATTAGCTTCGGTAATAGAAGTTATATCAATATTGACACCACTTAATAAGTTTGTATCACCTGAATCAATAACATGTCCTTTGCTTAACATTTGACGGATAATTACTTCGATGTGTTTGTCTGAAATTGAAATACCTTGTAAAGAATATACTTTTTGAACTTCTTTTAAGATATATTTTTCAACAGTAGTAATATCGCTTACTTCGATTAATTTCTTTGGAGAAATAGCACCTTCGGTAATCTTTCCACCATTTTTAATTGAATCGCCTTTTTTAACTCTTAATCTAGCACCATAATTAGTAAGATATTCTTTTGATTCTAATTCATTTTCGACAACGACTTTATAGCGGCCATTTTCTTCACTAATTTCTTTGACAGTACCAGAAATTTCACTAATTGTGGCTTCACCTTTAGGATTACGTGCTTCAAACAATTCTTGAACACGTGGTAAACCTTGAGTAATATCGCTACCAGCAACACCACCAGTATGGAAGGTTCTCATTGTTAATTGAGTACCAGGTTCACCGATGGATTGAGCAGCCATAACACCGACAGCTTCACCAACTTTAACTTCATCACCAGTTGCTAAGTTACGTCCGTAACAATGTGCACAAACACCATTTTTAGTTTCACAACCAAATAATGAACGAATTTTAACATGAGTTATACCAGCATCAATAATTTGTTGAGCGTGTTCTTCATCAATCATTGTATTACCTTTAACAATAACTTCTCCAGTTTGAGGATTAACAATATCATTTAAGGCATAACGACCAACAAGACGATCATATAATTTGACAATAACAGCGTTTCTAGCTGAATCTATAATTTCGCTAACTTCAAATCCATGATCGGTATGGCAATCTTCTTCTCTGACGATAACATCATGGCTAACGTCAACCAAACGTCTTGTCAAATATCCTGAGTCAGCGGTTTTTAATGCAGTATCAGCACCACCTTTACGTGCACCATGTGTTGCAATAAAGAATTCCGCCACAGACATACCTTCACGGAAACAAGATTTAACAGGTAATTCGATAGTTTCACCTGATGTATTACCCATAAGACCTCTCATACCGGCTAGTTGGACGAAGTTAGAAATATTACCACGAGCACCGCTATCGGACATCATGAATAATGGGTTTTTATCATCTTCTTCGAATTGTTTGGTTAATTTTTGTTTAACTTGATCTAAAACATTATTCCAAACATCGACAACGTGTTTATGTCTTTCAGAATCAGTTAATAAACCATTTTCAAATAATTCATTGATTTGACGGACTTTTTCATCACCCTTAGCGATCATTTCTTCTTTTCCTTCAACGATAGAGATATCTGCTAAAGAGACAGTAATACCAGCATAAGTTGCGTAAGTAAATCCTTGGTCTTTTAATTTATCTAAGACTGCACTTGTTTTTGTTGTTCCATATCTAATAAAGATTTCATTAATAATCGTGCCTAAATCTTTCTTTTTAAATGGTTTATGAATAGGCATCTTTTTGATTTCTTCTTTAACATTGCTACCGCGCGGGACAAAGAATTTTTTCATATATTCTTTATCACCATGCAAATTAGCATCATTAACCAAATTTAAATATGGGAAATCGGCTGGGAAAATTAAATTGAAAATAACTTTACCAACACTTGTTAATAGATATGATGAATTCATATAATCATCAAAATCTTCTTTTAATAAAGCTGAACCAACAATTGCAATACGATTATGCAAATGAATTTGTTTTAAATTGTACGCTTTAATAACATCGTTAACTGTTTTGAATAGTTTTCCTTCACTAGCAGCGTATAATTCATATTTTTCAGCTTCTTCAATATCATTGTGACTTCTTAAAATTTCTGCAGTTTTTAAGAAATCTTCTTTTGTTTCTTCTAATGTTAAATAATAATTACCTAAAACCATGTCTTGAGATGGAGTAACAATTGGTTTTCCATCTTTTGGACCTAATATATTATTACTTGCTAACATCAAATCTAAAGCTTCTTCTTGAGCGGCTTTAGAAAGTGGAACGTGAACCGCCATCTGGTCGCCATCAAAGTCAGCGTTAAATCCTGTACACACTAATGGGTGCAAACGAATTGCACGTCCATCAACAAGTATTGGTTGGAAAGCTTGAATACCTAATCTGTGAAGAGTAGGTGCTCTATTTAACAATACTGGGTGGAAGGAAATAATTTCTTCGATAATATCAAAGACAACATTATCATAACGATCGATGATGCGATCAGCTTGTTTATGAGCGGTAGCGTACCCTCTTTTTAATAATTCACAAGCAATGAATGGTCTTAATAATTGAATAGCCATTTCTCTTGGTAAACCACATTGATACATTTTTAATGATGGTCCAACCGCGATAACGCTACGACCAGAATAGTCAACACGTTTACCTAAAAGATTTTGTCTAAAACGGCCTTGTTTTCCTTTTAATGTCGATGATAAAGATTTTAATGGTCTACCACCTGTTCCTTGAACTGGCTTATTACGACGGCCATTATCAATTAAAGCATCCACTGCTTCTTGTAACATACGTTTTTCGTTCATCAAAATGACTTGAGGAGCACTCATATCAATAAGTTTTTTCAAACGATTATTTCGTGAAATAACTCTTCTATATAAGTCATTTAAATCAGAAGTAGCAAAACGTCCGCCATCTAATTGAAGCATTGGTCTTAAATCTGGTGGAATGACAGGAATAACATCTAATATCATCCATTCAGGTTTATTATTAGACTTTCTAAAATCTTCAATAACTTCTAAACGTTTAATTAATTTTGCTCTATTTTGTTCAGTTGCATCTTTTAAACGAGCTTTAATCGATTCGCTTTCTTTATTTAAATCAACAGCTTGCAATAATTTTTTAATTGCTTCTGCACCTTCACTAAATACAGCACCATTGCCTGTTTTTGGATCAATTGTATGATTGGCAACAAATTTAGAAGTAGTTTCAAAATCAAACACTTCATTACGGTTGCTCAAACGATCAATTAATTCAACACATCTTTGATAATCATAACTTTCGTTTTTGCCTTTTAATCCCCATTCATCATTTTCTAAAATTTCTTTTAAAACAGGAATAAAGACTTCACGTCCATTTTTTTCATCGATGAATTCGCCAACCGATAATTTGCTAGACATACCTGGTTCTAAAACAATGTGTGCTGCAAAATAAACAACTTCTTCAAGATGTTTTGGTGAAACATCTAAAATTAATCCAATGCGAGAAGGAATGCCTTTTAAATACCAAATATGAGTACATGGAGAAGCTAGTTCAATATGACCCATTCTTTCACGTCTAACTTCTTTAGTGGTAACTTCTACACCACATTTTTCACATACAATACCAGCATAACGAATTTTTTTGTATTTTCCGCAGTGGCATTCATAATCTTTGCTAGGACCAAAAATCTTTTCGCAGTACAATCCTGCCATTTCTGGTTTTTGGCTACGATAATTAATAGTTTCTGGTCTAGTGACTTCACCGTGTGACCAACTACGAATTGCTTCTGGAGAGGCTAAGCCAATTTTAATCGCGCTTAATTTTTTGACATCAAACATATCTTATTTTCCCTCCTTTAATTATTTGAAGAATCAAGAGTAAACGATGAATCTTCAACATCTACTTCAGTTTGGTCAGTAGTTTGTCTTAAATATGCATCTGATTTTCTTTCTTCTTTTTCAGCATCTTTTGCAAGTTCATCCATATCGATGTTATAACCTTCACCATCTAGCAAACGTACATCTAAAGATAAGGCTTGCAATTCTTTGACTAAAACCTTAAAGGCTTCTGGAATGCCTGGTTTTGGTATTTGTCTACCACGAATAATCGCTTCATAAGTTTTTCTTCTTCCAACACGATCATCAGATTTAATTGTTAAAATTTCTTGTAAAATGTGAGCAGCACCATAAGCTTCCAAAGCCCAGACTTCCATTTCACCAAATCTTTGTCCACCATTTTGAGCTTTACCTCCTAATGGTTGTTGTGTGACTAGTGAATATGGACCTGTCGCACGAGCGTGCAACTTATCATCAACCATGTGGACAAGTTTAATCATATACATGACACCGACAGTAATTCTTTCATCAAAACGTTCACCTGTACGGCCATCATATAAGACTGTCTTGCCATCTGGATCCATTTTGGCTTTATTCATTAAATCAAATATTTCTTCATTTGTAATACCATCAAAAACTGGTGTTGCAATTTTATAGCCTAATTTCTTTAAGGCCATACCTAAATGGACTTCTAAAATTTGACCAATATTCATACGAGAAGGAACACCAAGAGGATTTAACATAATATCGATTGGTGTACCATCAGGTAAAAATGGCATATCTTCTTCAGGCAAGATACGAGAAATAACACCTTTATTACCATGTCTTCCTGACATCTTATCACCTTCAGATATTTTACGTTTTTGAACGATATAGACTCTTACAACTTCGTTAACACCAGGTGCTAATTCCGCTCCTTCACTACGTTTGAAAACTTTGACATCCAAAACAATACCGCTTCCACCATGTGGAACACGTAAAGAAGCATCTTTTCCTTCTTTTGTTTTGTCAGAGAAAATAGCCATTAATAATTTTTCTTCTGGTGTTGGTTCGGTTTGTCCTTTTGGTGTGACTTTACCAACAAGGATATCTCCTTCTTTAACTTCTGCACCTGGAATAATTATTCCTCTTTCGTCTAAATAAGCTTTAGCGTCTTCTCCGACGTTAGGAATATCACGAGTAATTTCTTCATCACCTAATTTTGTTTCGCGGCACTCAATTTGATGTTCTTCAATATGTATTGAAGTATATGTATCATCTTTAACGAGTCTTTCAGACATAATAACCGCGTCTTCGTAGTTATATCCATTCCATGTCATAAAGGCGATGGTGACGTTTTGCCCTAATGCTAAATCGCCATTTTGCATTGCTGGTCCATCAGCAATAATTTGTCCTTTTTTAACTTTATCACCTAATTTGACAATTGAGTGTTGATTAATACATGTTCCTTGGTTTGATGGTTCAAATTTTTGTAGTTGATATGTACGAACCTTGTCTCCTTCTTTGACTTTAATTGAACAAGAATCGTTATACACTACTTCCCCATCATTGCTAGCAATAACCGCTAATCCGGAGTCATGAGCAATTTGATTTTCCATACCAGTTCCAACAAATGGAGCGTGTGGTCTTAATAATGGAAGAGCTTGACGTTGCATGTTTGCACCCATCAATGCACGTGTAGTATCATCGTTTTCTAAGAAAGGAATACATGCTGCTGCAATAGAAACAATTTGTTTTGGAGAAACGTCAACATAATCGACATCATTTTTATTTGCGACAATGTTTTCTCCTCTATAACGAGCAATAACTTCATCATCAAGAATTTCGCCATCGCTAGACAAATTAATATTTGCTTCGGCGATAACTAATTCAAATTCACTCATTGCGTCTAAATAATCAGTATTTTCAACACCATCTAATACGAAAGCCTTACCATCGCGATGTTCAACACGACGATATGGTGTTTCAATAAATCCATATGGATTAACTTTAGCGTAAGTTGCTAAGTTATTAATTAAACCAATGTTTTGACCTTCTGGAGTCTCAATTGGGCAAATACGTCCATAATGTGAGAAGTGAACGTCACGAACCTCACTTGATGCACGATCTCTAGTTAAACCACCAGGACCTAATGCAGATAGACGTCTTTTATTTGTTAACTCTGCTAAAGGATTAACTTGATCCATAAATTGAGAAAGTTGACTTTGAGCAAAGAATTCTCTAATTGAAGAGGTCAAAGGACGAATATTGATTAACTTCTTTAAAGTTGCTTCTTCAACATTCGTAGTAGACATTTTTTGTTGGACAGATTTAGCCATTTTAGAAAGGCCAACTCTAAATTGATTTTGAATCAATTCACCAACACATCTAACACGTCTGTTTCCTAAATGATCAATATCATCAAATGTGCCAATACCATCTTGAATATTCATAAAATATGAGAAGGTAGCAATCATATCAGAAATAGTAACGCGTGAAAGTGTTTCATTTAAATCTGTACCAATAATATTTGCAACAGTATCTTTACTATCATCAGTGTAAACTTTAACAATGTTTACTGTTGAATGAGTATCAAGGTTTTGATTAACCTTAATTGTCTTAGTGTGCGCACCTTTTTCAAAAAATTCAATATCGCGCAAATGGTCGACATCACTTTCAGTTAATCGATCACCTTTTTTATAAACAACTTCACCATCACTAGAAATAAGGTTTTCCGCCAATATAGCGTTGACTAAACGATTATAAACACCTAATTTAATATTAAATTTATAACGGCCAGCACGCCCTAAGTCGTAGCGCTTATCATCAAAGAATTTTTGTACTAAGAAATTAACAATACTTTCTTTTGTAACTGGTTCACCAGGTTTTAATTTTCTAAAAATATCCACTAATGCACATTCGCTAATAGAATAATTTAGTTTTTTAAGTTGTGGATCTTCAGTAATATCAACATTCTTTTTTAATGTCTCTACTAAGTTCTTCCTTTTGCCAAACAATGAGAAAATAGTTTCATCTTTTTCTAAACCAATGGCTTTTAAGAAAGTTCCAGCATTCATTTTACGTTGACGATCAATACGAACATTTAAAATATCTTTTTGATCGCTTTCAAATTCTAACCAAGTTCCACGACCTGGAATCAAATCAGCTTCATAAATAAATTTACCGGATTTTTCATCGCGGGTTTTTGACATATATGCACCAGGAGAACGAACTAATTGTGAAACAATTACTCTTTCCGCACCATTAATGATAAATGTGCCAGAATTGGTCATTAATGGTAACTCGCCCATATATATTTTAGATTCTTGAATTAAACCGCTTTGTTTACGGTGCAAGCGTAAAGAAACATGCATTGGAACGCAATAATTCAAATCGCGAGCTTTACAATCTAAAAAAGAATGTTTGGGCTCTCCAAGTTCGACATTAACATAACTAATTTCTAATGTATTAGTGTAGTTAGTGATAGGAAATATTTCTTTAAATACTTCATCTAATCCTTTTTGTTTAAATTCTTCATATGATTTTGTTTGAATTTCAACAAGATTAGGTAAAGGAAGACTACCAGAAATTTTTGAATAATTAACACGGCCATTATTTAATTGGGCCAATGAATTGATATCTCTAATATTGTTTTGTTTTGACATCAGCGGGCTCCTTTATATTTTTAAAGCTTTTATTATCCAGTAACCTTTGCCCTTGGCAATCACACAAACACTCTTAAATAGGCTTTCTAAATATTTAAAAGCACTTGGTGCACCTTGAGCTTTACGAATTACGATAAATAAACACCCATTTTTCTTAAGATGCTCATAAGCACCCAAATACATTGAATAGGTAACATCCTTCCCAGCACGTATCGGCGGATTAATGATAATATTATCAAATTCGCTATCAATGTTTTCATATATATTAGATATTAAACACGTGCAACGCGCATGAAGGTGATGATTATTAACATTTAATTTTGTTAGTTCCACTGCTCTTTTATTAACATCAGCAAGAACTACACGACAATCCTTATTAAAATAGGCAATCGTTATTCCAATAACACCATATCCACATCCTAAATCTAATATGTCATTAGATAGACGAAGAGGAACGAGTGCTTGCAAAAGCAACTTCGTCCCTTCGTCAATATGCTTTTTACTAAATACGCCGTTATCGGTTATAAATGTTAATTGCTGCCCCAAAATTTCGAATTTAATTTCTCTTTGAAAAGTTTTAACTTTATCATCGTTATCAAAATATTGAGACATATTTTTTGATTAACTATTTAATTTCGACTTCAGCACCAGCAGCCACTAAAGCTTTTTTGTGTTCTTCAGCTTCAACTGGTGAAATGTGTTCTTTAATTGGGCTTGGAGCAGCATCAACAAGTTTTTTTGCATCCATTAAGCCAAGACCTGTGATAGCTTGAACAGCTTTAATGACTTGAACTTTGCTAGCACCAACAGCTTTTAAAATTAAGGAAACTTCACTTGGTCCTTTTGCAACTTCTTCTTCAGCTGGAGCGGCAGCAACTGCAACAGGTGCAGCAGCGGTAACACCAAATTTTTCTTCAACTGCTTTAACTAAATCGTTTAATTCTAATACTGTCATTTCTTCTAATGAAGCGACAATTTCTTCAATTGTTAATTTTGCCATTTATATATCCTCCTTTTGGCTAGTTTTTATCCGCTACTGCTTTAACAGCGCAAGCAAATGAGCGAACTGGTGCTTGTAAGCACGATAGTAACATTGAAATCAAGCCTTCTCTACCTGGTAGACTTGCTATTTCTTTGATGCCTTTTGCATCAACAACGCGGCCTTCAACTAAACCGCCTTTTAAAACGAGATTATCATTTCTTTTTGCAAATTTTGCAGCGACTTTAGCACCAGCAATAACATCTTCTGAGAAAATGATTGCATTTGGGCCAGTAAGAATATCAGATAATTGTTCTTGTCCTACTTCTTTTAAAGCACGAACAACCATTGAATTCTTGTAAACGCAAAATGTGGAATTTGTTTCACGTAATTTATTACGCAAATCTTCTAATTGATTGACAGTCAAACCACGATACTCACAAACGACAGTCGTTTTAGCATTGTTTAACTTGCCAACAATAGAATCCACTACTGCTTTTTTTGCATCCAAAGTTATTTGATTCATCGTTTTACCTCCTTCTTTTAAAATTTTTGAGGTTCAATATACGTTAAGGAGAAATAACTAAATCTATATTCCACCTCGGTAACATTATTAAGCAAAGCCGTTACTGTCTTAGGTATATTGAAATCTAATTAGCCGACCAAGATGGAATTATCTTCCATCAAAAGTAATTTTAATGCTAGGTCCCATGGTCGTATGGATAACAGCATTGGTGATATATACACCTTTGACCGCACTTGGACGTACTCTAACGATAGTGGTAACAATGGTTTTTAAATTTTCCACCATTTTATTGACGTCAAATGATACTTTTGCAAAAGCAATGTGCATATTACCATCACGGTCACAACGGTATTCAACTTTACCAGCTTTAATTTCGCTGATAGCTTTTGCAATGTCGTTAGAAACTGTACCTGTTTTTGGATTTGGCATTAAACCTTTTGGGCCAAGTAAACGACCCATACGGCCTAATTCACCCATCATGTCAGGTGTTGCCACGATGACATCATAGTCAAACCAATTTTCTTTTTGAATTTTTTCTAACATTTCTTTACCACCAACAAAGTCAGCACCAGCTTGTGTCGCTTCTTCAACTTTGTTAGTAATTGCTAAGACGCGTTTGGTCTTACCATTACCATTTGGAAGAATCAATGTACCACGAACTTGTTGATCAGCTTGTTTCATATCAACATTGAGTTTTAATGAAACACCAACTGAAGCATCAAACTTTGTTACAGAAGTTTTTTTAACAAGTTCACAGGCTTCTTCTAAGGTATAAAGTTTGCTGTGGTCTACTAATTGGTCTACTTCACGATATTTTTTACTTCTATGCATGATTTAATACCTCCTTAGTCATCCACTTTAATTCCCATGTTACGGCATGAACCAGCAACAATTTTCATTGCAGATTCAACGTCATGGCAATTTAAATCAGGTAATTTGTATTCGGCAATTTTTCTTAAATCTTCTTTGGAAATATGTCCAACGATGTTTTTAGAATTGCCAGAACCTTTACTGACTCCTGCTGCTTTTAAGATTAAACCTGCAACAGGTGAGGTTTTGATGACAAAACTAAATGTCTTGTCTTCATAGGCAGTGATAATAACTGGAACAATCTCTCCTCGTCTATCGGCAGTTTTTGCATTAAAGTCGGTACAAAACTTTGGCATAACAACACCGGCAGAAGCAAGTTTTGGTCCTGGTTTGGCATCGCCACCAGGAAGTTCCATCTTCACTACTTTTGCGATTTTTTTACTCACGTGACTTTCCTCCTTTAAAAATGTCCGTGCAGTGGGAAACGGGTGAAATCACACGCCCTACCACGTATGCATATACGCGCATTCAAGCGATATGCTTTGATATGATATCAAATATAAAAACTCAATTCAACATATTTTTAAAAACGAAAGAAAATTTTTGTGAAAAAATATTAAGAAGTAAATTAATAAAATTTACCTCTCAAAAAAATAAAATTTGCAAGTTTTATGGTTTGCATATATCATAGTGGCATTGAAGGACTTATGTTTAAAGACGAATCGATAAAAAATAAAATTCATATATCGCCGTTTCTATTATCAATTATTTCCTTTTTCCTAGTTATTTTTGTTGGTGCGTTTTTTATTTGCACACCAATGGCGCAAACGACAGGACAATGGGGAGATTTCGTTGATGCATTATTTACTGCAACAAGTGCAACATGTGTGACTGGTCTTGTATCTTTAAAGGGCGGGGTCGTTAATGACTTAACTTTTTTTGGACAATTAATTGTTATCATCTGCATTCAAGTTGGTGGTTTAAGTTTTATTACAATCTTGGCTTTTATCATTACTTTGTTTAAAAAGAAATTACAATTTAAAGATAGATTTTCATTAAGTCAAATCGTCGGTGCTGAATCGATGAATCAGCTTGCAAAATTTGTTAGAAAAGTCATTTTAATTGCATTTTGTTTTGAATTTGCAGGGTTTTTGCTTTCATTGCCAGCTTTTTTAACAATTTATCAAAATCCTTGGGATGCTGTTTGGGCAAGTATATTTCATTCAATTTCTTCATATAATAACGCTGGTTTTGATATGTTTTCTACGACGTCATTTGTAAGAGAAACAGCGTTAGAAGGATCGCTGCTTTTAATGATGCCAGAATGGGCATATCAATATCTGTGCATTATTACAATGCTGTTAATTGTCTGCGGTGGTATCTCGTTTGTCGTTGTTATTGAAGTTTTTACTTTTAAGAACCCAAAACAATACACTGTTTTTACAAAAATAGTGTTAATCATGACCACTATATTAATATTTGGAGGGGCCGGATTGTTCATGCTTACAGATGGCATGAAGGGTGAAAATAGTATGGACTTTATGCAAGCCTTATTTCAAAGTGTAACGCTTAGAACAGCAGGATTTGCAAGTTATGATCAAGCATCATTATCAGTAGCAGGAAAAATATTATCTTGTTTATTGATGTTTATAGGCGCTGCACCACTTTCCACTGGCGGTGGTATTAAAGTCACAACTGCTTTTTTAATTGTGTTAACTATGTATTCCTATTTGCGCGGAAAACGAGTGATTGCTTTTAAAAGATTTTTTTCACAAAAAACAATTTTAAAAGGTCTCTCGCTAACATTTTTAGCGTTTGGTGTTGTAATATTGTCTTATGTAATATGTGCATCAATTGAAGCAAATAATCCAAATTACGATCAAAGTCGGTTAACTGATTTATTATATGAAAGTTTTTCAGCATTTGGAACAGTTGGCGTGTCAACAGGAATTACTCCTACTTTGCATCCAGCTTCAAAAATAGTGTTATCAATAGTAATGTTTATTGGTCGATTAGGACCTATTACATTCTTCCAAGTATTTAATAGCAAAGATAGTCAACAAGACGCAAATATCCGTTATGTTGAAACAGATATTCTCATCGGCTAAGGAGGTATAAAAAATGGCAAAAAAATCTTATGCGGTAATTGGTTTAGGACAATTTGGCACTGCTGTGGTTGAGGAATTAGTGGACAAAGGTGTTGATGTGATAGCAATCGATTCTAATGAAGAAAGTGTTAAAAGAGTCGCCGACATTCTTCCAACTTGTTTTATTGCTGATTCCACTAACGAGGAAGCGCTTCAAGAATTAGGAATCAAAGATGTTGATGCTGCAATTATTGCTTTTGGTCAAAATGATAAAGCAATGATTTTAACGACCGTTATTTTAAAAGAAATTGGTGTTAAAAGAATAATCGTTCGTGTTGATAATGATTATTATATTCCTATTGTTAAAAAGTTAGGCGCTACTGAGGTTGTATCTCCACAAAAAGCAGCGGGAGCGGGATTAGCTAATCGTTTAGAAAGTTACGATTATAAAGATTATTACAAACTAGATAGAAAATATAATGTCGTTTCAATTATGGTTAATCCAAGTTTTATTCCCACTACTTTGATGGAATTGCAACCAAAAGAACGATTCGGTGTAAACATCTTATTAATCGTTAGAAGCGATGGTGCTTCATTTGTTCCAGGTGGAAATGATAAAATTCTTCCAGATGACAAAGTATTTGTCGTTGGAACAACACGTGAAATTAAAGCTTTTAGAGAAGGCATTAATGGTAAAAAGGTCCGCGTTGTAAGAAACAAAAAAACAAAAAAATAAGTTATATTTTAAAGAACATTCTTAAAAAAAGAACTGCAAATCGCAGTTCTTTTTGTTCATTTTGTCTTAATTTAAATCTATTAATTTATCACCATCGTAAACACTATCGACAGTTGAATATTCAATTTCATTAGCGATTGATTGATAGTTAGTGGCGTCTTCTACTGATTGATAATAACTCGATTGTGATTTTATAATTTCGCCATTTTGAATTGTTAAGGTATCTTCACGATAAAATTCGAATTGAACATAACTACCTTTTTTAAATGTTAAACGATAGTTAAATGATTTATCTCCATCTTGATTAAAATCAACATCAAAAATATTAGTGTCTAAATATGCTGAACAATCGCTATATTGCTTTAATGCTGTTAAAGAAGAATCTAATACTTCATAACAATAAATAGTAGCAAAGTCGACTGAGAAAAAATATTCAAGATAATCAATAGGATATTCACCATTATCATCTCTATCGATAAAAATTTTATTAAGAATACTATCGACTTGTGTTATTTGATAAAGATGCTCTGAATTATCAAAACCGCGATCGATTCTTCCATTATATGGTGTACTTTCACCAATTTGTTCCGAATATAAATCTTGATAAAAATAATCTTGATAAGATGTTTTTTCGCCTGTGCGTGTCGTGGTTATATCAACCGCTCCATAATAATCAAACTGTGTAATGGAATAACTAGCGTGATTGTGATTGCCTTTAAGTTCTTTCATTATTTGACGCACAGCTTCAATATTATCCTCAATAGCGGGTTCTTCACTTGTTGTTGAAGCAATACTTGTAGATGATGAAATAGAACTACTAATTGATGTTGAAGAGCTAGAATTTTCTATATTATTGCAACCACCTAGCAAAACAATTGATACGATAGGTAAAATTACTTTTTGAAATTTCATAATTATGCCTCTACAACTGGATAAAAATAATGAACATTTGCAGTAACATCAACTCGTAAAGTAATTTCTTGGCAATCTAAAGAGATATCACCGCTATTATATGCATATGGATAATCTGCATTTGTTAAATTAGAAACAATCAATTGAGTGCCATTTAACGAATAAGTAAAATCAGTTTCAATTATTTCGTTGCCTGAATAAAAACGTAAATGTGCGGTCGTTTCACTTACAAATGTCAAATCAGCACTTCCACCTTGATACAACGAATCCCAATGATATTCTGTGTTCATTAATATAGCAATTCTATCTTCATCAGTTAGTTCATCTTTAATATTATAAGTGACATCATAAGAGACTTCTCCGCTTTTAAATGTAACAGTAACTGATTTTGAAGAATTATTTGCTAATACTTGGTATTCAAGTTCAATCATTGTTGAATAAGTAGCAACCTTAGTTATTGATAAAACACTAGAATCGCTTATTTCCCAAGTTAGATTATCTAAGCCGGCTTCGTTTGGTTCCACACCGACATAAATGCTATCGTAAGTTTGTCCAACATAAATTGAATAAATAGGATTATCGTCGCTATCATAATCTAATTCAATATCACTAGTAGCGTGTGTATAAGTAATCGATTCAACATCAGGAATACCAGCAGCGACACTAACATTTAAAACAACACCGGTTTGGCTTTCAATAGTTAATGTTGCTCTACCAGCAGCAGTAACTTCAAATACATTTCCGCTTATTACAAATGCAGGGTTAGATGATTCAACAGCGTTCATAGATAAATCTACTGCTAAAGATGGTTCGTATACGCTAGCTTCAAATGCTAAAAATATACCGACAGGAACATCGTTTAAATCAACATAAACTTTTTCACCATTATCATAATAAAAGCCTTTAACTTCACTTACACTAGCTAAAAAGTAATTATTTGGGTCCATATCAATATTAGAATTAGCAAACGATGTTCTTTCATCATAACTAACAGTATATGTATCATCAATTGTGATAACATAATTTTCGCCATAATCCACACTAGTGTGAAGCTCAGCATTTATAATTCGATCATCATCAAATGTTAATAAAAACGTGTATGTGTATTTTAAATCATCTACTTCAAAAATAAAATCTTGTAATTCATAAATTTGATTTCCGTCTTTAACATATGAAAGAACATATGGAATATTACCATTTGCCTGACTTAACATAACAGCGATAAAGTTACTAGCAATTAAACTAACTTGTTTATTAATTTGACCAATAACGGAACCTTGTGCTAAATAATCGCTACCTTCCACTAAACCAGGCATTTCACTTTCATATACTGGTAGTCTTGTCGCATCATCACACCAATTTTGATATTGTGCCCCATCATTATTAAAATCGGTTACAAAATAAATTATTTTTTGATTTGAGATAGTTTCCGTTTTAACAATGTGTCGATATGTATCTTCTTTATATGAGTTAGGAGTATCGCTATCTGGATAATTAAGTGTATTTTTACCAGTTGCATATCCAACTTCATCATCATAAACAGTCCATTCTTCATCATAAGTATAAATGGCAGTATCACCACGGTTTTCATCACCATGATAGACAATTTTACTCGCGTTTCTTACTTCGTTAGCGTAATATTGCTGTGTTAATAATGTTTGCAAATCGCTAGAAAGAATTTGATCAACATTTTCAGAAGATGTTGTTGTATTAGAAGATGTAGAATTAGAACTACTTGAAACTGTTTCAGGTGTACAAGCCGTTAATCCAAGAGCTAATACGCTTGCAATGGATAAAATAGAAAACAATTTTCTTTTCATGTTTTTACTCCTTTACTAAATCACTTAAAACATTTGCACCAAAGAAATCAGTGCAAGTAAGTTGAAGATATGCACTTTTCCCATCAAGCCATAGCCACATCGTGTTATAGTCATAAACTGTCCAGTCAGCGGTTATTTCAGAAATAAGAATTTCTACACGATCTGTATAGCTACTATTTTCATTAACTGACCAAGTGAATTGATATGGTTGATTTGGGACAAATAACATGCCTGTATTATCGCTTTGACAAGTGAATTGTCCGCTGTTATCATCAAAAAACTCAATTTTTGCAGCGTTTTCAATATAATTTTCATTGTTTTGGTCTAACATTGGACCATACCAAGTACCAATTAAATTTGCAATAACTTCTTCTTTTGATTTTTGTTCAATTACTTCATATTCTATTGTAGTGGAAATGTCAGGATTATTTACACATCTAACGGTTAATCTAACATCACCAAGTGCAATATTTGTTACACTATAGTAATTGTTTTCATCTGGTCCGTTCAACTTTGCAGTTTCAGGAGTGTTATTAATAATTTCAAAAGAATCTAATGTGTTATCAGGATAAACTGTAACATAAATATCTTCTGTATCATTTAAGTAATGATATTGTGAATAAATATTAGCTTCAATTCTTTCCATACTAGGAGCTTTGACTGTAACTTGCAATGTTTTGCTAATGGTTTTGTTTTCATTAGTAATAGTTAATGTTGTCGTGCCTTCTCCGACACTGCTAGCAATGCCATTACTAACTCTTATAACATTGCTATTTGAACTAGCGCTAATTGTTAAATCAGTATCTAAAGCGTTAATAGGTGTAACTTCTTTAACTTGTGCAATTAAATAACGATCATAAGCAATTGATTCATTATCTTGAAGAATAGGCGTTTCACCACTTACTTCATAAGCATAAATTGCAGGAACAAAGTCAGTCATAAAATAATCTAATGGATTTAAAAAATCATTGTTATATGTTTGTTTTGTCCCTAATGTGACTGTAGTATTATCATTTATTGAATAGATAACAAAACTTTCTTCAGTTGTATCTCCTGTTACTTCATCAATAATAAATTGATGTTCAGAATATTCAAAATCAAATTCTAACAAATTTCCATCTTTATCAAATAAGATATCAATATTACAGGCAAAGCCAAAATCAATAGAAGAAATAGTTTTTGTCCATGATTGTTTTATTTGATATGAAAAAGAGCCGTTTGTTGTATCGATAGTAGGTTCAATATCATCAAATCCTTTGATAATTTGATCAGATAAATATGTATCATAATAACTTAACAAAGTGCTGACAGCGTTAACAGATGTCAATTCTAATAAATAATTAGACATAGAGGATGTAAAATCAACGCTTGTTGCATAATCGTTTTCTTTTCCGTTTTCAAAATCAACAATTGAATAAATTTTATTATCTAATAAAGTTGTGATTCCTTTATAATTGTCTTTTTGAGTTGTTTCATTTACACCATTGTTGCGTGTTGTTGTTTGTGTCCCGTTTACAGTAAGCGTGGTATCAAAATAAGATATACCGCTTGAAACATCGCTGATAGTTGTAGATGAGTATTGCGTTTGTTCAAATTGAGACATGTTTTTTTCAAACGAAACACCATTTTCAACTTCTAAATCAAGACCATCAGTTTCTAAATATGCAAATATATCAGTTATCGAATGAAAAACATCAATATTTGGCAATATATCTTTATTGGAACTCGAAGTTGAAGAAGATGTAGATGAATTTATTATGCTTGAACTAGATGTATCATTATTGTTACAACCGACTAAAAGAAGTGAAGTTGCAACTAGTAGTGCTACTTTTTTTATATGCATGTATTGTTTCTCTCCTATTTTTCTACGTATAGTAATCAAAGACGCCTTCAAAAGAAGACGTCTTTGATGTTTTAAATATTAATATTTAGTTACGCTTGTGGTTGTTCGATAGTGGTTCTTGTGATAAGTGCAAAATCATAACTATAAGCACTACCGCCATTGTAACTAATAGATAAACTTACTGATGAGATTGAAGCAAAAGAAACTTCTTCAATATTATAACGAGCGGAATCATCATCTGGTGTGATGGTAACTTCTAATGTTGTTTCATCAACTGACCAAGTAAAAGTTGAATAATAATCAGTTCCATCTTCATCAACGTGCATAATGCCTGTGTTATCGCTATTGAAATTGACCCAGTATTCATCAGTATATTCAGAATAATTTAATGTATTGGATGTTAAAATAGATGTAATTTCACTAGCGCTTTCAGGAACTCTAAAATCAACACGATCACCAAATACTAAATCCATATCATAATCGCTACCATAATAATGGGCAACAGCGAATAAGTTGTTTTCATCAACAATTACAAGATTAGTAAATGGAGAGAATCCTCCAGTTGTGTCAGATGGATTATCAAATACTGTATCAATAGTTAAATTGACTTCATCGATTTCCCAAGTAAATGAAATTGGATCACCGCTATCGACTTGATAATATCCACGTCCATTTTCTTCAAAGGTAATTGTATGATCGCTATAATAAGCATCACCTTTTAAAGACATTGTGAACAATTTTTCTTTAATAACTTCAACATCTGGTTTTTCACTAGCGACCAATTGAAGAACTACGCTTAATTCTGGATTAGCACTAGATGTAATTAATAATGATAAATCGCCAACTGAAGCAGGTGTTATGCCAAATACGCCATTACCTTTATCGACAATATTGGCTTGAATAGAACTTGATTCATCCACTACTACTGTCACATCTTGTGAAGCTTCAGCAGGTAAAATAGAAACTGCTAAGTCTGTTTCTTGCTCAGTGAAAATGGTAGAACCATTTGTTAAAGATGTAGAAATAACGTGTGGTTGAGCAGGTGTAGAAGTAAGTGCAACAGTCTTAATTTCACCTAAACCATTATCAAAATATAATTCAAAGCTACCTTCTTTTAAAATACGAGCTTCTTGACCATTAACTTCGACAAATCCTTCTGTTCCACCAACTAAAATTGGAGCGTTAACCCATGGATTATCATCTTTAACAGTAAATCCAAATGATAATTTAGAGCCTGCTTCAACAGTGCCATCTGCCACTGCTAAATATTCAGAAACGCCATCAACTTTCATATATGTTCTAACATCATAATTGCTAGGTGCATAATATGTTGGATCAAGAACTGGTTCGACATGTAGTTTGTATCCACGAACAAAGTCAAAGTTGGTATAAACATCTAAAATTGGAGTAGCATCACTTGCTAATTCACCCAATGCTTCATTGTAATCATTGATGTCATATTCAGTTCTTGTGTAATGAGCGGAATTTAAGAAACCATCACCATCAAATGTTAACAACATTTCACCAATACGATAAGATGAATATCCAACATAAGTTCCATAAACAGTTGTGGTGTAAGTTTTTTTATCACTATTTACTTGACTAGAAACCTCAACTTCATCATAGGAATATCTATCACCAAATTCATCATTTGTGAAAAATTCTTCCACTAATAAATCGACTAAACCATAGCTAGACACTAATTTATTAGCTTGGCTTTGATACATGTGGTTGTCATCTAAAGTTGGAGCTTCTTCGCCTTCTTGTAAAGTTGGATCTGCTACCACTAATTTAAATTCAGGCTCAACACTTAATGATTGATAACTAGAACTAGTTGTAATTGAATAATAATGTTCTTCATCATACATTCCACGTTGAACAGAAAGATGTTCGCTAATCGTAGAAGTATCACTAGATAATGTATAACCATTCATCATTAAAACATTATTTTTGCCTGCTACTACTTCATAATGAGTAATATCATCTGTATCGAAATCATATGTTGAATCCAAAGTCGCGGATTTCATATAAGTTCCTTCAACAGCACTTGCATATGCTAATCTTTCTTTTAATGTGTCATAAGAAGTAGGAACATCTTCTTGTTTGACATCGCTGACGTTTAATAAACTACCATCACCAATTGAATTGGTAGCGACAGTAATTGTTGTGTCTTTATTAGGCATAACAAATGAATAATTGTTGTTTTCAAGTTTAACAACATTTGTGTCGCTAACACTGACACTTACAATTTCGTATAGATCATTTGTTAGGACAACACTAAATTCAACACTGCTTCCAGCTGCATATAAACCATTTTCTTTTGCGCTGGTAACTAAAGTAACATCGACACCCTCACCTTTATTAATACCGACTGCGTAATCAGTAACAACAGGATTTGGTTGCGATGATGTAGTAGTAGACGATTGAGACATTGAACTAGAACTTTCGGTTGGAGTACATCCGACTAAGGCTCCAGTCATTAAGGCGACTACTGCTACTGCACTAAGTACTTTTTTCATCTTTAAGACCTCCCTTAAACATAAGCAAAAGATACGCCGTTAGATTACATTTGTCAAGCAAATGTATTAAAAAAGGCTGTCAATGAGACAGCCTATCAAGTTTATCTTATATTATTGATTATAATATATTGGATTTTTCAATGTTTGAAAATTCAACATCAAATGTCGAAGCTCTACCAAAGAATGTCGCTTCAACAACAACCATTCCTTTTTCTTTATCAATAGAAATGATTTTTCCTTCAGTACCTTCAAATGGTCCATTGATAATTTTAACATAATCGCCTTCTTTATAACGATCATACATGGAATCATCAACAACACCCATTCTTTTTAAAACAGGTTCAATTTGTTCACGTGGAATTGGGAATGGCTTTGTGCCTTTTCCAGAAGAACCAACGAAACCAGTAACACCTGGAGTGTTTCTTACGACATACCAAGCATAATCAGTCATAATCATTTCAACAAAAACATAACCGGAATAAATAATTTTCATTCTTGTTTTTCCAGTTGGTTTGCCATCTTTCATTACTGGTACTTCTTCTTCTGGAACTATAATACGGAATACCAAATCTTGTAGTCCCATTGATTCAACACGTTTTATAAGGTTGTCTTGGACTTTCTTTTCATGAGTAGAATAAGTATTAACAACATACCATTCTTTTTCACCTAAACCGCTTTTGTGTTCTGGATTAGTATCTAATAATACACCTTGATTTTGGCTCATAACTCTCTCCTACTCCTACAATTATTTATTTAGTGTCGAGAAGGCATCTCTTAATAATTCTAATAATGTATTACCTGCCCAATCCTCTAACCATAAAATTAATCCAGCAAAAATAGCAACAACTAAAACTGTAATAACACTTGCTATCATGATATCTCTTTTTGGCCATCTTACACGGCGACCTTCTTTAACAACTTCGCCAGTAAATTTTTTTAAACCCATAATATTGTTTCTCCTTTATTTGGACTGCTTGTGAATAGTGTACTTGTTACAACGGGGACAAAATTTATTAATTTCTAAGCGTTGTTTTTGTTCGCCTTTTTTAACTGTTGTTACATAGTTTCTTGACAAACATTCGCTGCAAATTAAAATCACTTTTTCTCTCATCTAAAGCCTCACTATTTTAATTTAAGCAAAAATATTATATTTTTCAACATCTATCTTGTCAACATATTTAAATAAAAAATCACACGTAAAGCAAAAGCACTTGATACATCAGTGAATTTTCTACTTGATAGCATTGATTTCCTTTTCCAACCGCGTCATTGCGCTCATGATTTCCTCAAAACTCGGTTTTTCACCGAATAGCATATTTCGCATACGTTCGTAATCCGAACGGAGCTTTGCGACATTATATTCGGGTGGCAGTAATTTCATCGTACCGCGTTTTGCAGGGTCGTAGCTTGCACACGGACAATGGTTTCACATGAACAACACATCCGCATATAAATTCTTGATGTGATAACTTGCTTATCATATAAAATGTTTCAAATATTCAAGCTTTAAATGATTACAATATTATTCAGTATTGACATTTGGGGTTTGTTAGATATTTTTTCCTTATACTTTAATAAAAGACTTCCAAATACTAAATTTAAGCAAGTTAACTTATTAAAACTTTAATAAGCGTCTCATTTACAATCAATAGCCATTATGATATCTTTTATACGTTTATGTGGATTGAGATTATTTTAATTGGAATTGGCCTAGCCATGGATGCCTTTGCAGTAGCAATATGTAATGGCATACGTATCAAAAATATCAAAATATGGCAATCTTTATTTATTGCCTTAACGTTTGGATTATTTCAAGGAATAATGCCCACAATTGGTTATTTTTTAGGCACTACATTCATGGATTATATAAAAGATTATGACCATTGGGTAGCGTTTGCCTTATTAGTTGGAATTGGTTTGTGGATGTTATTTGAGGGCATCAAAGATATTATTAAAAAAGAAGAAGAAAAAGAAATAACGTTTAAATGGTATGCAGTATTATTTCAAGGATTTGCAACTAGCATAGATGCTTTAGCGGTTGGTATCACACTAACGACATTTGATTTATTTATTGCGTATGATGTTTTAATAATTTTTGGTATCACATTTGTTATTGCATTAGTGGGCGTTTTACTAGGTCATCAAATAAATAAATTATTAAAAGGTCACTATAGTATAGCCAATATTATAGGCGGTCTAATTTTAATTGGATTAGGTATATATATTGTTTGCGAACATACATTAGGTTTTTAATAAAATATCTGCTTTTTGCAAATATTTATGTAAAAATATGACATTTTTTAAAATATAAAAAGCGAAGAAAAACACAATAATTCCTTCGCTTTTTTAAAATAAAATTAAATAGTTTTATTAATAAACAGGTAATTCTTTTTCTCTAACTGTTGTGATTAATTTATAAACGATTCCATTACCACAATCAACAGAAGTTACATAATCATTATCTTTTAAAGAAACGCGATGCAAATGAGGAATGTTTCCTTTTGCGGGTTCTCTAACAAATACACAGACATAATCATGTCCAACATAAGTGATTCTTATTCTTTGTGTAATTGCATTTTCAACAGAATGATTAAACGCATCAAAACCGATATATCCTTCTCCTTTGATGTCTTTAACTTTCCATTTACGTTTACCAATAATTTCATCCTTACCATTGATTGAACACACTAATGTGCATTTAAAACGATCAATGATTGTGTCTGGTTCCACCACGACATGACGTAGATTGAATAATTCTTGTTCGGTATATGGTTCTAACATAAAACTTCTATCTTCCTTTCTTATTTATTTAATAAAGAATTTTTTGCTAATACTTGATCGATAAGATAATTAGGAACTTCTTGGAATGAATCAAATTCACGATTAAAGAAACCGCTGCCTTGTGTTAATACTCTTAATTTTGTTACATAATCAAGAATTTCACTTTCTGGAGCGAGTGCAACAATGTTTTGAGTATCATCACCTAGTTCTTCCATATTTAATACTCTTGCTCTTCTTAAATTCAAATCGCTTAAAATATTGCCAATATATTGATTTTCAACATTTACTGTTATTTTCATTATTGGTTCTAAAATTGTTGGTTTACACTTCATATATGCTTCTTTAAACGCTAAAATAGCGGCCATCTTAAAGGCTAATTCATTTGAATCAACACTATGATATTTTCCATCAAGAAGTGTGGCTTTAACACCAACAACTGGAAATCCTGCTAAAAGACCTTGTTGAAGTGATTCATAAAATCCCTTTTCAACAGCGGGGAAATAACTTTTTGGAACAGAACCGCCAAAAATTTCTTCTGTAAATTCATTTTTCTCGCTTGGTGAAAATCTCATAACAACTACACCATAAAAGCCAGAACCACCAGATTGTTTAATATATCTTCCTTCAGCCTCAGCGCTAGCTTTAATTGTTTCGCGATAAACAACTTTTGGCTCACCAAGAGTAACGGTGATGTTATAGGTATTTTTAATTCTTTCAGCAATGTAAGCAATATGAGAATCGCTTAAACCACCTATTAAAAGTTGTTTGGTTTCGTGGTTACGTTTTAATTCTACGCATGGGCTTTCTTTTAAAATCTTTGATAAAGCATTATTTATTTTTTCTTCGTCTTTCTTGTTTTCAACTTCTAACGATTTAAAATAAACAGCGGTTGGCAAATGTGCAGGTTCATATTTTGCAACATTATTCTTATCACAAATCGTATATCCGTTTTCTAAATCGTCAATTTTAGAAATACCACATATATCACCAGCATGGACGATGTTAGTGTTTTCTTGGCTGTTGCCATTTACAAAAAATAAGGTATTCACTTTATAAGATTGACCATTGTTAGGACAATAAACTTCATCACCTAATTTCAAGGTACCGGAATTGACTTTTAATATTGAAACAACGCCAGAATATGGGTTGACTGTTGTTTTAAAGATATAAGCAGAAAATGGTTCGCTATCTTCTGTTTTTCTTACTATTTCGTTTCCGTTTGCGTCAGTGCAAGCAAATGGTTTTAAATCATTTGGTGCGGGCAAATAAGAAATCAACATATTTAATAATGTATGAATACCAATATTTTTAAGTGCACACCCCACTAAAACAGGAGTTAAATCACCATTTAATACCCCTTTACGTAAGCCGGTATGTATTTCATCCATCGTTAATGTTTCACCAGCAAAAAATTTATCTAATAATGCATCATCAGTTAGAGCAACTTGCTCAGTAATCATGTTATGCAATTCTAAAACTTTTTCTTTTTTATCATCGTGTATAACGTCATCAACACATTCTACACCATTATATTTTCTAGCTTTTAAATCAACAACGTTGATAAATCCATCAAAATTGTGTTCGTGACCAATCGGCAAACAAAATGGAACACATGTTTTAGAAATTTTAGTTTGAATATTACTTAACACATCATCAAAATTAACTTCTTCTTTATCCATTTTGTTAACAAAGATAATTGTTGGAATTCCTCTTTTCTTTAACAATTTATAATGTTTAACTGTTTCAACTTGTACACCTTGTGAAGCATCAATTACTAAAATTGCACCTTTAACTATTTTAGTAACACCAATGGCTTCATAAATAAAATCGTCGTTACCTGGAATATCAATAAGATTCATCTTATAATTTTGATACGCAAGATTAACGACGCTTAATGAACATGAAGTAAGACGATTTTTCTCTTCGACTGTAAAATCGGAAATTGTGTTTTTCTTTTCAATACTTCCTTTGTCTTTTTTATTATTCGCAACTGCATAAACTGCTTCCACCAAAGAAGTCTTGCCAGACCCTTGGTGCCCGAGCACAACGACATCACGAATATTATTTGCTAAAAAATCCATATAGCAAATTCCTCCTTATGTGTTTAAATTGTTCGATGTATATATTTTATCTAATTTTTAATCTAATTTAAATCTAAATATTAAATTTAATTGCTATCAATATCTATTGATAATATTTTTTTCCAACTTTTAAAAGCAAATTTAAGACAATTATATTAAATGTGACATTAAAAAACATTGTTAGTACTTGGCAAAACAAGATTATTAAAAATAAGTCTAAGCCAAAGGCGATCGCCTTCATTAAAGATCCAAATAAAGTTATTATAAAAACATCTAAAATAAAACAAACAAACACTAATTGAAAAATATTAATATCGATTTGAACAGCGGATTGTTTTTGCTTTTTATAAAGAAGTTCGCAAATAACAATCATCGCAATATATAAAAACAAAGATAATGTTGGAAATAGTATTTTAATCCAAAGATCTATAGTATATACATTTTCAAAGATAATTGCTTTATCGCATATTATTAAATATAAAGATGTCAATAATAAAAAGGTAAACATTGAACTATATGTAATAATTCTTAAAACATTTACATTTTTTATTTTTTTAACAAAATATATTAAGATTGGTGCACAAAAACCAAGTAAAACATAAGTAAGTGTAATTGTAGGAAACCATGGATAAGCTTTTATATCGAATATAAAATATCCAAGAATATCAGAAAGCCCCCCTATCAACATTCCATAAATTGGACCAAGTAAATAAGATGCAAATATAATAATCGCAATACCACCAAAAGAGATTCTAACAAATGGCACTGCACTTATATAATTAATTGCTAAAACTTTGTTTAATATGCAAGCAAGAGCAATAAATAAACCTCCTAAAGCAATTTTTTGAATTACGCTGAAATTATATCCTTTCCATAGTGAATAAGTTTTCATGTTATTAACCTCTTGTCTTGTCAATCATATAAAATGCAAAAGCTAAACTCCCACATATTAATATTAAATCATTGGAAAATTCACTTTTTAATTTTTCGTATAACTCCAATGGATTTTCTTGGTAAGAATAATCTTGTAAATATAAAAGATAATCTTCTTCTTTTCTAGCCCTAATATGAGGGAAAGTAGTTAAATAAATATCATCAGAAATAAAATTTAAACTAGACAACATATTTTGAATGTTTTTATCTAAAAACGCTGCAAAAATTACATGAATTTTCAAATTTTCTTTATTTAAGGCGTTAATTGATTCGCATAAAGAAGTGATAGCTTCTGGATTATGTGCTCCATCAACAATGCTCAAAGGAGATTTATTAATTATCGTCATCCTTCCAAGCAACTGTGATTTATTTAAACCTTTTTTAATACTTTCTTCATCAATGGGTAAAATTTCATTTAATCTTTCAACTGCTTTAAGAGCAATCATAGCGTCTTCAATTGAATATTTTGCAAAGGATTTAATTAATAAATCATGGTACTTGATAGTATCAAACATATAACCGTTATCAGTTAATCTTTCATTAAAATAATTGTCTACTTGATAGACACTCGATTTATTTTGCAATGCAACTTGATAAATAACTTGAATAGCTTCCTCATTTAATTTGCCAATTACTACATCAACTTCGCTTTTAATAATTCCAGATTTTGCTTTGGCAATTTCTGTTATTGATGAGCCTAGAAACATTGTATGTTCAAGAGAAATAGAAGTAATTATAGATAATTTAGGAATGAATATGTTAGTAGCGTCATCTTCCCCACCCATTCCACATTCAATAATAGCGATATCAACATTATTATCTTTAAAATAATTTAAAGCGATAAATGTTTCTAATTCAAATTCAGATAAATCAAATTTTTTAATATATTTATCATATTTAGAAATTATCTTATCGATATAATCTAATTTAATTGCTTCATTATTTAATAAAATCATTTCTAGCATGCTTTTATAATATGGTGAATGAAAATATCCAACATTATATCCTTTTGCTAGATATATGTTTTTTAAATAATTTCCAACACTGCCTTTCCCATTAGTGCCGCTTATATGAATAGAAGGAATGTTATATTCAAATTTAACTTTTTCCAAAAAATTATCAAAATTATATCTTTGATAATCACCTTTTCTTAATGTTATTAAATAATTATTTAAATCATTTAAATTAGTTATCATAGATAATAATTTATCATTTTAAAAAAATATGTAAAGTAATTAATAAAATATAAATATAACAAATCATAATAATCATTTTGATATTTATTTTTCTAAATACTTTTTATATATTTTTATAGGATAATATATTTATGAAAGAAAAAAATGCTTATAAAATCATTTGCAAAAATAAAAAAGCTTCATTTAATTATTTTATTGAAGAACCAATAGAATGTGGAATTGAATTAAAAGGCACAGAAATTAAATCTATTAGATTAAATAAAGTATCTATTGATGACGCTTACATCATGATAAGAAATAATCAGGCATATATCATTAATATGAATATTTCTTTATATGATAAAGGGAATATTTTTAATCACGATCCATTAAGAGATAGAAAATTATTATTGCATAAAAAACAAATATTAAAATATGAACAAAAATCTATTAAACAAGGCTATACAATTATACCAACAAAATTATATTTAAAAGATGGAAGGTGCAAATTGGAAATAGCCTTAGGAAAAGGCAAAAAACTTTACGATAAGCGAGAAGATTTAAAACAAAAATCAATAAATAAAGATATACAACTTAAATTAAAACAATACTAAAAACTATTAAACAACATATAAAAAGACTGGCAAAACGCCAGTCTTTATTAATTTTGTTTACTATCTAAATCTCTATTTTGAGAGTCTTTTACGACGATAGATGATAACAAATA
This sequence comes from uncultured Bacilli bacterium, assembly GCA_944358985.1. Lineage (GTDB taxonomy): Bacteria > Bacillota_I > Bacilli_A > RFN20 > CAG-826 > CAJOOD01. Next base: position 48,606 of record CALVSI010000003.1, on the reverse strand, counting down.
CTGCGATAGCGGATAACGCTAAGACACAAACAGAAACGATAATAATAATGTTATTTGTTTGATCCACAGCTGGAACGATATCATTAACATTTTCTGTTAATGTTCTGTTCATGAAATTAGTATATGTGCTGTCGCCATATTTATCCATGACATAGTCATATTTTGCGATTGCTTCATTAACAACTTGTGATGCACCTTCACCAGTGGTGAACACAGTTTTTTCTTCTTCTGATAATAAAGCAAATTCTGCTGCTAAAGCATTCCATTCTTCAGTATTTGGAGCGGTTACACCATCAGGATCACAAGTTAAATTCGCTAAGAATGAACGTGCAAATGTTTCAACTTTATCAACTTCATAAGTTGTTGCACTTGTTAAGTTAATTTCTAAAGTTTGATTATATTTTGCATATACACCAGTAAGGGTAACAGTAGTTACATCTTCTTGCCAATCGGTCATTGCGGTATTTAATGAGGCAATGTAATCAGCACTATTATTTTTATGACTATACAAAACGAATTTTTTTGAAGAATCACCATTTGAATAGAATTCGATATTGGAGTTTGAACCAACAGTTGGTTTTCCACTATGCCATACCATATTTTCAATAGCGATGTAGTCACTTAATAAATCATCATTTAATTCATCATAAGTAACGGTTTTAGGAGTAACAGTTTTGCCAGTACTAACAGTTTCTAAAATGACTGGGCTTCCAAGTTGAACTGCATCGTTAAAAACACTAATCGTACCTTTAACAATAATTTCATCGCCAACTTTGCAATTTAATGTAGCACCATATCCTGCATATAGTTGCATACCTGTACCATCAGCATCAGCAATATATGGGGAGCCATATAACGCATAAACGATACCTTTGACATATGCAGTACCGCTGCTTAACTTTTTGGCTTCAGCAACGCTAATAACATCGTGAATAGTAACATCAACTGATTTACTAGCAGTATTTTCATTTTCATCAGTTACTGTAAGATTAATTGTTGCGACACCAGATTTTAATAAGTTAACTTTAACAGCACTAGTTGTTTCGTTTTCTAATGATACAAGTTCCATATCTTCTTCTAAAACAGTCCAATTATATGTCAAGGTTGAACCAGTAAAGTTACTAGCAGAAGCTTCTAATGTAAGACTTGACTCGGCAGTTCCTTCTGTTGTTCCAATAATATTAACAGTTGGATCAGAAGTAGCGGATTCCCAAGTGAAACTTAATGACTCTAGATATAATGCTCCGCTATTTGAACGAACACCAACATATTGATAATCACCAGTTATTTGTAATGAATTAGGAGTAGCGGAATATTTAATGCTTCCTAATTTTGTCACTGTATCAGCAACGTTATAAAGTTCGGTGGCTTTTGTAAATGCAACATTAGAGCCATAGACATCTAAAGTTCTTGCGGCGTCAGTATTAGAAGCCCAGGTTGCAGATACTTCTCTAATATAACCACCCGAAGTTGTTGAGACAATTCCAGATGAACTTTTGCTTGAACGCAATTGTATACTATTGCTATTTTTTGCGTTTTCTCCTGCATACACAGCACCAGATTCTTTGGTTACTCCAGAAAATTCTACGTAACTACTACCAGTTGCATTTGTATCACTAACAACAATAGTATCGGTGGTTGTTGTCGCAGCCTTAACTGGTGAGGTTTCAGGCATGGTGTGTAATAATCCTGCGCCGACAGACAATGCTAAAACTCCTGCAAAAAGGAAAGCGTAGGACTTTTTAAATTTCATCATAAATCAAATCCCCCTTTTAGTTGTGATTTAAATAGAAATTATCTAATGTATTTAAGGCGTTAAACAATAATCGCCCATAATTACATAATAATTATAACGCTAAGTTAATTAGTTATCTAGACATTAATAAAATATTTGAAAAACCTTTTACTGTCGCTACAAATTTAGCGTTTTTACTATAATTTTTTAAATTTTATTCAAAACAAACACCATTTTTTGTTTCAATAAGTAGCGGTTATTTAATTGTTCAACAATTATATGATTGGACAATCTAACTGATTTTAAATTTGGTAAGAAATACAAAGATAATAAATACAATAAACCTATCAAAATTAAAATTGATGATAAAGCAATAATTGAAAAATCAAATGTTAAATTCATAACATAAAATGTTGGAATAAAGATAAACAAGAATAAACCAAAATATATGATGGTCGGACGAATTGTATACTTCAATATGAGCATTGCAAATTCTTTAGCGTTAGATTGCAACACTAATGTGAACACTAATTCAATAGATAAAATAATCGCAAAAACAATTACATAAATCATCAAATATAATTCGATTGAACCATTTACAAAAGCCCCGATTGAAACAGCAGGAATAACTGGAATCAAAAATAATATCAAAGTTAAAATCGTTGCTCGAGATACACTTACACGATGGGAAGTAGATTTGTACCACATAGCGATTAGATATGGTAGTAAAAGATAAGATAATAATAAAACAACAAATACAAATGTGTTTACAAGTAAGTTTTTGCTAAGAAATACAAAGTTAATTGTACACATCAATAGCAAGCAAGAAAGAATTATAGATGATAATTGAATAATCATCTTGCTAGAAAAATTAATAACATTTAAGTGGTTGTTATTAGTCATCAAAGATGATTCAATGTATGGTACTTTTCTAACATGATTAAATTCAATCAAAATTGGAAGAGCTATTAAAATGAAAGAAATTGTACCGATAGTGTTTGGCATAAAAAGAACATATGTTTCAAATCCATCATAAACTAATAATGAAATTAAAATTATTAAAGCCGGCATAGTAATAAAAACTCTTTTTTTAGCCATGCAATAAAAGGCAATCACAATTAATGCAAAAATACCACTTGCGTATGTTAATAAACCAAGAATACCATATGAACCAATGATGTAGACATATGTCGAGTCAACGTGATAAAGATCAATGCCTTTTAATGCAAAAGTATAATCATGATAAAGTTGTGTAAAATTACCATATCCTTTACCAAAGGCAAAATCTAAAGGCGTCTGCAACATCGACATAGCACGTTCCCAGATTTGTACACGGCCAGTAAAAGTTTGATAATCTTTATCTAAAATCCTGTCTATTATAAATTCTTTTAAATTTTGAACAAATTCTACATTACTCAAGTCCAAAAAACAAAATGAACAAATTACACCGACAATTAAAGTAGAATAAATTGAAAGTAAAATTGTGTTTCGATATGGATGTTTTTTTATACTCTTGAAAAATAAATAAATGATATAGAATGTAAAACCAAGTGAAGCAACTAATAAAGAAGTATACGATGTCGTGAATATTAATCCTGCATAAAGAATAAAGAAGAAAATAAAATGCCACCACTTACATTTAATAGCGTCTATCATCATCACTGCAAAAAAAGATAATAAAAGCATTTGTCCAAAAGAATTTTCATTCATAAATAAAGATTTAATTGACATAATATTTTCTTTTTCGCCTAAAAATATAGCTTGATAAGAAGAAAATTCAGTGGCAAGAGAATAAAGTATACAAAAGATTCCTGCTAAAACTATTAGCCATAAAATAAATCGCAAAGATTTAACTCTTAAAATTCTTTTTGAGAAAATTGCAAAAGCTAAGTACATCACAGTTAATCCAATAGTAAACTCTATTGTCCAAGAAAGTTTTTGAAATAAATCTACATTATAATCAAACGTTACTCCATCGATAGTGTATGATGATTGGCTAAACCAAATACCGAATAATCCGCAAAATAAAAATATGATAAAAATTGGAAATATTCCCCATCCAATTTTTGCTTTGTTTTTTCGTTTTTCAATTATGTAATAAATCAAAGCAGGAATAGCAACTAATAAGGAAACAAGTATTAATTCGCTAGTGCCAAATCTTGTTGAAGGTGTATTAGCAAAAAAATTAATGCCTTCAAATAATACGACATTTAAAATAAGTATCAACCAGAAACCAATAGTTGTTAGACCAAACCGGTAGTTGCTCATAAACAAAATTATAATACAATAATTTCACTATACTTTAAAGAGTTAGTAAAATATTGTGCAAGTCATAAAGAAAAAGTGGCAAATCACCACTTTTTACATTGTTTTTAAATTATAATTCTTTAACCCAGAGGCCATGTAGATTACAATGGGCATAAACTTTTAAGACTTTTTCTCCCATGGATAAGTTTAATGTAACTTCTGGATTTTCGTTTGGTTTTAAAACAAAACGATGACGACCTAAACTAGTATGAATCATAACCCAATCAATATAATGCTCTTCAGTCATTGGATGGGCTACTTCACCTACTTTAACTAAACAAGTGCCTTCACTTAATTCAACATGTGGAACGTGTTTTTCTTTAGCGGCGTCAACACTATTGGCTTTAATTTCTTCCATGGGTTTACCACAACAAATAGGTCTTACTCCACCATCATGAATTACACCAAATACATTTCCACATATTGGGCAGCGATAAAATTTATCTTCCATATTCTTTCCTCCATATTTTTATTATATTCTTAAAGTTTTTAACATCATAATAAATTGCTTTAAAAATGTACTATAATAAATTTGATGGACAAGTATTTAAAACTAAAACAAATTATAGATGAAAGTAAATCAATTATACTTTTTTCTGGAGCGGGAATTTCTACCGAAAGTGGAATAAAAGATTTTAGAAGCGAAAATGGTTTATACAACGAAAAATTATCTATCAATGTTTCTCCAGAAGAAATAATATCTCATTCTTTTTTTATTAATCACACAAAAGAATTTTATGACTATTATAAAGAAAAAATGATGCCTTTAAATGCTAAACCAAATTTAGCGCATTATTATTTTGCAAATTTAGAAAAGAAAAATAAAAGAGTAATTGTCATAACACAAAATATCGATGGATTACATCAAAAAGCTAATTCAACAAATGTTATAGAACTACATGGATCAATTTATCGAAATTATTGTACGAATTGTAATAAATCTTTTGATGCTGAATATGTTAAAAATTCAATTGGAATACCAAGATGTGATAAATGTAACGGAATTATAAAACCTGATGTAGTCTTATACGAAGAAGGATTAAATGAATATGACATACAACTCGCTATCGCGGCAATGATGACTAGTGAAACTTTGATAATCGTTGGAACATCATTAAATGTTTATCCTGCAAGTGGCTTAATTAGATATTTTAAAGGAAAAAATATTATTTTAATTAATAAACAAAAAACACCATATGATAATATTTGTGATTTAGTTTTCAATGAAAATATAGTAGATGTGATAAAGAAAATTCAATAATTTTAGCACTCTCACTTGACAAGTGCTAATTTTACGTATATAAATATTATGTCCAATAATTTAGGAGGTGATATTTATGCAAGAAATGCAAGATTATACAAATGATGAAAATATCTTAGAAAAGTTTGGTCGAAACATAAATGCTGAGGTTAAAAGTGGCAAAATTGATCCAGTAATTGGACGAGATGAAGAAATCAGAAAAATTATTCAAATTTTAGCACGTAAAACCAAAAACAACGTTATTTTAATTGGCGAACCTGGTGTTGGTAAAACTGCAATACTAGAAGGCTTAGCACAGCGAATAGTTAAAGAAGATGTCCCTAATACTTTAAAAGGAAAAGAAATATATGAACTAGATATGGGTGCATTAGTCGCTGGTGCAAAATATCGTGGTGAATTTGAAGAAAGATTAAAAGCAGTTTTAAATAAAATTAAAAAATCAGAAGGAAAAATAATTTTATTCATTGATGAAATTCATCTTATTGTTGGTGCTGGTAAATCAGATGGTGCATTGGATGCATCTAATATGTTAAAACCAATGCTTGCGCGTGGAGAAATAGATTGTATAGGCGCAACAACATTAAATGAGTATCGAGAATACATTGAAAAAGATCGTGCACTTGAAAGAAGATTTCAACCTGTTTTAGTTAATGAACCAAGTGTTGAAGATTCTATATCTATTTTAAGAGGATTAAAAGAAAGATTTGAATCATATCACGGGGTTAAAATTACTGATTCCGCTCTTGTCAGTGCTGTAACTTTATCTAATAGATACATTACAAATAGATTTTTGCCAGATAAAGCTATTGATTTAGTGGATGAAGCGTGTGCTTCAATTAAAGTTGAAATTGAATCTTCCCCTGCTGAATTAGATGAAATAGATAGAAAAATTCGTCAATTAGAAATTGAAAAATTTGCTCTTAGTAAAGAGAAAGACGATTCATCTAAAAAAAGATTGCAATCATTAGAAAAAGAGTTAAATGATTGTAAAATTAAACAAGAAGAATTATCCAAACAATGGCAACAAGAAAAACAAGATATTAACAAAGCAAAGCAACTTAAAAAAGATATTGAGCAAGCAAAATTTGATTTATCAATTGCCTATAACAAAGGCGATTATGAAAAAGCAAGCAAACTTCAATATCAATATATTCCAAAATTAGAAAAAGAATTAAATGAAATTGAAGTTAACAATAAAGATGCTTCTAAGTTAGTGTCAGAAGTTGTCGATGAAGAAGAAATAGCTAAAATTGTTTCAAAGATGACAAACATACCTGTTTCAAGAATTAAAAAAGGTGATAAAGAAAAGGTATTAGACTTATTTGAAACATTGCAAAAAAGAGTCATTGGTCAAGATGATGCTTTGCATTTAGTAAGCGATGCGATATTAAGACAAAGAGCAGGTATAAAAGATCAAAATAGACCAATTGGTTCCTTCATGTTTTTGGGTCCAACTGGTGTTGGCAAAACAGAGGTTGCTAAAACATTAGCGAAAGCCCTATTTGACAGTGAATCTCATATCATAAGAATAGATATGTCTGAATATATGGAAAAATTTTCTGTCTCTAGATTAATAGGCGCTCCTCCAGGATATGTTGGCTATGAAGAAGGTGGACAATTAACCGAAAAAGTTAGAAGAAATCCATATTCAATTGTCTTGTTTGACGAAATTGAAAAAGCCCATCCAGAAGTATTTAACTTGCTATTACAAATTCTTGATGATGGACGATTGACTGATAGTCAAGGCCGATTAGTGGATTTTAAAAACACTATCATAATAATGACAAGTAATATTGGCAGCGAATATCTTTTACACGGAGAAAAAGATAAAGTAAATGAATTATTACACCACACATTTAAACCAGAATTTTTAAATAGAATTGATGAAATCGTTTACTTCAATCCATTAAATAAAGATGTTCAACTAAAGATTGTTGATAAGATGTTGAATGAATTAAAACAAAGATTATTAGAAAATTATTATAGTTTTGATTTCTCCGACAATTTAAAACTCTACATATTAGATAGTGCTTATAACGAAGAATTTGGTGCTAGACCTTTAAAAAGATTTATTCAAAATGAAGTGGAAACTCCTTTAGCAAGAGCAATAGTAAAAGGAGAAATAAATTCAAAGAATAAATATATTTGTGATATCAATAACAATAATAAAATTGTTATCAAACAAGCATAAAAGCGGCGTTGCCCGCTTTTTTGTTATATAATAGTTTCATGACTATTGTAAATCAAATTGGAAATACACCGCTTATCCGTTTAAAAAACATTGAACAAAAATTTAAAATTAACTGCAAAATCTTTGCAAAAGTTGAATATTTTAATCTTACTGGTTCGATTAAAGATCGACCAGTTTTAGCTATTTTAAAAGATTTAAAAAAGAAAAAAAGAATTAATAATAATTCAATAATTATAGAAGCGACTTCTGGTAACACAGGCATCTCGCTTGCTGCATTAGGAAAATATTTTAAATGCAATGTCATAATTGTTATGCCAAGTTCAATGTCAAAGCAAAGACAAGATATCATTAAATCATATGGTGCGAAATTAGTGTTATGTGAAGGTGGTATGAGCGAAGCAAATAAAGTAGCTAATAAATTGTTATGTGAAATCCCTAACAGCGTCATCTTAGGTCAATTTGATAATGAAAATAATTTTTTATCACATGTTAAAGGAACCGCTAAAGAGATAGACAAACAATTAAAAAATATTGATTATATTTTTGCTGGTTTTGGTTCTGGAGGAACTATATCTGGACTAGGATATTATTTTAAAAACAAAAACAGAGAAACTAAAATTATCGCCTTAGAACCAAAACAATCTCCTTTAGTTAGTGAAGGTTATGCTTCATCTCATTTAATACAAGGAATAGGCGCTAACTTTGTTCCTAAAAATTTTAAAAAAGAATTTGTTGATGAGGTTTGTTTAGTGGATGATAAAAACTCGATTGAAATGGCTAAAGAAATTTCAATTAATGAAGGTCTATATGTCGGATATTCTAGCGGTGCAAATTTATTAGGAGCCATCGAATATATAAAAAAACATAAATTGAAAAATAAAAATATTGTAATTATTTTCCCTGATTCAGGGGATCGCTATACTTTCTTTTAACGGAGTGAATTATGAAATTAGAATTAAAAAAAGAAAATATATTAAATAAATATGGAATATTACGTTTTGTTGAACAATTACGAAAAGTAATATTTCCTACCTTATATTGTTCAAATAAAGAATTTTATGATGATGAATGTAAAAAAGCTAAACAAATGTTTTTAAAATATATATCAAATAATAACAATGATTGCGAATCATTTTGCCACGCTATGGACAAAATATCTGATGATTTATCCAAAGATTTAGATTTCTTTTATAATAGCGATCCTGCATGTAATAACATTGAAGAAGTTGCCACTACTTATCCAGGGTTTATTGCTATATTTTATTATCGCATTGCCCACGTTATATATAACTTAAATTATAAAGTTGCCGCACGTATTATATCTGAACAAGCCCATTTTTTAACTGGCATTGATATTAATCCTGGTGCACAAATAGGCGTACCATTTTTTATTGATCATGGAACTGGTATAGTTGTTGGTGAAACTACGATTATCGGTAATTTTGTTAAACTTTATCAAGGAGTAACACTAGGTGCTCTTTCGTTATCAAAAGGACAAGAGATGAAAAACATTAAAAGACATCCAACAATTGGAAACAATGTAACTATATATTCAAATGCCTCCATACTAGGAGGAAATGTAACAATTGGAAATAATGTAGTAATTGGTTCTAACGTTTTTATACTAGGTGAATCTATACCAGATAATTGCAAAGTGATTAATGAAAAGCCACGATTAATTTTAATTAATGGAAAATAAAATTAATTAATGAATAAAATTAAAACCTTTTTTAGTATTTTTGGGTGGCAAAATATTGTTCTTTTTACCACATTCAATAGTCTTTAATAACCAAGCCATATTCTTGGCTAAATTTTCAAGAGTATTGACTCCTTCAATATCTTGTTTTAATTGTTCCTTGTTCATACCAAATCCTTGATTCCAATAGGTAGAAGAAACAACCACCATTTCATTGATAGTAAAATGTTTATTTATTACATCAAAACTTGATTCACATCCAGCACGTCTAGCAACTAAAACAGATGCTGCGACTTTGTGTTTTAAATTATTTCCATATGCGTAAAATAATCTATCCATCACCGCAAGTAATCTAGCACTAGGATGAGCATAATATACAGGCGAAGCAAAAATAAATCCATCCGCACTTAATGCTTTCATTCCTATCTCATTTACAATATCACCCATAATGCATTGCCCAGTAGTAGTGCATTTACCGCATCCTAAACAATCAGGTATATTTTGACTAGCAAGTGAAATGATTTCATAATCAATTCCTTCTTGCTTTAAAATATTTGCTATTATTTCTAATGCTCCATTTGTCGTACCATTTAAATGGCTAGATCCATTAATCATTAAAACTTTCATTATTGTTCTCCTTTAAACATATATTATTTATATTTATTGTAAAACTTTTTTTGAATAATTATAATTTTAATTTTTTAATGGGTTTTTGCACAAAAAAACTTAAAAGTTGTCTATTTTTTTGCTTTTTTATATTTTGTATAAATCATTAATCCATTAAAGAAATCGTTATTTTTATTAATTTTTAAAGTAAGTGTCTCGTTTTTTTGATTAATGACTCTTAATAACATTTTAGAATTTAAATCGTATATTTTTTCCACTAGTAGATATTTATTGTTTTTTGAAAATTGTTTATCTTGTGTTACTAAATAGTATTCTTTACCATACATCTCAATATTTGCATCGATTATTGGTTTTACAATATTTTCATCCACCATCAAAACATTTTTATCACTATCACAAATACTTATTTCATTTATTGGGACATATAATTTCACTTTATCGCCTAGCTCATAATGTTCATCTTTTGGACATGTAAAGGTTATACGAATATTGTCTTTTACTTTTTTAGCAAAATAAACATTAGATTTTGAACGTACATCTTTTGCGCGCACTTCCACTTCTATAACATAATCATCTTTACTTAATTTTTTGGTTTTAAATGCATCAGATGCAATACGAATATATCCATTGTCAAGTTGTTTTATTTCTGATAAAACGCACTTATTAGAAAAATTATCAATTTGATATTTATTATCAATATGAAGAATGTCGTTTTCTAAAGACATTTTGCTAGGAATAAAATTGTAGTCATTGATTTTTAATATTGATTCATCATCTTCATTAAATAAATGAATTTTATCTTTGTTAACCTTTAAATAAATTGGACCTTTTAAATCATCCGCCATATCTAATTTTAAAGAAACAATTGTGCTTTCTTCTCTTCCTGGTAAAGTTAAATATAACAAAGTCTCATTACCTAACTTTTCAACTAAATCGATTTTTTCAATACAAAAGTCATAACTAGATTTATTAGCAATATCAAAATCACTTGGTCTGATTCCTAAACTTAATGTTTTTCCATCATAACCATCTATCATTTTATTTTTGGTTTTTTCGCTTAATTTTAAATAAATATGATCACTAAAATATAATTTATCTTTATTAAGTTTGACTTTAAAAATATTCATCTGTGGAGAACCTAAAAATGTCGCAACAAAAATATTGACAGGGTGTTCATATAAGTTAACTGGTGTATCTATTTGTTGAACAAAGCCATCTTTCATGACGACAATTCTATCCCCCATTGTCATCGCTTCAGTTTGGTCATGTGTAACATAAATAAATGTCCCTTGAACTTGTTTATGAAGTTTAGATATTTCGCTTCTCATTTGTACTCTTAATTTAGCGTCTAAATTAGAAAGAGGCTCATCAAATAAGAAAGCTTTAGGCTGTCTTATCAAGCATCTTCCTAACGCTACTCGCTGTCTTTGACCACCAGATAATTCACGTGGTTTTCTGTCTAATAATTCTTGAATATTTAATAGTTTTGCTACTTTTTCGACTTTTTCTTTAATAACTTCTTTCTTTTCGTGATGGCATTTTAATGAGTAACCTAAATTATCAAAAACACTCATATGAGGATACAAAGCATAATTTTGAAACACCATTGCAATGTCTCGATCTTTAGGTTCGATGTTGTTCACTAAGGTATCACCAATATATATTTTTCCTGATGTTATTTCTTCTAAACCCGCAATCATTCTAAGAGTCGTTGATTTTCCACATCCAGAAGGTCCAACAAAAATAATAAATTCGCCATCTTCAATTTCTAAATTAAAATCAGAAACTGCACGAACATTACCTTTGTAAACTTTAGAAACATCAATTAACTTAACTTTAGCCATAATAATTATCCTTTCACAGCACCACTTGTCATGCCATTAACCATGTATTTAACTAAAAAGAAATATAAGATAACAATTGGAATAGCAATAAAAACACTGCCAGCAGCAAATCTTGCAAATTCATTTTGTTGTAATTGCATCAACCCAACGGCAACTGTCCAATTATCTTTGTTGATAAGAAGTAATTTAGGTAATATAAAATCACTCCAAGGCCAAGCAAAACTAGTTAATGCAGTATAAACAATAATCGGTTTTGCTAATGGTAGAGTAATTGTTGTAAAAATTCTTGCATTGGTTGCACCATCAATTTTAGCCGCTTCATAAATAGATTGGGGAATTGTATCAAAAAAACCTTTTTGAACTAAATATCCTAGTGGTGCGGTGCAAGAATATATTAATATTAAACCCCAAATATTATTCACAAAATTAAATTGAGTCATCAAAATATAAATAACTGTCATCCCCATAAAAGATGGAAACATTGATAATACTAAAGCACCTTTCATTAAACTTTTTCTTGCTTTAAATTGGAAATATGAAATAGCGTAAGCTGTACCAATAATCAATAGTGTTGATAATATACAATTACAAATTGCAATAATTAATGTGTTAAGTAACCACATCGGATAGTTGTATTGTGATGTATCTGTAAATAGTTTTATAAAAGCATCAAAAGAAAATGAAGATGGAAAAAATCCTTCAATATCATATAAAGAACCAGTTGAAGAAAAACTAGATAATATTAACCAAAGACAAGGAAAAAAGAATACGCCGCATATGACTATTAAGATGCAATAGATGGCTATAGCAACTAATACTTTTTTGACTTTTCGATTCATTGTCTTGCTATTAGAAAACGATCTCATCTAAATGTATCCTCCTTTTTATATGCTGGAGATTTAATATAAATGATTAAAGAAATTGCAGAGGTAATTATAAAAATAATTAAAGATATTGCAGCACCTATAGAATAATACTTATTATCAATTGACAAACGATAAAGCCAGTTGATTAAAAGATCGGTGTCATTAGAAACAAAATAACCATTGCTTGTAACATCACTTCTTAAAAAATAAAAGACACCAAAATTATTAAAATTACCAATAAAAGAGGTGATAAGTGTTGGCGTTGTAGCAAACACGACAAAAGGAAGAGTAATATCTTTAAATTGTCTAAACGCTCCTGCACCATCAATTTTAGCGGCTTCATATAAGTCATTATTGATATTGCTTAAAATTCCAGTTGCCAAAAGCATAACGCTAGGAACTGTTAACCAAGCATTAATTAATAAACCAATAAGTCTAGCCCACCAAGTACCATCTTTAGTTAAAAAAGGAAGAGCACTTCCACCAGCCTGTTCGATATAAAAATTAATCGGACCACCTTGTGAAAACATAAATTTAAAAGCGGTGAGTGTAATAAATCCAGGAATAGCGTAGGCTAAAATAGGAAATAATCGCCAAAAGAACTTGCCTTTAACTATCTTTTTATTTAACAATATCGCTAATAATAATCCTAAAACATAGTTTAACAATGTTGTGGCGATAGCCCATAAAATATTCCATCCCAAAATCTTAAAAAATGTTGGACCGATATCACCAATTGAAAAGACTTTAATGAAATTTTCTAGTCCTATCCAATCAACCAATACTGGTGGAATATATGGTTCGCCATAATTTGTAAAAGCAATTAAAATCATAAATACAATGGGCAAAAGACTAAAAATAATAGTGCCTAATATAGGAAGAAATAAAACTGTCTTATAAAATTTTTTATCTAATAAATCTTTTAAATCTTGTTTAAAAGTCTTGGGTTTTTCACCTCTTAGCACTAATTTAGAAGTATTGTAAACATCACGAACATTTAAAATATATAAAGCAATAAATAAAATTAGTAAGACTAAACTCATTAATCCTAAAAGCATAAATATAACAGAATTATCGCCTTCTAATCCAGTCCATGGATCGGCTTCCACTGTGCCTAAAGTTATCAACCCAACTAGCCATTGAAATCCATATATTGAGAAAAATAAAATACCTAATATTTCTATACCTAAATACAAGATTCCACGGCCGATTTGGCGATACATAAATTGGCCAGCACCCATTAAACACATGCTCGCTTTGACATTTAAATTTGCAACTTTAAAAAAGTTAATAAAATTAGTCCATAAATCTACAATATTTTTGCCAAGTCGGCGAAAAAATCTTTTCACAAAATTTCCCCCTTATTATTTTTAATTAAGCAGATGAATTGCATCATAAATGTCATTAGATAATTGTTCTAACGCTGCTTGAATTTTATCAAGTGTGTCATATTTAGCGTTTCCACCACGGCTTGGATCTGCAGCAACATCCGCCATAAAGGAACCAGCAGGTGTCCAAACTTGATTAATTGCTTTTATGGATGGCATTAAAACAATACTTCCATTTGTGGTTCTTTCAAATAATTGTTGTGATAATTGTGTGCTTTCTTCTGCGACATCGCTTCTACAAGGTGCTATTTGAATAATTTGTTCTCTTAATTTGACCATCTTATAGGATGTTGCAAAATTAATAAAAGCAAGTGAAGCATTTGGACATTTAGTGTAACTAGACATCGCATATCCATTAATTCCGCCCATTTGTTTACATTCAATATAATCATCGCTTGGGTTAATTAAATCACCATTGCTAGGTAAATCAGGGAATGGAACACCAACAACATTTTCTTCAGCTTTTGTAATTGCTTCATCTTGTGATAATCCTTGTTCGCTTTTATATGTATCCACTAGTGCATCAACAATAACACTTCTAACATCAGGAGTGGTAACACTTGCAAAATATTTTCCGCTTGCCATCGCACCTGAAATTGCAAGTTTAGCACTATCATCTCGACAAGCAGCTGACATTTCTGCTGCAAATTGTCTTAAAATTTGTACACCATATTTAGCATTGCCTTTATGTAAGCCAATATCAGTGTCATCACGATTATTATTACCAAATAAATATCCGCCATAACTAAATAAATATCCACTTGTAAAATAAAAATCATTCAATGAAAATTCAAAACCATATTTTGTATCATCTTTTGCATGATATTGTTTAGAAAATTCATAAAGATCAACAATATTTTCTACCATATCTGGAATATCATTATTGTTATCGTCCCAAGTTTCTTGCCAATCTGAGGGGAGTAAATCTTTTCGATAATATAATAATGGTGATTGAATATTTACCGGAACTCCAAAAGTATAATTAACATTATTAACCACTGATTTATATGCATCATGTGCGGTATCTGGTATGACTTCGCTTTGATATGCTTCTATTAAATGAGTGGGAATAGGAGTTATATGTTTATCATCAACCCAGCCCATTAAAACATCATTAGCTTGATAAACAACATCCGGACCATATCCATAAGGACCTGTATTTGGCAAATCAGCGAATTCACCTTGGTTTGCATCGACCGCGGTTATTCCATATTCTTTATATTCTTCATTAAACGCTGCGATTAGTTCATCTAAATATCCCATTTTAATTGCGGTATCATTTTCAACAACTTTTACTGTCACGCCTTCTTCTAATTGACCAGTAAATTTTGCAAATACGGGATCATCTTCTGATGGATCAACTATTGTTGTTTGTCCATTAGAAGATGTGTTGTGATTACTAGTTGTAATATTAGGATCACACCCCGCTAAAGTTAAAAGTGTGACGCTGCCTAATAATAATGATAAAAATTTAATATTTTTCATAATTGCTGTCCTCCTTTGTTATGACAAAACCTTTATTATGAAGAATGTTATTTGAATAGTTATTTTGAACTAATATTTCGTCTGAAATATTAAGTTTTTTATCAGAGTTTGATAAATTTACAATTAAAGTTATGTTATTTGTTTTATTAAATCTAGATAAATATAAGATGTCATCTTTTGCATTTATATTTATTTCTAATTCATTAATAGATTCATCTTTATGTATTTGTATTAACTTTTTAATAGTGTTAAAAATCTTGTAATTCCATTCACTTTCATTCCAATTAAAACAAGCACGATTATAAGGATCATAACCACCATCGGTTCCTATCTCATCACCATAATAAATACAGGGAACACCAATGTATGTAAAAAGAATTGCATATCCAATTAAAAATTTATCGACATCGTTATTACATTCATCTAAAAAACGATTTACATCATGACTAGAAATTAAATTCAATAAGTTATAATTTACATTTCCTTTATATCTAAATAAATTGCTAATTAATCTATTTTTAAAATCCAAAGCATTAGTGTTGTTGTACGCGACATAATTTAAAACTTCTTTGGTGAAAGCATAATTCATGATGCTATCAAATTCTAAGCCGCTGTTTAAAAATGCGTGAGCGTTATGCCAATTTTCACCTAATAAAATTATGTCATTTTTAATAGTTTTTAATTCTGCTTTAAATTTAGTCCAAAAAGCATGTGGAATTTCATCGCTAACGTCTAATCGATATCCATCTATTTGGTAATTTTTCACATAATATTTACCAACATCTAAAATATATTGTTGAACTTCTAAATTATTAAGATTTAGACGCGGCAAATAATAACACGAGGCAAATGTCTCATAATTCATTTTTTCTTCAAAAACTTTATTGCCTTTAATGAAAAACCAATTAAAATATTTGGATTTTGCACCGTTTTTGATAACATCTATAAAAAACGGAAATGATCTTGAAACATGATTATATACACCATCTAATAAAACAATCATCCCTTTTTCATGAATAGCTTTAATTAAAGAATGCAAATCAGATTCATCACCAAAATCTCTACTGACTTTATAATAATCTATCGTATCGTATTTATGATTAGAATCCGCAGAAAATATTGGAGTTAAATAAATTGCATTGATGCCTAGACTAGATAAATAATCGAGTTTTTCTTCGATACCTTTTAATGTTCCACCTGCAATGGATTTAGAATCTACTTTATCACCCCATTTGATATTGATTCGTGGATTATTGTTATTTTTATCTTTATAGAATCGATCAACAAATATTTGATAAAATACTCTATTTTGTAATTTCTTATTTATTTTTATTGTATCTAATTCATTTATATAAGATATTTGAAAAAAATCATAATATCCTTTTGCGATATCATATTCTTTACTAACACCGCTTTCGCTAAAATAATATTCTTCGTTATTTTCAAGAGTCAATTTAAAAACATACGCAAAGCGTTTATCTTTTAATTTGATTCTTGTAATGTAATAATCATAAATTCCGTCATCACATTTTTTATTTATTCTTTTATGTTTTACACCTTCATGAAATTTATACTTTTCGTTATAAACAAGCTCGACTTTTTTAATATCATCATCTTTTTTTGTCAAAAGTCGAATTTCGATTTCATTATTTGATAAAGGAAAAGAATAAATTGAATCACTTACGTGTTTTAATGCTGCAATTTCCATAATTGTTTCCTTTAATAAATTAATGTAATAAGTTAGAATATTTTTTAATGAATAATAAGAAGAAAATTACTATGCTCGATATTGCCAAAATATGCAATGTAAGCGTTGCAACTGTTTCTTATGTCTTAAATAATAAAGCTAATTCACGAATTCCTGATTCCACTAAACAGAAAATTTTACAAATTGCAAATCTTTACATGTATAGATCAAATCCTTATGCTCGTTCATTAGCGACTGGCGAAAGCCATAACATTTTATTTTTTTATGGCGATAACGATTTTTCCATCTATCGTGCTGAAGTATTAAATTTTATTAATCAACTATGCACTTATTTGCGTCCTTATAAATACAATATCATAATTGCTCCAAATAATATGATTGCTAAATATAATTATGTTGATGCAATTATAACCTATCGGGTAGATAAACAAACTTTTAAGCAATTAGGCGAATTAAATTTTATTCCACTTATTTCTGTTGATTGTTTTATAGATGACAATTTATTTTTTGAAATCAACAATTCTTTTAATGAAATAAAAAATAACAACACGATTTATTTATCTCTTCCTTATAAGGATGAAAAAATAATAAATTTTTTATCTAGTAAAGCGAATGTTTATTTTATAGATAGTTTTCAATCTTTACAAAATGCGATTAATAATAACAAAACAACAATTGTTTGTTTAAATAGCGAATTAGATAAATATTTAACATCTATCAATATTGAACATAGTTATTTAAATATCGATAATAAATTTAAATTTGATGCGATTATCAAGGCTTTAAATTTCGCTATTAATCGCGATGATGTAGATACTCATCAATATTTAATTGATTAATAATTCAACGGGTGTAGCAAGAAGGTTAACTACACCCGTTTTTCGTTTTATTTTATTATGCTACTGTAATAGTAATGATGTGTGAATATGTATTAATAGAAATGTTGTAACTTCCTGGTGTATTAAATGAAATGTTTGTTGCACTTAAATCGTATGCTTCGCTTTCTACTGCAACATATGCCGAACCAAAGAAATCAACATATGGAGAAGTTAATTCTGCATTGTAGAATTGAATACCTAATTGTTCACCTGCAGCACTAACTGTAATAGGTGCACTTAATTCATACACTTCTGGATCATCACTACTTGCAACGAGTTTATAATTTTCATCGATACCCCAACTTCTTCCACCAAAGTTACCATCAACATAATATGATGCTTCTGCTGGAACATAGGAATCATTTTTAGTAACTGTTAATGTCTTAGTATCATAATCATAACTGAAATTATAATAACCATCTTCGACAACTTTCATATTAGATTCGCCAGTTACTAATGTTTTGCTTTCTTCACTTAAATTTGATCCTCTAATATATTCATTACCAACACTTGTTTCTCCAGTTTCAGTATCGGTAACAATTGACGCAAACATAAATTGATCTGCGGCTTTTAAATATACGTTGTTTAATGTATGGACACCATCAGTTTCCACCATTAATGTATGATCATTTTTTAAATCTGCCCAGGCAGTAATGAATTCACCCTTTAAATAAAATTGTGTGGTTGTTTCGGCTTGTACTTCAGTAGATTCGCCAATTCTTTCCCATTCAAGAGTATCATAATAATTTCTATTATTATATGTTTCTGGAGAGTCATCTTTTTGGAAGTCGCCAGCTGGATAAGTTGTTAATGTAAATCTATAACGTCCTTCCACTAAAGCGGTGATATTTGAAGTATAATTATCAGAACCTAAACCGCCACCGACAGAGAAATATTCAACACCATCACGAGTTGGTTCGACTAAATAACCACCACCACGTTGATGACCCCATGAATAAGTTTCGGTTTCTTCATCATAAACAGGATCTGTAAATTGGAATTGATCATTAACGAAAAGATTCATTTCCATAACAAAGATATTTTCTTCACTAGTGGATTTATCTTCCATATAATGTGCATCTGTATAGACAACACCCCAATTTGATTGTCTTAACAATTCGGTAGCACCACTTCCAGCAAGTGCCCAATGACGTGTATCATCTTGATAACCGACAAACGAACCAAATATTGATAAATCGTCTGTTACAGGAAGAGTAAAATCATACTCATGTGTTAATGTTGGCTCACCAAACCAACCAAAAAATTGTTTATCGGTGATTGTAGTAGTTGGGTCCCATTCAGGAGCGGTTTCTCCATCAACTACATTTTCGGTGTGAATAACAGTTTCACCATCATAATAACTTACAACATGTGTTTCAGGACCAGGTTGTGTTGTGGATGTGTTAGGGCCTGGTTCTGTCGAATTAGATGTTGTTCCAACCGGATCGCATCCTACTAATCCGACAGCAAGAAGAAGCCCACACACAAGTGGCAAAAATTTAAATACTTTCGCTTTCATTAGCTTTCCTCCATTAGCTTAATCGCCTTGCTTAAACGTTTAAGCATTTTCTTAATTTCATAATAAAAGCATTTTTAAACCTTTGCAATCAAATTTTTTTTAACAAATTCTTCTACTGATTTTTTTAAGCAAAATGCATTTATATTTAACAAAGTTAATTGTGTGTTTTTTATTTTGCAGTAAAATTTTTAATCATTATATTTAAGCAAAAAAATATTTCATAAATATATTTTATTTGTATTTTTGTTTATTTAATTTTACCAATCTAAAGAATCTAAATTCATCAAAAAGTCTAATAAACTAATTCTTAAAAAACCTTCTTTTGTGTAATAAAACTTACCTTCATTTTTGACAATAATTATTTTTTTAAATGATTCAGGTATATTTTTTATTGCTAAATATTCTTGATCTTTTTTTTCGGGTGTATCAATTTGTAGAGCCACCTGTATGTAATAGGTTTTTAAACCTTTTCTTGCTACAAAGTCTACTTCAGTATCTTTTTCAGCATAAATTGGTTTATTATTTTTATCAAAACAATTTGTTTTGACTTTAATTTTCACTACACCTACATCAACCGCAAAACCACGATAACGCAATTCATTATAAACAATGTTTTCAATCAAGTCTGTCTCATCAATTTCTCTAAAATTTAATATTGCATTTCGGATGCCTATATCTTCAAAATAAATTTTATATGGTGAACCTATATATTTTCTACCTTTAACATCATATCTATGTACTTTATTAATCAAATAAGCTTCTTCAAACCAATTGATATAGTCTGCTATTGTATCATTTGTTATATTAATATGATAAACACTTTTGAATGTATTTTCGATTTTGGTTGGATTTATTTGTGTTGATATCATCGATGCAATAACGCTTAGTGTTTCATCCAAGCGATTTTGATTTAACCTTTGATGTTTTAGTTTTAAATCCTTTAAATATGTTTCTTTTACAATCGAGATGGCTTGTTGAGTTTTTTCATCATCGTTGATTTGAAGTTGAACCAAAGGAATGCCTCCATATCGAATGTATTGATCCAAAGCATCTCTTTTATCTAAATCTACATTTGAAAGATATTCTAAAAACGAAAGTGGCAAAAGATGTATCCTATCTCCTCTTCCTCCAAATTCCGTATCTACTTCACTAGAAAGTAAATTTGAATTACTTCCAGTGACATAAATATCAAAGTTTCCTTTATATATAAATGAATTTAAAACACGCACAAAATTTTCAAGATTTTGTATTTCATCTAACAAAAGATAATAATGATCATTATCCTTGCTTTGTTCATGAATAAAAGTTAGAAACTTTTGACTATCAATCAGAACTTGTCTTCCAAGTTTTTTCAATGTTTTTCTATTCTTATCGTATTTATCAAGTTTTAGAATGTCTTCTTCATTATCAAAAGCAAATTTGATTATATTATTTGGATTAATGTGTTTTTCGTTTACCAAATAATTATAAAAAATATTATTCAGCAAAAATGATTTTCCACATCTTCTTATTCCAGTGATAATTTTTACTAATCCGTTGTTTTGCTTTTCTATTAGCCTTTTTAAATATAAATCTCTGCTAAACATATCTCGACATTTTCCTCCAAACTGATAGTTTTGTCGATAATAATTATAATGATAATCATGATAAAATCAATATTAACATCGATATTTTTCTCCAAACTGATAGTTTTGTCGACATTATTTTAAATATAAAAATACAAACATAATTCGAAGATAGTAAATTATTGTGAAATATTCTACGTATTTGAGATAATGTACAGGCGAATATGCTAAAACTATGCTTCACATTTTTCACAATTAAACCCGCAATATACAAATTAACATCTGTTTAATACTTTTTTATTTTCATTTTGCAACTTTGTATCTTTGATTCATTGATGCCTAGCAAAAAAAGATGTGCATAAAATGTGAATCAAATCTTCGCTAGATTCTCTTACCTTGAGCTTCTTTGTAATTGTCAGAATAGTTTTGTTGGAAAACAACGGTCGAAAATGTTGGTTTTCTACGAAACTATTCTTTTCTTTTAACTCGTTAATGATGGCTGTCGTGACACTTAGGTATAATACGACAAAATATCCAAAAATAATTTTAATACAAAACCAAGTTAATATTATTTTAATCTAATATAATATGTTGACTTACCAACGCCTTTTTTTCTTATTTCGCCTAAGTCACATAATTTCTTTAAACTTCTTTCAATACTAGTTGATGATAATGAAGGTACAAGTTCTAGTATATCCATCTTTGTAAATTTTCCTAATTTAAAATTAACTGCCATTCTTACAACTTCAATGCTAGATTTTTTATCAAATATTAATTCTACTCTTTCCTCAAAATCATTATATGCACTAACAATTGTACTCAATAAGTATTTTATAAATGGAGTCGCATCATTTTCGTTTTCATACCATCCAATTTGAGAATCATATAATGCATTATAATATAAATCCTTATTCTTAGCTATTTTAGCTTCAAGTGAAATATACTTTCCTATATAATAACCAGAACGATATAAAAGTAGTGTCGTTAATAATCTTGACATTCTTCCATTTCCATCAATAAATGGATGGATACATAAGAAGTCATGGATAAATAATGGAATCAAAATAAGTGGGTCTACTATTCCTTCACCAAGAGTTCTATTGTATTCATCACATAATTCTTGCATAGCAATTGGCGTCTCGAATGGCGATAATGGTGTAAATAAAGTATGCAATTCACCTTTTTCATTAATCACACTAATATAATTTTGGACACTCTTATATTTTCCACCATATGAAGTTGGTGTATGAGACAATAATACTTTGTGTAATTGAAGAATAAAATTTGGAGTGATAGGTATTGAATGAAAATTTTCATGAACAATATTTAGAGCATCTCTATATCCTGCAATTTCTTCTTCAGCTCTATTTTTAGGAGTTGTTTTTTCGTTAACAAGTTGTTTTAATCTAGTATTAGTAGTTCTAATGCCTTCAATTTCATTAGATGATTCTGTACTTTGTATCTTTGCAATAATAACTAATTTTTCTAATTCTTCAGGCTTTTGTTTTAAAAACAATTGCTCTTTGCCTTTTTTTTCATGAATTTGAGTCAAATAATTAATTATCTTAATATCCCATGTTTTATTTTTTAAATTTGAGTAATTAAATTTCTTCATTTTCTCACCACTCTAACTGTTTTCTCGTCAATTATATAACTTTTGGGGACTAAAATCAATTGCTTGTGTTTATTGGCTCATAATCGGTTAATTCTTAAAGCAAATGCCGTTTTATACCAAAAAGTTGATTTTAGTTTGATAAGTAATAATTAAATCAGAAAATGGAACCATGGGAACGAGACCCTATACTGCTCCTTTAACACTGCAATTATCAATGGTCTAGATCCATATCGATACTTAAAATATGTTCTTACAAATATAAAAACTAAACCAATAGATGAATTATTACCTTATTCAAAAGATATTGCAAAATTAATTTAAACTTCGTGATTTTCCGTGATGAGAGATTTCAACCCACGATATGAGATTAAGTTAAGTTTAATATTAATTTTTCATCACTAAACTTTATTTATTTTTTAAATGGGTGTTAATTAACGACGTATACGATTTGATAAAAAAACCTATAATATATAACATTATAGGTGGTTTCCAAAATGGCGGCCTTCACGAGAATCGAACTCGTAGTTTTCGATTTAGGAGATCGATGTGTTATCCCTTACACTAGAAGGCCTAAAAGTTTATTTTAAAAAGAAATTTAAAATATCATTGTAAACTTCATTTTTAATCTCGTCACTTTCATTTAATATTTCATGACGAGCATTTTTATAAACTTTGGTTTCAACATCATTAATTTGATAATGAGCGTACATTGTTTTTAACTTTTCAGGTGCTTTGCCATAACCCGCGACAGGGTCATCTTCACCTGCGATTATGAATAACTTTAATTTCTTATTAACTTTTTTCAAAAATTTATCCTTGTATAAACGATTTAATCCTTTTAAAAATTCATAGCAAAAACCATTATTTGGACCAAATCCACATAATGGATCAGCAATATAACTATCAACATTAGCCTGATTATAACTTAACCAATCATATTCAGTTCTTGGATTTTCAATTTTCTTATTAAAACCACCAAACATTAATTTAGCCAAAATTTTAGATTTTTTATCTCTATTTTTAGCTTTGACTATCATTTTCGATAACATAAATCCAAATGGAACAGCGGGATTTTTGCTTCCGCTTCCACATAAAACAACCTTACTAACATGTTCTGGATAGCGTTGAATAAAATCTTGACAAATAAACGAACCCATTGAATGGGAAAAAATGTAAATAGGCACCATTGATAAACGCAAAAGAGCAACTAAATCATCAATTGCTTGAACCATTTTTCTAAAACCAGAAGTTGGCCAAATACCTAGATTAGACTTATCTTTATTAACATTCTCACCTTGTCCAAACATATCGATGCAATAAACATTAAAATTATTTTTACAAAGAAACATAGCGAAATCATGATAACGCGATGAAGTTTCTTCCATTCCTGTCACGATAATTACATTTCCTTTAATTGGTTCATCATTAGTCCATGATAAACCATACAATTTAGAACGATCTTTTAAAATAAGTTCCACTCTTTGTTTTTTAATTACCATAATTTGCCTCCTAAATATTATTAATTATAGCCGTTTGGATTTAAAGATTGCCAATGGAAAGAATCTTTACATGCTTTTATTATATCGTATTTACATTGAAAGCCTAATTCTTGATGTGCTTTTCTTACATCAGCGTAATAAATATCAATATCTCCCGGTCTTCTTGGTTTAAATTGATAAGGAATTTTAATATTATTTGCTTTTTCAAAAGCGTGAACTAATTGTAAAACACTGACGCCTTCTCCTCGACCAAGATTATAAATGTGTGCACCTGTTTTATTTAATAATTTATTTAAAGATAAAATATGACCTTTTGCTAAATCCATCACATGAATATAATCACGAACTCCCGTTCCATCAATTGTATTATAGTCATTACCAAAAATATCTAAATGATCAAGTTTTTTAATTGCTACCTGGCTAATATATGGCATTAGATTATTTGGTATTCCGTTTGGATCTTCACCAATTAATCCGCTAGGATGTGCGCCGATTGGATTAAAATATCTTAATATAATAACATTAAGCCAGGGATGTTTTTTTGCCAGGTCAATCAGACAATTTTCAATTTCTACTTTGTTATAAGCATATGGACTAAAGCACTCACCAATTTCTGCATCTTCATTAACTGGTATTGTTTTTGGCTTTCCATAAACTGTCGCAGAAGAAGAAAAGACAATATTTTTTACATGATATTTTATTATTAAATTAAATAATATGATTGAGCCATCAACATTGTTATGATGATACATTTCTGGATGAAGAACCGATTCTTTAACAGATTTTAATCCAGCAAAATGGATGATAGATGTAATGTTTTCTTTTTTAAATACTTCTTCTAATTTTTTTTCATCTAAAATAGAAATCTCGTAAAATATTGGCTTTTTGCCAGTTATTTTTTCAATTCGACTCAAAACTTCTTTTTTTGAATTACATAAATTATCAACGATAATTACTTTATTATTATCCTTTAATAATTCACATACTGTATGTGAACCGATGTAACCACATCCACCTGTTACGAGTATTGACATTTCTACTCCTTTGTTATTTTTTCTAATACAATTTGTTTTGCTAAATTTGGATTAGCTTGTCCTTTACTAGCTTTCATTACTTGACCTAATAAATAACCTAAAGCTCGATCTTTTCCGTTTTTATAATCGATTATTGATTGTTGATTGTTTTTAATGACATCATCAATTATTTTAATTAATTCATCGGTATTTGTTATTAACACAAGACCTAATTTTGTTGCGATATCTTTAGGAGATGTATTTAAATCTTTTAACATTTCATTAAAAACTTCTCTAGCTTGTTTATTAGAAATAGTGTTATTTTCAATAAGTTTAATTAAAGAACATAATCTTTCTGGAGAAATTGGAAAATCTTTAATTGAAATTTCTTCTTTATTTAAATAAGATTGAACATCAACAATTATCCAATTAGCCACAATTTTACTATCACAATTATATTTAAGTGTTTCATCAAAATAATCCGCGTTTTCACGATTGGACACTAATACGGAAGCACTGCTTTCGCTTAAACCTAATTTTAAGTATCTTTCCATTTTGCTATCCGCTAATTCGTTAGATGTTTCAATAGCTTTTTGAATAAAATCCTTGCTTAACTTAATTGGAGGAATATTTGGTTCAGTAAAATACTTATAATCAACTGCGTCAGTTTTAACACGCATCAAAACAGTTGTTTTTGTTGTTTCATCATATCTGCGTGTTTCTTGAATGACTTTTTCATTATTTAATAGCAATTTTTCCTGTCTAGCAATTTCATAATCTATCGCGGCTTTAACATTGGATATACTATTTAGATTTTTAATTTCAACTTTAGTTCCTAATATGTCGCTGTTTTTTTCTTTTAAAGAAACATTTACGTCACATCTTAATGAACCTTCTTCCATCCTTCCATCAGAAACATCTAAATATGAAACGATAGAACGAATTTTTTCTACATAACGCATAGCTTCCTCACCGCTTGACATATCTGGATAAGAAACTATTTCAGCAAGAGGAATACCAGCACGATTATAATCAATCAAAGTATAATCGCTAAAATGAAGTTGTTTACAAGTATCTTCTTCAAGATGAATTCTTTCAATTCTAATTTTTTTCTCTTGCCCGTCAACTTTAATTGTCAAATACCCATTTTTTCCAATTGGTCTTTCGTTTTGAGTAATTTGATATCCTTTTGGTAAATCAGCATAAAAATAATTTTTACGATCAAACCACAAGACATTATCAATTTCCATATGAAGAGCATGCGCTACCCTAATACCATTTATGACTGCTTGTTTATTTACAGTAGGCATTGTACCAGGAAATGCCATGTCTAAAAGTGCAACTTCACAATTGGGATATGCACCATAAGTGTTAGGAGCGGATGAAAACATTTTCGATAAAGTTTTCATTTCAACATGAATTTCTAAACCAATAACTGCTTGAAATTTACTCATCTTCTTCTCCTTTCTCTGCTAATGGTGCAACAAGATTTCTAAGACCTGTGATTTTTTCTATGCTATTAGCAAAATTAAATAAATTTTTATCATTAAATGGTTTGCTTGAAATATTAATGCCATAAGGAAGATTATTAGACATAGATAATGGCATTGTAATAGAAGGATAGCCTCCAAAATTACCATAGGCTAAATAATCATCAATAATATCATATTTCTTTCTGATGGCTTCGCTGGCGTTTTCGATTGTTGGAGCAGTATTTTTACTAGCAGGGAGCATAATAAAATCATATGTTTCAAATAATTTATTAAAAGCATCAACAATTAAGCGTCTAGCTTTTTTAGCACGCAAAAATAATTCTTTTTGATTATCTTTCATCAAAGCATAAGAGCCAATAACAAATCTTCTTTTTATTAACTCACTAAAACCATTTGTTCTAGCTTTGACCATTACTTCTTGGTAAGTATTTCCTTCATATCTAGGACCAAATTTAATTCCATCAAGATTAGCGTTATTAGAAGTTGCTTCTGCACAAGAAAGAATAATATATGTAGGATAAATAGCTTTTAATAAGTTAATGTCAAAATCAACATAATCGACTTTGAATCCTTTCTTTTGCAATTTCTCCACTAAAATGCCAAAAGAATGTCTAATGAGGACATTTTCAACTTCTTTAAAAATTGGATTAATTACAGCTATTTTAAAGTTTGCATTTTCAACATTAATATCGTTGCAATAATCGACTTTTTCTTTCAAAGAAGAAGTCATATCATTATCATCGTGACCAGATAATAAAGTTAAAAGAGCAGCAGAATCATATACTGATCTTGTAAAATAACCAACGTGATCTAACGAAGGCGCAAAAGGAAATAAACCATAACGAGAAATCAATCCCCAAGTTGGTTTATATCCCACTAATCCGACATTACTAGCGGGTTTTCTAACTGAATCTCCTGTATCAGAACCCAAAGAAAATGGAACGATACCAGCTGCTACCGCACTAGCACTTCCACACGAAGAACCGCCAGTTAAGTGTTTTTTGTTTAAATCATATGGATTATAAGTTATACCTTTATGACCGCTTGTTCCTGTACCACCCATAGCTAATTCATCAAGAGTGGTTTTTCCTATTAATATAGCACCAGCTTCATCAAGTTTTTTTATTACAGTTGCGTCAAATAATGGAATATATCCATTTAAAATATCACTAGATGCTGTCGTTGGAATGTTTTTAGTGGAAAAATTATCTTTTGCAACATAAGGAATCCCCCAAAACAAATTATTTGTTGGTTCCACTAATGAAGTAGCTTTTTCGATAGCTTCCTTTTCACAAATATATTCAAAACAATTATTCTTATCAGATTTTGCTCTGCTAATAGCGGCTTTCACCAATTGAAGAGGGGTAACTTCTTTATTGACCAAAGCAATATGTATTTCTTGTAAAGTTAAATCTAAATATGACATCTTAATGCACCACCTTCGGCAATTTAATTTGACCAAGAACTACATCATGAGCGTTTTTTAATGCTTCGTTTTGGCTTAATGGCTCACTTGGAATATCTTCACGCAAATAATCGATAGAAACATCAAATGGAAATGTCATAGGTTCAACTTCATCAATGCCTTGTAATGTACCTATAATGTTCATTTGTTCTAAAATAACATCAAATTCATTAAGCAAAGTATTGTATTGCTCACTAGACATATCAAACATTAAGTTATTAGCGGCTTTTTTTAATATTTCTAATGTAACTTTTTCCATCTTTACCCCCTTGATTTATGCATATTATAAATATTAATCTTTTTCAAAATTAAATTAAATAAAAATTTATTTAATTAATTCCATAAAAGTATTTTCATCGATAACTTCAATATTTAATTGATGAGCTTTATCAAGTTTTGATCCAGCATCAGTCCCTGCGATTACAAGATCTGTCGAACGCGTAACACTTGTTGTAACTTTTGCACCCAAATCTTCTAATATTCTAGTTGCTTCGCTTCTAGACATAGAAGATAAAGCACCTGTTAAAACACAAGTTTTGCCACTGAAAAATGAATTGCTTGCAATCGATGTAGAACCTAAATATTTAAAATTAAGCCCTTTTTGACGTAATTTTTCAATCATTTGCAAGTTTTTTTCATTTTTAAAATATGTGCATATGCTATGTGCAACAATAGGACCAACATCATTAATTTCTAATAATTCTTCTTCACTTGCATTCATTAACGCATCTAATGAGATAAATTTACTTGCAAGTGTTTTGGCCATTTTTGCACCTACTTCTTTAATTCCTAAACCAAATAATAATCTTTCTAAGGAATTAGATTTTGATTTTTCAATCGCATTTAACAAATTATCAATTGATTTTTGTTGCCATCCATCAAGATTAATTACATCTTGACGATACATATATAAGTCGTATATTTCATCAATTGAATGGAAAAATCCTTGATTAAAAAATTGTTCAACTACTTTTTCTCCCATTCCATCGATATCCATAGCATTTCTACTAGCAAAATGTATTATCCCCTCAATATGCTTTGCCTCACAGTTTTCATTTAAACAAAAATGCATCGCATCAATTTTTGTTAGCGGTCCATGACATACTGGACATTCATCAATCATTTTAAAAGGAATTTGAGTTCCATCTCTTCTATTTAAATCCGCTCGTACAACTTCAGGTATTATATCTCCTGCTTTTCTTAAATAAACATAATCATTAATCATTAACTCTTTTTCTTTAATAAAATCTTCATTATGAAGGGTTGCTCTTTGCACTAAACTTCCCGCAACACGAACAGGTTCTAATACAGCATTAGGAGTAATTTTACCAGTTCTACCAACTGTGAAAATAATATCTTTTAATTTAGTAACAACTTCTTCAGGTGGAAATTTATATGCAATTGCCCAACGCGGTGTTTTAGCGGTATATCCAAGTTTATCGTAAAGAGACATATCATCAACTTTTATAACGATTCCATCAATATCATAATCTAATTGATTTCTTTTTAAGGTGTATTCTTTAATATAACTTATAACTTCTTCAATACCATGGCAAAGTCTTCTTTCTTTATTTGTACGAAAACCTAATTTGTCACAATAATTTAATGCATCGCTATGATAACGAATATTAAATTCGCTTGCATTTACAAAATAATACCAAAAAGCTTCCAATTTTCTAGATGCTGCAACTGACGAATCTAAATTTCTTATTGATCCAGCGGCAGCGTTTCTAGCATTAGCAAACAGCGGTTCGTTGTTTTCTTTTCTTTGTTTATTTAATTCTAACAAAGACTTTTTAGGCATATATACTTCACCTCTTATTTCAAAGTCTTTATCAGTATTAATTTGTAATGGAATTGAATGAATTGTAATGACATTACTAGTCACATCTTCACCAACATTACCATCACCTCTCGTTACTGCATATAACAATTTTTTATGATAAACAAGCGACATTCCTAGTCCATCTATTTTTAATTCTGCCATATATGCCGGATTTGTTAATCCTGTTACTTCTTTTACTTTGCGATCAAAATCATATAGATCATCTTCGTTAAAAGCATTAGCAAGAGAAAGCATCATTCTTTTATGGGATATTTTTTTAAATTCATCTTGGACTTGTCCGCCGACTCTTTGTGTTGGGGAAATATTGCTTTTTAATTCTGGATGTTCGTTTTCTATTAGTGTCAATTCTTGCATTAAGCGATCATATTCAGCATCACTTACAGAAGGATTATCTAAAACATAATACTCATAATTATATTTTTCTAACAAATTATATAATTCATCAACACGCTTTTTTAAATCCATAATTTTATCCTCTTTCTATTAATTAAGATTTCCCAACCTTGCTTAAAAAACGATGATTTCCGACTAAAGATTTGATTCCTTCTTTTTCAAAATCTACTTCAATAATGCCATCTCCTTCGACTTTTGTAACAACACCTAGTCCAAAGTTTTTATGCATCACTTGATCGCCCACCTTCCAATTGATGTTGTTAGTAGCAGGAGGAATCTCTTCTTTATAAAATTTATTTTTATCCACAAATACTTTTGGTGGTTCATAAACATTATCTTGGTTAATAAAGAAACCATCATCATCAAAATGATAAGATTTCTTTGTTTGATTATAAGAATTAATTTCAATATTTGCCTCTTTTATAAATTGAGAAGGAGACAAAAAATCTTTAGCGGAATATGAATAAGAAGAATTAAACGTAATATATAATTTTTCTTTTGCTCTAGTCATCGCAACATAAGCAAGTCGTCTTTCTTCTTCCAAACTATCATATCCACCGCTTTCCATACTGCGATAACTTGGGAAAACTGTTTCATTATATCTAACGACAAAAACAACAGAATATTCTAATCCTTTCGCGGTATGTACGGTCATAAGCGTCACGCTTTCCGTATCCACTATTTCATCTTGAGAACTTAATAAAGCTGTTTCTTGCAAATAATCGGCAAAACTAGAATCTGGATTTTTTCTTAAGTAGTTACGCATATCTTGGAATAAGGCTTTGATATTTTCCATTCTTTCTTCGCCATCTTCTAATTTCAAAACTTCATCATAATAATTTAAATCTAATATCATATTTTCAATCAAAGACGAATATGCTTCCTGATTTTTTTCAACATCTTTTCTTGTCATGTCAATTCTTTCGACAACAACTTTTAAAGTGTTAAGCACTTTCTTGCTTACTTCGCTATGCTCAAAATCTGCTTTTTGTACATATTCATATAAACTTAAATGTTCGTTGGAAGCTTCGTTTTTTAATTTTGCAATGCTAACTTCGCCTATTCCTCTTTTAGGAACATTGATTGCTCTTTCAAACGCACTGTCATCCCTTATATTTACTAATAGACGCATATAGGCTAAAACATCTTTAATTTCTTTTCTTTGATAAAATTTAAGTCCACCAAAAATCTTATAAGGAATATGACTAGACATAAGTGCTTTTTCAAAATCTAATGAAACATAATTAGAACGATATAAAATGACAATATCTTTATATGCGTAACGACCAGAATTTTTTAATCGTAATATTTCTTTTACAACATATTCCGCTTCGCTTGAATATGAATTAAACCCTTTGCATATAATTGCGTCTCCGCCTAATAAATTTGTAAACAAATCTTTTTTTATTCTAAAACGATTGTGTGATATTAGGCTATTTGCACTATTTAGTATTTTTTGTGTTGAACGATAATTTTGATTCAAAATAATTGTTTCAATATCTTTAAATGTGCTATCTAGTTTTAAAATTATATCTTGATTTGCACCTCGCCAGGTATAAATTGTCTGATCTGGATCACCAACAACATATAATGATGTATCTTCATCTTTTAAAAGCATTAGCATTTTAAATTCGGTGTCATTTGTGTCTTGAAATTCATCCACTAAAATATGTCTAAATTTGCTTTTCCACTTATGTTGAATTCGTGGAAATGTTTTTAAAATATAAATTGTATAAAGCAACAAATCATCAAAATCTAATGCATACATTCTGTTTTTGGTTTCTTCATACATTTGATATATTTTTAAACAATCTTTTTCATATTTGAATTCTTCTTTAGTTGGATCGCTAATATCACTAGGATATTGCTCTTTTAATTTCTTATTGGAAATATAGTTAGTGGCAAAATTTACAATTTCGTGTCTTTTACTATATCCTAATTTGGTAGCGCAATCTTTTATAATGTGATCCCTATCATCTTCATCTAAAATTGTAAAAGCGGATGGAAAATTAATATTATGGATTTCTAACCTTAAAAAATAAGCGGCAAAACTGTGGAAAGTTTTAATTTTTAAATTAGGGATATCTTCTCCTAATAACAAAACCACTCTATCATGCATTTCTTTAGCAACTTTATTTGTGAAAGTGAAAGCTAAAATTTCGTCAGGATAAACTTTCATTACATCCATTAAATAGGCAATTCTATAAGTCAAAACTCTAGTTTTTCCACTGCCAGCACCCGCTACTACTCTTACGTGCTGTTTTTGAGTAACTACTGCCGAATATTGTTTTTCATTTAATTCATTTTTATAATTCATATATTGCAAGCAATATAATAGCATTTTTCTTGGTGTTTTTCAATTAAGTATCGCCTTTTAATAATGACAAAATTATATCCTCGTCACAGGTGTTAATTTCTACTCTTTGGTCATTTATATAAATAAGGGTTGGTGTTCCCACAATAAAAAATTCATCTATAGAAGTTACTCCAATAGTGGCAATAACATTGCTTCCTATTGGTATTTCATCCACATATTCAACAAAAAATAAATTATCTTTTTTTAATGCTAAAGGAATTATTTCATTTTTTAATAAAAGACAATGCAAACAATTTTTAGAATAGAAATAAACGTAATATTCTTTTTTATCAACATTAAAAATGTTTTTAAAATCTAAATGTAGATTTGCAACCATATCGTATTCATAATTTGCAATCGTTGAACTATTGTTACTAGCACTACAAGAAATCAAAAATATAGGCACTTGAATTATAAAAAACAATTTCATTAAAATCTTTTTCATAATTACTAATAGGTTTAAAAGCAGATTTTATCTAAAAATGTTAATATAAATGTATGAATTTTTTTCAAAAAAAAGAAACACCGATTCAAAATATGACATTCATGGCGCTGATGAGTGCGATAAATGTTGTAGTCACACTATTAACATGTTTTTTATGGTATTTGGCTATCGTTTTAATATTAATATTACCTCTCACATCCGTTTTAGTAGGTCTTTAT
Organism: uncultured Bacilli bacterium; assembly: GCA_944358985.1. Classification (GTDB taxonomy): domain Bacteria; phylum Bacillota_I; class Bacilli_A; order RFN20; family CAG-826; genus CAJOOD01. The sequence continues at coordinate 15,193 of CALVSI010000003.1, read as the reverse complement.
TGTAAAAAAAGATATTACCCATTATACATAATTTGTTCATTGCTTTTATGCTATTTAGTAACAATATATGATCCTATTAATACTTTGTTTTATGTTTTTCCAGCCTTGTTAAGTGGCTTTTGTTTTTCAATTTTTGTTAAGATAAAATTTCCAAAAATATTTCTTATAATTGTTCCGGCAATAATTAATTTACTTTTTAATTATCTTGCTATTCCGTTTATTAATTATTTTTATGGGCAAGATGTATTAAATACTTTACAGCAATTGTTATTTTTAACAACATTTGAATATTTCAATTTAATTGTACCAAGTATTTTATTTATATTTTCTTTTATTCAAGCTTTGTTATCTTTTTTAATTATTAAAGACGAATTAATTAAATTTAAATATGATATTAAAATTAATGATGAATATATTTATCTAGACATCGTTTTTGGTGCGTTCTTTTTAATTTTAAAAACCATTCTATGTTTTTATTATTTAGATTTTGCATATCTTATGATGATTATATCCATGATATTTTTTCTTGATTACATCATTTATCAAATTATTAAAAATCCTAAAATTTATTCTGTTATTTATTTAAGTGCACTGGCTATTAATATATTTATATTTCTATCGTTGTACCAATACATGGATAAAGAAAAATCATTATTGGTTTTAGATGGATTCACTTTTATAAGCGTATTTGATTATCTTATTAACTATCAATTGTTAATAAGAATAAAAAAAGATAAAATAAACTCATAAGATATGGCAAATTTTTTTAAAACATTTTTAAAAGGAATATTATACGTAGTTACATTTCCATTGCTAATTGTCGGATTAGCAATATATTTTGTGTTTTCTTTATTTTCTTTTATATTTTTATCAATAAAAGGTTTAATTTTGTTTTTTAAAGGAGAAAGTATTGTAGGCGATTTAAAAGAAGATATCGAAGCAAAAAAACGCATGGAAATTTTGATGGATCCAATTGGTGCTTTGCAAAAACAAGAACCTCCTGTTACTAAAGAAGTTGTTAGCAATGTGATAATTGAACAACATGAAGAAAATAAATATCCAGAATTAACAAGCACAATTGAAAACTCAACAATAAAAAACCAACCTGATGTTCAAGAAAAAACAATAAATATTTTAGAACCAGGAGAAGAACCTGAACATGAAGATAATATTATCCAAGATAGACTTATAGAAGACGATATTAATAAACATATTGAAGAAATATCTATTGAATCAACAAAAGATAATAGCCATACATCTTACAATGACGAATCATATGATGAAGATGACGACGATAGTGGCGTTACAATAGAAGGATATGATGAAGATGATAAATAATATTTTGATTGCATTAAGTGAAACAGATAAAAGAGTAATTATTGCATTATGTTTTGTGCTAATTTTCTTATTTGTGGTCGCAGGTTATCTAGGCCTTCTTATTACTAGAATCATGAAACATCAAGGTAAAAAAATGGACACGATGATGCATGATATAGTCATCACAAGAGTGGTAACAAATAAGAAAGAATTTTTAAATGTTGCAAGAAAGAAAAACTGGCGATATTTTTTCAAAACCGCGTATATTCCGCTTATAATTTTAATTTTTGCTTTTATTTTGCTATTTATCGCACAAAGTGTAAATGATTTTAACTACAATATTTTTGATTATCAAAAACAAGGATTTACGACATTATTATTTTTGTTTGATTTTGATAATGCGGAACATGTTAATTTCTTTGGAGTAGAAATTATTAGTAGTTGGCCACCTCTTCTTAACGAACCGCATTTTGAAGTTGAGGCATTATTTTCTTATTTCTTTGTTCCTATATTTTTAGTGGGTGCTATATGGTATTTAATTGATTTACAAGCTTTGATTGCAAGAACAATAAAAATGTATAAATTAAGTAGTTCAATTTATGACAAGAATTTAGAGACTTTCAATTTGAATGAAGAAAATATGCAGCAAGTTAGAGCTAATCAACAAGCAATAAATCAAGCAAGAATCAATCAAATGATGAATACGATTAATAATAATATTCAAAATAATAATAGTTCACAAAATCAAACTACAGACATTACTAATATAAATAATAGCAGTACCAATAATGATAATAAAACTAATTTATAAGGTTATATTGTCAAATATAGAACTATAATCAACTTTATCATTAAAAGTTGGAAAAGATAATTCATCATAATAAATTTGACATTTTGAATAACTTAAAGTATTAACCGCGAAGAATTGTGTATTAATATCATAATTTTCTCTTGAGATGTATTCTTTCATCATCAAGGAAGAATCCACGACAATTTTAACTCCAATCGATTTGAATGTCGGTGCAGATGTTTGATAAGCAATACTTGGTGCACCTTCAAAATTTGTTGTTGTCATCATATATTTTCCATAATCATCAGCACTTTGTGGAGACAAATTTAAAGTTATAACATAATTGTTATTTTCCTTAACGATTGAATTTTCAAAAGACATATCATCAATAGTAACTTTATCAGCGAGTGAATATTCATCGTTAAGTTTGTAGTGGAAAGTATCATAAATGCTGATTCCAAAATTATTAATATATTGTTCTTGATTGTATTCTTTAAAAGACTGACTATTGTAATTTGCGGATTGATTATCAATAACACTATCGCCACTGACCTGATAATGTTTAATAAAACTATCATTATAAACAAATCTTTCTGCCATTTTTAATTGATCGCCGACGGCAATGTTTTCTTTAAAAATTTTGTTTAGATTTTTAATATGAATTGAGTTTGTTTTTTGTGTATTAGTTATAAATAAGACACTGCTGACAGCTTTATTAAAACTAAGGGTGTAGAAATTAGATTCTTTATTTAACAAATAAAGTGAAATTCTTGCTATTTCAATAGGTGTGAAATTGTTTAAAACTTCCACACTTGAAAAATCAATATTTTCAATTTGTCTATTATTTACATAATTTAAGAATTTTATGTAAGTTTGATCAGTATTTTCGTTTGCTAATACTTTGGTAATGGTGGTTACATCGATTTTAGGAGTAAAAGCTTTAAATTCATATTCGTTATTTAAATTTTTAGTTATATTATATTCTTCGTTTAAAAATAAACTTTCGATTAGCAAATTACTATCTAATGAACAATCAATTTTTACAAAAGAATTAATGTTAACTTTTCCTTGTGATGAAACACTTGGACTAGTAAGTGCCACACCATAATTGTTAGTGAATGAAATATCCACTAATTCACTATTATTATTTTCAACTTGATAATGTGTTACTATATCGATTTGCGTATCCAAAATTTGGAAAGTAAAATAGTTGTCACTATTGGTTACATATTTTTGATTTTCAAATTCGATATATGTTAGTTTGTTATTATTAGTTTTTTCCTCTACTTCAAAACTAAACATATCACCTATTTGATAATCTTTATTTTCAAAAATTATATTTCCATAATCATTGTTGTTTTCAAAATTAAAATTAATTTTAGAATTATTTTGACTAGTAGTGCCTGAACTAGTTTGACTAGATGAGCTCGAACTTGTTTGGCTTGACGAACTAGTTGTTGAACTTGAACTAGTTTGACTTGATTCGCTATTTAACGCTTTGTAAATGAAGTGACCTGATACTAATCCTATGCATACAACCGCCACGGTCAGAGCAGAAGTAATGATTATTGCCTTCTTTTTCATGGTTTCAATTATAGGCTTTAAAAATATGATATCAAGAACTTATTCAACATTTTTATTAAAAGTGTTGTTTATTTATACAGTTTTTACATTTCTGTATAAAAAAACATGTTTATTTTTCTATTTAAATAAAAATTGTGCAAATCAAAAGTATATATATTAGATTATTAAAATGAAAATATCACAATTTTATATAATCAAATAAATAATTTGAAAAACAATATATGCAACTAATAAAATATTAAAAATTATTAGAAAATAATATATGCGTTTTTTAGATAGAAGTTTCTTTTGATTTTCGTCCATACTAATATTTTATACTATTTGCGGTACGTGGGTAAGGTTGAACATCACGAATATTATTCATACCAGTTAAATACATTAATAATCGATCAAATCCAATACCAAATCCTGCGTGTTTGCATCCTCCAAATTTTCTTGTATCAAGATACCATTGTAAACCTTCAGATAAATTAAGTTCGTCCATGCGATTTTTTAAATAATCATATCTTTCTTCACGCTGAGAACCACCAACTAACTCGCCGACATAAGGAACGAGCAAATCGCAAGCAGCAACAGTTTTACCATCATCATTTAATCTCATATAAAAAGCTTTGATCTCTTTTGGATAGTCAATCAAAAAAGTTGGCGCATTGAATACTTGTTCGGTAATATAACGTTCGTGTTCACTTTGTAAATCCATACCCCATTTAATATCGCTGTTTTCAAATTTATGACCTTCTTTAACTGCTTTAGTTAATAAGTCAATCGCAGCGGTATATGTAATTATTTTAAATTCGCTATTTAAAACATGATTCAATCTTTCAAATAAAGTCTTATCTATCATTATATTAAAGAAATTCATTTCGTTTGGACATTTATCCATAACATATTTTATACAAAATTTAATACATTCTTCGATAAGATTCATATCATCGTGCAAGTCTGCAAAAGCAATTTCTGGTTCAATCATCCAAAATTCCGCGGCATGACGAGTGGTGTTAGAATTTTCAGCACGGAAAGTTGGACCAAATGTATAAACTTTTTTATAGGACAAAGCAAATGGTTCAACATGCAATTGACCAGAAACAGTTAAATTTACTGCTTTTTTAAAAAAAGCATTAGGATCTTTGCCTTTGGTAACTACATCAAAAACTTGCCCCGCTCCTTCGCAGTCGTTAGCGGTTATTATTGGCGTATGAACATAAACAAAGTTATGACTTTGAAAAAATTCATGAATAGCCATAGATAAAATAGAACGTACGCGATATAAAGCATAGAAAGTATTAGCTCTTGGTCTTAAATGAGCAATATCTCTTAAAAATTCAAAACTATGTCTTTTCTTTTGCAAAGGATAATCGTCACTAACTTCACCTAGTATATTTATATCATCAACATGAATTTCAAATGGTTGTTTGTTTTCTGGAGTTAAGACAACTTTTCCTTTAACTGAAATTGCCTCGCCGGTTTTAATTGCTTTTAGCATATTATATTTATCGTTTAAATGATCAGCGGCATAAACCAATTGAATATTTAAAAAATATGTTCCGTCATTAAATTCAATAAAACCAATAGAGCCGTTGTCGCGATTTGTTCTAACCCAACCATTTAGCAAAACATTAGTTACATCTTCATGGTTTTGTACTTTTTTAAATAAAATGTCGTTATCAATTTTTAAATATTCCATAAAATTCTCCTCTATTTTAAAAGTTTATCACACTTAAAATATTAAGTTTATTTAAAATTTAAATAATCTTGAATTTCCCAATTAGGATCGCAAGATAAATCTAACTGTGCGAAAACATTTTTATCAAATAATAAATCGGCTACTTTAGCAATCATCGCAGCATTATCAGTTGTACACCATAGTGGTGGGATAATTACATCAACGTTTTTATCATTTGCTAATTGAGTTATTTTTTCTCTTAAATAAGAATTAGCAGATACACCACCGGCGACAAGAATTTGATTTATTTTATAGTTTTTTAAAACATGCTTAGTTTTTTCTATAATCATGTCGATCGCAGTATCTTGAAATGATTTAGCCATATCATCAATATTTATTTCCTCATTATTTTGTCTTAATTTATGAACTAAATTTATAACATTAGTTTTTAATCCGCTGTAAGAAAAATCATACAAACTATCGTGGAGTGGTGATGGTAAGTGATAAGTGTGTTTGCCATTTTTTGCATGATTATCAATATGAACACCACCAGGATATGGTAAACCCAAAACGCGGGCTACTTTATCAAAACATTCACCAACAGCGTCATCTTTTGTTTGACCAATTATTTGAAAATCTAAATCTTTATTCATTAAAACTAATTCAGTATTCCCCCCACTTACAACAATAGCAAGTAACGGGAATTTAAATTCTTTAACGAAACTATTTGCATATATATGTCCTGCTAAATGATGAACAGGAATTAGTGGTTTATTATATAGCCAGGCTAATGTTTTAGCGGCTTGCAAGCCAACATGCAAAGCTCCAATTAATCCAGGCCCTCTCGTTATGGCAAAAGCATCGATATCATTTAAAGTTAAATTTGCTTTTTTTAGTGCTGCATCTATTACAGGTATAATATTTTCACTATGAAGTCTGGATGCTATTTCAGGCATGACTCCACCATATTTTGCATGTACATCAACTTGACTTGAAATAACATTAGCAAGAAGGTTACCGTTTTTAATAATGGCACATGCAGTTTCATCACAACTTGATTCAATTGCTAAAATAATTTTTGACATAATCAACCTCCGATACCATATAATATGCATCTTCGCCATCTTTATAATAGTTCTTTTTAATTGTTTCAATTTTAAAATTAAATTTTTTATATAAATTAATAGCTTGAGCGTTTGATGTGCGGACTTCTAATGTTACATATTTGATATTTTGTCTAATTAATTGTTTAAACATTTCTTTTAATAAAGTTGTTCCGACATGATTGTTTTGATATGGCAAATCAACAGCGAATGTTGAAATTGTTGCTGAATCAAAAGTAATCCAAAAATCAATATATCCTAAAATAGTATTTTTATTACACGCAACATAGAAGTAACTCACTGGGTTTTCATTTGCTTCGTATAAGATATATTCTTTTGCATTCTCTTTGTGCAAAAGTTTTTTTTCAAGATTGATAACGTCTTCTATTTGATTTTTATTTAATAACTTTATTTCGTAAATTAAATCCATTTTTAATCCTTTAAATATATAGGTTTTACATGAAACGAATCTGTTGGTTTTATAAAAGATTTTAATGCTAACATATTTAAACATTTATCATTTTTATAACCTTCTAAATTCAAGTATCCACAGTCACCACATATAACATATTCTTTATGATTTTTGATATATTCAAGAACATCTTCATTTTTCATTACTTGATCTTTTAAAATAGTATTATTTCCATCATAAACTCCAATATAAGACCTGCAACTTCTAGCGTTAATTAAGCAAATCGAAGGTTTTTTTTCAAATTGTAGTATTTGCAAAGAAGAAAAAGGATAGATTTTAATATTTAAAGAATATGCAATGACTTTTGCAATTGTTAACGCTATACGGATACCAGTATAAGAACCAGGACCAATAGTTAACAAGATAGAAGATATGTCTAATTTATTAATATTATTTCTTTTAAATAAATTGTCCAACTCTTGAACCATTAATTCTGATTGTTTTTGCCATGCTTCATATTCAATTTTATCAACAATTGTTTCATCTTTTGCAACAGCGACAAGAAGTTCTTTATCTGATGAATCTAAAATTAAATCATACATTTTTAATCATCATCCTTTCTTATGGTCAAATTATCAAACATTATAAAAAGTTTTTCGATGTTTGTTGTAAATGTAATTTGCCTACTGTTGTTAGGAAGAGATAATAACTCAATAGTTAAAATATGACTAGGTATATATTCTTCAATGTATTGAGGCCATTCGATTGCACACACACCATCTCCATCAATGTATTCTTCTAATCCTATGTCTTTATTAGTGTCTTCTAAACGATAAGCATCTATATGATATAAATTTAAAGTCTTATTAAAATAGCATTTTAAAATATTAAACGTTGGAGATAAAACTTTTTCTTTAATATCTAAACCTTTAGCAAGTCCTTTAACAAATGTAGTTTTTCCAGCACCTAAATCACCAGTTAAACAAATCACTAACCCCGGATAACAATATTTACTAACTTGTATAGCAAGATCAATGGTTTGTTGTTCGTTATTTGCTATTAGAGTCAGAGTTTTGTTCATCTTTTTTCACCATTACTTTCTTTTTAAACATTTCGTAATAATCACAAATTTGTTTATCGTTAAAAGGAAATTTGTTTTTTTGTATCATGACACTAATTTCTAAAATTTGGTTCCATAAAACAAGATTTAAATCATCGCTGTAATTATATTGTTTGCGATGAAGTTCATATTCATTACGATCAAGTAATTTTAATTGCTTTTTTTCGTTATATTTTATATCTAAATCATAATCGATGTATTTGATAGTCTTCTTTTCAACCAAACATGGTGAAGCAATATTACAATAATAAGATATTCCATCATTTTTAATCATTGCAATAACATTAAACCAATCTTTTTTAGAAAATATTGATATCGCGGGTTCTTTTGTAAACCAACTTCTCCCATTAGTTTCCACGACTTTCGTTTGCTTACTTGCAACAATTATGTAATTGTTATCTTCATGCAAAACAAAACCACGATCCCAAAATCTGTGACTCGTTCCATCGTGTTTAAAAGACTTTATTTCTATCCAGTTAAAAACTAAAGACATATTTCCCCTTTAACTATTCAGAAACTTCGGTCTCTTTTGTTTCAATTTTATCTGTTTTGATGTGTTTATCTTTGTTTACAATTTCTAAAAGCTCTAAGGCGTTTAGTTGGTTGTTTTTTAATATCTCAATATTGTCTTTTACAAAGACATTCTTATAAGGAAGAGTTAATGATTCGTCATCATATGATAAATAAATGGCGCTATGTCCACCCCAAATAACAACGTTTACATTAATTAGGTGAGTTTCCTTGGCTACCTTTAATTGTGATAGTTTATTTAAAAATTCATCGGTAATAACATTTTCATAATGAAGTCCTTCACTAGCGTAAACTGTAAGCGTTCCATCTTTTAACACTTCTTTTAAATCTAATACATCGTTAGGAAGATCATAATTTTTGACGCTATTATCATTACTTAAACAAACATTTATAACAATTCTACCATCAAATTTTAATCGGTTTTCATAAGTAATATATTTGCCAAAGAATAAATCGACACGATTATTTTTTTCTCCACCTTGAACAGATAAATCACAAGATAAAAAAGAAAATTTATTAAATAATCCTTTACATACATTTCTAGAACCAAGATCTTTAACACCAGAATATACTCGATCGGAAGATACTTGGGATAATTGTATTCTTTCTTCATTATCAGCAAACACATTGCTGTAGCGGGCATCATGGTAGGTATAATTATTAAATTGTTTTGTGACATATTCACTATACACTTTTCCATTTGGACGCAATTTCCTCATAACTAAGGTATAAACAATCAAAGCCACGACCGCAAATCCAATAAGACCATATCCAACATAATTAACAATATCAATTCCTAAAAAAGCCATTATTGCACCAGCAATAGCTAAAACCATAATGATTGGTCTAACAATTTTGGATATCAAATTTAATTTGTCAGATTTTGTAAAATATTCTAATCGTTTTTCCTCTATGTCTTTTTCAAAATTAGAAGGATTAAAATCTTTATCAATGCTATATAAAGCTCGTTGGACCTCTTCTTTTCCTAAACCAGCAATAACATTTTCAGAATTTTGACTTGTTTCATTTGATACATTTTCTACTTCTTCATTATTCAATTTATCGTTATTTTCTAACATAAAATGACCTCCTAGATAAATATAATAATATTTAACTATTGAAAAATAAGCAATAAATATTCTTAAAGCAAGTAGAAAATAGACAAAAATTTATATTTAATTTTTAACCTCTTGAATTTCTTCTACTTTTACTATTTTAACAGGATATAAACGATTAATTAGTGCAAGCGGTGAACTTAAAATTAAACATGCAGCCACACATATACCTGCACTAGGACCTACATATATTACATTATAAATCAAAGCATCAACCAAACTATAGTCATAATAAATCATTGAAGAAATACTAGAACCAATCATGCGTGTTATAAATACACCAATGCCTCCAAAAACACTTGCGATACATATGCACGCAATGTCGTTTCTAGTTTGTGTCTTAAATTTATTTTTTAATAATTTTTTAACGATGGAATAAGCAAGTGCTGCTAATGCATAACCGCTGAATCCGATCATATAATCAAATGGTAAAGTTTGTAATCCATATCCATCTAATAAACATGTAATTACACTAAAAACAACTGAGCTTGAGATAAGTGATTTTGTGAATCCATATCGAATAGCGATTAACAACAAAGGTATACCAGAAAAATTAAAACTTCCTCCGGTTGCACCTATATCTATAGATACAAATTTATCCAAAATAATTGCAAGAGCAATCAGCATGGAAATTTCCACCATTTCCCTTGTTTGAAATTTTACTTTTGCAAAAAAGTTTCTTGATGTTACTAATAACATGCCACCCAAACAAATAAGATAAATAATAAAACCTAAATCATTGAATTCAACAGAAATACTAGCTTCTGAAATATAAAGGTAGTTTCCAATAATCAAAGATGAAACACATAAACAAATTATTGAAATTATTAGCAGCAAACTATTGATAATGTTAAAAATATCAAATTTATTTTTCTTGCAAAATATTGCTAAAACTTTGTAAATCCAACATAAAATTAAAGAAATACCAGCTGAAGAAAGTATAAAAATAACAACAAAATCAGGTTTTAAATCTACCATTGAAAAATTATGGCCAATCATTAAATCCAAATAACTAACATTGATAATAGATTCATCAGGAAATTCAAATATTAAAAATGAAACTGGTAAACATCCAAAAATTATAATTACAAAAACCGTTAATAAAATTTCACCGCCAAAATTAGCAAATACTTTTTTTAATTTTTCCATAATATGCTCTCCTTAAAATAAAAAACTACCGCTAGGGTAGAAACTGACTTAAAAAAATTCCTCCGCTAGCATTATCTAGATCAGGTATGGTCGAGTTAGACTAAACTCCTCTCAGCCTGTTCACCAAGCTCCCAAAAATGATTATATATCGATTTTATGATTTTAAAAGATATTTTTAATCTTAGAAAAAAAATAATCCAATAGTTACACCAAAAACAGGAAGCAAATAAACTATAAAAGCATATAAGAAAGATGAAATTACATTAATGATAAAAGAAATTAAAGCTCCTAAACCAGCTGCTTTTGAAGATTTTGGTTTATCATTACGCCAAACAATGAATAAAATCAAACCAGCGATTGGTATGAAAAATCCTAAAAAGCCCCAGCCAATAGCACCGCTATCATCTGGATTAGATTGTTTTGCGGTAGTGTTAAAATTTGTTGGCTGAACATTGCTAATATCCAAACCACATGTCGAACATTTTAAGTCAGTGTCAAGATTATAAGAATGACAATAAGGACAAACTTTCATAATAACTAGTATTTTATCACACAAAAATATTCAACAATAGCAATTTATTTGTTGATTTTTACTTTAATATTTTTTATCCTAATAGCAGGAGGAATTTAGATATGTCAAATAAATCAAGATTAGTTGCTTTCCTATTAGCTTTCTTTTTAGGCGTTTTAGGAATTCATCGTTTCTATGTTGGCAAAATTGGTACCGGTGTCATTTGGCTACTCACAGGTGGAGTGCTTGGTGTTGGTGTCTTAGTTGACTGGATTGTGATTCTTTGTGGCAATTTTAAAGACAAAGAAGGCAATAAATTAGAAAAGTGGTAATTTAATAAAACTATCTAAATTTAAAAGAATCCACGTCAGATGGATTCTTTTTTTATTGTTTGCAATTATTAATCTTATTTTGTATTTTACATTAATAATAAATAAAAAGGAACTGCAGAAGAACCAAATTCACCAATCATAAGGCCTGCCAAAGCTACAGCAAAAATAATGTAAAATATGAGACCTACAACTCCGACAATTACACTAATTAAAGCTCCTATACCAGCTGCTTTTGAAGATTTTGGTTTATCATTACGCCAAACAATGAATAAAATCAAACCAGCGATTGGTATGAAAAATCCTAAAAAACCCCAGCCAATAGCACCTTCTTCCGCTGGTGCATAATTATTAGCGGTATTATTAGTAGTTTGTGTTGACACACTAGGTCCGACATTGTCTAAAGATGCGCCACAATTTTGACAAACAACTGCTTCATCAATATTTTCAGCATTGCAATATGGACATTTTTTCATATTTTTTCCTCCCGTTTTTATTATAACTTACTTATAAATATTAAAAATATAAAATTTAATTTTTTGAAACTGTTATCGTTACTTTTTCACTGCTCATACTATCAAATCTAATTGTATAAGGAAACACTTCTCCTTCGTTTGTTGTGGAACTAGTTTTTCCTGTCTTAGATAAGAAATGAGAATAATCTGCAAAAGTAAACACATCGCCTTCTTTAAATAAATCTTCTTCACTTAAAAAGTGTCGATAATAGCTTGTATTAGTGCTAGAAAAAGTATCTTGTTTGCCTTTTTGAATTACTGTCAATAATTTAAAATCTTCAAATTGTCTTATATCGTAACCATAATCGCTAGAAACACGTGAGTTGTTAGCGCCTGTTACAACGGTATCATATTTTGCGATGTCTTCTTTGCTATTTATCGGATTACCATCATAATAATAATCATATAAATTGGCTTCTAAACCTGCTAGACGAGCATCGACATGATACATTCTTACACCATAATCTCCAAGGGTAGTAAAACCACTATCATAATAACTAGCGTCATTTTCATATTGTTGCCAATCATCTTTGTTGTTGTTATATGGTGAAAAGAGTTCAATTAAAAAATATTCATCAAATGCCGATCCATTCCATGTTGCAAAATTAGCAGGAATAATAAGACAATCTCCAGTTAAAGATGCAGCATTAAGAGTAAGCGTCACACTATCTTTTTTACCATCTATAACATATGGATTAACCCACCCCATTGATAATTTTGAAAATGAGTTCCAATCAAACATATTGAAAGATTGCATATCTGCGTAACCAACATAATCAATATAGGTGCTATATCCGTTATATTGTTGAGTGTAGTCATAATAATCATCTAAACCAAAAATATGACCTTGCTCATGGATTGATGTACGAGCGTCTTCAACAGAAGAAATTTTAGAAATTGAATAAACATTTACACCAGGTTTATCAATGGTTCCTTGTCCGCCTCTAGAGTACATGTGTGGCCAAAGAGGATCAGACCAATCAACTTGATTACCAGCATTAGTAATTAAATGAATAGAATCAAAACATCCATCATCATTAGAATCATATTCAGACCAATCGATATCTGGATTATTATTTATAATATGATCAACCGCATTATCAATTAATTGGAATAATTTTTCAAAAGAACTATCGTTATTCACATCCGACATTGTTAAATCTTGTTCATAATAAACTTCACTTACCATTCCTGTGACTGTCATTTTATTAAATGAAGCTGTTTCATAATATGATTTAAACGAATTCCATCTATTCGGTGTGTTTGTCTTTTCGCCAAAATAATAAGTATTTAGATTTGCTAAATCTTGGCTTGTCCAAGTTTCTTCAGTTATGCCAGAATAACCAGCATCTAATGAAATAGGTATAACTAAAACTTTTACTTCACCAAGGCTAGGAGCGTAGGTGTGATTAAAATCGCTTGACACAATCGACATTGAATCTGCAATTATGTATCCACGCTCTTCATTTATAATCTCTATATTAAATGTAATAGCATTACTCTTTACATTATTTGCTACTGCAAATAAATAGTAAGTTTCATCGCTTCCTAAAAGGGTGTTATTAATTATATTGGTTTTGTTATTTCCTAAATTTAAATTTAAAGAAATTCTTTTAGCAACATCATCACTATATTTAATTAATTCGTATCCTTCTTCATTGTTGTCATAAACAACTTTAAATTCCACGGAAGATTTATCAAAAATATCGCCTTCTTGATATTCGACCTTGCAATCTTCGATGTTTATTTTAGTTATTTGATTATTCAAACTAATTCCAGATTGAAAATTAATTTCATATGAATATACGCCATCAAGATGTTCATAAGCATAAGTTATTTCAACTTTATACTCCCCTGCTTTGTGAATATAGTAATCACTAGAATATCTGGTATTATTAGATAAATCAATCACAACAGCGGTATAATCTATTAAATCGGTAACATCTTTTGATGTATCATCATCATAAAAAGCTTTAAATCTTAATTTAGAACTTTGATCAAATGTTTTTCCGATATAATATTCGCTAGATAAATCAGTAACTTCAATATCTATTAAAGTTTTATCGCTAGAAATAGATGTTGTCGTAGTATTTGAAGAAGTTGTTGAGGTGCTACTTGATGTAGTGGATGAATCTGATCCACTGGAAGTTTCAAAAATGGAAGTATTGCTTGTTGAAGAAGAATTAGTCATTAAAAATGTACAAGATGATAAACTTAACACTCCAAGAAATATAATACTAGCAAATAATAATCTATTTTTGTTTTTCATATGATAAAAGCCAACCTTTCTATTAGTCCGTATTAATAGTATAAAGAAAATTAAATATTTTTCATAGCAAAAGACACAAATTCACAATTATCAATTACGGAAAATTAAATTATTTTTGACTTATAAAATAAAGGTTTATAATTAGATTATGGAAAACTTTTATCATTTAAATCCGCAGGAATACATAAAAGCGACTTTTAAAGCGGATATGAGTAATGAATATCGCTTTTATCTACAACATTTAAAACCAAAAGGAAAAATTTTAGAGATTGGTTTTGGTTCTGGACGCGACATGCTTTATTTCAAAAACAATGGTTATGATGTATATGGCATTGATATTGAAGATGAATTTGTTGAGCATGCAAAGGGATTGGGTTTAAACTGCGAAAAAGTTAATATTATGGATTTTAACAGTGGTGACAAATTTGATGGAATTTGGGCGTGCTCATCATTGATTCATTTTACTAGTGATGATTTAGAAAATGTGTTTAAGAAAATCAAATCATTATTAAAAGATGATGGCGTTGCGTATGTCTCTTTTAAGTATGGCGATTATGAAGGATATATTGCAGAAAAATACTACACTTATTTAACAAAAGAAAAGCTAAAAAAATATAATCTTAATATCATTGACATGCACATAAGCAAAGATACATTAAATCGCGGTAATGATTGGATAAGTTTTATATTTAAAAAGTAAAAATTAACATTTAATCGAGTAGAGAGAGAAAAGTTGTAAACATTTCCGCTCCCTCTCACACCACCCTACGTACGGTCTTCCGTAT
>CALVSI010000002.1 GCA_944358985.1 uncultured Bacilli bacterium | reverse complement strand
TACCACCTTAGAATGTAGAGTTTTTGGGAGTTTGGCTCAAGGGTCCCCGTTAAACCCCGTTAGAATGTAGAGAGCCTTTTATTTTTATCTTATAACTGGTCTTAGTTGTCTAAATGACATCCACATGACTCTTAAGCCTAGTAGCAATATAAATCCTATCATAGCAAATTGTGGGAAAATAAATCCAACAATCATACCCAAAATTGCAGGTGTAAACATTACCCAGGCATTAATTTTTTGACAAACATAGAAAGATAAAATATGCATGATATTTTTCTTTCCGCGAGTTAATAAGAATATCATTAGTCCCATAAAGAACGCTAACACAAGGTAAATACCTAAAGTCAAAAGAGTTGAATATAAAGTAGCGTTATTTCTATTTGTAATATATCCTTGATTAAAGAAGTTAATAAAATTATTTTTGACTTCTTCAACATACCCTTCATTTGCCATCACATCATTGATGCTTGGAACGGTTACACCTTCTACTTCTGGTAGAACAATAACTGGTGCAAATCCTGCTAAAGAAGTGCCGGATTCGACATTAACATAGTCTCCTGAAGTATTAGTAAAAACAGTCGTGGAATTCGGATTATAAATTTGGACGATATAAGTTGTTTGATTAAATAACATGTATGTTGGGGTATATACAGTTGGAGAGTCATCTTCTTGACTAGATGAAGATGAGGTATCTTGACCAATTGTATATAATTGATCGGTACCAATACGATATTGTCTAGATGCGATATCGTTATTAAGTTTAGTAAAATCATCTCCCGTTTCATGAGTGTAATAAACTAAAAAATCAATTTGTTTACTATTTTGATTTGTATATACGTATTGTCTATCTTCGCTGTATGTGTATGTATTTTTCCAACTATCATCTTTATCAATTAGTTGATGATTATCGTTGACATATAAATCAACATCTTTTAATGACATTTCGTAGGTGAAACCTGTTAAATATGTTTCAAATCCTTTAGTTTGTCCTGACATAAAATCAGAACCTGTTGTGTTATAATTACTCGTTATTACTGGAATAACAGGTAAACAAATTGATAAGACAAAGAAAATTAACGCTACCCACCAGGGATAATGTCTAGCATTGTCTATACAAACTTGATTTGAATATAAACTTTTTAAAATGTTTACTGTATGTTGTTTTACTTTTGCCGCAGTTTGCGATTTATTTTTCTTCTTGCTCATAGTGTTTCTATTTTATTTGATTACTAACTATTTTTCAAATAGTTTATGTATTTTTATTCTTTTCTTTCAAAACCATCATCTAATGGTTCATTGTAATTTTTATATAATAATTTTAAAAGAATTGGTGTTATTAAAGATGAAATAACAATTAATAGAATGATAAATGGCATAATTTCAGTTGTGATAATTCCAGCGGTGATACCCTTCTGGGCACTGACAATAATAACTTCCGCTCGCGCCATCATTCCAACACCAATAATTAAAGATTGTCTAAATTTAAATTTAGAAATAATGCCACCTAATCCGGCACCTATAAATTTTCCTAGTAATCCTAATAAGATAAACAAGAAACCAAATAATAATAATTCAGGTGAAAAATTTAAATCATTTGTAAACAACATCAATCCAATACTTCCAAAAAATACTGGTGCAAATATAATACCTGTTTCTGATTCTAATTTATGGTCTAAATAATCTTGTGATTTTAATCCAGACAACATAAGTCCAGCCATAAAAGCACCAGTAATATCAGCGACACCAAATACTTTTTCAGCAATATAAGCTAATAAAAACGCTAATCCAAAACCAAAAATAGGTATTCTTCTATGCATTGGCCATTTTTCATTAAGCCAAGAAAATAATTTTCTGACTGGCCACCAAATCGCAATGCATAAGATGAAAAATCCTATCATGAAAACTATTAATAAGAATATATCTAATCCTGCATTATTAGTGGTTATCCCAAATGGCAAATTGCTTGTTGTTTCATTGGAAACACTCAATGATAAAGCAACAGATAATAAAATGATTCCTATAATATCATCAAGAATAGCGGCACTTTCTATACACGCTCCGACCTTGCTATCCAATTTTCCTAATTCTTTTAAGACAGAAACAGTAATAGAAATTGATGTTGCGGTTAATAAAATACCATAAAAAACATTTCTCCAAATATCTTGTTCGTTAGAATAGCCAAAACAAGCAAAAGCAAGTCCGCACCCAAAGCCAAGAGGCACTATTACACCTAAACTAGTTGTTATAATGCTAGATAATCCAGTTGCTTTTATCTTTTTTAAATCTGTTCCTATTCCTGCGGAGAACATAATCAAAACGACGCCTATTTTTCCTAAGTCATTTATGCCTTCCATTGTAAAAGAAGTAAATATTGTTTGACCAGGAATAAGAATTATTAAACCTAAGACTATACCGCTTAATAGATATCCAACGACAACAGGTATACCAATTTTTTTACATACAAGTGCTAAAAGTTTTGCAACAATGATGATTAATGCTAACGGGAGCAAAATATCAAATGGTTGTTGGCCTTCACCAGGCAATATTTCAAATAAAGAATTAATGATGTTTGGCATAATACAATCTCCATTGCAAGATTTTACTACACCAAAAAAATAAAACAAGAAAATAATTAATTATTTTTTTAAGGTGCAAATTGTTGAATTTTTTTATGAAAAATAATATATTATTGATACATCGAAATGGGGTAGTCCAGGTTTCGACAGGGATAATGGCTGACATATACGGCAGTCGAGTGGTGTCGTTAACACCAAAATAAACAATAACTGGCAATCAAAGAGTCAGTTATGCTCTCGCCTAATTAGCACTTGTAGTTGTTAATAGGCTCGAATAAGAGCATCGTCCTTAAAGGTTTTCGCTTCTCACGCTTTAAGTAGACGTCATACCAAGAAGCTAAGCATTGTTTGGGCAGACGACAATGACGAAAACACTATGCCTCGTATCTAATGTTAGATGATATTACAATTTAGATATTAAATTATCAAATTCATCTAAACTGTAGAAGTATCGGGGGCCTATCTCTGGACGTGGATTCGATTTCCACCTACTCCACCAAACAAAAAGCAATCGAGCGATAGACAATCGCTCTTTTTTCATTCATTTATTTAAATTTATTTGCATCAAGGTTAAAATATTAGATGAAGGTGAATTTATATGTATTGTCATAAATGTGGTTTTATAACTAAAGGTATTGAAACGAAGTGTCCTTACTGTGGCACAAAATTTGCAGACGATAAAAAAATCGATCAAAAATTTTATATGTTTAATTGGTTTGAGGTTTCTCCAAGACAATTAATTTCAATCGTCTGTTTTAATGTTTTTGCTTTAATGTGTATTCTTGATTTGGTGTTTATATATGCTTATCCAGAAATAAATTACCATTTAACGCCTTATAGCTTTTTAGCTATTTTTGGTGTTTTATTTCTTTTTAATGAATTTATCTATCCAAGCAATAATATTAACAAGTTATTGTTTTTGAAATATATTGGATTTTGTTTAGCTTTTTCAATTTTAATGATGGTATCTTATCCTGCTTGGATAGATGGTTTTGAATTGTTTGGAAAAGACACTTTCTTATTAGCGTTTGGATATTTTTATCCTTGCATGATTACTTTTGCTTTTATTTTTGGTGCAGTTAGATTGCTAGTAATAAAAAACTACAATGTTTTTTCTACATTCTTTTATGTTTTGTTATTAAATTTAATGTCATTAGTGCTGTTTATTCTTTCTTTTATTAATGGGTTGCCATTTAAAGAAGATTCAATTTGTCTATTGTTTATATATGTAAATTTCGCTATTACGGTAATTTTCTCTTTGAATGCATTAATATTTACTATTTATCGTATGAAATCAAGATTTTCTATAAAGAGCTGACATTATGAAAATTGGGATAGTTTTAGGTGGCGGTTTTGCACGTGGTGCTGCTGAGATGGGTTTTGTCAAAGGCATGATGAAATATATCGATAGAAAAGATGTATCTCTTCTTTCATGTTCTTCAATAGGTGGTATAAATGGTTTGTGTTTATCGATGAATTGTGTTGATAAAGCCGAATATATTTATAAAACACTAAATTTTAAAGACATGTCCAATCTTCGTTTAAATTTAAAAAATAAATTAGTTGACCAAATAATAAAAGAAATTGTAAATTCAGGAAATGAAATTGAAATTCCAATGTATGTAACAGGAACATGTTTAAATACACTTTCCACTCATTATTTTTATTTAGATAAGAGTAAAAATATTGATGAGGTATCAAAAGCAATTAATATCACATTAACTTTTCCGTTCGTGAATGGATTATTTAGAAAAGAATTTAATAAGTTTTATTTAGATGGGGGAGGAACAGATAATATCCCAATTTATCCATTCTTAATTCATCATGTTGATTTTTTAATCATTTTACATTGTTATCCAAAATATTTACCACCAGCAGAAATCATAAATAGCGATACTGTGGTCGTGGATATTGATGTTTCTACTAGATGTGGAAATAACATTGGAACATATTCATTTGAAACATCAAATTTAACCAAACTTTTTGATATTGGGGAAAAATATGGTGAAGAATTTGGACAAAAAGTTTTAACACATCTTGCTGATAAAGAAAAATTAAAAGAAAAATGTCAGGAATTTATTATAGAAGAAATACCTTTACGAAAAAAAATAAAAGTCACGATTACTGCAGCAGTATTTTTTAATAAGTTACAACAATCGCGAGGTTTTAAATTATGACAAAAAGAAAATTAGGTTTAGCATTAGCAGGAGGGGGATCTCTTGGTGCGTATGAAGTGGGAGTATTGAAACGTTTCAAAGAAAAAAATTATCATTTTGATGTTGTTACAGGTACTTCTATTGGTGGTTTAAATGGTGCTTTTGTTGTTATGGATGAAATTGAAAAGTTAGAACAACTATGGTTAGAAATTACCCCTGAAAAAGTTATGAAAGATGGCATTAATATTAATAAAGACATTCGTTTAAATTTTAATGATGATAATTTGATGATGTTTTTGAAAAACTACGCTCTTAACAAAGGCGCTGATATTACACCATTTAAAGAATTATGTAAAACATATATTGATCCAGAAAAAATAATAAACTCAAGCACAGCTTTTGGTACAATTTGTGTTTCGCTTCCTCTTATTAGCGAAGTAAAAGTCGACATGAGAAAATTAGATAAAGATCATGTCTTGCCTTTTTTACACGCAAGCAGTGCGTGCGTTCCAGTTTTTCCTGTTGAAAATATCGATGATAAAAAATATATCGATGGATTTTATAGAAATAACTTACCGATAGATTATTGTTTTGAATTGGGTGCTGATGAAGTAATCGCGGTTGATCTTTCAATGTTTGGTTTGTCTCCACAAAATTCATTTTTAATGAATTTGCCTATTGTCGATACGATAAAGCCACGCTTAGATTTAGGATCTTTTATGGATTTTACTCATGATGTTATAGTTAAAAATATTAGACGTGGTTATAACGATGCAAAAAAATATTTCCATGAATTAAGAGGTTATCGATATTCATTTGAAAAAAGCGAAGATTTTGATAAATATGGTTTAGAATTTGTTCATCAAATAATAAGAGATATTAATAGAAACGCTAAAAACACTGTCAAATTTTTATTTGATAAAGTTAAAGAAAGCGATTTCCCAATTTCAGATAATACTTCTTTTTTAATTTTAGCTTTAGAAACACTTGGTGAAGAATTCGATATTGATGATTCTATTATTTATAATCATCATGATTTTTTTAAACTTATTGCCAAAAAAGCTATGTCCCAGCAAACCAATGCCTTATCATTTTTATCGTCCGCTAAAAATAAATTATCTAAAATGTATCAAAAGTTAGTAAATAAAGATGAAGAGCCTTCTAAATTTGCGCGTAATGATGAAGAGATGAATATCTTCTTTCTTTTAAACAATTTGTACGAAAATTGATTCAATTTATTAATTATTTGTGCAAAAATCAAATATTTTGGTTATTATTGCTTCTACGCAAGTTATAATATACTCACCCGATATAGGAGTTTATCTAGCAAAATGGGTGGCTAGGTAGTTACAAATTATGAAAATAGCAATAAGTGCTGAATCAACAGTGGATTTAGGAAAAGAATTATTAGCAAAGTATGATATTAATGTCATACCATTTACAGTCATTTTAGGCGATAAGGTCGGTCTTGATGGTGATATTGTGCCTGATGAAATATTTGAATATGTTTCAAAAACAGGTGTCTTACCAAAAACAACCGCGATTAACGAATTTCAATATGAAGAATATTTTAAATCATTACTTGATAAAGGATATGATGCGATTATTCATTTCGCTTTATCTAGTAAAATTTCTAGTTCTTGGAGCCACGCGGATGCAGCAAGCAAACATTTTAAAGAAGGTGTTGTTAATATTATCGATTCTAAAAGTTTATCAACTGGTATAGGTTTGCAAACAATATATGCAAGAAAATTAGTTGATTCCAACAAATATACTTGTGAAGAAATTGTTAAAAAATGTAGTGAAAGAGTTCCGCATGTTCAAGCTAGTTTTGTTTTGGCAAGATTAGATTATTTATATAAAGGTGGCAGATGTTCTAAATTAAGTGCACTAGCTGCAAAAGCATTTAAAATAAGACCACAAATTTTAGTAGATGATGGAGCGATGCGTCCTGGGAAAAAATATTTAGGATCAAACGATAAAATTGTTGTTGGTAAATATTGCCAAGACACATTAGCGGAATTTAATAACCCAGATCACAGTATTGCTTTTGTAACCGCAACAAAATATGATGATGAAGTATATGAAATTGGTGTCGAAGCATTAAAAAAAGCTGGTTTTAAAACAATTTATAAAACAGTTGCAGGTTCAACTATTACATCTCACTGTGGAGAAAAAACACTAGGTATTTTGTACATAAATGATGGTGATGAAGGACATGATTAATGTTCTAAATTAGAATCAACATCATTGTTATCTAAAGCATTAGGCGTGTTCTTTACACGCTTTTTAAATATCGGTTTTTTTAAAAAATACCAAAGAATGACCATTACTTGAAGCGGAACAGGAATAAAAAATAATAAATACATGTTAGGAGCTTTAACAATTATTTGTAGTGGCAAATAAACACACACTGTTGTACTCCAAACTAAAACAGATATGGCAATACTTGTTAAAATCTTATTACCCCAAATACTAGAAAATACAATTCCTAAAATTGAACAAATAGGAATGCCTAAAATCCAAAGATACCAAGTAAAGAAATATTCTTTGTATTGGATGACATCGAATACGGATGTAAGCAAAACGAATAATATTGTAACTACTAAATAAACTAAAACCATTGATAAAATTGTGATGAGAATATGTTTTCTTGCTTTATTAAAGAATGGTTTTTTAGGTGTTTCATTAAAAAAGTCATCAACAGTGATACCATAAAATTCCGCTAAAGAACGCAAAACGAAAATACTAGGAGCACTTTCTCCTTTTTCCCATTTAGAAATTGCTTTATCAGAGTAATTGAAATGAGTAGCTAAATCTAATTGGGTCATCTTTGCATTTTTTCGATAATATGCTAGATTGTTTGCTAATATTTGTTTTTCATCTTTTTTAATTTTATTCATGCATTTTAATATTAAATTAAAAAAATATTTTTTCAATTGTTTATTTTATTAGACAATGTTTAGAAAACAGCAATATTTGCTGTTAAAAATATTTCATCTGTATGTTAAATTAGACACGTGGTTAATTTATATAAAATAATCTAGCCACCATTTAGGACAACTATTATGGACTATTTTAATGATGAAAACAAAAAAGAATTAACTGATGAAGAAGAAATAGAAGTTTTAGAAGCACTATTTTTGGATGAAAACCTCGATGATAATCTAGATGAAGAGTTTTTACCTTTCTAGTTTTTTTATTTTTTAAATGTTTTTTTGTTGAATAATAAATATAATATGAATAGTATTATATTTTTTTATTATGTTTAAGAGTAAAAACAAACCAAAATTAGAATCAGATGTTAGCATTTCAAAAACCTTATCTAAATATAGTGAAGTTTTAGTTTTTTTTGTTTTAGAATTATTCGCTTTTTTAGGTTTTTCTTTTGCAAATTCTTTTATATTGTATGCACTTATTAGCGTCATTTTGTTTATTTTTGCTATATTATTTTCTTACGATTCTTTAAAAAAAGAAAAAGAAGACGGCTTGTTCTTTTTAATATTTTTAATACCCTTTTTTCTTTTTATTTTGTTGACAGTTTGTTCTAGATTTTCACTTAATCAAATCGACGCATTTACAAACGTTTTAACTTTTGTTGGACTACTTTGTTTTGTGGGTCTAGGGTATTTATCTAAATATATTGAAAAGTTTAATCTTAAGTATGTTTTTCTTGTCATTTATGGAGCGTTATTTTTATTAGTTTTAATTTCTTTTATATATTCGATGGTTTGTTACATACCTTTTTATACTTGGATATATGAAGGAAAATACATTTATTATGATGGGGAAAGAAGCACTATTTATGACACTATTAAATTTTTGATGGGGTTTGAATTTAATGATGTTTCCATTCAACATTTCCAACTTTATGGCACAATGCTTTTTTCAAGCGTTATTGGTCTTAAATATATATCTTTTAAAAAAGAAAAAAAACTATTTATAGCTTATCTTTGCTTTGCCATACTCGGCTTAGTTAGTATTCTTTTTACAATCAACAAGGTTAATTTGATTACATTTATTTTAGCTATTGGTGTTATTATCTTTTTGATTTTTGTAAAGAAAAATTATTTAGCATTAAGAATTTCTATTTATGTTATTTTAGGAATGCTTGGTGTGTTATTTATAATATTTTTCTTAAATGCTCAAAGTTCTTGGGACTTTGTCAAGGGATTGCAAAATTTAATTTCCAGCAACTCTATTTTAAATAAATTGTTTAATAACAATCGTTTATCAATAGTTTATAAACAAGCTTTAGATGGTTTATTAAGTTTTGAAAAAATATTTGGAGATTCTAGAAATATATATGAGATAGTTCCAACTGGTTCATGGTTATTTGATACAATGATAACATCTGGTTTATTTGGAGCTATATCTTTTATATGTTTTGTTGTATTTAGTATAATATCTATTGTTAGATATAACAAAATTAGTAAAGATAGCGAATTAACCAAATCATTAATTAATAGTTTTGTTATGATGTTTTTTGTTTATTCCTTATTTGCTTTTGATATGCAGCCATATAGTCATTATCTAAATATTATTCCAATGGTTCAAAATCCAATGTTTTTAATTGTTGTATTTTTAATTGGGTATACATTTACGAGTAAAAAGAAGCTCAAAGAATCGCTATTAAAACAAGATAGTGTTGTAGTGGATGCGATTGTAAAAGAAGGAGCCAAAGAAACAAATGAAAAATAAATTTATATTTAAATGTTTATCTATTTGTTTAGTTTTTGTTTTAACAGCGTGCGGAAAAGACTTACAAGAAGTATTTGATGGTGATGAATATAATGATCCCATTTTTGTAAATAATTATTATCGCGAATGTCCTGATGTTTTTGAATCTGTAAATCCAATTAAAGAAACTTTGAATCCTGGAGAATATGTAAGAACATATGAATCTGCGATTGAAAATTATTATGATGAAGATATGTCAAGATTAGATTACACTAGTTCGTATGCTGAAAATAAAAAATTATCATTAATTGATGATTCTTTTAAAATCGGATATGTATCTAAATTATTTGATGGTCAAATGTTTTGTAATGGTGATTTCCAATTATCTAGAATTCAAATTGATGAAGGTGGTTTTGGAATGATGTTTGCAAAAGAAATGTATGACTATGACTATTTTGCTTTAAATTTTAAAGCCGCGGCAGATAATCCAGATGGCAGTCATGTGTCTCCACATTATTCTCATGTCATATTGTACATTACTTTTTATATGAGAAGTGGTGTTAATTATAACGCTCTAAAAGTAGAAATTGATTTAGATAATATTCCAACGAATATGACTGAAAGAAATAACAATGATACTTATGTATTTTTGGCTTTCAAGTTAAAATCATTATCACAAAGTTTAAAAAGAATGTGTGGAATTAAGATAGATTATGAATTTAAAAGCGATGATTACAAAGACAAAGATGATGATATTAATTACGCTTTGATGTTATATGAATTATTGCTTCCTAATTCTTATTGGTTATAAATTTTGAAATATCTAGCCATTTCGAAATAATAAAATCGGCTTTATCATCATCAAAAATTAATGTTCCTTTCGCGGGAGTAAATGTCATTTCTGAAAAATAAATTTTCCCTTCAATGTCATATAAATCCACTCTAACAAACGGAAAGGGTTTTGCAAGCTGCTCACTTATTTTGATCATCTTATCGAATTCATTTGGTTTTTCAAAAGGATAATCTGATTTTTTCCAACCATTGAATTGTGCCTCATCAAATGGAGTAAAATCGATGTAATAATTGTTATATCGAATATCTTTAAAACGACCGCTGACGAGATATAAATATTTTGCTTTTCCATTAAATACATGGATTTTATATTCTAATGGCGATTGACCAATATATTTTTCGATAATAATTTGTGGTTTTATTTTTAAATAGTGCAATTCTAATGTTTTTTTTGCGTAATTTGTTTTCAACCATTTGTTAAATTTTTTTCTTAAATCATGCAAATTTAAACTTTTTTTATCTAAAACTATTTCATTAAAAGCACAAGCATGTGAACATTTCATAACAAATTGATTTGGCAATTTATCAAAATCTATATCATCAAATTTATCATAAATTCCATATATAGGAATTAGGATATCTTCTAATCCATTTTCTTTAACATAATCTCTAACACCACACCTTCCAGCGCATTTTGTTACTAATGGCCAATTTGGATACACGTAATATCTGAGATATTGAATTTTTTCCGTATATCTAGTTGGATTTTTCCAATTCAATTTATGGTGAGTTATATATCGATATTCCAAAGAAATATATAATTTTTTAGAAATTAATTTTATTGGTTTTCTAATTAACGACGCTAGAAAGAATTTTAAATGATTTTTTCTTGTAACTTTTTCATTCATGAAAATAGTATACTATATTTTCCAATTATTTGTGGTATTGTATTTAATATGAAACAAGCATTAAAAGATTATAAAATTTATGTAATAGGTGGGATATTAGGATTTCTTGGATATATTCCGCTTATAATAGGTGGAATTTTGTCTATTCCAAGTTTAAATAGTGGTTTTAGTGCTTACCCATATGTGATGTGGGCAATGATGGCTTTATATTTTTTAATCGGCTTTATCTGGGGCGATCTTTATAGAAATAATGTACGTAGAAAAACCAAAAATTGGGACAACAAATTACCTGATGAAGTAATAATTGCTTCATGGAAAAGACAGTTGCCATTTTATATTGCCGCTCTTCTTATTCTTATCACGGCATTAATACTTGAAATTTATTTTGCTGTGTGTGGATATTATCCATTTTACGGTTAATAAGTTTTCTCTAACGCGTGTGCGTATATATATGTTGTTCGTGTGTATGTACAAAAAATACGTTGTTTTTTATTTTTGATTGTAGTATATTTTTAGTCAATCATTCATGATTGAAAGAAAGGAGAAAATCTGAAATGAAAAAAGAACTTAGAATATTGCCAATAGTCGCTGCGGCAGCAATATTTGCTTTAGTATCTTGTACTCCACCTGCAACTAGTTCCTCTACATCAGGTTCAAGTGCTGGAAATACATTCGTTATTCCTAGTGATGATCCTTATTTCCCAGGTAAAGTTGCAAAAAATAGTTACAATGCACTTTTAGCTACTGGTATTACCGGTGGTCTAAACTACCTAGCAACTCAAGATGCTAGTGCAGCAAGCCATTTTGCTAACTTTGTTGATGGTTTGTTACTTCAAAATGAATTTGGTACATTAGAAAAGCAACTTGCTGAAAGTATTAAAGCTGAAAATAATTACCAAACATTTACCATTAAGGTTAAAAGTGGTGTTCCATGGGTTAGATGGGATGGAACACAATACACCACATCGATTAATGGTGTTTCTACTCCTCAATATGTCAGCGCTAATGACTTCTTAACATCGGCAAAGACAGTATTGAATTTTTCCACTCAATCCGAAACTTATTATTTAATTACTAATTTTATCGAAGGTGCGATGGAATATTATCAAGCTACCTTTATCGATTATCAAATCGCAAATGGTGGTCCTTCATGGCAAATTTATGAAAAAAATCCTCAAATGTATGTTCAATACTTGAATCGTTTAGTGGAAGAAAACACTGGTGTAGCAAACAACGCAACCGTTGATGACATTGAAGATATTCGTAATTTCCAACGTGTTGGTATTAAAGTAACTGAAGATCCAACATCTAATGGTGGTGGAACCATTACTTATACACTTGATCATCCAGCTTTCTATTTCCCAACATTATTAACTTATTCATGTTATTTACCAGTTAACCAACATTTCTTAGATGAAATTAGAGTTAACACGTTTGGTACTGATAACTCTCACTTGTTATATTGTGGTCCATTTACACTTTATGCTTCCACTCCTTCACAAGTTGTTTATCATAGAAATCCACTTTACTGGAATATTGATAATGTACATGTGGAAACAATTAACTATCAAATCATCAGTATGGCAGCCGAACCAGATTATGCTCGTATTAGATTTGAAGCTGGTGAAATCGATGGATTTACATTAACAACAGATGATGCTGATGGATGGCAAAAATATATTACTGGTCCAGATAACACCGGAACAATTGAAAATCCTTATGATCCAAGCGTCAACTCTCGTACATACGACTATATTGACTATGTCTATGGATTGCATATCAATGTTAATCGTGCAAGCAATAGCACAAATGGTGCTACCGCAAGAACAAGTTATGCAACTACAATGGGTGGTAACATTACCGATATTTTAAATGCTGAAAGAGCATTATCTATCGAAGAAGTTCGTCAATTAGTCATCGCAAGTTTTGACTTAGCGGTTTATTGTGAACAATATTCCACATTAGTAGAATATCAACCACAATACATGATTAACACTTACGTTCCACAAGGATTCGTTCAAGATGATGATGGTTTAGATTATACTACTAACCACTACATCCCAACTTATGCAAATCACGAAGGTATTACTGTTGAAGAAGCAACAGAAAAACTTGCTCAAGGTCAATATGATGGCACTAACGCTTCATATGATGATTTAGCACCTTTAAGAGAAGCAGCTTTAGAAGCTATTGAACTATACAATGCACAAGCTGAAGCCGAAGATCGTATTACTTTCCCAATTCAAATGGAATTCATGTCAATTTGGTCAGCAAACGAAGAATCAAGATACTACGATGGCAGAACCATCTTAGCAATGAATCAACGTTTAAATAATATGCCAAATCAAATGAGTTTTGATAAGAGTACATCTGGCATTAACTTCTTAGTTATTCCAACCGCTGATGTTACTCAACAAAATTATGAATTGGTTACAAATGGCGGCAACTTTGAAATCTCTGCAACATGGGGTTGGGGTCCTGACTATGGTGATCCAATGTCATATTTAAATACATTCACAGTCCATGGTGACTGGGCAAGCATCTTTGGTTATGTCGGTGATGAAGAAACTATTAACTACTATGTTGATAGCACTGGTAAATTAGTTAGCAATAATTTATTGGAAGAATACACTGATATGGTCGATGCTGCTGATGAAGAATATGAAGATATTAATGACCGTTATGATGGATTTGCTGAAGCAGAATACATGTTGCTCAATGAATTAGCAATCTTTAAACCATTAACTATGCGTGGTCAAGGTAGACAAGTGTCTGTCTCACGTGCCAGTGGTTATCATTCTCCAAGCGGTTCTTATGGTTTAGCTAACTCACGTTTAGATGGTTTATATGTTTTAGCCGAAACTATTAACCGTGAAGATAGAACAGCTGCTTATACCAAATATGAGGAAAGCAAAGCCGCATATTTAGCAGCACACGGCACTATTAATATTTATTAATAAGTGTTATTAAAATTATAAAAATTCATTTATAATTTAATTAGTGATTTAAGCAAGATAAGAGGTCGTGCACCTCTTTCTTGCTTTATTAATCAACTTATTAATTAAATAGGAAAGGAGTTTGAATGACTACATATTTAGTTGGGTATTCCATAATTGGATTTTTGATTTTATTCATTGTATTTTCAATATTAGTTAAAAGAAAAATCCTATTCGGGAATACACCTGTTATGCAAAGAATATTTGCACATCCATTGCTTCATTATTCTATAAGAAGATTAGGATCTGCACTTATTTCTTTATTACTTACTATTTTAGTTACTTTCTTTTTAATTCGTGCATCACAACCCGCTGATGCAACTTGCATTACTAAATTTTCTGGCCCACACATTACTCAGGAATTGTTTGATTTACAATGTAATGCTTGGAAAGATGAAATGGGTTTATCTGGTTCTTTATTTGAACAAATGATAAATTTCTTTTATTCTATTTTGCCTTTTCCAAAGACATTATGTCGTACATCTTTAGATTTAAATACAATGACATTTTTTGTTAGCGATTGTCGTACATTTATTATCGATTTCGGTAAAACTAGTGATTTGCCAGGTATCGCTGATGGCACATATGTTTTAGATTATATGATTCCTAGAATGGGGACATCTTTTAAAATAGGTATTATAGCTGTCGTCTTGCAATTAGCGTTAGGATATCCACTTGGTGTCTTGATGGCTAAATATAAAGGCGGCATATTAGATAAAATTGGTCTTGGATACATTATTTCTATCGATGCAATTCCAGGTGTTGCATATTACTATATTTGGATGGCTCTATTATGTGGCTTATGTGCCTTACCATACGCATATAATGATGGTGATTTCTTAAGTTGGTTACCGGCAATATTAACAATGGGTTTCACCGGTATGGCTGGTATTGCTATGTGGGTTAGACGTTTCATGGTAGATGAATTTAATTCTGACTATGTTAAGTTTGCTAGAGCAAAAGGTCTTTCTGAAAATCGAATTATGTTTACTCATATTTTAAGAAATGCGATTGTTCCTCTAGTTAGATCTATTCCAAGTGCAGTTATAGGTGCTTTACTTGGAACTTATTATTTAGAAAATATGTATTCTATTGATGGAATAGGTGCAGCGTTAATAACCGCAAATGATCACCATAACGCACCTCTTCTTCAAGCTATTGTTATCATAAGTGCAATATTATCTATTATTTCTTTCTTGCTTGGCGATATTGTTACAGCGATGGTCGATCCACGTGTATCATTCTCAGGTGATGAAGTTTAGGAGGTGTGAAAATTATGGCAAAAGAAAAACAAAATAACGATTACATCTTCCAAGAAGTAGATGAAACAACAAATGTTTATAACAATGTTAATCAAAACGTTGATGAATTGTTTAAAGTTGTTGGAACTAATTTAGAAAATGTTGAAAGATTAAATGCTGTTCCATATTCTTATTGGCGTATAACATTTACTGAATTATTTAAAAAACCTTTCGTAATTATATGCTTAGCAATTTTAGCATTAATTATTTTCTTTACTATTTTTGGACCTTTGATTAATTATTATCCACCTTTAATTATTGATGGATCAACAATATTACATAATCCGTTGCCTGATGTTGCTCCTCCTTATTATGTTGGGCCAAACGCTCAATACTGGTTTGGTGTATGCGGTGATAATATGGGAACATGGTTTGAAGGAACTGATATGTGGTCAGTTGTTTGGACAGGTTCAAGATTATCATTATTGTTAGGTGTTACTGTTGCCGCGATTGATGTTGTATTAGGTATCGTGATTGGAGCGGCCTGGGGTTACTTTAAATGGCTCGACCCCATTATGATTGAATTTAGAAACTTTGTTAGTAATATTCCAACAATCTTATTAGATATTTTGTTAATGCAATTACTATCTCCTTATATGAAAGATTTTGGATTTATTATTGTAGTATTCTTATTGTGTGCTCTTGGCTGGTTAGGTTTAGCGGGTTTTGTTAGAAATCAAATTATTATTATTCGTAATCGTGAATATAATATTGCTTCTCAAACACTTGGTTCATCTTCCACAACAATGATTACACACAATTTATTACCATATTTAGTAAGCGTAATTGTTACAGTGGCATCAACATCAATTCCTGCTGCTATTTCAAGTGAAGTTGGTCTTGCTTACTTTAATTTATCATTTAAGGTCAGCGATGGTGATATTACTTTAGGACAAGTTTTAACTCAAGCAACGAAAGGAATGGCGTGGATGGAGCATCCATATTTACTGCTGGGACCACTTATTGTTATGGTTCCGCTGACGGTAGCATTTTTCTATCTAGGTTTAGCAATTGCGGATGCTACTGATCCTAAATCGCATCGTTAAAGGAGGTCTTTAAGTGATGGAAAAAGAAAAAAAATTAAATAAAGTCATCGAAGTCAAAGACCTATCTTTAGGATTCGTTACACGTGGTCATAAAAGCCATGTTTTAAGAGATATTTTCCTTGATATTTATGAAGGGGAAACATTAGCAATTGTTGGTGAATCTGGTTCAGGAAAATCAGTTTTTACTAAAACTTTTACTGGCATGTTAGATTCTAATGGTTTTATAAGTAGCGGGTCTATCATGTTTGAAGGAAAAGATTTGGTTCAAATCAAAAACAATAAAGATTGGCTTAACATTCGCGGAAGAAAAATAGCTACAATTTTCCAAGATCCTATGACAAGTTTGAATCCTTTGTTTTCTATTGGATATCAAATTAGCGAAGTTTTAAGATTACATTCAAAACCTTCAAAAGATGAAATCAAAGAATATCGCGAACGTCGTAAAAACGAGAAATTAGTGGAGAAATCCAAACTTCAAGGTATGTCAAGTGATGAAAGAAAAGACTACTTTGAAAATAAAAAAATTAAAAAAAGCGAACTTTTACAAGAAAATTATGAACAATTGCTAAAAAAAGAAACAAAAGTTAATTTTTTAACAAAACTTTTAGTTAAATTAGAAGCGATTCGTTTAACTAACAATCAAATTAAAGGCAAACCTCATGGAATGTCAGCACGACAAGCAAAAAAAGAAGCTATTGAATTGCTAAGAAAAGTTAAAATTTCTAATGCTGAAAAACGTTATAAAGATTATCCGTATCAATATTCTGGCGGTATGAGACAAAGAGTTGTCATCGCTATTGCTCTTGCTTGTCATCCTAAAGTATTAATTTGTGATGAACCCACAACGGCTTTAGATGTTACTGTTCAAAGCCAAATTCTTCAATTGATTAAAGAACTTCAACAAGAATATAATTGGACAACAATTTTTATTACCCACGATTTGGGTGTTGTCGCTAATATCGCTGATCGTATCGCTGTTATGTATGGTGGAGAAATTGTTGAATATGGAACAGCAGAAGATATTTTCTATCGTCCAGAACATCCATATACTTGGGCATTGCTTTCTTCTTTACCACAATTAGGAAGTAAAGATGAGCCATTAAATTATATTCCGGGAAATCCACCTTCATTTGCAAAAGAAATTATTGGCGATCCATTTGCAGAAAGAAACCAATATGCTTTAGCGATTGATTTTATTAGCAATCCACCGATGATTCAAGTTAGTCCTACTCATTCTGTTAAAACATGGTTGTTAGATAAGCGAGCACCTAAAGTTACTAAACCTAAAGTTATTTTAGAGTTGCGTCAAAGAATGAAACGGGCTGCTGATGAATTGTTAAAAGAAAATAACATTAAAGGAGAAATAGAAAATGAAAAATAAAAAGAATGTCAAACATATTTCTTCTTTAGCGGAAAAATTGCATTTAAATAAAAAAAGATATCAACCAGAAGTTGATGAATTTGCTGTTTCACAAAAAGAAAACCCCGATGATATCATCGTAAAAATGAAAGATGTAAAAATTTCATTTAAGACGGGTGGTTCAGAGCGAGTAATTATAAATCATCTAGATTTAGATATCCGTCGTGGCGAGATTTTGGGTTTAGTTGGTGAATCTGGTTCAGGAAAAACCACTATTGGACGTGCTATCATTCGTATTAATCCTGTTAGAAGCGGCGTTATTACTTATAATAACATTCCTATTTCTGGAAAAATTTCAAAAGAAAGAGCAAAACTTTTAAAAACCAAAATCCAAATGATTTTCCAAGACCCAAGTGCTTCATTAAATGAAAGAGCCAATATTGATTATATTGTCAGCGAAGGTTTAAGAGCTTATCACATGTATGATAATGAAGAAGATCGTTTAAATAAAATAAGCGATATTATGGAAAAGGTTGGTTTAAGACCTGAATATTTAAATCGTTATCCACATGAATTTTCAGGTGGTCAAAGACAAAGAATTGGTATTGCAAGATGTATGGTAATGAATCCAGAGTTTGTTATTGCTGACGAACCAATTAGTGCACTTGATATGTCAATACGTGCACAAGTTTTGAATCTCATTCGAGAATTTAAAGAACGCAATAATTTAACAGTGTTATTTATCGCTCACGACTTAAGTATTGTTAAATATATTTCCGATCGTATCGCTGTAATTTATGCTGGTAAACTAGTGGAATTAGCACCTGCTGAAAGATTATTTGCCGCACCTTTACATCCATACACTAAATCATTATTAAGTGCAGTGCCTATTCCTGATCCACAAATAGAAAAACGAAAAAAGATAGTTGTTTATGATCCTTTAATGCATGATTATACAGAAGATGATGTTCCACAATTTTATGAAGTTGAGGAAGGACATTTTGTACGTGCAAACAAAATAGAATTAGAAGAATATAAAAAAGAATTGTCAAAGATAGGAGGTAAGAAATAATGCCAGAAATTGATAAATTTCAACTAATGGAAGTTAAAACAAAAAAACAACAAGAAGAATTTTTAAAAATGCAAAAAAATAAAAAACGCAACTACATTGTTGGTTTTTCCATTTTAGGTGTTGTTATTATTCTTTTGACAGTTATTTATTCTTTGGCTGTTAATGTTTGGCTTGTCAACTTATCTAATATGCAATATGTTGAGTATTCTTATAGTGCAAATGTTGAAAATCCTACCGCAACGATTACAAGATTAAAACCAGAGAGTGGTTATCCAAGCAATTTTACTATTCCTAGTGAAGTTAATGGTATGCCAGTTACTACAATTAATGCTTCCGCTTTTGATGGATGTGAACGTTTGACATCTGTAACAATTCCCGACAGCGTCACTTCAATCGGTGAATACGCTTTTGCTAATTGTTCTAATCTTGCAACAATTAATTTCTCTAAAAACATTACCTCTTTAGGTATTGGAGCTTTTTACAACACACCATTTTTAAATAATCTTCCAGGTGATGATATAACAGTTATTTCATCAATCTTATTCAAAATAGGGGAGAATATGATTACTGAAAACACTGTTGTCTTAAATAGTGAAGAATCAACGATACCTGCTAAATATCAAAACGATAATTACAATATCGTTTACCTTGATACTGATGAATATGATATTAGTGTTTGGTCTGATGGCTTGTTTGCAAATATGGAAGGACTTGTTTATATTGAAATTCCTTCATATCTAAAAGATATTCCTACTAATACTTTTAACGGATGTATTAATCTTGAAGGTGTGAATTTACCAGATTCTGTTACATCAATTGGAAATTCTGCTTTTAATGGATGTACTAGTTTAATTGATATTGAAATTGGCGAATCAGTTGTCAGCATTGGCGATTATAGTTTTGCTAATACCGGCGTTTCTAAAATAGATTTACCTGTCTCAATGGTAAATATTGGTTCACATGCTTTTGAAGGATGCACGCGTATTGAAGAATTTGTTTGGCCAGGAAATCTTTCTTCTATTCCGAGCCATATTTTTAATAACTGCACTAATTTAAAATCGTTCTCATTTGATGGCAATGGTTTTGAAACGACAAGATCAATAGGGCAATATGCTTTTGCTAATACCGCAATTGAATCATTTGATATTCCTAAAAATGTTTCGGTTATTTCTGCTAATTTATTTGCAGGAAATTCTGCATTAGAAACAGTTAGAATGTACGAAGGAAAAGTCACATATGATAAACATGGTTTATCTACTACAACAGGCATTGTTCGTATTGACGTTGGTGCATTTGATAAATGTACAAATTTAAAAAGTATTATTTTATATGATGATAATTACAATAACGTCACTAACGCTAACGTTATTACCATTCCTAGCACAGTTTCAAATTTGGCTTCTAATGGTTCAATATTTGCAGATGATACTTCTATAACTAGTGTTTTTATTCCTTATACAATTAAAGAAACAGCTTATCAAATGTTTTCTAATAACACATCTTTAAAAAATGTTACATTTGAAACTAGACGTGTTGGAATAAATATTGAAGGTATTGAATCTATTTCTTATCGCAGTTTTTATAATTGCACTAGTATCGAAGAACTCGTTTTACCAAATACAGTTGATGAAATTGAAGATTCAGCTTTTGAAAATATGACATCTTTAAAAACTATCGTCATGCCGGATTCAACTAGCGAATTAACCGCTATTAATGTAAGAACATTTTATAATTGTGAAAGTTTGCAATCACTCAATTTAAGTGAAAATGTTTATATTTTTAGAGAATATTCTTTCCATCATAATTACAATCTAGAATATGTTTACATTCCATATAACGTATCGAATCGTATTACTTTAGATCGTTATGCTTTCACTCAATGTCGTCCACAAAACGCTGACGGAACATATTCTTCACGTATGCCAATTTATTTAGAAGTTGTTGAAGAAGATACCTCATCAACACGTGTTCAAAATGGATGGTATGATGATTCGTGCGTCGTTTATTTTTTAGGTGAATGGGAATTTGGTAGCGATGGAAAACCTGTTCCACTAGTGGAAAAATAACGGAGGTAGTATATGAGAAAAAATATAAAGTTACTATTATTGGCTCCTATTCTTCTTGGTCTATTAGCGGGGTGTGATCAAAATAATAACAACACATCAACATCTAATAATTATATCTACGATTGGACCGAAAGTGATTTGCTGTTGATGAATGATTATTTAGGCGAAGGTAATATAATTCCATTTGATCCTTCCTTGTTTTATACTTCGATATCTTTAGATACAAGTTCATCACAAGTTTCCACTAGTAATTATTTGTTAACATATTATTTCACCACGAATGTTTTAGCGTTAACTTATGAAACTGCCAGTGTGGAAATTGTTGATGATTATTATAATTTTGTTTTAACAAATTATGGTGAGACTTTTGTTATAGATAATGAACTACAAACAGCGAGCAGTGAACAAGAAAAAATTTATTATTTATATAAACAATTAGATAATACTAGTACTATCAATTCACGTTTTTATTTAAATATTTATTATGATTACACTTTGTCTTGTCTAACTGTGGATGCTTATATAGATACAAAATATCTTTCTACATCATGGCCTAATCAAAATAATCAAGATGCAATTTTAATATCCGATTTGTTAATGTTAGATCGTGAATATGCTTCTTTATTTGAGTTTGAGCCAATGTATTTAAATAATGTGTCTTATGCATGTTATACGTTTAATGGATATCCTTATGTTGATATTGATATTCACTGTGAATATAATACCAGTCACGATGAAGAAGATGTATCAATTGTTTCTGTTGAAGATTTTATTAGTCAACTATTAGCAAAAAATTATTTGCTCGATAGTGCAAATTCTACAACAGAATATGATGATTATTATCAAATCATTTATGATGAGGATAATGAGCCTTTATTTGCAATTGATTGTTATGTTAGTACTTATTCTTCACCATCAAATAATACTTGGAACTTTAATGTATTGTTTTACATCAGTTATTAATAAATAAATTAAAAATATTTAGTTTTTGCAATATTATTATTCTATTTTGATATTGTTTTGATTTTTAGTTTGCTGTTTTCTTTTTAAAAAAAGACATTACTAAATCCTCTTTTAAGAAAAATAATGTCAGTAGATATATGATGGCGTCAATAGCCACGATAACGGCAAGTGTAAGCATGTAACTATTAGTAATACTTAGTTGTTCAGCGTATAAATTTTCTATTGGGAAAACAATAACTAATAAAATACTTACGACGCATATTATTGCGTTTGCAATAAATAATTTTAATGTATTAATGTTAAATAAAGCTTTTTTAATCCAATCAAACGACATAGCGATTAATGCAAACAATAATAGGGCGTCAATTATCATTGTTGAAATTGCAACGCCGATATGTGGAGAATCTTTGAAAATAAATAAACCGAATATTAAAGAACACCCAATATTTAATAAAGTGGCAATTAATACTGAAAACAAATAATATTTTTCTTTTTTTGCTGGCAAAAGTATTTGGCCATAAATAATATCACCAATCGAATATGTTAACATCATAAATGAAAGAGATATTAAAACAATATCCGCGCCATCATAACCTTGTTCTCCAGCGATTAAGGTACATATTTGGTTAGATAATGTTGACATAGTTACAATTGCTGGCAAAACAATAAATAAACAAATATTAATAGAATATTTTAACAAACGACGAAAGTAGGATTTATCTTCTTGAATATATAAATGTGCTGCTCGTGGTATGAATACCGTGGAAAGGTTAGCAATTATTGCAATAATTATATCTATTCCTTTAATACCAACCGAATATGATGCGACCGCAGTTTTGTTTGTATCTAAAAAGCCTAAAATAAAAGTATCGCTTTGATTATATAAAGCTAAAACCATCGAAAGAGAAAATAATGTCAATAAAGGCTTAAAATATTGTTTGAAATTATACGGCATTGTTTTTAAAAAAGAAATCTTGCCTTTTAAATATATGACATTAGCAATTGAAATGATTAATGTTAATCCAGCGGTAATTAAAGCATAAATGTATACATCATCAGGATTTTTAACTAACACAATAATTAAAATTGCACTTAATGTTAAAACCAGTATTGATCTTATTGACATATAAACTTGCTTTTCTAAGGCAATAAAAATCCATTCAAATGAAAAGGCCCCAGTAATAAAATTTAAAGATAATAAAAATATAATACCTTTGACATCAAAAAGTTGTGGAACTGAAAAAACAAAAATACACATAAGGCCAAAAGATAAAGAAGTTGCAATACCTTGTAAAATAAAAAAGGCTTGTGCTTTGTTTGATAGAAGTTCTTTATTATCTCTTACTTTAACACATTCTCGAATGGCTAAATTTGGAATACCAATTTTTGCCAAGATTAAAAAATAATAGACGAAAGTATTTGCCCAAGTATACGCCCCAAAAACATCATCACCTAATACACGGCAAACATAAGGAAAAGTAATAAATGATAGTATTGTTAACGCTACTGTTCGAATTAAATTTATAATTACATTAACGCGAATGTTATTGTTCATCTTTAAAAACCTTATCTAAAAAGTCATTAACTTTTTTATTAACAGCTTCTAATGAAAAATTATCTAAAACAATTTCTTTAGCCTTTGTGGCTATTTCTTTATTTAAGTCATCATCATTAGTAATTACTTTTTCCATTGCTTCATATAAATCATCGATATTTGATGATTTGCACCAAACGATTTCTTGTGGAAAATATTTAATTAATTTAGAATTTTTAACCGATATTGTTATAGCTCCGCTACAAGAATATTCTAATGTTTTGCTTGGAATAGAGAAGTGGTCTAAATCTTCACTAAACGGACGAGGATTTATATTGGCAACTGCATATTTTTCATAATATAAAACATCATCATAACTTAAAGTGTATAAGTATCGAATGTTATGGCAATCTTTAATTTTATTGAATAAATATTGTTCGTCAGCGTGATGCCCAGCAATCAATAAATAATAATTAGGATATTTAATATTTATTTTTTTAAATGCTTCAATTAAATTATATATTCCATATCTTTCCATTATCGCACCCGCAAAGAAGAAATATTTAATCGCTAATTTATCTTTTTTAAAAGTATGTTTTTCTTCAACAATTCCTTCATTGACTAAATATGGTTTATTGTTTGTGTTATATAAATCATTTAATTCTCTTGTCAGTGCAATATATGCATCATATTGGTTTGTATTGTTTAATATGAATGTTGTATATGACTTTCTTGTATTTGATATATTTGAAGGAGAATCAGTTAATAATCCAACGACACGAATTTTTTTCTTTTTCAAGACATGTTTTAGATAATAAACAATACTCATGTTAATAGTGTCGGTAAAAATAATTGTATTTTTATCTGCGATTTCATTAATAAGTTGATATATTTGTCTAAGACAAGAATTAATTCTAACAAATACGTTTCTAGCTATTGATAAGTAGTGCCAAGTTATGTTGTTTTCAATTTTTATATCTTTAGGCAATCTTTTTAATGAACACAAATTTCTTGAAAAAGGGCGAATACTTATTACATCAACAAAATTATCTATCGCTAATGAACGAATAAATTTATTATGAAAATTTTGATTTGATGGATTTGGTTTAATTTTCCAATGTTCCATATAATCAACATAGTCTTCTTCATTCATTGTTGTAGTGATATAAATTATCTTTTTCATTTTGCTAACTCTTTAAATATTTTAATTAATTTTTCTGCTGATTTTTCAATTGTATTTTCTTTTGCAATTTTTAAACAATTAATCGACATATTATTATCAACTTTATTCATAGCATTAACAATGTCTTTTTTGTTTTTTAAATTAACAACATAACCATTAATACCATCTTTTATTAAGTGATTAGCGCTTACAATACAATTTGACGCAATACATGGGATACCTTGGCCGAGAGCTTCATTAATCGTATGACAATAAATGTCTTCTTTAGATAAGTTAATCAAAGCATCGCTTGCACGATAATATTTTATTAAATCTTGTTTAGATAAATAACCAATTATCCTAACATTATTTAAATTATGCTTTTTGATAAATGTTTTGTATTTATTTAAAAGCTTTCCACTTCCCACTAAAAGAAGAAAATAATTAGGTAAATCTTTAAAAATATCTAGCAAAAACTCATTATTTTTTCTTTTTATAAATTGTGAAGGAGCAATAAATACTTTTTTATCAGGTAAGTTTAATTCTTGTTTTAATAATTGTTTTTCTTTGAGATTAATTGGTTTATCTAATATTTCATTTTCATAAATCGTGGAATATGGATAATTATAAATTTTGTTTTTAGCGCCATAATATTTTAAATATTTATCGCTTTCAAGACACGGAGATAAATAATATGAAGCAGAAGAGATATAGTGTGTTTTAATTAATTTTTTAAAATAATTATCATTTTTAATAATTCCGCCATTTATCATAAGAACCCAGGGCATATGTTTTTTATTTAAATAATTTATCGTTATCATTTCGCTTAAAGTAGAATAACCATTCATAACAATCAAATCATAATTATTATTTTTTATGATGTTTTTAATTCTAAAAGAAAAAGAATTTTCATCAGAAAAATTACCTTTATCTATAATTTGGTATTTAAAATTCATTTCTTTATTAAAGTAAAATTTGTTATCTCTATTTTTAGCTTTTGATCGCTCAAAAATCACCTCAATTGGTAATTCTTTATTAATTTGATTAAATAAATCAACTTTATAAGGAGCTGGATGATTAAATACGATTAAAATTTTCATATCTAATAATAAATTATAATTTATTTAATCTATTTTATAAATAAACGAATAAAAATGATAAAATTATCTCATATGGAATTAACATGGAATGATTTTTTTAAACAAATTAAAGAAAAAGAATATTCGAAAAGTTTAAAAATGTTTTTAGATGAAGAATATAAAAATAAAATAATATATCCTCCTAGAAATGAAATGTTTAAAGCTTTTTTATTGACGCCCGTTTCTAATTTAAAAGTTGTTATTATTGGGCAAGATCCATATCATGAACCCAAACAAGCTATGGGATTATGTTTTTCTGTTAGAAGTGGTGTAAAATTGCCTCCATCATTGATAAACATATATAAAGAAATAGAAAACGAATATCATGTCAATATGTCTAAACAAGATGGAGACTTAACATATTTAGCAACACAGGGATGCTTGTTATTAAATTCTATTTTAAGTGTAGAGAAAGGTAAACCATTATCTCATAAAAGAGAGGAATATGATTTATTTTTTCAAGATGTTTTAAAATTTATCAATGATTTAGATAGACCAATTGTATTTATGCTTTGGGGAGGATACGCAAAAGGATTAGCAAAATATTTAAATAATCCAAATCATTTAATATTAAAAGCTAATCATCCATCTCCATTAAGTGCAAATAAAGGTGGATGGTTTAATAACAATCATTTTATTTTATGCAATGAATATTTAAAAAAACATAATATTGAAGAAATAAAGTGGAATAAAAATTAGTTAACTATTTTTAACACGATATTAATTGATAAAAAATAAAACTAGTTATTAATTATAGTAACAACGTAGTTAGTAACAACGTAGTTAGTAAAACGCTAGCAGGAAGCATGTCTATTTATCCATATGGTAGAAAAAAAGAAATTGAACTACTTAATAAAAGATTTGAAAGTGATAGATTTGAATTTGGCTAGCGATATCTACTTACCACAATAGATAATCAGCGGGTAACTCAGCCA
This sequence comes from uncultured Bacilli bacterium, assembly GCA_944358985.1. GTDB lineage: Bacteria > Bacillota_I > Bacilli_A > RFN20 > CAG-826 > CAJOOD01. The sequence continues at coordinate 94,916 of CALVSI010000002.1, read as the reverse complement.
TTATTCTATTTATGATTTTTTTAATTTATGAAAGTGGAAATATTATGAATTTATATGCGTATCGACATGAAAATTTATTCATTAAAATTTTTAATGAAAATCCAGATAGATCCGCTGATGGATTCGCAATTCATTCTTCAACCACTAATGCGGAAGTAAACAAAGGATTAATTTGGAAAACAACATTTGCAAGTGGTGATTTCCTTGATTTAACGGATTTTAATATAAATAACGTTAGTCTAAATGATGCATTAATTGACTATTTTAAATCACATAATATTAATTCTTGTGTGATAAGAGATCGTGTAACTAGCATCATCATTTTAAAATATGAAAACAATCAACTAACAATTGTATCTAATGGAAACAATAATTTTGTTATAAGAAAGAATTATATTTTTTATTTAGACAAAATAAATAATGTCTAAGAATATTTCCACTATATATGGGCACTTTTTTAGACACTCATAATTTCAAGTTTTGCCTGAACTTGCATTATTTTTACATTGCATGTAAAATATCAACCAGGCAATTATGAAAGAAAATTTTAAAAAAACTTTGCTTAAAATTCTATCCAAACATCTCTATGGTGGAGGATTACTATTTTTAATATCTTTATCTCTAATTTCTGGTGGATTTGCTAGTTTTTTAATTGGTTATGATGATAATTTTGTAAAGTATAGTGAAAATATTAATGTTGGTGGTGTTGAAGGATTTATCGCGTTTGATACTTCAATATATCCTAGCGGATATTCTTGTTTTTCGTTTTGCGATGAAGGTTTCGTATCGAACAGCGAGATTGTTGATACTGGCACACTTACGTTTTACCTTCAAATAAATATGAGATTTGCTGAGCAAAATGGATTGTTTACGAATGATAAACAAACCATCTTTCAAAGCAGTCTGTCATTAAATGATACTAACCATTTTAATAATTCATCACAAATAGTTTTAAATTCGGTTACTTTTAGAATTTTAAGTGGTACTTCAACAATTGCTCCACTTGGTAATGTTGATATAGATAAAAACAACGACACAATAAACGAAACAATACAGTCAACTTTTGCTATCAGCAATATTTTGAATGAAAATGATATTGCGAAAGCCGAATTATCATATGTTTTTAATTCTAATCTTTTAAAAATTGGGAATGGATTTGATTCAACAAATGTTCCATCTTTCAATTTAAATCTTGTTGTAACGGCGGAATAAACCATGCTAAAAAGAACGATATTTTCTTTTACTATATGGATTTCTGCTCTCCTTGCATTTTTTAGCATTGGTCAAGCTGCATGGATAGTTTATGGTGATTTAAATTATGATAATGCAACAGCTGTAGTTGATGAAACGGCACCATATATTTGTTATAACAGCGATACAGGAACAAATTATCGAACTTTAAACAAAGCTTTAGAAGAAGCAGATTCCGGACAAGAAATAATCGTTTATGTTAAAACGATAATAAATTGTTATGAAACAATCGAAATAAAAAGCGGGGTAACGTTAACAATTCCTTTTATCGGAAAAGCCAATAATAGTTCAGCGACAGGAGGCAACATCAACAACGAAGAAACACTATATAAAATTAAAAGTTCCGACGATAGAAATTTGTATGGTAATAAATTAGGCGATGCACAAGGTAATGTCGATACTTATCGCTCTATTCTTATAAATATGAGAAATAGTTCAGATATTATATTAAACGGAATTTTAAATCTTGGAGGGGCGACATCATATAATGGGAACAATGGTTATTATTGTGAAATTAATCTTGGTGAAAAAAGTTCTATTACGTGCAATCCAGGATCAACTTTTAATTGTTTCGGTTATTTAAAGGAAGATAGTAGCAATGCTAGGCATTCTGGAATGAGCCAATATGAAAATATTATTGATAATTCTTTTGATAACGAAAGATTTTTGAAAGTTAATGATGGTGCTGTGTTGAATACATACATAGCTTTATATGATGTTTTAAGTGGTGGTAATTTAACTGGCGCAATTAGTGTAAATCAATCACCATTTAATGTTTTTGATTTTCAAGCACTTCAGACATATACAACTATTGAACATGGTGCAAGCATGTATACAAATGCTATAGTAGTAGGACCAAGTAATATGTCATACTCGAGCAATTTGGCTGCTATCTTACCTTCCTCTAGCAGAGATCCTTCGTTGATTTATACTAAATCTGGTAGTATTGAATTAGAATACAAACCGACTAATGTATTATATGGTTCAAGATCAACAAATATTAATGGCACCAGTATTGTTATTAATGGGGAGATAGACATCGGTTATATTGAATTAGATGTTTACGGAATAACTTTGGATACAAGGCTATTTCATCTTCCATTATCTTCAAAAATCTCCATTTACGTTAGAGATGACGGCATTTTTAATTGCAATCAAAAAGTAAAGTTTTTGATGGGCTCTAAAATGATTGTGGAAGAAGGTGGAACACTAAATGTTAATGAAAGTCTAGTTTTTTATAATTCAAGTGTCGCTCCAGAAGTAAATGCAGATTTAGGAATAAGATATGATTCTACTGGCAAAGACGATGCGTTACTTCTTGTTAACGGCACTATTAAAGTAAATGCCGATTCACAAAATAATGGCTATTTGGGTGCAATCATTACACACACGTCTACAACCGGAAAAGCTTTTTTGGATTTTTCAAACATTTCAGCAAATAGTTATTTAAGCGCGGAAGCTAAAGAAGGAACTGCTAATGTGTCTGTCATTGTTACTTCATCAGGCAATTTTATTTCCAATGGCACAATTATTAGTGGTCAATTCTCAGCACAAACTACATATACTTCTAATAGTGATGGTTCTAACTACTATTGGGATGGCTTATTTTCCACAACTTTCACAATTTCAGTTACATATGATAAGAGCATTGTGCATCCTGTTTTTGATTACACTATTACTATTTCTCAAAATTCTGATGGATCAAATGCTTATGATAGTTCATTAGTAAATTCAAGCAATGATGGGAGTACAGAAATCGCAAGCGGACTATATTTCAATATTGTTGTTAACGATGCTGTTCAAGTTTCTATTACAAAAAACGGAATTGAAACTATAAGTTACAGTGATTCATCGTGGATTTATGTTGATGGGAATTTTGAGATCAATATTGTTCCAACAGAAGGTGTTAAAGTATCGCTCAGTGTTTTTAAAGATCCTAATTTTGATGATAATGAGGCAGAATGGTCAGCAGGCACCGGTCACACAAGATATTATATTGAAGAATCTCTTTCACAAGATGGACCTTGGACAGAAACATATCGTCTACAAGCTGCTGGAATTGCTGAACATTATGTTAAAAAAGGATACTATTTTAGGATAGGATATGAGTGGGTAGAAGGCGACACTATTATCTCGTGGAGCGGGCAAAATGGATTCACAGCAAACAATTATATAACCACAAATGACCCAAATTTTAGTCCACAACCGACAACAGAATGGATTAATGATACGACAAGTTCTGTAAGCGGAGCATTTTTAGCTGGAAACGCTGATACTGCTCCAGGTTTGGAATACAAGTTTGAAATGGGCTACTATTCAGGGCACGCAAAAGCTGACGAAAAACCACCATGTTTATTGCCTGATACTCTTATTACTATGGCTGATGGCTCTGTCAAATATGTAAAAGATATTGTTTCTGGTGATATGGTAAAAGTATTCAATCATGAAAAAGGCATTATTGACATTGCACCAGTTGTTTTTAATGATTCTGAGCCTTTTAGAAAATGCGTTGTTATCAATTTGAAATTTAGTAATAATAAAAATGTAGGGGTAGTGTCGGAACATGGATTTTTTGACATTGATTTAAATAAATATGTATATTTTACTGAAAATAACTACATAGATTTTGTTGGTCATAATTTCTATGCCATTGATTCTAGTGGCAATGCTTCTATAGTTACGTTATTAGAAGCACATATCGAGCAGAAATATACAAAAGTTTATTCGCCTGTTTCATCATGGCATTTAAATTATTTTACTGAAGATATCTTATCTATGCCTGGCGGAATTTCTGGATTATTTAATATATTTGAATACGATGCAAATTTAAAATACGATGAAGAGTTGATGAAAGCAGACATAGATAAATATGGGCTATTCACATATGATGATTTTAAAGATTTAATTTCGTATGAATTTTATTCTCATTTTCCAGTCCCTTATCTAAAGGTATCTATCGGAAAAGGTCTGATAAGTTATTCGGATATAATGTATTTGATACAAAGATATTCAAAATTTGTTTAAATCAATTTCCTAAACTTTCTTTGATTTTAATCAACTATTTTAAAATTTTGTTTACTTTCTTTTATTTGAAAACCCTATTTCTTTTAAATTTGCTATACTAATAATCGTAGGGTTTTAACATAATATAAAACTACGAAGGAGAAAACTTTAATATGAAAACAAAATCAATAACAAAGTTATTCTTATTAGCGGCGTTTGCTTTTTCTATTGTGTCATCAACAACAAGTTCAATTGTTAAATATGATTCAATAGAAAGTGCGTATGCTTATAGTGGTGAGCAAGTTAGTGATTATCCTAATGGTTATTATGATGATTGCTTGAATTTGACAGGAGATGAACTTCGTAACGAATTAGCGACTTTTAACAATCCTCGTTCGAAAAGTTATGATTGGGATAGATATGAAGATGCAGATGAAGCCGAGGGACATAACAATAAAGTAATTTGTTTATATAGTCGAGTGTTATTTGATAAGAGTGCTCATGCTGGCGGTAGTTATTCATCTACAACATGGAATAGAGAACATATATTTACTCAAACTGCTTTTCCAAATTCTAAGACTGATAATCACAATATTTTTGCTTGTGAAGGTTATATTAACAACGTTAGAGGAAGCAAACATTTTGGTGAAGTAGCTCATACTTCCGCAAATCAAGTGAAAACTTACGGAGTAGCAAGAGATTGTTATACGACAGGCAGTTATTTTGAACCATGTGACGAGGCGAAAGGGGAAGTTGCTCGCGCTGTTATGTATTGCTGTATTTATTATGATTATGAAATCACTGATATTTTTGATAGTGTGGAAACATGTTTAGATTGGCATAATACTTATTCGGTTACTGATCGTGATATTTTCCGTAATAACGCTGTTTATGAAAATCAAGGCAATCGAAATCCGTTTGTGGATCATCCAGAATTTGCTAATTATATTTGGGGCGATGGCGATAATATTGTTATGCCTTCAAATTTGTCATTACAAGTTGGGGAACAATATCAATTAGATGCTTATGTGAATGGTTATCCAGATATTGATGTTAATTATTCTTCAAATAATAATGATGTAGTTACTGTCGATAGCGATGGCTTATTAACTGCAGTTAGTGAAGGAAATGCAGTTATAACCGCTCAAGCATATTTTGGAAGTGATTTATTAACTGCATCTTGCAATATTACAGTTAGCAAAGCTATTGTTTTAGAAAGCATTGCTATTTCTCCAAGTTTTGAAACAATTAAAATTAATGAAACATTGCAATTAAAAATTACTCCAACTCCTAGTAATGCGAGTAGCAGTGTCAAATATGAATCATCAAATCCAAGTGTTGCTAGTGTTAATACCCAAGGTTTAGTTAGAGGTATTGGACAAGGAAGTACCACTATTAAAGCAACATCTTTAATGAATAATAATATTACTGCGACAGCGACAATTAATGTCGTGAGTAGTTCTGCTGTAAGTGGAAGTTTTGAAAAAGTTGATAGTCAATTAAATGATTATAATGGAACTTATTTAATTGTTTATGAATCTTCTAATAGTTTAGGTTATGTTTTTAATCCAGGAGCAGATAATGTTAATTCATCTGGCAATTATGTTGAGTTTTCTATTGATGATGGTGTTATAAGTGACACTGACGCGGCAAGTTATGCTGTTGAGATAAGCGGGACAAGTGGTGCATATAATATTTGTTATGATGGAACAAGATACATTTATAGTAGCAAAAACGATAACAGAATTGATGTTTCTTCCTCACCGGCACCTTCTAATTCAATTTCTTATGTTGGTAATTCAACCGATATTGCATCTTCAAGTGCCCATTTTCGTTTTAATAGTGGTTGGCATGGATTTAGATATTACAAATCAGCTAGTTATCAAAACCAATCCGCTATCCAATTATATAAATTAGTGGAACAATCCTATAGCGCTAGTGAATTTGCAAACGACTTTTTAAATGATTTAGTTTGTAATCCAAGTGGTAATAGTGCACCAAGTAAAGATGTTTGGAATAATTTAAGCAGTTTGTTTATGACACTATCCGCGGAAGATAAACAATTATTTAAAACTGCAGCTAGCAGTGGAAGTGATGATATTGCTTTATGTGTGGAAAGATATGATTATATTATTCAAAAATATGGTGCGAGCGAATATCCTGACTTCATGTCAAGAGGTGTTGATTTGTTATTAGCGCCATATTTATATAACAACATTAATGATACTCAAATCCTCATTTGTATGATATCATTAGTTATTGCAAGCAATGTAACCGCTATTATCATAGTCGCGGTTATTCTTAAAAAGAAAAAACATAGTAATAAATAATAAAAGCGAGGTAAATATGTCAAATAAAAAATTGATCACTTACAAAAATGATTTTAATGATTGGATTTTAGCAAAATATTCTCCAAGAGATTATACTTATGGGAGTAAAATTTATGTTGATGAAAATCAAAGTGTTTTAATTTGCGATGAAACAAATAAGATTATCAAAATCTTATCTAATGGTAATTATGTATTAGATGATGTTCTTATTGATTCGATTACAAGTTATAAAAAAACAGATAATCCTCTCCCATTTTCCATTTATTTTATTAACAATTTAAATTCGACTTTTTCTGGATTATGGGGCAGTAAAGAAACAATTGATATAAATGATATAAAACATAAAGAAGTTTTATTGCATTTAAGAACAAGAGGGCAATTTTCTTTTAAAATTAATGATTATCAAACATTTTTAAATTCTTTGTTAAATCGTTTTTTAAGTCAAGGTACAATTTTAAGACAATCTTTGACAATTTACGCTAATCGGGAAATTAATATGTCTTTAAAAGATATTATTACCAAATATCTAACTGACAACAATATTGCTTATCAAGATATTAAAAATCATATTAATGATATTGCTGAATTATTAAAGACACATTATATCGAACATTTTAATAAAGTTGGTTTAGGATTAATAAATTATACAGTTTTAGAAATTAGAGCTTTAAAAGAAGATATTAATCAACTAAACAAATTAGAAAACGAAAATGTTGTTATTATAGATGATAATCCAAATGTAAATGAATGTAAGCATTGCGGTGCGATTTTAAATGAAAATAATCCAAACTGCTTATATTGCTATAATTCAAATCCTTATTATATTCCGAATAATAATTACAATGCTAATCAAGGTCCAACACCAGTTAAAAAGCAAAGAGAAGAAATGAATATGGCAATATTTATTATTCTTATTATATTTTTCTGGCCAGGTGCGATTATTTATTGGTTATATTGCAAAGGTGACATTTAATTTTATTAATTAGAACATAATGAAATATACATATTAGTTTTAAGGAGTAACATTTATGAAAGCAAGACATTTAGCTTTGCTAAGTTTATTAGTCATGACAATTGGAATTTGTGCAAATACAAGTCCAGAAACACTTTCAAAAGAAGATGAACAAGTCATGGCACAATTTAGTGATGATCCTAAAGGTGAATATTTAGGACCACGTTATGCCTCTGAAGAAGAGACAATTAACATTCCAGAAACTCTTACTATTCATTATCAAATGGATCCACCAACATCATATGATACGAAAAGATTTTATGTTTGGGCTGGTGGTTTAGATGGTGTCGAATTAGAAGCCGATGGCGTTGATGATTTTGGAATGTATATTACTCTTTATCCAAAAAGAGATTTTCCAAGTCATGATACTTTTTATTTTATTATCAAAGTAATGAATACTTGGGCAGGTCAATCGACAGATACCACTATTGAATATGATAAATTTCCACCCGATGAAGAAGGTAATTTAGAAGTGTGGGCGATTGATGGAACAGGTGGTAGTATAGACGTATTCGCTACTTTAGAAGAAACTTTAGGTGATAAAGTAACATATGCTAAGTTTACCGATTGGAAAACAATTGAAGTAAGAGCAACTGGCCCTATTAGTGGTTATACAGTTTATGCTTTAACTCCTGGTTATTATAATCTAGGTTTAAATGAACAAAATTCTCGTTATGAAAGCTATGCCATACTAAGTGCAACTGTCAGCGAACCAAGTTCAACAATTACTATATCTTTCCAATACCATATGCCTCCGTCAGTGGTATATCAAGTTCGCTGTTCATTTGTCAATTATCCTGAACGACCAAAAACTCGACCAGTTGACTATGATTTGTTATATGGCGATGAAAGATTTGAAAAATATTACACCTATGATGGCCAATTAGGTGCAATTTATACAAAAGAGAAAACAACATTTAGACTTTGGTCTCCAATGTCTGCACGTGTTGAATTAAGAATATATAGAACGGGCACACCTCGTTATTTAGATCCAACAGGTGGTTCTATGATTAACGATTCATATAAATTATATCGTATGAATTACATGGCTGGCGGTGTTTGGTCATGCGAAGTCGAAGAAGATTTAAACGGCAAATATTACACATATTATGTTTATAACAATCAAGGTATAAATGAAGTTGTTGATCCATACGCTAAGTCAGCGGGAATTAATGGCGAAAGAGGAATGATATTAGATTTGGATACGACCGATCCAGATGGTTGGGGTGAAGTTCCACTTGTTTGGGATGGCCAAGAAGGATTTGATATTAATGCTCCTAGTGATCTTGCGGTTTATGAAATTCATATTCGTGATTTAACAATGGATGATACTTGGAATGGAACATCCACTCCTGGAACATATCAAGCTTTCTATGAAAATGGTACAACATATAGTGAAGATGGAATAACCGTAACTACTGGTTTTGATCATATTGAAGAATTAGGAGTTAATGCAATTCAAATTCTTCCAGTATTTGATCAATCTAATAATGAAGCTAATGTTTCATTTAACTGGGGATATAATCCATTAAATTATAATGTCGTGGAAGGTGGTTATTCATCTAATCCATACAATGGTGAAGTTCGTGTTAAAGAATTTAAAGAGTTAATTAAGGCATACGCTCTTAATGATAATCATACTCGTGTCATTATGGACGTTGTTTATAACCACGTTAGCAGTGCAACATCTTCTAATTTCCAAAAGATTATGCCAGGCTATTATTTTAGAATGACAGAAGATGGATATTATAAAGATGGTGCTGGATGTGGAAATGAAGTAAAAACAGAATCTACGATGATGCGTAAATTCATCGTTGATAGTGTTGTATTTTGGGCAACAGAATATAAAGTCAAAGGTTATAGATTTGACTTAATGGGTCTTATTGATACTGAAACGATGCGTGAAGTTAAAGACACTTTATATAACATTGACAAAGACTTTGTTGTATATGGTGAAGGATGGACAAGTGGTGGTTATGGTGGTGAAGAAGGCACTGTTGGAACTGATAACACCCATGTTTATTCAGATTTATACGCTAGTGAAACATCACCTGGCCATTTGGGTGGATTTAATGATGCTGGAAGAAATGGCGTTAGAGGTGGTAATGATGGCGGTTGGGGAACCAATAACGCTTATCCTGGTTGGGGATTTATTGCCCAAGGAAGAGATGGTAACAACGCTAATTATGTTGCTGATATGATTAAAGGTACTAATACATATGCTCCTGGTGCCAATCCATATCAAACAATAAATTATGTTTCATGTCATGATAATTACGCTTTATTTGATCAATTAAATTATACTCTTGCTGATTATACTGGCACGACATCTCAAAACCCACCGGCTAGTCTTGAACCTAATCCGCTAGATGTTGCTTATGCTTCTTTAGCAGCTCATGCTAGTGTAGCGTTTTCACAAGGCATTGCCTTTATTCAAGGCGGTGAAGAACTATTCAGAAGTAAGGAAGTTGATCCTGCTAATGAATCATATGAGGTACGTCCTTACCCAGAATATCCAACTTATTCTGAAGATCCAAGTGTTGTGACCTCCACTAGTGAAGTAACAATGTTTGGAAAAATTATTTCTCATAACTCTTATCGTAGTTCAGATGAAACTAATTCATTTAAATACGATCGTAAAATAAATATCGAATATCAAGGACAAGATGTCAGTGTTTATGAAGTTTATCAAGGATTTGTAAGATTATTCCAAACAAGAAAACAATTCACTGGTCATATGTCTTTCCCAAGTGCACCTGATCATTTGTCAGCTTGGTATAATAACGATGACGAATCACAATCTAATGGTGCAACTATGATTGGTGTTTACTTCTATACAGGCGATGAGGCAAATACTGGTGATCGTTATTGGATTTTCTTCACCGGAAGAATCGCTAGCGATATTAGCTGGTCAGAAGTAGGACAAGCACAATTAGTTTATAATTCCGCTCAAAATACAAGCGAGATGGATGGGATTACTTATGGCAATGGTCGAATTTCAATGGGTGCAAGACAATTCGCCATATTTAAGATGTAAGTGAAAGGAGCGAATAATCATGAAGAAAAATAAATTATTATTAGCATTACTTCCTTTAACATTATTGGTTTCAAGTTGTGTAAATAATGATGTTACATCCACTAGTGGTAGTACAAACACTTCTCAAACAACAAGCACAACTACTTCAACAACTAACGTTGTAGTTCAAGATGTAACAATTTATTATTACGCTAGTATTTATGAAAGTTATTCTGGTGAAACGTATTATTCTGGTAAAGGCAAGACTAATGAATTAATTACAGATAAACCGGCTGACCCAGTGTCAAAATATGAAGAATTTAATACTTTTATTGGCTGGTCAACAAAACCATTAATAGCGACAGAAGATGATTTGTGGGATTTTGAAAATGATTTAATTCCTCCTAATATTTATCCTCCTGTCTTAACTTTATATGGCATTTGGGATTATGTTGAATAAGGAGTCTATATGAAAAAACAATATTTATTGATATCACTATTAATGTTGACTCTAACAGTAACTAGTTGTACGCCAGATAATCCAACATCTTCCACGACAAGTGGAACGACAACTAGCGTTATCACAAGTACAACATCTTCCACAACAAGCACAACAACAACTAGCGTTATCACAAGTACAACATCTGAGTCACCAATTTCCACCACAATGGTGGATGATTATGATGCTTGGACTGATACTTGGTCAGAGCCAGGTCATTTATATATTCACTATCGAAGAGATAACGCGACAATGGAAGAGTATAATAACTATGCAATTTGGCTTTGGCAAAACGCCCCAATTGATTCAGAAGGAACACTTTGGGGTGCTTCTAATCAAACTGTTCAAGATGTCTTTTATGAAATGTCTACTTCCTGGATGAATGACATTGGAGGAAGCGGACAATCTATCGACCAAAGCGGTCGCGTTATGGATATAGATTTAAATCGCACTGATTTATTAGGTGGAAGAACTGGCGAACCAGTTTCTTTATCAGGTGCGACAAGATTAGGCTTTTTAATTATTGATCAAAATAGCATGGGTGGTGGAAGTCATTGGACAAGCGATGGTGGTTCAAATACCTATATTACTGATTTTGATGTTGAACTAGCTAAAAAAGGATATGTTCACATTTATTGTATTCAAGGAATGGTAAAACAATTTACTTTTACTTATAGTGATGAAGCTGCCACTAATCCGATAGTGACAGATACAACTGGTCAATATCGAAGCGAAACAAATGTGGATTCTTCTTCTAGTATTTATGGTGTTTCTTCTACCGCTGATTCATTTGAATCATTAGGTGTTGGATATCAAATTTTTGTTGCATCATTTAAAGATAGCAATGGTGATGGTTTAGGTGATATTCGCGGAATTATTAATTCATTAGATTATTTAGAAGATTTAGGTGTTCAAGTTTTATGGCTAACACCAATTCAAGCTAGTGAATCTTATCATGGTTATGATATTACCGATTTTTATGAAGTAGATTCTAAATTTGGTACTATTAACGATTATCGCGAATTAATTTATAAAGCACATCAAAAAGGAATGAAAGTTTTGATGGATTTAGTTATAAATCACACTTCTAAAAACAATGTTTGGTTTGAAAAATCTCAACTTGGAGAAGTTGGCCATGATGAATTTGGTAATGAAATTAATTATCGTGATATGTATCATTGGAAATTTGAAGGTGATAAAGTTTGGTTATATCAAAATGGCAATTATGTCCAAGTAAATGTTGAAGATCATCCAGATTGGTATAAAGATGGTGAATCTAAGTATTATTATTATGGTAAGTTTGGTTCCGACATGGCGGAATTAAATTATGATTGTCAATCAACAAGAGATTTAGTTATTAACATGGCTTTATATTGGTTGGGTTTTGGACTAGATGGCTTTAGATTGGATGCTGTTAAACATATTTACATGCGTGATGAGGTTGATGATTTTGCTGGTGATATTATTATTTCTGATACTGGCGAAAGAACATATTACGACGAAGAAAAAATGGAACAGGTCACAGTGGATTTTGACTATTCTAGCGATTTAACTAAAAATGTTAATTTTTGGAAAGAATTTGCTAATCGATTAAAAGCTATTTATCCAGAATGTTTCTTAGTTGGTGAAAACTTTGATGGTTGGGGCAAAAGAATTGCACCATATTACCAAGCCTTAGATTCTCAATTTGATTTTGGTTTATATTACCATAATCGTGAATGGTTATATGATGGTGGAGGCGCTGGCACAATTACCGCTTCACAAGCATCTAGTTTACATCAAGCTGAAACATATGATTGTTTTACTACCAGCAGCAATATTCAATTAGATGGTACTTCAACAACCGTTCCTGGTGGAAAAAGAGGCGATTTTATTAATTCGCCATTTACTTCTAACCACGATACGGCTAGATTAATAAATCAAATGTCAGATACGACGAATGTGACTGGCACTACTGAACAAATTCAAAGAGCAAGAGTAGGTGCAGCTTCAACAATATTAACTCCAGGTATTTCATGGATTTATTATGGTGATGAATTAGGTATGTCTGGTAATACCAATAAGCACATTGAAATGTATGGTAATGAAAATAATGAAGACCTATGGTATCGTCAACCATTTAAATGGGGAGATGATACGACAACAGATTATTCATTTAATAGTTATGATGTTGAATGGGACTCTTATAACAGCACTATTAAATCCGCAAACGAACAAAGTGAAAGCGATACGGATAATGATATGCTTGATTTCTTCAAACAATTAACAACCATTAAGAAAATGTATGGTAAAAATGCTAAATTCAATGGTTATGAATTTAATGATTGTGTTGATGTTTATCATTTTGTTGTCACATCAGATAATGGTTCATTTGCCGTTTATATTAATACCGGTAAGAGCAATATGACCGCTACTATTAATGTTGAAGGTGGCACACCTTACGCCTTAAATGGTGCAAATGTTTCACAAAATGAATGCACTGTTCCACCTTATGGTGTATTAGTGCTTCATACGAACTAAAGGAGGATAAAGGATATGAAAAAAAGTTTATTATTGCTTGCTTTAATTCCTCTTGTTTCTTTATCGTTTGTTGATAAAAATGTGCCAATAGTTGAAAGCGTTGTTAACGCTAGTGAAACTATCAGCGTGAATTTAGTCTTAACTAAAAATGGTTTATACAATGGAAAGCAAGGTCAAAATAATGATGAATTGTTTTTAGAAAATGTTGTTACGTTTACTGGCGAAATTGGTGATAAACTTCCTGATGAAAGTGTTATCACTAGTACAGTTAATGATGTTGTTTTTACAAACTGGATTTATTATGATGGCAATGGAAAACCTGAAGTAGCGGATACTTTAACCGCTGATTTAAATAATCAAGTTTTATATGCATTCTTTGATTATGAAGGTGAATATGGTGGAGGAGGTTCTTCGACTGGTGAAATGACCACTATTTATTTCCAAGATGCTTCTTGGTGGAATGAATACGCTGCCCAAACATCAATTTATCTTTGGAATGCAAATGATACTGATGTTATAAATGCTGTATTCCCTGGACAAGGCATGACACATCTTAAGTTTGTTTCTACTGAAAGTGAGTCAGTTGGATATAATTATTGGTCCTTTGAAGTTGATTTAGGATTATATACACATGTTATATTTGCAAGAACAGACACTAATGACGCTACATCTTATGCTGGTGCAAAAACTATTGATATTGAATTATCAAGCCGCGGCACTAATAACATGTATTCAATAGTCGATAGCCAAGAATTATTTGGTGATCCTGGTGTCAGCGGTGTTTGGACAACATATACAGGTGAATAAAAATAAATAAGTGGATGACTTTTAAACTTTATTAGAGTCAAATTATGTAATTTAAGATGATATATCTGCTAGATATATCATCTTTTACTTTCTAGAATTTAATATAGTTAAATAATAAAACAATCATATAGTGTTTGGCTGATATTATCTTACGACTAATCTATAGCGCAAGTTTATAATAGTCTCATTTAATTATATTTTGATTATAGTTTTAATATAGAAAACACAATTTTATGACTAATTTAATTTGTTATATGAAGAAAAAATGTTTCTTATATTATCAAAATAAAGCAAACTAAATTGAAAGAATTATTAGTAATTGATAAACTAAATAAGGGAGAAATTAAAATGAATACTTTAATTGTTTATTTTTCACGCGACGGCGGTAACTTATATCATGATAATATTAAATATTTAGAAGAAGGAAACACACAAAAATTAGCTAAAAAAATTGCTGATTTAACAAATGGTACTTTATTAAAACTTGAACCTGTTGAACCATATTCTTATATTTATGAAGAATGTAATGTTAGAGCTAAAAAAGAATATGAAGAAAATTTAAAACCACAATTTGTTAAAGTTATTGAAAATTTAGATGCATATGATGTTATATATCTTGGTTTTCCGATTTGGTATAGAACATTTCCACGCATTATCCGTACTTTTTTAGAAACTTATGATTTATCAAATAAAATTGTTAAACCATTTTGCACTAATGAAGAAGGAGATTTTGGTTTAGGTGAATTAGAACTCCGTTCCTTATTAAAAACATCTAAATTAGAATCTGGATTATCTATTCGTGGATATGATGTTGATAATTGCGATGAAATTTTAAAACAATGGGTAAACAATTAAATGAAATATTTAATATGTAGTGATATTCATGGCAGTTATGAATATTTAAACAAAATAATCAATATTTTTAATAAAAATAATTTTGATAAATTAATTATTTTAGGTGACATATTATATCATGGTCCTAGAAATGATTTGCCGTGTGGTTATGAGCCAAAAAAGGTTGTGGAAGTATTAAATCACTATAAAGACAAAATAATCGCTATAAAGGGTAATTGTGACGCAGAGGTGGATGAAATGGTTTTAAACTTTCCACTGCACAATCATAAAACTATTACACTTAATAATAAAAAATGTTATTTAATTCATGGTCAGCATTTATTTTTTGACATAAACAAAGATAAATTAAAAAATATCGATATTGTATTTTATGGTCATTATCATGTTTATAAAATTGAAAATATTCATAATGTTTTATATATAAATCCTGGCAGTATTTCACTTCCAAAAGAAAAATTAAATCATTCATATATCATTTTTGATAATAATCAAATTGAAATACGAGATTTAATGACCGATCAAATATTAGAAAATATTAAATTTTAATTTATAATTATCTTATGAAAATTGCTTTTGTTGGTGGCGGTTATTCTGCTTGTGTCAGTGCGATTAATTTAAAAAGAAAATATCCTAATTGGGATGTTTGCATTTTTGAATATAACAATATACTTTTAAAAAAGTTAAAAGCAACAGGTAACGGACGATGTAATATCAATAATATCAGCGATGATTACAATAATTATAACGATGATAAGGTGAAAATATTATTAGATAAATATCCTTTAGATAAACAGTTAAAAGCTTTAAAGCAGTTAAATATTTATACGACCGAATTAACAAATGGTTGTTTATATCCTATGTCTTTATCTAGTGAAAATGTTTGTAAGATTTTAATTTCTTTTATTAATAGTTTAAATATAAATGTTAAATATAATTGTTTTATTAAAGATTATTATTCAAAAAATAATAAAATTTATCTTTGTGATGATAATAATACTCAATACGAATACGATAAAGTTATTTTTTCTAATGGAACAAGTGCATCATTTAAATTAGGTTGTCAAAAAACACTTTTAGATATTTTTAAAAATCATCATTATGCTGTTTCTTTGTTTGTTCCTAATTTATGTCCGATTAAAGTTAAAGAAAATGTTAAATCACTTTTTGGTGTGCGTTTTAAATGCCAAGTGAAAGTTTATTATAAAGATGAATTAACATTTTCTAATTATGGTGAAGTTATTTTTAAAAAAGATGGAATATCTGGAATAGTTATTTTTAATGCGACGGTTAAAACATTTGATAATTTTAATGATAAAAATTATAAAGTAGTTTTAGATGTTTTAAATAACAAAATTAATGAAGAAGAATTATTATCAATGTATAAACTAAATAGTGATCCTCTTCTTAGTTTAATACCGCAGAAATTAATCAATTATGTTTATAATTTATTAAAAATTAATCCTAAAAATATTAATTTAGATGATTGTAAAAATATTATATTTGCATTACACAATTTAACATTTACTTTTGCTGGATTATATTCATTAGAGGAAGCACAAATATGCCGAGGTGGTATTTCCATTGATAACATAAATTTAAATAATATGGAATCTAAAATAGAAAAAAATGTTTATTTTATTGGTGAAATTTTATCTATTAAAGGTATATCAGGAGGATTTAATCTTAAATTTGGGCTTATCACTAGTTTAAATTTAATAGATAATTTATAATAATATCAATTCTTAATAGGAAAGGAGTTTGCATCATATGAAAAAATGGCGTTGCAAAATATGCGGATTCGTTTATGAGGGAGAAGAATTGCCAGAAGATTTCACTTGTCCAGTATGTGGATATCCCGCGAGCGAATTTGAAGAAATTGAAGACGAATAATAATTAATTCGTTATATAAAATAAATATTAATAACGACACCACGCGATTGTAGACGTGGTGTTTTTACTATCAAAAAATGTAAAAATACAGTAGAAATAACTACCAAAAAATGCAATTAAGAAAAAATAATGATATTAATTTTGGAATTAAACTAACTAGGTCAAACATTAATTTAGATGGAAAAATTATTACCATCCCATATTGTCTTTCGTTTTTATTAAAACGTTTTTTTGATCATTCAGATATTTTTAATAATTATTAATTCTTGCTCCAGCGTGCGTATAAATTTATATCATTATAGACAGGAGTCATATCAGTAAACGTACCCATTGTTACATTATAATTTGGGGATGAATACCAACCCATAAATTCATAACCTTCTCTTGATACGATTGGTAACGACATGCTATAACTTGCAAAATATCGGCCATTTTCAATTTCATATAAACGCTCACCACTTATAAGAATAGCTTCTGTTGATCCATCGTCTTTATCATTAAAATCAAATGTCACAGTGTGAACTTCTTTTTGTCCTGTTTCATCTAAATCAGCAATTAAAACCCAACTAGTGCCGTTATGTCGATAGATTCTATATCTTGCTAAATCAAAATAAAAATCACCTTCATATCCAGTAGTGTTATTATCATTTGGATTTCCATTACCACTTAACCAAGTTGCAGGTTTATCAATATTATCAAAAGTTTGAACTAAACCATTTGAATAATAAAAAGTAAAGACATATTTATCGCCTTTTTGTTCAAGGGTGATATTTGTAATAGATACACCTTGTTCGCCTTGTTTACCACTTGGTATAACAACAGTGAAATCTTCTCTTTCACTGAAAGAAAATGTAAGTGTTATGTTTCCATTTTCGTCTGTTTCTTGCGAGACATTTGTAATGGAATTACCATCTTTTCCATCTTCTCCCTTTGGTATAGTAAAAGTTAATGTTTCTCCATTAGATAAAGTTACATTTAAAATTCCATTTCCAGTTTCTGGATCGATGGTTTCTTCAATGTTTGAAATGGAAACACCATTTGTTACTTCAAAAGTTAATGGGGCCATATTATCATCGGTATATGTGATTGTTATTATTGTCCCTGTATTAGTGGAATTTGGCTCTTGTGTAATACTTTCAATACCATTTCCGGGTTTACCTTGCGGCACTATTACGGTTATTGGATCTCTAGCATCATCAGTAAAAGTAATTGTCAATTGCAAATTGCCATCAGAAAGAGTAGTGGCGACAATATCTTCAATCATGACAACATCTGTTTTAAAAAATCCTGAACAAGACGTTAAAGATAATAAAGGAAAAGTTAGAAGCGCTAATCCCGCTAATAATAGTTTTTTAATCTTTTTCATTTTTTAGACCTCCATATTGTTTTTTAAATCATTAATATTTGGTGTTTCTCCATATAAATAACCATTTTTATATCCCATGACTTTAAATGGTGAAAATCCTATAGCAATAGATACGCATTTTGATAGTACATTAGCGACCATATCCCCGATTTCTTGTCCGGAAATATTTGTTAATGAATAATTAAGTATATCAATATTTTTTTCAGATGATAATTCATTGCTTGAATTTGTATTATCAATAACAGTGGAAAGATTTAACCCTCCTCCATAATAAACAATTGGTGTATTGACATATAAATCAGTGGATTCATTATTTTTTACTTCATAGCCAATACCCATCGCTAATGCGTTTTGTTTTAAAATTGTGCGATAGGGGAACATTAAATCGGTTGATATTTTTAATCCTTCAAAAATATCTCCAATTTCTCCTCCTAACCGCTCAATCCATTCGACTATGTTTTGTTCGATGATACAAGATACATCGATAGAATCAACATTTTTATAATCATAAAATTTTGTGTTTCCATTTAAAACGACTTGGCTAGGATAATTGACACCAGAAGCATGATATATATCATCAATGCCTAATAACGAGTTAATTAAAGATGGTAATGAATTATAAATATATGGTCCGTTAAACATTGTTTCTAAACTAATACTCGCGATTCCGCTTTGATAAAAATATGTATCATTGATATTCAAAGTATTTTTATAAATAGGATTATTATCACTATCGCATATTAATGATGCTGGATTTAAAACATCTTGCATTGAATTAAGAGCTTGCAAAATATTATTTAAACTTGCACTTTCACGAATACCATAAGTTGCCATGTTCATTAATATAGTATCCGCTAGGCCACTTTCTTCTTGTTTAAAATATTCTTCATTATTAACTTGCATCAAATTGCCATTTAAATCATAAACTTGGCTTTGACCAGCATGGTCAATTTCTTCAAATTCGTTAACGCCAACAGATAAAAGAAATTGTCTAGCGTTAGTTAATAAAGAATTGTCTAAAGTAAAATTCATGCTGGAATAAACTCTTAAATTGTTTTTAGCGTTTCGTATTTGTGAATTTTGAATCGTAATGTTATCACCATGTACATCAATCCCGGTTCCAACATAATTTAGATTATTTAAATTATTTCCAAAATCACAATTTCTAATATTTAAATCGTTTAATGTTATATTGTTTCCTTCCACATACATAAGTGAATTATCTTGCCCAAAAGCTTTAATTAAAACTCCTTCGGTCGTTGGATCACCAAGTGCGAGAAATGGTAGGGGTCCTTTGAATAGATTGTTTAGGCCTGGAAGTACTACTTCAGTCCCGTCTTGGCTAAATACTTGAGTGGGGTAAGTTAGATTATGACCATTTATGATATAACCATTCCCATAAAAATCTTTTTGAATATGTATACCAGTTATTAATTGTTTATTAATTGGAGTGTTTGGATGGTTTTGATTAAAATCATCAATGTATTTGGTGTTATATGTTGTTATAAATTTATATACTTCATCAGCAAAACTAAATTCTTGTTTATTAAAATCATAATTTCCAAATAATTTTGTATTGTCATTTAAATATTCATCAATATAAATTTTATTGTTACCTTCTCCTTGTGTTTTATAAGTATTTTGCAAAGATTCTAAATTAGTTTGCAAAACCCCAATATTTCCTTCTAAAGAGTAATTAGTGCAATACAATAAATCATCATAATCGTAAATGTTATAGCCATCTTTAACAATATTAAAATAAAATGTTGAATTAACATTAGAATTAGACAATTTAAAAGAAACATATCCTTCTTCAACATCATTTTTTATATTAGTAAATGATATCGTATTGTTAGAATATAAAACGTTATTTGATGTTGAATCTAAAACTAAATTATTAGAAACATTGTTTGGCAATACTTCCACATCTAATTCGATCGTTTTGTTTGTTTTGGTTTGATGATCATCATTAAAATCATATTCACCATAATATTGAATGTTATCAATTCTAGCTGAACTTATTGGATCTTTTGTATTAATTATTATTGCACCATCTTTATACACAATAGCGTTAAATGATTTTGATATTGTTTGTCTAACGTTTGAAACAGTTATTGTTGTTTGTCCTTCTTTTAGAGCATTTAAATAGTAAATATCATTTTCTACGACAACATTTGCAATATCAGTATCATTACTAGTCCACACTAAAACATTGCCTAAATCTTGTAAGGCCTTATCACTTCCAATTGGAGTGGCTTTTAATAATGTTTTACTATCAACCATAAATCCTTCATTTTGGCGATAGTCAAATTGAATGTCTTGAAGGTCTTCGCTGACGAGGTTAACGCTAAAATTAACAGCGTATACGCTTAATATGCCAACTGCAAAAGGTAACACTAATAATATTGGCAATGATTTTTTTGACATATTAATTTGTTACCTCCAGTTCATAAACATCATTTTTAAATTGTTTTAATAAATAATATATGACATAACCAAGAAGTGCAAAAACAACTACTAAATCGATTAAATATGCATATATATTTAACATTCCTGTTAAAGCTGATAAAAGAATATTTAAACCACATAAAATAATAGGAATTAAAAAAGATAAGAAATTGCTTAAATAATTATTAACTTTTTTAAATTTTCCACTTCGTAATTGTTCTTTTAATGTTATTGTCATCAAAGCGAAATTAATAATTAAAGCAAAAAGCATTCCCATAAAGAAAGTGTCTAATCCAATAAGTGATGTTGAAATAAGAACAATAAATGTTGTAACAGTGGCAATAAATGAACAAATATAAGGAATTAATAATTTAATACAAACGTGTCTATACATTGAATAAGGTATATATTTCATTATTCTAATTGTTTTGGCTTCGCTTTTATATATATTAACCGCATTTAAGGAAATGACACTTGAAAATAAAAGCGCTAATAGTAAATCAAAATTGTTTAATAAGTAGGGCATAATTGAAATATAAATTGATAATGAACCGCGTAGAAGCGCAATATTAATTGCATTTATTACTAGATAAGTTAAAATTGGCTGCAAAATTATTAAACTAGTGTATGAATAAGCGGTATCATTTTCTTTAAATAAAAGCATCAATTCTTTTTTAATAATCGCCCTATTTGATTTTAAAATTTCAAATTGATGTTTGTTGTTATGAACAACACTATATTCAAATTGATTAAGTCGAACATAAAATAAAGCTATAAGTGTTATGCCAATAGCTAAAACAGCAAGGGAAATAAATAAAAATAAAAGAAAATATAATCCTTTTGAATAATCTAAAAACGAGATAGCAATCAAGCTATATGGATAAACATTTTTAGATATATTACTTATCAAAGCTAAATTTTCTTGACTAAAAATCAAAACCAACGAATTCTCGTTCAAAAGCTCAATAAAAATATTTAAAACAAGAGAGTACAAATAACAAGCAAAGGATAAAAATATTGCTACAACAACTAATTGAACAATCGGATATTGTTTTAATAAGCGATAAATATATTGAATTGGTATTGATAATATAAATGCAATACCCATATTTAAAATGGTTAAAAATAAAGGATAAAACAAACTAGAAAATCCAAACAACACTGTCATTAAATAATTGTCTACTAGCGAATACAATATTGGTAAATTTATACATGCAGCAAAAATATAATTAACTATCAAACAATATAAAGATTTGGAAAAAATAATTTTTAAATAATCGATAGGCTTATTTATTATTAGCGACATATCTAAGCGATTATAAAATATTCTTTGAACATAAAATATGCAAATAACTAGGCAAATCGCCGCTAAAATTAATAAAAATAAAACACTAAAGGAAAAAGAAGCACCATCATATTGATCAAATTGGTCATACAACGAATTGAATAAATATACTTCAATAACTATCAAACCAACCAACAATATTGTTGCCAGTATAAAAGTAAACCAATTCTTTTTATTTGGAACGATAAAGAAAGGATTAAGCTTAAATTCTTTTTTAAGCAAGGCAATCATCTTTATCCTCCTTATACATATCTAAAAAGATTTTATTTAACTGATAGCGTTTATCAGGATCTTGTTTTAAATCTATTATTTTTTGAATTTTACCCTTATTTACTAATGCAACACGATCACAAATTTTAGCAACTAAATCAATATTATGCGATGTGATAAAAATTGTTTTGCCATGTTTTACAAATTCTTGCATCATTTCTTTTAATGTTTCAAATACCATAATATCTAAACCGACAGTGGGTTCATCTAATATCCACACTTTTGGATTTGATAATAATGATGCTATCAAGCAAAGTTTTTGTTTCATACCATGTGAGTAACTAGATATAACCATTTTTAAATCAGAATCAGGCAAGTCTAATTTGTTTGATAAATAAGTAACATTATTTTTGAATGTTTCATCGTTCATATCATAAACAGAGCCAATGAATTGCAAATATTCATAACCTGTCATCATTTCATATGTCGTTGGTTCGCTAGCGACATAACCAAATTGTTTTTTAGCTTTATATGATTCTTTTTTAATATCAAATCCATTAATTAAAATTTGTCCACTATCAAATTTTTTAGCACCTATTAAGCAATCAATAGTAGTGGATTTACCAACACCATTTTTTCCAACATAACCAAATAATTCTCCTTCATAGACTTCTAAATTTAAATCATGGAGAACTTGTTTTTTGCCATATGACTTATTTAAATTAGAAATTTTAATTGCTATTGCTTGTTGTTTAATTTCTTCTTCCATAATACTTTTCCTTTAAACTATTGATTTAATCCAAACAAGTTTGTCATTTAAAAATGAATAGTGATTATTACAATTCATGCATTCAATATCATTTGAAGTTGGTTCTACTTGATGTGCTCCGCATATTGGACACATCGTTTCATATATATCTTTTAAAGCATTAATCGTGTATGTAAAAGATGATAAAAGAACATCTATGATTTCATAATCTTTTTGATTAAGAGATATGTTAATCTTCTTATATTCGTTATTTTTATATTTTTTAACAAAATCATAGCCAAAAATAATAATATTATTGTACAAACTACAATCAATTTTTGACATATTTATGTTTATTTGGCCGTTAATAGCGTAATAAGGTATTAATAAATTCTTGGAATTGTCATTTTCATTGTTTGAATTGGAAATATCAATGATATAGGCTTTTATATCTCCTTCATATTCAATTGATATATTAAACATAGAATTTTTAAAATAAAAAGTTTTATCAGAAACAATTAAATTTTTACCATATGAAGTGTATTTAGCGTATGGATAACGATTAACATATTCATATCCTAATCTTTGTAAAGATTGGATTAGCAAATATAAAACGTAATTTGTTAACGCTATATTTCCTTTTTTAACATCGATAATACTATTTGTTAATTTATAAAAACGATATATTTTATTGTAATTTAAATTTTCTTTGAAAATATTAGTCATAATAATCTCTCCAATTATTGGATGGAAAGATTTAAGTGAATGATAAAATGGAGTGCTTTCAATCTTTTTTATTTTCTTTTTTAATTTGTTGATGTATTCACTAATTTTAATAAAATCTTGATATTTATTTGTTAAAAGATTGCTTATCAATGCTTTGTTTTGCTTATAAAACATACTTCCATATGTAAAGTCATTTTTAGATGCCGTATTTTCTAATATTAAAATCTTTTTATCATAATAATAATCATAATTTTTTATTATGAGTTCAATATGTTTAACTAATGACATCACAACACGATTTTCATAAGTATTATTATCATCCACTAATTCGTTACTATATGCAAATTCTGGAACCATATTACTATCTTTTTTCTTCCAAAGAGAAAAGTCTTTCATGGTTTTAAAAAAACTTTGATTATCAAAATTAGAAATTAAAGAACTCCTTAATATTAACTCATTATTTTTAGTAGTTTTATAATGATTCCTACATATATTTAAAATAGTGTTTAAAATAGAGTTTAAAGAATCTAAAAACTCATAGTCCAATTTAAAGTCATCTTTTGTAATGTCTTTAAGTTGATGATTAATTAAAGCCTTATATGCATCTTTTTTTGTTTCTACTTTTGCAAAGACATTAAGTAATTCATCAGATGTATTTAAAAGCGTTTGAACATTATTAAGCCGCATATGCTCTCCATTATAAACGCTTAATCATTTGATCAATCATACGCTTTGATATTTTAAATTCGTTTGTTGAATAAGTTTTTTCAATCAAATGTTTTAAAGTAATAAGATTATTTTTGACGTAATCTTCAAATCGTCCTTCCAACTTATATAAAATCTTACGCGCAAACATAAAATCTAATGCTTCAAGTTTTGTTCCGCCTGTTTTGACATAGACTGGGACAAATGTGTTAATTTGGTTCAAAATACGATTACCAAAAGCAACATCGAAGTTTTCTAATACATAATTTGTAATTGCACTGAATTGTTTTAAATCGTCATCAGTAAGACGATTGTTTTTATCTTTTAATGCATCATTAAACAATTTTTGTAATTGATGATATCCTAAACGAATTGGTTTAACTTCTTCCTTAACAGTAAATGGTTCGTTTTTATCATCAAAGTCAAGAATTATAGCTCTATCATAGACTTTATCAGAAATAGAATAAGTTGAATCGTCTTTGTTTGCTGTACATACAAAATATGTATTTTCTTCGATTTTTAAAACGCCATCATGCAACATTGTTGGAGCGTCAAATTCGTATGGTAAATTCATCACGCGAATTTTCCAATCTTGTTTTGGATACTCTAATACGCTTAAAAAATCTGCAAAATAATATTCCACTCTAGCAATATTAAATTCATCCAAAACCATGACATTGATATGGTCTTTTGTATAGTTTGCTTTATACAATGCTTTTAAAAAATCTGTTTCATTATAAGTTTGACTAAAATCATTAAAATAACCAATCAACGATGATTTATCTCTAAATGTAGTTTGAACTGCGATAAAAGTAGAATCGCTAGAAATAAATTTTGAAAAATATCTAGGTAGTGATGATTTACCAGTACCAGATAAACCTTCTAAAATAATAATTCTTGAAGTCGCTAACGCGGAAATAAAACTTCTAATTGTTTCAATATCAAAATATAAATTTTCTTCTTTACAAAGATAGTTTCTAAATTCGTTACATAATTTGTCTAAATTAATATCAATATCCGCTAAGTTATTTTCCTCAAAACCAGAAAAATCTTTATCGATGCTAGATAAAGATGGAAATACTTTTTCTCGATCTCCTAAAACAATTTCATTACTAGCGGACGTGGTTGCACTCATAACAGCACCACCTTGTCCAACGATATTGTTATTTGATATGTTTTTATTAATTGGTGTATCGCCAAATTGCTGTTCAATATTAGCTTGTGAATCTTCTTCTTGTTTTATTTCTTCATCTATTGATTGTTCATATTGTTCTTGCTCATCAATATTAAAGAAACGATAGGGCTTATCAATGTTTTTAAAGTTAACAATTAATAAGAAAACCGCACCGATTATCATTGCAGCTATGATATAAACCAAAACACTAATAAGTAATGAACCTCCAAAAGCCATCATTATTAGTGAAACGTTTTCTGGTTCAATGATCGCGGCAAGTCCTGCTCCAAGACCAAGAGACAATAATAAACAAAGTATTAACCAACCAATATTTATTAATACCCATTTTGTGGACCAAAATCTTTCTTTTCTAAACTTAACTAATCGTCTAATTAAAATTAGTCCAGCATCATAAACTACGCCATAGATAGTGAATAAAAGTCCAACTAAATATCCCATTATGCCTAATCCAACACTTGGGAAATTAAAACCTAAATATATTAATTCAACTGGATTTTCTTTTGCCATAAATGTGTGGTTTCCATCAACACAAACATAAACAAATAAAAATAATGCAAAAAATAGAAATACAAATCCTAGTTCGATTAAATTTTTTCTTGTAAAGTAGATCTTTTTCATACTTTCTCCTCCTCATCGGCATGATGAATTTTATCTTTTTTTATAGTTAGATTTTTATCTTTATCTTCTATTATTGTTATAATCTCAGATTTTTCATTTGGGGTATTAATATCATCGTCTTTAATTTTTTCTTTTCCAATAAAATTATTGTTATTAAAACTATATACATAGCCTTTGTAATATATTCGTTCTATAAAATCATGATTTAAGTTTTTGTTGTTGATATCAACGTCAATAACTTCTAGAAGTTCTTTTTTTCTTGTTTCTAATTTTCTCTCAATTTTATCTGATAATATTCCAAATAATATTAGGCAATATAGAATAGCAATCACTGTAACAATACCAGAATTAGATTGAAGGAATATTATAAATATTCCTAAGTAGGGAATATTGAACCCATTATAAACCCCTATAACATCTTCAAACACAGGACGATAAGGGTCCGTTGAATCGTTTGCGTCACCACGTGTTAAATACCGGTCATTTTCAATACCAATAATTCTATGAATTATGATTTCATTTTCATTATTTTTAAATGCGATGACGTCGTATAGTTTTAATTCATTTTCTTCAACTTTATCAAGACCAATTATTGAATAAGTGGCTATTTGATTGTCATGTGATTCGAGATAAGTGTTAACTTCATTTTTATATGACATTGAACCAGTTTCCACGACCATGACAGTGGAATTTCCAACAACAATTGATCCGCCAGAGATACGATTAATTACAGACAAGACGAACACCCCAAAAACCAATGCACTAAATAAATATGATATTGTTTTAATTACAATAACAAATATTTTATGTTTTTTGCTTTTGGCTTTGAGTTGTTCGTCTATATTATCATCAATAATTTCAATATCTTTACGTCCTTCATCAATAGTTTTAATTGAGTTTTTGTAGTAGTGGACATAAAACAATGTAAAAACTATAGATAATGAAACAACACACAACGAAGTAACTACAAGAGTTAAAATTTCCTCGTTTGTCATGAACTTATATTAACGAATTATTTAAAAAAATTAAATAATTAATTATTAATGATCTTAATTAATTTCCTGCTGCTTTATATTTTGCATAGATGGTAATATCAAAATTGATGCCATCAAGTGTATTCATAGCTTCTAAACTAGAAACTAAGGAAGCATGATCTATATTTGCTTGAGAGTCTTCATCGAAATAAACAGACGGATTCTTATTTCCATATAAACTTCCCCAAGTAAATGAAAGAGTAATTTCAAATTCACCATTTTCATTTGGAGTTAAAACATTTTTAGAATCAGCACCATAATAAATGCCGCTATCTAATACTGCAACTTCGCTAGATGCGGTATGTTTTTCTGAACTGCTAGCATTACCAGTATAGTAAGAAACTAATCCTTCAAAAGCATCTTTATCACCAGTCTCTTCTGCACCATCAGTGGAAATTGTTAATGTCCAATATAAATCATAGTTAGCAAGAGTAGCCGCTAATGCACTTTGTGAATCAGAATCAAAGCTAGTAGTTCCACTATCATAAGCAGTGGCAAATTCTTGAGGTAAGACATAGCCAGTAACTTTAGTGGTTAAATTCTCACTATCTGTTCCATCCCATTGAACTTTACCAGTTGTATCACCGCTTGATGCATCAAAAACAATCTCATTTGTTGGTGCATTGACTTTTAAAACGATGTTGTTATCAACTACTTGTCCAACTGTGACGTTTCCAGTTGTTGTTTTAGTTTGTTCCGTTGCCAAAATAAATGCTGCGGTACCTGTCGTTAAGAGTGCAACCGCGCTAAATGCAGCAACGCCAACTGTTATCGCTTTTTTGTAAGATTTGCTCATTTTTTCAAATTCTCCTTTTTAATTAAGTGCCAATAATAAATGGAAACCTTGATTTTTTATTAAAATATTCAAGCTCCCTTGACACTGCTGACCTTTATTAAACTATTATTTTGTTTTTTTGTCAAGTTTATCACTATTTGGTGTCCAATTTTATGGATGTTTCCAATTTTCAAATTTATTTAAATTTGTTTCATAAATCCTATATAATATGTATAGATAGAATTTGTTGTCATTTTTGGAGGATACGATTAAGTATGAAAACAATAAATATGATAATTGAAAAATTACATTTAAAAACTTTGTCTTCTATTTTTATTATGGTTTTTAGCGGTGTATATGTCTTATCAAGATTTGTTTATAGTGTCGGATATTGGGTTATTTATTCATTTGATGTTTCAATGTTTTTGAATTTTATTTTTAATATAACAATTGTTGCTTTTATTATTTTTGGGATAATAACAAAAAGGAAAACACTGTTTAATATTGGATTTTATATTATTATGATATCGGCAGGAACATCAGCGTTTGTAAATATCGGTCAAGGAGAATATATTTCAGCAAATTTAAATAGTGAAATTATGCCATCATGGCCATATGGTGTTTATTTAATTTTTGACTTGCTTGGTTTTATTTTTATTTTTGCTTTATTTGTAATGTTTATTTTATCTTACTTTGTAAAAATTAAACCTTTATCACTTATCGGTTTTGTTTGTGGTGTAGTCGGTGCTATTTTTGCTATTTTAGGTTTTATTTTTGCAGTTGTATTTATTATCTTACTTGGTGTTAATTCAATATTTTTTGAATCAGCGCACAATCAATGGCCACTTGTTTTCCAAGCTTTCAGCAGTATTTCTTTTTATCTTCTTTTGTCAAACTTACTTCTTTATGATTATAATTTTAAAAATGATGTTGATGAAAATTATAAACGAACAGTTAGTGTGGATGCACAAGTAAAGGACAAAGAAGAATAATATAAAATAATACGGCTACGCCGTATTTTTAAATTAATCAACACTCTTTATTATTTTGTTGAAAATTTTTTATCCTGCTATGTATAATGTAAGTAGTTTGTTTAATATTGAAAGGATAATAATTTATGGCGAAAGAAAAATTAATGATTATGGGCGGGACTGGTTTTTTAGGTTATCACACTGCCTTACTAGCGTTAGAGAAAGGTTTTGATGTTGCTAGCATATCTTTAGATGATATTGACTTAGAAGGTTGGTATCCAAAAGAAATAAAAACACATTTTGTCGATGTTTTTAAAGCTAGTGAAGATGAATTAGCCAATTTAATGAAAGGTTATGATTATATGGTTTATTCTATTGGACCAGATGATCGAGACACTCCTAAGGCACCTAGTTATGATTTTTTTCATCAACATTTAGTTATTGATTGTGCAAAATGTTTTCGTGCAGCAAGAAAAGCAGGAGTAAAAAAAGCTGTCGTGTTTAATTCTTATTTTGCATATTTTGATGAAATTTATCCTCAATTAAAATTATCTACATATCACCCATATATACGTGCAAGAGTGGAACAAGCTCAAATTTTAAACGCCGAAAAAGAAAATATGGAAGTAGTGGTATTACAATTGCCTTATATTTTTGGAAGTATGCCAAAAAGAACACCATTGTGGAAACAAACATTTTTAGATCGTTTTGCATATGGTAAAAAAACTATATTTTTCCCAAAAGGAACAACAACAATGACCGCTGTTAGCCATATTGCAGAAGCGGCAATTGGTGCTTTATTATATGGAGAAGATGGTAAATGTTATCCAATAGGTGATGAAAATAGAACTTACAATTGGATGCTTGATACAATGATGGAACATGCTCTTGGGAAAAAGCGTAAAATTATTAACCCACCAGCGTTTTTGTGTGCCATGGGAGCGAAATCTATTGTTAAAAAAGAAAAGAAAATGGGCAATGAACCAGGATTAGATTTAGTGCGTGTCATGAAAGAAATCATGTCTAGTGATGAAATTGTTGTACCAAATAATGTCATGGACGAAGTTAATAATTTATTGCATGTTTCGCGCGGAGGTTTAAAAGAAGCTATTGAAGAAACAATGGATGCTTGTTATCCAAATCATAGTTTTAAATAATAATGAAAAATAAAAAAGTTATTCTTTATTACTTTTCTGGAACAGGAAACACCAGATTATGTGCTTATCATATAGCGGAGCATTTTAAATCTTTAGGCTGGGACGTAACCTTATTTGAATATTTTTATAATAAAATCAATAACATTATTGATCCCTCCGATTATGATTTAATTGGTTTTGGTTATCCAATTCATGCTTTTAATCCACCTGAAGTTTTTTATAAATTTTTAAAATTATTGCCGATTTGCAATAAAAAATATTTTATTTTCAAAACTTCTGGCGAACCTTTTGCTTTAAATAGTGCCTCGTCTTATAAATCGTATCGTTTGTTAAAAAGAAAAAAATATGAGTACATAATGGAACATCATTTTATTATGCCTTATAACATTATGTTTCGTTATAAAGATGAAGTTGTTAAACAACAATATATGTATTTAGATCCGCTTTGTAATATGTTAGTTAAAAGGTTAGCAAATGGCGAAATTGATAAGCCACATTTTAACCTTTTTTATATATTTGTTTCTTTTATTTTACGTATTGAGTGGTTAGCACCTAAAATTAACGCTCCTTTTTGCAAAATTAAGCCCTATCTTTGTAATGAATGTAAAATATGTCTTAATTCTTGTCCTACACACGCAATTTATATTAATAAAAATGGACAAATAAAGTTTAATAAAAATTGTTCGCTATGTATGAGATGCGTCATGAATTGTCCTACCAATGCAATTGATTTTGGAATCATGGATACATGGAAAGTTACACCAAAATATGATTTTGAAAAAATAAAAAAAGACTTTACAGTACCTGATTATTATATCAACGCAAACACAAAAGGATACTTCAAATTATTTTATAAATATTTTAAAAAACAAGATGAATTGTTAAAAAAGTATAATATAAAAATAGAAAAAACTGAGCGGAAAAATTTGGGTTTGTAATATTTATCTTTAAACTTTTAATGTTTATTAAGTTTGATAAAAAATATATACTATTCTAGATTGGAGATTTTAATATTATGTCTAGATTTATTTTTGTTACGGGCGGGGTGGTTTCTAGTTTAGGAAAAGGAATTGCCACTGCATCGATTGGTAGGCTTTTGAAAAAACTTGGGTTTTCAGTTTTTGTTATTAAATTTGATCCTTATATTAATGTCGATCCTGGCACAATGTCACCTTATCAACATGGTGAAGTTTTTGTAACTGATGATGGGGCCGAAACAGATTTAGATTTAGGACATTATGAACGTTTTATTAATGTTAATCTAACAAAAAATTCTAATATAACTGCTGGTAAAATTTATTTAAATGTAATTAATAAAGAAAGAAGAGGAGATTATTTAGGAAAAACAGTCCAAGTAATTCCTCATATTACTAATGAAATTAAACGATGTTTAAAAAAGGCTGAACAAGAAAGCAATGCTGATTTTGTACTCGTTGAAATTGGCGGGACGGTTGGTGATATAGAATCATTACCTTTTTTAGAAGCTGTTCGACAATTTTCTTTGGAAAAGAAAAATGAAACAATGTTTATACATAATACTTTAGTGCCTTTGTTACACGCAAACGGGGAAATTAAAACTAAACCAACACAACATTCCGTAAGCGAATTAAGAAGTCTTGGTATTCAACCTAACATATTAATATTAAGAAGTGAAATTGATATATTAAAAAGCGACAAAGAAAAAATATCAATGTTTTGTGGCGTGCCATATGAAAACATTATTTTAGCAAAAGATGTTGATATCATTTATGAGATAGTTCCCTCTTTTCATAAGCAACATATAGAAGATGTTATTTTAAATTATTTTAATTTGTCTCCTAGACAAGAATCAGATATTAGTGATTGGGAAAATTTAATAAAGAAAATCAAATCATTAAAGGAAGAAATAACTATTGCAATAGTGGGAAAATATGTTTCGCTTCACGATGCATATTTATCCGTCAGCGAATCATTAAAACACGCTAGCTATCAAGAAGATGTGAAATTAAAAATAGTATGGTTAGATTCTGAAAAGATTAATGATGATTTTGATTTTAATGGAATCGATGGTTTTGTTATACCAGGTGGATTTGGACATCGTGGAAGTGATGGCAAAATAAAAGCTTTAACATATGCAAGACAACATAATATTCCTCTTTTAGGAATTTGTTTTGGTATGCAACTTATGGCTGTAGAATTTGCAAAAAATGTTTTGAAACTTGAAGATGCAAATTCGAGTGAATTTAATGAGAATTGTAAAAATCCTATAATTCATTTGATGAAAGATCAAATTAATGTTACAGATAAAGGTGGAACATTAAGACTGGGATTGTATGAATGTGATGTAAAAAAAGATAGTATGTTATACGAATGCTATCAAAAAGATGTGGTAAATGAAAGACATCGTCATAGATATGAATTTAATAATGATTATTTAGATATTTTTAATAAAAATGGAATGATTGTTTCTGGAATTAATAAGAAATTAAATCTTGTAGAAGCTATTGAATTAAAAGATCACCCATTTTATGTCGGTGTACAATATCACCCAGAATTTTTATCTAGAGTATTAAAACCGCATCCTTTATTTAAAATGTTAGTGCATAAAGCAAAAATATTAAAAAAATAGGGATTTTGCTCAAATATAAATTATTTTTGCGTCAATTTTATCTTTTTCTATTGTTAAGATTACATAACTTGGATTATTGCCACCTCGAGGTCTTGTTATCGATCCAGGATTTATAAAATATTTATCTCCTATTTTTTTAATGCTTGGGATATGTGTATGTCCAGATAAAAATATTTTTATTGATTCATCGTAAACTACATTTAATGGAAAATCGTTTTTATGTTGCATGAATAAATATCCATATGGGGTATTAATTTTGATTTGTTTTAAAAAGTCTTCATGATAATCGCAATTCCCTTTGCAAGAAAAAAATGGTGATATTGTGTATGGATCAAGTTCACTATCACCGCAGTGGAGATATAAATCCATTTTTGGATACATTTTTACTAAACTTTTTAAAATGTTTATTTCACCATGTGAATCACTTACGAGTAAAATTTTCATAAAAATATTATACTAACTATTATCTTTTAGATAAAATAAATTTGTATAGAGGAATTTTTATATGTCTAAACACACAAATTGGTATAAAGACGCTATTATTTATCAAATTTATCCACGTTCATTTTGTGATGGCAATGATGATGGTTTTGGTGATATTAAAGGAATTATTTCAAAACTAGATTATTTAAAAGAACTTGGCATTAATTGTATTTGGCTTTCTCCTATATTTGATTCACCACAAGTTGATAATGGTTATGATATAGCAAATTATAAAGATATTTATCCAAAATTTGGGACGCTTAATGATGTGAAAGAATTGATAAAAAAAGCTCATAATCTCGGAATTAAAATCTTGATGGATTTAGTAGTAAATCATACTAGTGATAAACACGAATGGTTTTTAAAAGCAATAAGTGATAAGTCAAGTCCATATCATGATTATTATTATTTTAAAAAAGGAAAGAAAAATAATAAAAAACCGCCAAATAATTGGCAAGGTTTTTTTGGTGAAGGTACTTGGAGCAAAGTTGATGAAAATTCTGATGAATATTATCTACATCTATTTAGTAAAGAACAACCTGATTTAAATTGGGAAAATCCAAAGGTTAGAAAAGAAGTAGTGGACATTTTAAGATTTTGGCTTGATTTAGGAGTGGATGGTTTTAGATGCGATGTCATTAACTTAATTAGTAAAAAACAAGATTTTAAATCACGTTTTCCTAAATTAATCTTAACTGGAAGCGATGCCTATATTAATGGACCAAGATTGCATGAATTTTTACATCAATTATATACAGAAGCTTTAAAAGATTATGATTGCATGACCGTTGGTGAAACAGTTTTCTCTTCTATGGAAGATTTAAAAAAATTATGTGACCCCAAAAGAGAAGAGTTAGATATGGCTTTTAGTTTTGAACATACAGATTGTGATAACTATTTTGGTGTTAAATATTTAAAAAGAAAATTTTCGTTGAAAAGATTTAAAAAAGTCATAAATAAATGGGAAAACAACATTGATAAAAATAATATTTGGTATCCATTATTTTTGGAAAATCATGATCAAAGAAGAAGTGTAGGAAGATTTTTAACCGATGATAAAAAATTTCGTCGTCCTTCTGCAATGATGCTTGCTACATCGTATATGATGTTAAAAGGCACCCCATTTATTTATCAAGGACAAGAAATAGGCATGACTAATGCATATTTTGAAAACGTTGATGAAATAAAAGATGTTGAAACACATAACATGTTGAATTTGTGTTCTAAAAATTACTTTGTTAGGAAATTAATAACAAAGAATATTTTAGAACAATCAAGAGATAATGCTAGAACGCCGATGTGTTGGGATGATTCAATTTATGGTGGATTTTCAAAGAAAGAGCCTTGGTTAAGGGTCAATAAAAATAAAAATCGTATTAATGTAAAAAGAGATTTGGAAAGTCATCATTCCATATATCGTTATTATCAAAAATTAATTGAGATTAGGAAAAAATATAGCGTTATTAAAAATGGCAATTTTAAATTGCTATATAAAAACAATAAAAATTTATTCATATACAAAAGAAATGATAATGATAGTGAAATGCTTGTTATTTGTTCTTTTAAAAATAACATTATAAAATTACCTAATAAATTATCTATAGAACTTGATAAATATGAATGCATTTTGAAAAATTACAATAATGATTTAAACTACTTGATGCCTTATGAAGCCAGAGTATATATTAAAAGACATTAATTTAGATAAATTCGTTCCTTTTAAACTGGATAAAAATTTGTTACTTGGAGTCGCAACAGCGTCAACACAAATAGAAGGTGATGATAAAAATAGCAATTGGACACTATTTTGTCAAAAAGGAAAAATTAAAGATAAAACTTCTTCTTTACGTTGTAATCAATCTTATAAATTTTATGTGCGCGATATTGATTTAATGAAATCATTAAACATACAAAGTTATCGTTTTTCAATTGATTGGGCCAAATTGAATCCAAAAGAAAATTATTTTGATGAAGAAGTTATGCAACATTATATTGATCAAATTCAAATATTAAAGAAAAATAATATTTTACCTTTTGTTACTCTTCATCATTTTTCTCATCCTATTTGGTTTGAAGAAAAGAAAGGTTTTTTAAAAAAGAAAAACATAATTTATTTTATAAAATATGTTAAATATATAACGACAAAATTAAAGGGATTGGTTAGCGATTATTGCACAATTAATGAACCAAATG
The DNA here is from genome assembly GCA_944358985.1 of uncultured Bacilli bacterium. GTDB lineage: Bacteria > Bacillota_I > Bacilli_A > RFN20 > CAG-826 > CAJOOD01. The sequence continues at coordinate 59,151 of CALVSI010000002.1, read as the reverse complement.
TATACGCGGTAAATTCTTTTTTCTTTGGAATTTGGCTAAATGAAGAAAAATCATTAACAAAAACTATTAAAGTTATGAAGAATATGTCTTTAGCACATAGATTAGCTTATAAAACAATTAAAGAAATTGATTCAAAAACAAATGTTGGCTTTGCTATGCACATTCAAGATTTTGTTAGTAAAGATAATAAATTAATAAACAAAATCGAAACTAAAATTTTTGATAAATGTTTTAACAATGCCTGTTTATTTGCCATGAGCGGTAAAAGATTTGTTTTTCCATTCGGTTTATTATCTATCAAAAAGAAATCATATATGGATTATTTGGGAATTAATTTTTACACTCAAAATGAAGTAGCGAATTTTTCTTATTCTCCAAATGAAAAATATTATCAAAACGATTTAGGTTGGGCGATTGCTCCATCGAGCTTTAACAAAATGCTTAAAAAATATTATAGTCTATTTAAAAAAGATATTTATGTGACTGAAAATGGGACCGCTGATAAAGAAGACAAATTTCGAAAAGAATTTATCTATTCACACTTATACGCTATTAAAGATTTAAAATTTGTTAAAAGATATTACTACTGGACTTTAATGGATAATTTTGAATGGTTAGAAGGGGAAAGTGCAAAATTTGGTTTGGTTCAATACGATTATGAAAATAATTTATGCCATATTAGAACATCAGGATATTTATATAAAGAGATTATTGAGAAACATTGTGTTAACAATGAAATGATTGGTAAATATTTTAAAAATTAATTCTTTATAACTGTAATTTTCCAATTTGGATGATAGACGTTTATTAAATTAGTTAATTGTTTTAGTTTGTTATTTTTAATAAAACAAATAAGAGCACCTAAATAACCACCACCAGTTAATTTAATTGCCACATCATCTTTCAAATTTTCATTACAAAAATCAATAACTTGTTGTAATGAATTATTATAATTATTGCCGATTTGTGAGTTTTTCAAATTAATTTGATTAGATTTTGCACTTTCTTTAATTAGTTTAAAAAGCAAATCGATGTTATTATTTAATATCGCTTTTACGCCTTTTTTGACGCGTCTATTTTCAGCATAAAAGTGTTTAACTACTTTTAATTTGTCTTTATTAATTTCATTTGTTTTTGAATATTTTTTAATATCTTTTTCTTTAACATTTATCAAAAATCTTTCATTAAAGATATTTGCTATCTCATACATTGTGTCTGGTATTTGTTTATATAGATATTCTAAGTTTTGATGATTGCCGGGTGGCTTAATTATTGTTATTTGCAATTTTTTAAAAATGTCAGTTGGTAATATCTTAATTTTAATATTGTTTAAATCTTTAAAATCTATAAATTTTATTTTTGGATAAACAATAGATATTTGATCAAGAAGTCCGGATGGTTTTCCATAAAAGTTATTTTCGGCATATTGAGACGCCTTTGCTTTTTCAATGTTATCGATTTTATTTTTGTTAAAAAGTTTAGAAATAATATTTGCAATTAATATTTCAAACGAAGCACTAGAAGATAATCCAGATCCAACTTCAACTTGAGAATAACAATAACAATTAAAACCACCTATGGAATAATTTTTATTTTTAAGATAAAGCAATATACCTTTAATTAATCCCCGACTGGTTTGTTTGTCCTCTTCCTGATAATCTAATTTACTTACGTCTATTTCTATTTTTTTAAATCCATGTGAAAAAAATGCAATTTTATTGTTATAACTTTTTTTAACTGCTGCATATGTATAAAGCGGACAAGTTGAAGATAGACACAAACCATGATTGTGATCGGTGTGGTTACCAAGAATCTCAAATCTAGATGAGGCTTTGATTATATGTTGTGGTTCTTGATTAAAAATTTTTCTATATTCTTCTTTTATAAGATTTTTTACATCCATACTAATATTGTATATTATATTTACTAATATAAGGACATTTTTTATAATTAAATTAAAGAGGTATTTAAATATGAAATATTCTGATACTTTTCAGGGCGAACTAGATAAGAAAAATAAGTGGCTTTATAGTGTTGTCAGCGTTGGTCGAGATGCTTGTTATGCATTGGTAAGCTTATTTTTATTAACATTTATACAATATTCTGGAATATTAACCCCTGGTGGTGTTCCAGATGAAGCCGGATTTATTGCAATGTTTGGTGTTATTTCTGGATTGGTTGTCGGATATCGTATTTTTGATGCATTAAATGATCCATTTATGGGTGTATTAATTGAAAAATGTCATTTTAAAAGCGGGAAATATAAGCCTTGGATTTTGATTGGTGGTTTAACAAATTCGATTGTGGTTTTGGCTCTTTTCGTTATTCCTATGTATGTCAATGGTTTACAAGGATGGGGATATGTTATTTGGTTTGCTATATTTTATTTATTGTATGGTTTAACATTTACAATGAATGATATTGCATATTGGTCAATGTTGCCTTCTTTGACAAGTGATGAAAAACAAAGAACATCGATAACAACAATTATGTCGATATTTTGTAGTGTTGGTCAATTTGCAACAGCGGGTTTAATGCCAATATTATCTGGTAGTTTTGGTTACCAAAGCTCTTATCTTTGGGCCACTATTATAATTGTTTTGGTTTTTGCTATCCTCCAAGTAATTTTATTTTTCTTTGTTAAAGAACATAAAAGAGATGTTGAAGAAGAAAAGAAACATCCTACACCAAAATTTAAAGACATGTTTTTAGTTATTAAAAATAACGATCAAGTAAGATGGATGACAATTATATTACTTATATATTATGTTGCAAGTGGTATTTTAAACGCTCTTGGGATGAATTATTTCTATTTTGCTGTTAATTTTACAGTTGGTTCGACAGTGATGACTATTTTTACTGTTATTTATGCAATTGGCATGATTGTATCGCAATTTATATTTCCTCTTTTAAGCAAAAAATTTACTCGAGGTCAATTATTTAATATTTGTATAATTTTGACAGTTATTGGATATTTGTTCTTCTTTATATATGGACTTCCTATCGGCAATGGTAATTATTTATCTCCTGCTCCCTTAGTAAATGGGGAAATGAATATTTTATATTTAATTCCGTTAGCTATTTTTGGGATCATTATATTTTCTAGCCAAGGTCTATTTTATCTAATGTTGATTATGATGATGGCAAACACTATTGAATATAATCAATGGAAGTTTGGGGAAAGAAAAGAATCAGTTATATTTTCACTACGTCCTCTTACCGCTCAACTTGGCAGTGCATTACAACAAGGTGTCTTATATTTATTTTTAATATGTGCATCACTTTTGCCAATCGTTAATGAAATATCTTCAATTCAACAACAACTTGCTATGGGAAGCATTACACAAGAAATCGCTAATACATCATGTGATTTATTTACATCACAAGCAGAATTTTGGCAAGTTATCGTCTATAAATTAGGTGTGGCTATTCTACCATTATTGCTTTACATCTTATGCTATTTCTTAGTTAAGAAATTTTATAAGATTGACGAAAACAATTACAAAAGAATTTTAAAAGAAATTAATGAGAAGACATCGCCAGGTAGTAAATTATGATAATTTTTAAAGACAATATTTTTAAACTCGATACCAAAAATACTTCATATATTTTTTCTATCTCAAAATTTAATCATCTTTTACATCAATATTATGGCGAAAGAATCGATGATAATGATTTAAGTTTTATATTATTTAAAAATCCAACTCCATATGGCACGAGTGTAAATTATGATGATGATCAAGATGAAAATTATTCCTTAGATATATTTTTGTTAGAATTTTCATATTTTGGAAAAGGCGATTATCGTAATCCATCATTAATATTTAAAAATAAAGATGGATATTTATTTGATTTTAAATATGTTGATTTTAAAATTTCAAACAATCCAATAAAACTTAAAACAATGCCAAGTGTTCATGGTGATAATTTAACTTCGTTATCAATCAAATGTGAAGATAGACAAAAGGGTGTAGAATTAATTTTAAATTATATAGTAGATTATGATAATGATGTTATTGTGAGAAATATAAACATTAAAAATAAATCTAACAATACTTTAGAAATATTAAAAGCAGCATCTTTACAACTAGATTTATTAAATGATGATTATCAACTTTTAAATTTATATGGCGGATGGGGATTTGAAGGTCAAGTTAGTATTTCTAACATTGAAAATTTAACATATCTAAATGATTCTAAAACAGGTAATTCTAGCAATAGACGAAACCCATTTTTCATAGTTAAAAATAAAAAGTGTGATGAAAATTATGGTAAAGCATATGGTTTCAATTTAATGTATTCTGGAAATCATTTTGAATTAGTGGAAAAAACATCATTTCATCAAATAAGAATTCAAAATGGAATTAATGATTTTCAATTTAATTTTAAACTAAATAAAGATGATATATTTGAGACTCCTTTTGCTGTTATGACCTTTTCTAGTAATGGTTTAAATAAACTTTCTCAAAACTTTCATAATTTTATATTAGAACATGTGTTGCCTTTGAATTATCAAGATAAAATGCCTCCAATTTTAATTAACAATTGGGAAGCTACTTACTTTAAATTTACTTATAAAAAGATTAAATCAATAATACGAAAAGCGAGTGATTTTAATTTAGAATTGTTTGTTTTGGATGATGGTTGGTTTTCAAATAGAAATGATGATTATCATGGTCTTGGAGATTATGATGTCAATAAGAAAAAGTTACCATTTGGTTTAAAAAGGCTTGCAAAAACCGCATCAAATAAAAAATTATTGTTTGGTATTTGGGTTGAACCAGAAATGTGTAATGAAGATTCTAAATTATATAAATTACATCCAGAATGGATTATTTATTCACCATTATATAAACCAAGTAAAGGTCGTCATCAATTTGTTTTAGATTTATCAAAAAAAGACGTTGTCGATTATATAATATATTCTTTAGATACACTTTTAAAAAGTGCACCTATAAAATACATTAAATGGGATATGAATAGAAATATAAGTGATGTAGATGATTGTGGTGAAAAATATCACCGTTATATTATGGGCTTATATAAAATATTTTCTTATATAAAAACAAATTTTAGTGATGTTTATATCGAAGGATGTGCAAGCGGTGGAAATAGATTTGATTTAGGCATGTTATCTTATTGCAATTCCATTTGGGCAAGTGATGACACTGATAGTTTTGAAAGACTTACTATACAAAAAGGACTTGCTTTAGGATATCCTTTAAAAGTCATTTCAAATCATGTTAGTCAAGTACCATCCCATTCAGTTTTAAGAAACACTACATTAGACAACAGATTTAATGTTGCAATGTTTGGTAATCTTGGATATGAATTAGATTTATCAACACTTTTACCTTATGAAAAAAAATCCATCAGCGGGCAAGTAGAATTTTATAAAAAATATCGTGAAACAATTTTAAATGGTCAATTTTATCAATATAGAAATATTAATGATGATGGATACACTATTATGTATGTTGTTAGCAAAGACAAAACTACCGCTATTGTTGGAATTTTTAATGGTTTACAAAAATTAAATCCTAAGCCTTTTGATTTTACAATTATTGGTTTAGATGATAACACCTTATATAATGTTAGAGTCAAAGATTATAAAAATAACATTACAACCTTTGGTGGATTAATTAATACATTGTTGCCATTTCATATGAATGAAAGAGGATTTTTAGTTCAAACCATTGCAAAATATAAACAGCTTGATGGAGAAACATTTTCTTATGTTGTTAGTGGAAAAGCTTTAAGAAGTGGTGCACTAAAATTAAACCAACAATGGCTTGGAACTGGTTATAATAATGAAGTATCGGTATATGGTGATTTTAATAGTCATGTGTTTATAATAGAAAAGGTGAATAAAAATGAAAATTAATAAGTATGTAAAAGAACAAGTCGAATTTATTGAAATTGAATTTTCATCATCTTTTTTTGTATGTTTAGCAAATCTTGGAGCATCTATATACAAAGTAGAATTATATGGTAAAGATATGGTTGTTTATCCTTTATATGTTAATGATTTTAAAAAAGAAACAGCTTATTTTGGAAAAACAATTGGTCGTAATGCTAATAGAATAAAAAATTCACTTGTGCTTATTGATAATCATATTTACCATCTTGCAAATAATGAAAACACAACCACCCTACATGGCGGATATTTTGGATTATCAACACAATATTTCAAAAGCCAAATAAAAGAAATTAATCAAGATAATATATGTATAACTTATTCTTATTTAAGCCACGATCTTGAAAGCGGATATCCAGGCAATTTACATTTAGATGTAATTTATGATATTTCTTCAAATGGAGAAATAAAAATAACTTATTCCGCTATTTGTGATAAAGATACTCTTTTAAATTTAACTAATCATTGTTATTTTAATCTTGGAGAAAACGATAATAAAAATCTTATTTTGAAATGCAGAAACGATAAATACATTGATGTTGATAATGATTTAATTCCAAATCAGTATTGTCCTGTTAATAAATTTTTTGATTTTAATGATGGGTTATCGATTGATAAATATATTGATGAAGACGCCTTGATTAAAAATGGAATAAGAGGGTACGATAATCATATTTGTTTTTCTAAACAAAATAGCGGCTATTATGAAATTGAACTATCATCTTCACATTATATTTTGCAGGTTGTTACAAATTTTAATGGTTTTCAATTATATAGCGATAACAAAATCGACGATATTGTAACTAATTCAAAAAATAAAATAAGAAGAGGGGTAACTTTGGAGTGTCAAGACGACTTACTAGAAAGTCATTTATGGCCAAAAAATAAAATATATGAAAAATATATAACTTATAAATTTATGTATAAGGATAGAAAATGATTGATATAAAACTAACGATTATAAAATTATTAAATTATGCTTTAAAATATTTGGATTTGAGAAAGGAAGACCTTGTATATTTTTATAATGTGTTATCTAATATTCTTCAAATAGATATTAATGAATACGATTTTAAAAAAATAAATATAAAACAAGATGATTTATACACAATAATTGATGATTTAAATGATTATATAAATGCGAAAAAACTTGATATAATTTTCGATGAAATTTTATCTATTTTAACCCCAACGCCATCATCTGTTATTAATAAGTATAATGACTTGAGTATTAAAAGTAAAAAGAGAGCTTTTAATTACTTATATCATTTGCAAATAAACAATAATTATATTAAAAAAAGGGATATTCAAAAAAATATTGTTGTTAAAGATAATTTAACTAACCTAAATCTTGTCGTAACAATAAATTTATCTAAACCAGAAAAAAGTAATAAAGATATTGTTAAATCTTTAAATATTAGTAATGATTCATATCCTAAATGTGTTCTTTGTTATGAAAATGTTGGATATTTTAATAAGTCTAAATCTATTTTTAAAAAAGATTTAAGAGTAGTGCCCTTACGTTTAAATAAAAGCGACTGGTTTATGCAGTTTTCACCATATAGCTATTTTTATCAGCATATTGTTGTGATAAAAAAAGAACATGTCCCAATGGCAGTGGATAAAAATAATATTTCAGCATTATTAGATTTTGCAAAGATGTATAAATTTTTATTTATAGGCTCTAATGCTGATATACCTATCGTTGGCGGATCGATATTAAATCATGAACACTTTCAAGGTGGAAATTATACTATGCCAATTATGAAAGCTAAAATAAAAAAATATGATGTATTTTCTAATATAAATAAGCAAATTAAATCTTCGCTTTTATCTTGGCCATGTACTACTTTTAAATTTGTTAGCAAAAGTAAAAAACAATTAATTAATTTTATTGATAGTTTCCTTCAATATTATAAAAATTATAGTGATGAAGAAATTAATTTAATTAGTAATAATAATCATAATACTATGACAATTATTACAAGATACATAAATAATCAGTTTGAAGTGTATACAATATTAAGAAATAATCGCACTGATGACAAACATCCAAATGGAATATTCCATGTTGACGACACTATTTCATTTATTAAAAGCGAAGGTATTGGGCTTATAGAAGCGATGGGTTTATTTATACTTCCAGGACGATTAAAAAATCAATTAAATGAATGTAAATATATAATTGAAAATCCTTCAAATGAAAGTGAAATTATTGCAAAAAAGCCATATTTAGAGAATTTTAAACCTCTTATTGATTCAATTAAAAATAAAAAATATAAAAATATTGAAGAATATTTAATTTATGCCTGCAGAAAAATATTATTTGATATTAATGTTTTTAAATATGATAAAGATGATATTCATTTAAATAAATTTATTGATAATTTTTGTAAAGAAAAAATACATAAATAAAAACATGGATGACTCCATGTTTAGTTAGTTTTGTTATTTTACATTTATGGCTCTTGGTTTGCCATTATTAGGATCGATTTCTTGATCGTAGGTGACTTCTTGGCCATCTTTTAATGTTCGATGTCCTTCGCCTAAAATGCCAGTATAATGAACAAACACATCTTGGCCTGTAGTTTTATCAGTTATAAAGCCAAAACCACGTTTATCATTAAAGAATTTTACAATTCCTTCCATCTATAGCTACCTCAACTTTCTGATGTTAATCGGCTTACATGGCCAACAATCACCTTTTCTATTTTATCACATTTTAAAATTCAAAAATATATTTTTTATTGATTGGTACTTATTTTTTTAACTTGCACATAAAAATATTCTTTTAGAATATAATAAATGAAATGTGTCTTTTTAGTTTATTTTAGTTTGAATAAAATTTTTAAAATTTATCGCATCATCAATATTTTCAAATTTTCCAAAAAAATATTCATCGCCCATCGCAAGTGCAATTTCTTTGTTATATCTGCCATGTTCAACAAAATTTGATCTGAAATTATTGATTATATCTTCTAACGTATATTTGTAATTAAATCGATCTTTTCTTGCAACAGAAATAGCGACGTATTTTTTATCAGGCAATTCAAAATCGAGTTTGTTGTTTGCAATTATTTCTGCATAGCAATCATAAAAAGAAGAATTTAAGGCAAGGCTTAATAAATCAGGAGTGTTTCCGCCTGGAGGTCGCATATTAACTTCTAGAGCAATAATTTCTCCTTTATTAGCTAAACCAGGTCGGTCTTGTGTTAATTTAAAAAATTCAATATGAAAACATCGTTTATGAATATTAAAACTTTTCACAACACGTTTTCCCATATTTAAAAATTCATCATCGAATTTGCTTAGTGCATAATAATAATCATCAATATCAAGATTTACAACATCAGCGTTGCTAATGGGAAAATGTTCATTAAATGAAATGATAACTTCGCTACTATCATCACAAATACCATCAAAAGAAACTATTTCGCCTTGTAAAAATTCTTCCATAATGTATTGCGTATCTTTGTCTTTATTAAAAAATTGAATTAATTCGTCTTCGTTATTTATAGAATATGATTCGTTTGCACCAACACCCATGTCTGGTTTTACAAATACTGGATATCCAACTTCTTTAATAAATTTTTTAGCGTTTTCTATATTATCCACTAAAATATATCTTGCAACTTTAACGCCTGCATTAATAAAACATTCTTTCATTTTTGATTTATATTTGATATGTTCCATTTCATTTGGTCTTAATCCGTATTTAACATCAAAAATTTCTCTTAATTTAGCGTCTTGCATAAGCCAAAATTCATTGTTTGATTCTAAATATTCTATTTCACCATATTTTTCTTTAAAAAATCTAACAGCTTCTTTAACAGATTCAAAATTACTTAGTGATTGAACATAATAATATTCAGTAATGTTTTGCTTTAGTTCATCTAATAATGAATAATAAGGGCCATCCCCTATACCTAAAACATTAAAACCCTTATTTTTTAAAGCAATAATAAATTTGTAGTAGACCGTAGGGAAATTCGGAGAAATAAAAATAAAATTTTTCATCGCTAATATTATTATGAATAAACAAATTTAAATCAATAAATACGTTATTTATTTTTAATAATTCTTACAAAATATGAAAGAATAGAAAAAACAAAAAATACAATAAAACCAGTTACTATAAACCAGTAGTAATTAGGGAATTCACCATTTGGACAAATACTATAACCAGCAATTAAAGTTATTCCCATTGATAAAAGACAAATAAAAGAAATCAAAAGTAAAATTTTAGCTTCTTTATCAAAGAAATAGTTTGGTTTTTTCATTTGCAAATTTAGATTATTAAATTTTTAATTTCACATTTGCGATTATCTTTAACTTTGATTTTTCCTTTTGAAATAGCTAGCACAGGGCAAACCAAACTGCATAGCAAGCAACCAACGCATTTATCTTCATCACAATGTGGCTTTCTTGTTTTTTTATCAAATTGCATTGCTTGGTGAGCACCATCAAAGCAAGAAATATAGCATCGGCCACATCCAATACATTTGTCCTCGTCAATATGTGGATAAACAATATAGTCACGATTTAAATTTTCCGCAGGAATGATGTTTTTATTTGCAAGTCCCACTAAATCTTTAAGTTTGTCAACATGTTTATCCTCCATATAATGCATTAATCCATTTTTTAAATCTTCAACGATACGATATCCATATTGCATAACAGAAGTGGTCATTTGTAATGTAGAAGATCCTAATAAAATAAATTCCACAGCATCAATCCACGTTTCTATTCCGCCTATACCAGAAATCTCAACATCTTTTAATTCTGGATCGCTTTTCATTTGTTGGATAAACCTAAGAGCAACTGGTTTAATAGCTTTGCCAGAATAACCAGATATTGATGATTTGCCATCAATTATTGGTAAACCAACAAACTTATCAATATCCAAATTACAAATAGATTTAATAGTATTAATAGCACTTATTCCATCCGCTCCGCCATCAAGGCAAGCTTTAGCGACTACATTCATATTTGTTATATTTGGAGTCATTTTTGCCATCATTGGAAGTTTGCTACCTCTTTTTACTGCTTGACAATATTTTTTACATAATTCAGGATTAGTTCCTACGTCGCTTCCCATGGCGTGTGATGTCATTTGTGGACATGATAAATTCATCTCAATCATGTCAGCACCAGCTTCTTCGACAAGTTTTGCAAGTTCTTCCCAAGTTTTTTCATCATTGCCCATAATGGAGGCAATTAAAACTTTGTTTGGAAACTCAGCTTTTAATCTTTTTAAGTCATTTAAATTTTCTTGTAAAGGATGTTCCGCTATTTGTTCCATATTTTTAAATCCAATAAAATCGGTACATTCTTTATCTAATTTATCAAATCTAGGAGATACTTCATCTATATAGTAAGATTCAGGACCAATTGTTTTAAACACAACACCAGCAAATCCTACTTCGTATGCTTTTTTACACATTTCATAGCAGTTGCCAACAGGTGAAGAAGACAAACAAAATGGATTTTCAAATTTTACATTTAAAAATTCAATACTCAAATCTTTATTAACCATATTATTTTCCTCCTAAATATTGTTTTATGTAATAAAGTGCTTCTTTTGCACTTTTTACGCTTCCCACAACTGTTTTTTCTTTATTTATTGATATATCGCCTATTACGAAAACATTGCTATCATCAATTTGATAATTTGTCTTTGTAATCGCTTCATTTTTATCTATTTTCAAATCTAGATTTTCAACATCGTATGTTTGACCAACAGCAAGTATTATTTTATCCGCAGTCATAGTTAAATCATATGGCAATCGACGATGTTTAAAATTGACAGTGTTATTATGAACTGATGTTGGAACATATCCATCAATAATTGTTACATCATGTTTTCTAGCATCTTCTAATTCTTTTTTAGAAGCTTTAAATTCAAATAATTCTTCATAAACTACCGCTGTTACATTAGTGGATCCTAATATTTTTAACGACGTACAAATATCCATCGATACGTCACCACCACCAATAACTAAAACATTGTCATCCACTAAAACATTGCCATCATTTTCTTTAATTCGCTTTAAATAATCAACAGCGGTTTCGACATATGGATTATCTTTAAACATCTCTAAGATTTTTCCTTTACTATAGCCAACTGCAATTACAACGACATCAAAATATGTTTTTAATTCATACATTGTTATGTCTTTTCCTATTGTTGTATTAGTATGATAATTTAAACCTAAATCAATAATTCTTTGAATTTCATAATCTAAGACTTCATTGCTTAGACGATATGCAGGAATTCCACAGCGTAAATACCCGCCGAGTTTGCTTTCTTTTTCATACATATCGACCTTATAGCCATCTCTTAATAATAATGCTGCTAGCGATAAACCGCTTGGACCTGAACCAACGATTGCAATACGCTTATTATTTTCAACACCTTTTTTTAAAATTTTCATGTTGGTTTTTTGTTCAAAATCAGTGACATATCTTTGTATATTTCCAATATCGATAGGTTTATCTATACCACTTCGTAAACAGCCTTTTTGACAATATTTTTCAGTAGGGCATACTCTTGCACATATCGCACCTAACGGATTATTTTCTCTTATTGTTTCTGCTGCACCTTTTAAATTATCAAAGCGAACAGAACGAATAAATTTTGCTGGATCGGTACCAGCTGGACATTCTTTAGAACAAGGTGCATCATGACACAATAAACATCTACTTGCTTCTAGTTTTAATGTCTGATAAGAAAAGCCTTCATCTAGACTTTTTAAATACTTGCTATTCATAACAAAAACTCCTTATTTAATTATATTTTAACAAATAAGGAGAATTATTTACACAGCGGAATATATATATTCAAATCAATGAAAATAAACGTTGATGTATTGGTATTCATCAAACAAATCTAAGATTTCTTGCGTTGGTTCTTCGAATTTATTATAAAGAGACGCTAACACATCATCAGGAACCCATTTTTCTTCATTTCTTTCTTTGTTTAAAAATTTAAGTTGTTCTAATGGTTTTTTTATTATCACCAACACTCTTCTTTTAAAATCTTTTCCTAAATCATAATATTTTTTTCTTAAAATATTTAAATCAATAACAGCATCTAAAATAACGGTGAAATCACCATCTTGTTTGCCATATTTAAGCAATCTATTTTCAAATTCTTGCCAAACTTCATTTTGCTTTGAAAAATCTTGGTATTGTCCGGTTAATTCATATCGTATATCATCGCTTGAAATAATGTATGTATTAGGATGTGTTGTTTTATATTTGTTAGCCCAGGTTGATTTTCCGCTCCCAGGTACCGCACTTAAAATTATTAGTTGCTTCATACATCAAAAATTATAAATAAAATGACTTTAAAATAAAATATTATTTTATATATTTTTCTTCGTATAATTTTATGTCTTTATAAATGTCTTTTAATCTAGGATACATTTTTTTATAAGCATGATGATATAAGTAATTATAGTGTTCAGCATTTTGTTTGTTAGGATAAAAAACTTTTCCTGGATGAACCATGGCTTTAACTGCTTCTTCTAAAGATGAAAATTCTTTTGCAGCGATAAAAGCCGCAATAGCAGCGCCAAGCGAAGAAGTTTCATATGTTTGAACTCGATGTGTAGGTAAGTTAAATATATCCGCGGCAATTTGACAAATTTCTTCACTTTGTGAAGCGCCACCAGATATCATTATTTTTTTAACTTTTTTATGTAATCTTTTTTCGATACCTTCTAAACCTCTTTTCAATTCATAATCGATGCCTTCGATTATTGCACGATATAAATGTGTTTTCGTATGCGTATCAGAAAAACCGATAACTGCACCTCGCGATAATGGTCTTCCTAATCCTGGTCCCCAATATGGTTGTAATATTAATCCATTGCATCCTGGAGGAACATCATTTAAATGTGAATTTAAAATATCTTCAATTGGAATATTGGTTTCTTTCGATTCTTTTTTCTCACTTTGAGCAAATTGACTAGCAAACCAGCCTAACATCCAATATCCTCTATAAACTTGGATTTCTAAATTATAATAGCCATTAATAACGCTCGGATAAGCTGGCAAAAATGGTTCTGGTGTATGATATTTTTTATTTGTAACTTCGATAGTGGATGCAGTTCCACAGCTAACAGCACCAATATCATTATCAATTGCACCAAGACCTAATGTTTCACAACTTTTGTCTGAGCCAATGGAATACATTTTAATTCCTTCAGGAATGCCAGTTAGTTCACTTGCCTCTTTTGTGATAGTTCCAATAACATCACCACAAGGAACTATTTTGCAAAGCATATTTAATTTAACTCCAAAGATTTGACCTTGGAAATGTTTGTCGCTTTTATAAAATCTTCTTCTTTTAAAATCAGTAGGAAAATGTCCCGTATAATTGGAAATAGAATCTTTATATTCACCTGTAAGTTGGTAAGTTAAATACGTACTGACCGACATATATCTAGTGGCTTTTGCCCATATTTCTGGTTCGTTTTCTTTTATCCAATGAGCGGGGGTTCTCGCTCTATTTAAAAGTAATGTTTGATATTTACCAGCAATCCAAAATAACAAATTCGAATACCAAGAGATTTTTTCTGATGCTTTGGCTTGACGTTGGTCTAACCATAAAATTGCAGGTCTTAAAGTATTCATATCATCATCACAAATAATTACAGAATCCCTAAAACAATCAAGTGCAACGCCAATTATATTTTTCTTTTGATTTTCATGTTTAGAAAATAATTTTTGACTAGCTTTACATAAACTTTCAAAATAGACATTTGGATATTGCTCAGCATATCCTGGCTTTATAGAAAAATATGGTTGGTCATATTTAACCTTTTCTAAGCCAATAATTTCACCTTTTTTGTTTATTAGGCCACAACGGATTGATTGTGTTCCTATATCTATTGTAAAAATTAATTTATCTTCCATACGCATTAATTTTAACACTATATGAAAAATATGTAAGAAAATTAATTGAGTATTTGTTTAAAAGAAATAAACATCAAAATGCAATAAATGTTTACTTTATAAGTAAAAATTTGTAATAATAATATAGATTATGAAAAAATTATCAGTTATTATCCCTTGTTATAATGAAGAAAAATGTATTGAACATAACATAAATGATATTGTTTTGCCTTGCCTAAAAAGCAAAAATATTGATTTTGAAATAATATTGGTTAACGATGGCTCAAGTGATAACACTAAAGAAGTTATAACAAAAATGGACAACGTTATTAGTGTTACTTACGATGATAATCGTGGCAAAGGTTATGCAATTAGACAAGGAATTTTAGCTAGTAAAGGTTATTACGTTTTGTTTATGGATGCTGACTTATCTACTGATTTAAAAGCTATTGATGTTGTTCTTGAAAACATCGATAAATATGATTTTATTATTGGTTCAAGACATTTAAAAGAAAGTGTCATACCGCAAAAACAACCTCTAATAAGACAATTTGTGGGTTTTTGTTGTAGAAAATTAGTCAATGCTAAATTCGGATTTAAATTAAAGGATACTCAATGTGGTTTCAAAGCCATAAAAGGTGATATAGCAAGAGAAATGTCTTTAAAAACTATTATTGATCGTTTTGCTTTTGATGTTGAATATCTTTACTACGCTAAATTAAATAACTATTCGATTTTAGAATTTCCTGTTACTTGGATTAATGATTTATCCTCAACTGTAAAAATAGCATCATCATCAATGGATTTTTTAAAGGATATGTCTAGAATTAAGTCCAATAAAAAAGAATATTTAGAAAGGAAAAATAATGAAAAATAAGTTACATTTTATTCCGCTAATTGCTGTCCCTATTATCGGATTAATTTTAGCTAGTTTTTTTGATTTGCAAATCGCTCAAGGCATATATTTTAAAGATAATGGTTTTGGGATTGTAATGTCTGCATTTGGAGAATTGCCTATATATTTAGCTATTTCCGCTATTGGAGGTAGTTTTTTTTGTTTAGGTTTAAAGCAAAATAAAACTGTATTTAAAATAATTTTAATTGCATTAGGTATAATTGCTTATGGCATATCTTGTTATTTTCAAGGAGAGCATATTATATCTAGAAATGCTTTCAATATCGAATCGTGGTGGTATTTAGGATATCCAATAGCAATGATTTTATGTGGTGTTGGTTTTGTACTTGGTATATTCTTAACAAAAAAAAGCGATAATCCAAACTTACTTAAAACTTTAATAATACTTTGTTTTGCAATTTTGATTCCTGTCCTAATTACTTTCGTTTTAAAAGATATAATGTTAAGACCTAGATTTCGTTTTTTAATTGGCGATATTCCTGGGCAAAGTAATAATCTTTTAAATGATTTTTGTTCGTGGTGGGAACGCGGCAATGAAGTTGAATCTTATTGGATTAATGTTAATGAGGAATTTAAAGAGGAATTTGCATCATTTCCAAGTGGCCATACTAATTCAACCGCATGTTCTGTCATATTTTTATCCTATTTAGGTCAATTCAATTCAAAATTTAAAAAATATCAAGTTCCTTTATTTTATGTTGGGTTTTTATGGACAATAATAATGGGGTTTTCTCGCATGACAGTGGGAGCACATTTTTTAAGCGATGTTTGCATGGGTATGCTTATATCTTTCTTAGTTTTCTTATGCATCGATTTTATATTCTATAAAAATAAAAAAGAAAATGTTGTAACAAAGGAGGCATCAACAAATGATTAAACAATTAGACAAAGGACTTTATTTATTAAATCAAAATAATTATGGACAAAGAATTTTTGAAGGAGAAATACCTTTAAAGAAGGGTATGTCTTATAATGCTTATGTAATTTTAGATGATAAAACATGTTTATTAGACACTGCAGATGTCAGTGTGCTAGATGAATTTATTGATAATCTAAAAACATGTTTGAATGGCAAACTACTAGATTATTTTGTTATTCATCATCTAGAACCTGATCACACTGCAGGAATTGTTGAAGTTTTAAAATTATTTCCAAATGTAACAGTGTATATCTCTAGTTTAGGATACGCCTTGTTAAAACAATTTTTTCCAGAAGCTGATATTAAAAATTTGGTCCGCGTTAACGAAGGAGATAAATTAAATTTAGGTCATCACGAATTAACTTTTGTTAATGCACCTATGGTTCATTGGCCAGAAGTAGTAGTGTCATATGATGCATATATTAAAACACTTTTCAGCGCTGACGCATTTGGGTCATTTACAGTTATTAATAACGTTGATTCGTCTGAATACGAAGATCAAGACGAATTACTTTATGAGGAAAGAAGATATTATACAAATATTGTCGGCAAATACGGCGACCAGGTCCAGGCTTTATTAAAAAAAGCACAAACATTAGATATTAAACGATTCGCACCATTGCATGGCCCAATTCATACATCTAGAATTCCTACATGTTTAAAATATTATGATTTATGGTCTAAATACGAAAAAGAAGAAGATGGTGTTTTGATTGTTTATTGTTCAATTTATGGTCATAGTGTAAAAGCATATGATTACATAAATGACAAATTAACAAAAATGAATGTTGAACATGACGCAGTTAATTTAAATCATGATGATTTTTCAATAGCTTTAGCAAAATCTTTCATATATGATCGTATTATTTTAATTGCACCAACTTTTAACATGGGATTATTTCCACTTATGCGTTCATATTTACTCGTTATGCAAGATCATAATGTTAGAAACAAAACGTTTGCGTTAATTGAAAATGGTTCATGGGCACCACAAGCAAAATCTTTAATGGCAAAATTAATTAACACATTTAAAAATTGTCAAACAATTCCAACAACATTAACTATTAAATCTTCCTTAAAGAAAGAAGATTTGCCTATTTTAGATTCCATATGTGAAGAATTAGTTAAAGGAAATTCTGACAAAATAAATAAAAAAACATCAAATTTGCATCATTTTAGATGTAAGTTGTGCGGTTTTATTTTAGAAGCGGATAAACTTGATTCATCATTTAAGTGTCCGTTATGTGGAAAAGATTCTTCTTTTTTTGAAATGATTGATTAATATAAGGAGTTATTATTAAATGAGCGAAATTTATAAACCTTGGATTAAGGCTTATGGTGATAGTAGAGATACTTTGACCTATTTTGAAGGATCATATTGCGATATGGTTGAATTTATCGCTGATAAATATCCTAATGTAATTGCCTATGAATTTATGGGCAAAAAAGTTAAATATAAGAATTTTAAAAAAGAAATTTACGAAGCCGCATATGCATTAGCGAACCTAGGTATTAAGCAAGGAGATAAAGTTACTATTGCTATGCCAAATTGCCCAATGGGAATAATTGTTTTTTATGCATTAAATAAAATTGGTGCAATTTCTAATATGATTCATCCTTTATCTAGCCAAGGAGAATATGAATTTTATTTAAATTTTTCTAAATCAAAAGCACTACTTTGTCTTGATCAATTCTATGGCAAAGTTAAAGCGATACGCCCGAATCTAAAATATCTGAAATATGTCATTGTTTCTTCAATAAAAGATGGTTTACCAAGTTTTATGAAATTACCTTATGATTTAACTCTTGGACGTAAAATTAAAAAAATTGATAAAAGTGAAGACATTATTCGCTATAAAGATTTTATTAAGGGTGCAAAAAATGTTGGTGGATACGTTTTCCCTAAATTAGATAGTGATGATGTTGGCACTATTTTGTATAGTGGTGGCACAACTGGAACTAACAAGGGAATACTTCTTACAAATAAAAATTTTAATGCTTTATCTCAACAAATCGTTGAAGTTGTTAAAGATTATAAAATCGGTGACGTATTTTTAGCTGTTATGCCGATATTTCACGGATTTGGTTTAGGAATTGCAATTCATACAATGTTATCTAATGGTGGTACAGTTGTTCTTGTTCCAAGATTTACCGCGGATAGTTATGCAAAATTAATTAAAAAAACACATCCTAATTTTATTGCCGGAGTTCCTTCTTTATATGAAGCGATGTTGCGTACAAAATCTATGCAAGAAGCTGATTTATCTTGCCTTAAAGGAATTTTTAGTGGCGGAGATTCTTTATCGGTTGAATTAAAGAAAAAATTAGATAACTTCTTATCTACGCATAAATCAAAAGTAACAGTCAAAGAAGGATATGGGATGACTGAGTGTGTTACCGCTAGTTGTTTAACACCTATGTTTAAAGAAAAAGAAGGTAGTATTGGAATTCCATTACCTGATATGATTTATAAGATTTGTAAACCTGGTACTGATGAAGAATTACCTTTCTATGAACAAGGTGAAATTTGTATAGCAGGTCCAACTGTGATGAAAGGATATCTTGATAACGAAAAAGAAACGCAAGAAACATTAAAAAAACATCGCGATGGAATTACTTATATTCATAGTGGTGATATTGGCTATATGGATGAAGAAGGCTATATTTATTTTGTCCAACGTTTAAAACGAATGATTGTGTCAAATGGATATAATATTTATCCAAGCCAAATTGAAAATATAATTGATAAAAACGAATTGGTATCCATGTCGTGTGTTATTGGTGTAAAAGATCCAATTAAAATGCAAAAAGTAAAAGCATTCATAATGCTTAAAAATGGTGTTGAAAAATCTGAGAAAACCAAACAAGAAATCATGGAATATTTAAGAAAATATATTGCAAAATATGCAATGCCATATGATATAGAATTTAGAGATGAATTACCTAAAACATTAGTGGGCAAAGTTGCTTATAGAATATTAGAAGAAGAGGAACAAGCAAAAGAAAAACAAAATTAAATTATTCTTTTGTGCTGTGCTTTTATTAATAATTGTAATGATGACTTCATCATTAGATAATAGTTATATATGATTGCAAAAGTTAGACATATTGTCGATAAGAAACGTTTGATGGCAAACTTGCCAACAGAAAGATATGTTGACCCTAAGTATGTTTATATTGCCACCAACAATGCAAGATGTGATAAATCCGAATTATATATAAAAGTTGGTGATCACGTTAATTGTTTTCAAGTTATTGGAATGCGGTTCGCAAAATATTTTGTTCAACCGATTCATGCAACTGTTTCTGGAACTTTTGTCGGTTTAGAAAAACATTATCACCGTAATGGAAAATTAATTGATTTTATTAAAATTGAAAATGATTTTAAAGATACTTTTGATTCGTCTGTTAAAAAAAGAAGTGACGAAGAAATAAAAAAATTAACCAAAGAAGAAATGACTGAAATTTTAAAAGATTGTGCACTAGTGGGCTTGGGGGGTTCTTCTTTTCCTACTTATGTTAAGTTTCAAACTAACGAAAAAATCAATGTTATTTTAATAAACGCTATCGAATGCGAACCCTATATTACTAGCGATCAAAGAATTATGCGCGAGTATCCAAATCGTATTATCAATGGAATTTTATATGCTTTACAAGCTTTTCAATGTAACAAAGCCTATATTTGCATAAAATCTAAATATAAACAGCTTAAAGAAATCTATACAGAAGTATTAAAACCATATCCGCAAATACAATTAAAGTGTGTTGGTAATTTTTATCCACAAGGTTGGGAAAAAGCAATGATTAAGAGTGCATTGCATATAACTTTAAAAGATAATGAATTGCCAATGCAAAAAGGGATTATGAATTTTAACGTTTCCACTATTGTTGGATTATATAAAGCTATTAAGTACAACATTCCAGTTGTAAAAAGAAATATAACAGTAACTGGTGATGGAATTATGTATCCAAAAAATTTTCGTGTTAGAGTTGGAACTCCCGTAAAAGAATTAATTCAATTATGCGGAGGTTATAAGGACCCCGAAAAAAATAAAGTTATCATTTTAGGTGGACCAATGATGGGAGCTAGTATACCTAGTGATGATTGTATTATTACAAAAACTGTTACGTCTGTAATCATTTTAAATGACGTAGAAAATAAAGAAGAGCAATGTATACGTTGTGGATCTTGTGTAATGAGTTGTCCTTGTCATTTGCAACCTGTTTTAATTATGAATGCAGTGAAAGCAAAAGATAAAGAAAGAATTAAAACATTGAATCCTCTTAAATGTATAGAATGTGGATTATGCACGTATTCTTGCACCAGCAAAATACATGTATTAGATTTTGTTAGAAAGGCGAAAATCTTTGCAAAACTATGATATTTGTTAAAAAAACGTCTCCTTATATTTCTATAAAAGCTGATGTCAAAACAATGATGCTAGATGTTTTGATAGCTCTTTTGCCGACACTTATTTTTGCTTTTGTTGTTTATCAATTAAATGCCTTATATATTTTCTTAATTTCAATTTCTACAATGATATTAAGTGAATTTGTTTTTGTTGGTGTCACTCACATAATGCCTTATGATGGTAACAAACATAGCTTTAAAGAAAAATTTAAATTCGCTTATAAAACCTACAACATAAATAACGTGTTAGGTCCTCTTGTCAGTGGAGTTATTTATACTTTAATTATGCCAGCAGGTGCTCCATTATACGCTGTGTTTGTTGGCGCTCTTTTTGGTATTGTTATTGGCAAACTTGTTTTTGGAGGTTTGGGTCATAATATATTTAATCCTGCTGCGGCTGGAATGTTGTTTGCTAAATTATGTTTCTCGTCTCAATATAACAATAATATTGAATCATTTTATTTTACAATTCCTGGTTTATCGAGTGGAGGTAGTGGTGGCGATATAGCTGTTGGCGGTACCGCATTAGGGAATCTAACAAATGGTTATGAGCATATTTATGATTATTCATTACTAGATATGTTTTTAGGAAAAATGCCTGGTACTCTTGGCGAAGCATTTACTATTACGATACTAATAGGTGCTATATATCTCATTGTTAGAAGAAGTGCTGATTTCCGTATAATGCTTACTTATATAGTGAGTTTTGCACTAATGATGTTGTTTGCTGGAATTTGTATCAGTTCTTTGAATAATAAGATTGGTATTTTTGACTTTTTAGGTTTTGAGTTATTAGCAGGTGGTTTGTTCTTTGGGGCGGTATTTATGTTAACAGATCCAGTTACTAGCCCAATTAATTTGCCAGGTAGAATGCTATATGCACTGATAGCAGCAATTATAACTGTTTATATTCGTTTATTTGGTAGTTATCCAGAAGGCGTTGGTTTTTCTATTCTTATCGCTAATATGATGGTACCAGTAATTGAATATCCTAAATGGTCCAATCCAAAATTTACTATCAAGAATGTGTCACTTATGGTTGGATTATTCGTTGTGTTTACATCTATTATGGTGCTAGTAATAATGTTTGGGGATAAAATAGCTTTATGAAAATAGATAAAAAGAAATCTCTACATTATTTAAAAGTTAGTTTAGTGTTAGGTGGCATTGCCTCTATCAGTGCTTTGTTAATAGCTGTTAGTTATATGATATGTCAACCTATAATTGAAGAAAATGAATATAAAAGGTTAGTTCAATCATTAGCAAATATTTATGGAGACGATAAAACTTATGAAGAACTTGGTTCAATAGATGATTCTTCTTATTCTTATTTAAATGCTTATTATAGTGCCAGCAAGGACGATGAACTTATTGGATATGTTTTTTCTAGTGAGGGCAGTAATCAATATGGAAGCATCTCCATGTTAACTGGCATTAATCCTAATGGTGAAGTTGATAAAATTTATTTACTAACCAATGATCAAACATATCCTGATAAAATTCAAAACGATTATGTTGATCCGTTTAATAAAGGCGAAATATCTTTAGATGATATTTATATTGGTGCAACATTTGGTGCAGAATTAATTAAAAATATGGCAAATCAAGCTAGTCAATATTATATGGAGAATGTTTTAAAACAGTAAATTATGGAAAGAATTAAAAACAAAAAACTTCAAAATCTTTTTAAGGGAATCATTAAAGAGAATCCGTTATTTGTTTCTGTTTTAGGTACTTGTCCTGCATTAGCAACAACAACATCTATTGAGGGAGCAATTGGGATGGGAGTATTATTTTCTATTGTCTTGATTTGCTCTAATATTTTGATATCCTTACTAAGGAAATTAATAAGTGAAGAAATTACTACTCCTGCTTATATAGTAGTGATTGCAGCATTTGTCACTATTGTTAAATTATTTTCCAATGCCTTTTTGTTTGAATTATATTCCACTCTTGGAGTGTTTATTTCTTTGATAGTGGTGAACTGTATTGTATTAGGTAGGGCAGAAGCTTATGCAAGCAAAAATAATGTTTTAGATTCGTTGCTTGATGCAATTGGGATGGGAATTGGATATACATTAGCGTTATTAAGTATTTCTTGCATCCGTGAGATTTTAGGATCTGGTATGATTAGTTTTGGCAAAATATTAACTTTCATACCACGTTTTGATATTCCAATTTTAAAATATGTTAATAGTGTAGGTGAAGTTGTTTATGATTATTCAATTCCACTTTTTGTTCAACCAAGCGGAGCTTTTATTGTTTTTGGTGCTATTCTTGCAATTATTAGTGCAATTACAAGTTTTAAAAATTCCAGGAAGAAGATAAAAGAAAAAATAATGTTAAAGGAGGCAAAATAATATATGGATATTTTTGTTAGCTTTCTTTTAGCCATTATTTCATCTATGCTCATCGATAATGTCGTTTTATCCAGATTTTATGGTATTTGTCCTTTCTTAGGAGTTTCAAAAAAAGTTAATTCCGCTTTCGGGATGGGATTAGCGGTTGTCTTTGTTATTGTTCTTTCAACCGTTATATGTTGGCCCATTTATACATATATTTTAGTACCTGCGAATGTAGCATTTTTAGACACAATCACATATATTTTAGTTATTGCTTGTTTGGTACAAGTTGTTGGTTTATTCATAAAAAAATATTCGCCAAGTCTTTATAAATCTCTCGGCGTTTATTTGCCTTTAATTACAACAAATTGTGCGGTGTTAGGTGTTGTTCAATCTAATAGTGATCTTCAACTTGATTTTTTAATGTCGCTAGCTAACGCTTTGGGAACAAGTGTTGGATTTTTAATTGTCATTGTTATATTTTCGTGTATTAGAAGTAGATTTGAATCATCGAATGGACCCAAAGCCTTTAAGGGATTGCCAATTGCTTTAATGACTGCGGCACTTATGGCTATTGCATTTATGGGATTGAAAGGAATGATTTAAATGCCTGACTGGGGATATTTAATAATTGCAATTTCCATTTTAGTAATTTTAGCAATTGTATTTGTTGTAAGTTTTATTTTATATCGCAAAACACCAGTTCCAAAAGGCTGTGAAAATATTTTAATTGAGAAAGAAAAATGTTCTGTCTGTAACAACGTATCTTGTCCAATTAAAAGAAAGGAAAATAAATAATATGTTATATATTTTATGGGCTTTTTTAATATTATTAGGACTTGGTTTGCTATTTGGTTTAGGTCTAGCTATTGCAAGCACTGTTTTATATGTTAAAGAAGATAAAAGAGTTGATGAAGTAGCGAAAATGCTACCAAACTATAATTGCGGTAGTTGCGGTTATGCAGGATGCAAAGAATTTGCTAAAGCTATCGTAAGTGGAAAAGATACAAATTTAAGAAAATGCAAACCTGGAAAACCAGAAACTAATTTCATTCCAATTAAGCAATATTTACAAGAACATCCAAATGACGATAATACAAAGGTGAACGTAACTTTTTAATGAAAATATTTAAGTTTTGCAATATATTTTTACTTTTTTCATTATTTTTAACATCATGTAATTATAATGATTCTCCTACATATATTAGAGGTTATTATTTTGATTGTTTTTGTAATATTACAATTTATGATGATGTTTCAATAAACATAAAAGAAGTTGAAAATATCTTATCTTATTACGACAATTTATTTTCACCTTATCATTCTTCTCTTAGCGATGAAAATAATGTGTATGATATCAATCATTCTAAAGTTCCTTCAAAAGTCAATTCTGAATTGTTAAATGTCATTACACAATCAACTTATATTACTGAGAATATAAATAACCATTTTAATATCCTAACCCTTGATTTAAATGATTTGTACAAAGAATTTTATTCCAATAATATTTTACCAAATGAAGAAGATGTATCAATGATGCTAAAAAGTATTTCGGAAAGTAAAATTGTCATTGATAAAGATAATTCAACAATTTATATAGATGGAAATGCTAATATTGATTTAGGCGGTGTTAGCAAAGGTTATGTTTTACGAATCTTAAAAGATTTTTTCATAGAAAACAACATTCACCATTACAGCGTTGATTTGGGTAGCTCATCTGTTTTGGTTTCTAAAAAATTAGATGATACTTCATTTAAAATACGATTAAAAGACGTTGTTCCTTCAAAATATTTTTATGCATCAGATATTTCTATTTCAACTTCTTCAATATTTGAACAAGGTATAGAAGTAGATGATGTTAGATATTCACATATTATTAATCCGATAACTGGCAGCGCAGTGTCAAATTATGATTTGGTAGTAATTAAATCTGATGATTCTTTTTTGGGTGATATTTTTTCTACTTTAATTATGATGTTGGATTTAAATGAAATAGAAATTTTAAAAGAAAAATACAATTTAGAATTATTAGTTTATAAAGACAACAATATTGTTTTTAAAACCGATAGCTGGGAGTTGATGTCTTATTAAACGATTTATTACATTTTTTAAAAACTATTGGTGGGCTGTTGCTATTATATTTGCTATTTTTTCAGTTTGTTTAAGTTTAGTTTTATATTTTGATATAACCAAAAAACAAACAAATTTGAAGGCTAGCATTTATCATCGCGATAACTTAATTAAAGAAATTGATTTAAATACCGCGGATGATGAAATAATTTCTATAACTGGAGATCATGGATTAGTAAAAGTTGAAATTAAAGATCAAAAGATTGGCATCGTATATTCTTCTTGTCCATTACAATATTGCGTTCATATGGGTTTTGTAGATTTTGCTAATATGCCGATAATTTGTATGTATAATGGTATTTTTATAAATATTGAAGGGGACAATAATAGTTTTGATATAGCAATATGACAAACGTTAAAAAAATAACTTTTCTTTCTTTCATGCTTGCTATTAGTATCATCCTTAGCGTTGTTGATTCATTTATTCCTACAAACATACCAGGAGTTAAATTAGGATTAGCTAATGTTGTTATATTAATAGTTCTTTATATGTTTTCTATTAAAGATGCGATTTTAATTAATATTTTACGTGTTTATATTGCTTCATTACTAAGAGGAACAATCCTTACAATGGGATTTTTAATGTCACTATCTGGAGCCTTCTTATCGTTACTTGTGATGATAATTTTAAAAATCATTTTAAAGAATAAGGCATTAGTTTTTGTCAGTGTTATTGGTGCTGTTTTCCATTCCGTGGGACAAATTTTAGTGGGTGTATTATATTTAGAATCGCTTAATGTCTTTTATTATTTACCAATTTTAGTTTTGATATCAATTGCCACTGGCTTAGTTATGGGTATCATTGCTTATAAAATAGTAAATAACAAGACAATGATTAGAAAAGTAAATGAAATAAAAAATCCACCGAGGTAAATAAAATATTGTTTTTTACAACTCCAGAAAAGTTTATAATTAAAATATGATTGGCGAACCTATAGATACATTATTTTTAACTGCATACGATTCTAGTTGGTCAAAAGCATACGAAATTGAAAAAGGATATTTGAAAAATATTCTCTCTAGACATCGATATGTTATCGAACATATTGGATCTACCGCGGTGAAAGATTTAAGATCAAGACCAATAATAGATATAGCTATTGGTGCCGGAAATGTCTATGATCAAATAAATATCAAAGATGTTTTAAACATTTCTGGCTACATATATGATAACGATCGTTCAACGCTTGATTGTTTTTGCTTTCATAGAAATATCGATAATAAAACATATTTCATGATTTATGTTATGGTTTTTAATTCTTTAAGTTGGAATTTAGCATTAAATATGAGGAATTATTTAATTTATAATAAAAGAGCAAGAACTCTTTATGAAAATTCGAAATCTGATTTATTAAATGGTGTCAATAATGATAAGTCAGCGTATGAGAAATTAAAAAAAGAATATATCAAAAAAGAGATATATCCTTATATTTATGAGTATTAAATTGCAATTTAATTCATCAATAAACACGCTGCACCTATAATGCCAGCATCATTACCAAGTTTAGCAATTAATACGTCTACTACAGGCGTATTTTTATATCCATAATTACTTTCTTTTAATATTTTTTTAATAGGCATTGTTAAATTTTCTTTTTGATTAGAAATTCCTCCGCCTAAAATAATAACCTCGGGTCTAAAAATGTTACAAAAATTTAAAATGCCATAACTTAAATAAGATATATATTTATTAACAACTTTAATAGCGATTTTATCATTTAATTTAGCACAGTCGAATGCAACTTTCCCATTCACGTTATCTAAATTAAAATTACAATATTTCCATAATAACGATTCTTTATTTTTTAGCATGGCTTTTTTAGTATCAGAAATTAAAGCTGATGCACTTGCATATCGTTCAAAGCATCCTTTTAATCCGCATGCACATTTTCTTCCATTATAAATAAATAATGAATGTCCTAATTCAGCACCCTTTCCTTGATTACCCTCATATAATTTATCATCTAGATACAAGCCACCTCCAACTCCAGTGCCAAGAGTTAGCATAACAACATTATGATAGTTTTTTGCAACACCAAATTTGACTTCTCCTAGAACCGCACAATTAGCGTCGTTTGCTATTTTAGTATCTAGGGAAGTATACTTTTTTAATATTCCACAAATATCTAAATTTATCCAATTAAGATTAGCACTAAAATCACAATAACCAGTTTTGGTATTGACAACACCAGCACAACTCACGCCTATTCCTTTAACACCTGTATAATTATTTTCTTTTATGTGTTCATTAATTTTGATTGCTAAAGATTTTATCATTTCTTCCTGCGGTATATTTTTATCAAAGTTCATAGTAAATTTTGAAATTATTTCACCTAATTCATTTACGACACCGATTTTTAAAGACATACCACCGATATCAACACCAATATATAACATATTTTTCACCTCAACTAATATTATATAAATATATTTTAGAAAAACAAATTTATAGTATAATAAATTTCTTGGAGAAAATATGAATATCATTTGTCCATTTTGTAAACAAGTTATTAGTATTGAAAATAATAATCAAATTCTTAAATGTCCGTTTTGTAATAAGGAAATTCAAAGTTCTTTTTTTAATGAAGATGAATCCTTTTACGATATGTTAAATCAAGGGAAAACTTTTTTAGAAAAAGAACAATTTGATAAATTATTTAATCTTTCACAAGCGATGATTAATCGTTGGCCAACGAATTTTTATAGTAATTTATACCATTTATGTGCAAAAACAAAATTGGATTTAACAAAGCCGTTAGCGAATCCAAGTTATAAATTAACCCAAACTGAAATGCAAGAAGATATAAAAGCAAGGCTATATCATTTTGCTAGAATAAAATATGCAAAAGCAAGCCAATCCGTTTATGATGGAATAAGTTCTTATTATCCTGATATACCATCAACAGTTGAACCTTCTGGATGGTCTAAGGCAAAAACTTCGTTTGATTGTCGTTTAGAAAATATTGAGCTATGTTTGCAAAAAGTAAACATTATTGCCCAACATTTAAATGATTTAAAAAAGTATGCAAATGATGAAAAAGAAAATGAAATAATTAAAAGAATATTCGAATGGGGCGATTACTTATTAAAAGCAAAAAAAGAACTTTTAAGATTTGATGATTATGCAAATTCGCTTGTTAAAAATGATTTTAATAATACCCCAGATCCTGGAAATTCATTATTTGCAGGACTATACTTGATTCTTTTCTTTCTTTCATTAGTCTTAATGTCTATCACAATCGCAGAAATTATAATTGGCTTTGTAATAGGTGATTTTAATCAACTGTTTAGCCAAATAGGAAGCATATTTATTTCTGCTTATCAAATTGCGATGGTTGTTTATTTTACTATTAAATTGAAGTTATTTTCCGAAGGGCGACATCCATTTTTTGCTAGTTGTCTTTATATTTTATCTATTGCATTATCGTGTTTTGGTATAACGACAAGTTTTATCGATATCGAATCATTAAATCCATGGGTGATATCTTACTTTTTTATAACACTAGGTTTATTAGTTTATACAATCATTTTGGCGTGTATTAAATGGAACAAATATCGAAACAAAAAGATCAGAAAAGTTAATACTTATATTGGAAATTATCAACAACTTTTAAAAAATAATTTTGCTGTTTCTTTTCAATTTGAATTTAATGAAATAAAAAAGGATGGTTAGTGTATGTATAAAAAAGGAATTATTATTGTTAATCATCAGTATGGAAACGCTAGTAAAAATATTGATTATAAAATTATGCGTTTCAAAGAAGAATTTTCCAAGTTAGATATTGCTCTTCAAGTTATTAAAAATGATGGCAGTTTATCATATATTGATTCTAATGGTGCAATTAAATTAAACATTGGAACATGTGATTTTATTATTTATTTAGACAAGGATAAATATTTATTAAATCTTTTAAAAAAAGAAAATATTAAAGTATTTAATCGCCCTGATTTTATTCAATTATGTGATGATAAAATGTTAACTCATATTGCCTTATCAAATTATAATATTGCAATGCCAAAAACAATTCCTGGTCCACTTAATTACAATTTAAATGATGATAATTCATTGGAAATAATAACCAACATCACAAAGCAGTTAAAATTTCCTATGCTTATTAAGGGTGTATATGGATCTTTGGGTTTAAATATGATGTATGCAAATAGTAAAGAAGAATTGCTTGATTGTTATCAAAAAATGAAAAATCAACCGCTTTTATTTCAAGAATATATATCAAGCAGTTATGGCAAATCAATTAGATGCCTTGTAATTGACAATAAATTGGTTGGAGCATTTTTAAGATATAATCCTAATGATTATCGAAGCAATTATTTTAAAGGCGCTAAAAGCAAACCAATTAAGTTAGATAGCGAATATATTGATTTTGTTAATAAAATTTCAAAAATACTAAATATTGAATATGCTGGAGTCGATTTATTGTTTGGAGACACCGGTCCTATTTTATGCGAAATTAATCCAAATGCTTTCTTTTCAGAATTTGAAAAAGTAACGCATATAAATGTGGCAAAATTGTTTGCTAACATGGTGGTAAAAAAGATAAAATAAAACTATGAAAATGAAAAAAAAGTTGATTTTTGCTCTATTATTTCCTGTTTTGCTTAGTTCATGTCAACAAATTAGGAAAAATTATGATATTGTCCACTATCAAAATAAACTGATGTTTGAAGATCAATTTTTGATTTGCCAGTTGGGTGACATCCATCTTTCTACTTCTTCAAATTTGGATAGAGAATTTGCTTACATAGAAAAAGCTATTTATAGTTATGCTGAATATTTTAACAAAAACAAAAATGTTCCAAATCAAGGCAAACCATCGTTGATAATTTTAAATGGTGATATTTTTATGAATGCAACAAAAGATATTGTTAATAGAACATTTGAATTTTTTGAATCTTTAGAAATCCCATATGCTTTTAATTATGGGAACCATGATTTGCAAGGAAGTTATTCCTCTAATTACATCAATAATTACTTATTGACTCATCAGAGCCAATATAACATGTATAAAAATCCCGCTGATGACAATATATTTGGCAATTCTAATTATTATATTGACCTTGTTTCTGGAACCGAACTAAAATATCAAATTTTTATTATGGATAGTAATTGTTTTTATCTTTCCGATTATGATACGTTTCATCAAGACCAACTTCAATGGTATCAAAAAGTAATTTTAGAAAGTAACGGATATAATAAAATGCCAAATAATATTGATGAAAACACGTTTGCTAAATCATTGTTATTTTGTCACATACCAATTAATGAATTTGGTGATGCTATTAATGAGTTTCATCAAAAAAATGGTGATGTTGAAACATATCAAGATGATTATTGCAAAGATTTAGAATCGTGCTCATCTTCGCCTACGAACAGTGGTTTGTTTTCATTAATGACTAAACTAAAATCGACAGTAGGAATAGCAAGCAATCACGATCATATAACGTCTACTGATATCAAATATAGTGGTGGTAGCGATTGGCCTATAAGATTTATATACGGCGAGAAAACTGGTGATAATATTTATCACAACGAGAAGATGATGGGCGCTACTTTTTATAATTTAAATGAAAATACAGAGTTATCAATGTATGGAAATGAGTTATATTTCAATTTGACCAAGATGTATGTTCCATATGAAGGAGATGTTGAAGTTATATGGCAGAACCAGTAATACGTGACTCTTCAAAATATGAAACCCGTCGTCACATTGTCGGAAGCATTGTTCTTTCCATATCGTTTTTATTTGTTAGTTTCACAACTTTTTATGGTGTTAGGATATTTTTCCCAATTATTACAAATTATGGTCGGAGTGCACTAAATACATTGCCATGTGCTCTTACATATCTAATACCACTTTTTATATTTTATATGGCCTTATTTTTTGTATATGCTAAAACAAATGAAATTAGGTTAAAAAGTTTAAAAATATTAGGAATAACATTAATCTTACTAGCGGCATTTAATTTGATTCTCATAACATTAGTTATTGTATTGTTATTAGATGGAAATTTATTTTTCCAAACAATGACACCGATGTATCCATTAGATGTTATTTTTGGAAATGCTATTTATTTTATTGTTGGAATTTGCTGCTTATTTTATGAAGTTTTAGACAAAAAATATAGTATGACCGTTTCAATAAGACAACGTCCTTTTTCAAAAAAAGACTTTGTTTTAGCAGGATTTATTTTACCATTTGCAACATATTTCCTTGGTGAATTTCTTTTTGGAATTATGTATTTACAAGAAGGCTATATAGATAAAAATTGGTACTATATGTTACCTGTTTATTTATCTTTTTTGCTATTAGCGGCATTATGTGTTGTTTATTTTATTTATCATTATATAAAGGAAAAAAATCGAACAAAATTTCATATTATTTCATTGATTGTTTTTTATTGTTTAGAAATTGTCTTAGGAATATGGATTATTGTTGGATATATTAACGAGCCATATTTAACAAGTCTATCTTTGCAATGGGAATTTGAAATTGGACTAGCTTTAAAAATACCAATCGGTTTATTTATAAATTTTTTATTCTCCATTCCGATTTTAGTCGTGTCCACTGTAAAGTTATTTAAAAATTTAATCAAAAAGAAAAATGAACAAAAATAAAAAGCGTTTTCAAAATTATTCAAAATTGTATAACACTACCAAGCAATATGTTGTCAGCGAAGATGATTTGCTTCTTTCTTTTTTATTGAAAAATATTAAAAAAGAATCTCGCAATTCAATAAAAGGATTATTAAGTCATAATTTGGTTACAGTAAATGGTGCAGTCATTCGTCAATTTGATTATCCCTTGTCAAAAAAAGATATTGTCATAATTTTAAATAATCCTTTAAAAGTTAAAACGTCAAAAAGCAATAATCTTGATATTATTTATGAAGATAGTGAGCTAATAGTAATTAATAAACCTAGCGGATTATTATCTGTTGCAAGCGATAAAGAAAAAGGCAAAACCGCT
Organism: uncultured Bacilli bacterium; assembly: GCA_944358985.1. Lineage (GTDB taxonomy): Bacteria > Bacillota_I > Bacilli_A > RFN20 > CAG-826 > CAJOOD01. Next base: position 26,629 of record CALVSI010000002.1, on the reverse strand, counting down.
TATCGATTAGTTAGTGACTATTTAAATAACAAAGATAAGCACTTGCGTCCCTATATCGTTCATCGAATAGATGAAGATACTTCTGGTGTATTAATGATGGTTAAAAACAAACAACTACAAGACTTATTTACAAGTCAATGGAATGAATTAGTATTAGATAGAGGATATTACGCTGTCGTGGAAGGACAACTTTTAAAAAAAGAAGGAACAATAAAGTCATATTTAAAATCAAATACATTAAATCTTATGTATTCTAGCAATGATAAAGTTCATGGTAAGCTTGCTGTCACACACTATAAAGTGTTAAAAGAAAATGATAAATACTCACTTTTGGATGTTCATATCGACTCTGGAAGAAAAAATCAAATACGTGTACATATGTATGATATTAGACATTCTGTTGTTGGTGATGATAAATATGGAAACCCATCTAATCCACTTTCTAGATTAGGTCTTCACGCTTATAAATTACAAATTAAGCATCCTATTACTAATCGTACATTTACATTTGAAGCAAAAATGCCAACCATTTTTAAAACATTATTCAAATAAAATTAGAAATTGTATTAAGTTTTGATAAAAAATAATTTAAAATACTTTTATGAAACTTTTAAAAGTATTTTTTGAATCGTCTTTATCAATTGTCCCTATTATATTAATTATTCTGCTATTATCTCTTTCTGGATTAACTCCTCTTGAAGGTGGTTGGGATTATCTTTTGCTTGTTATTGGAGCATTAGTTCTAATTGTTGGTTTATCTATTTTCTCAATCGGTTCTTCAAGAAGTTTATCCAAAGTTGGTGAGCACATGGGTGCATCATTAAGTAAGCAAAGCAATATGTGGATTGTTATTATTGTTGCTTTTCTTTTAGGTGCATTAGTAACATGTGCTGAGCCTTCAATTATGATTTTAGCTGAACAAACTCCAATTGATAGTTGGTTATTAATTTTGCTTATTTCTGTTGGGGTTGGAATATTTGTTGTTTTAGGTGTTGTTCGTGTATTCAAAAGACAAAGTTTAAAATGGTGGTTGATTGTTTTATATGGAATAGTTTTTGCTCTTTGTCTTTTAGTGGATCATAGAGAATTTATGCCATTAATTTTTGATGCAAGCGGTGCAACAACTGGAAGTGCTACCGTACCATTTTTATTATCGTTAGGTTCCGGGGTGGCTATGGTCCGTGCAGGAAAAAACGCCAAGGAAGAAAGTTTTGGATTAATTGCTATATCTTCTGTTGGACCTATTATTTCTATGGTTATAATGGCAATTTTTATTTCTACTGGAGCCAAGCAAGTTCCATATGAATTAACAACAATCCAATTAAGTAACAATTCGGATATTCTTTCTAGATTTGTCAGCGCTATATTTCCTACATTTTCTTCGACAGGAGAAATTTTGACTTATGGCACTATTTTTGAAGTTCTTATCGCTATTTTACCAATTGCAGTCGTATTTTTTATTTATCAATCTATTTTTATAAAACTACCAAAAGGTGAACTTATTAGAATAGCTTTAGGATTTTTATATGCTTATCTAGGTTTGGCATTATTTTTGGGTGCAGTAAGTGCTGTTATGATGCCATTTGGAATTTATATAGGTAAATTATTAGGACTTCAAAACGAATGGCTAATAATTTTTATTTTCTTTGTTATTGGACTTGTTTCAATTATGTGTGAACCTGCGATTCATGTTTTAACAAAGCAAATAGAACAAGTTAGTGATGGCGGTATAAAAAAGAGCAGTGTTTTATTAACGCTTTCAATTGGTGTTGGAATTGCTATTGCTTTATGCGCTATTCGAGCAATATTTAATTTCCCGATACTTTATTATATTATTCCTGGATATCTTATAAGCGTTGGTTTAACATTCTTTTCACCATCTTTATTTAGTGCTCTTGCATTTGATTCTGGTGGTGTTGCATCCGGACCAATGACTGTTAGTTTTTTATTACCTCTTACTATTGGTATGACTATGTCATACGCTAACGGAGGAAATTTGATGTATAATAACGATGTATTAACCCGCTGTTTTGGAGTTATTGCTATGGTTGCGTTGACGCCAATCATTTCAATTCAACTGCTTGGTATTTTGATTAATTACAAGAAGGTTCGTCGTCAATTTATTTATCAAAAACAATTGTTGCATGTTTATGATAACGAGGTAATTCATTTTTAGAGGTTAATATGGCATTGCGTGGTAGAAAAAAACAAAATTTAAATTCTCGTCCAAACATTGAAATAAAGAAAATGTTAGTGTGCATAACAATTGTTAATTCTGGACAAGGGGAAGCTATAAGAAAATTGATGGAAAAATTTTCTTGTGCAACTTCCTTAATTCTTAAAGGAGAAGGAACTGCATCTAAAGATTTATATGATGTTCTAGGTTTAAAAGATAATTATAAAGATGTGATTATTTCTTTTATAACCGAAGATGTTTCAGATGATGTTATATATGAACTTAATTTGTATTTCAACTCAAACAAAAAAAACAAAGGAGTTGCTTCTATTTTAGAAATGGATTCCATTGTTTCATATATTGGATATAGATTTTTATCAAATCAATATTAGGAGGAGCATATGGAAAGAGAAGAATTTAATTTAATATTTGCGATAGTCGATGCTGGGTTTACTGATTTAGTGATGGACGCTGCTCGCGATAGCGGTGCACGAGGTGGTACCATTTTGCATGCTCGCGGAACAGGTAATAAAGAAATAGAAGAAAAATTTGGCATTATTATTAATAGTGAAAAAGAGATTTGCATGATAATTGTTAAAAGTAATCAATCTGATATTATCTTGCAAGCGATTAATAAAGCTGCAGGTTTAAATACACCTGGTAAAGGCATTGCGTTTGCAATTAAATGTCGAGATGTAATTGGATTAAAATTTGACTAAATTTTTAATTATTCTTGCGAAAAGCAAATATTTTATATGTTTTCATCTTTATGATGAGCTTCGTATTTTTTACGTTGAGCAGTATCTAAAATGCGTTTTCGCATACGATATGTATTAGGTGTAATTTCAACAAGTTCATCGCTATTAATGTAATCTAAACAAGCTTCTAATGACATATAGCGGGGTGTTTTTAAAACGACAGTAAAATCTTTAGTAGAACTTCTGACGTTTGTTAAATTCTTTTTAGCAACAACATTGACCGCTAAATCGTTATCGTATCTATTTTCACCAACAATCATACCAGCATAAACTTGACATCCAGGATTTATAAACATCGTTCCTCTTTCTTCAACATGCTCAATTGCATATGGTGTTGCTTCACCAGTTTCTGTTGCAACAAGAACGCCAATCTTTCTTTCGCCAAGTTTCATATTTAACATTGGTCGATATTCTTTAAATGTATGTGAAATTATGCCATATCCTTTTGTAAGTGTCATAAATGAAGAAACAAATCCTAATAAACCTCTAGATGGAATGACGTATTCTAATTTAGTAGTAAATTCTTCATTAATCATGTTGTTTAATTGAGCGTTTCTAGAACCTAAAGTTTCCATAATATCACCAACATAATCATTTGGAACTTCAATGGTTAAATCTTCAAATGGTTCACATTTAACCCCATCGATTTCTTTTATAATAATTTCTGGTTTACTAACTTGTAATTCAAAACCCTCTCTTATCATGTTTTCTATTAAAATGGAAAGATGTAATTCGCCTCTACCAGATACTATCCAAGATTCGCTATTTGGAATACGCTTGACACGTAAAGAAACATCTTTTTGTAGTTCTTTATATAGTCTTTCTTCAATTTTTCTAGCGGTTAAATATTTTCCATCTTTTCCTGCAAAAGGAGAAGTATTTACACCGAATGTCATTTGTAAAGTTGGTTCATCAATATGAAGAAGGGGAAGTGGTTCTAAACAATTATTATCACAAATTGTTTCACCAACATTAATATCTTGTAATCCTGCGACTGCGACAATATCACCAGCACCAGCACTTTCAACTTCAACCTTTTTAAGTCCTTGATTACCATATAATTTCAAAACTTTAAATTGTTTATTTGTTCCATCTAAACGACAACAAGTTACTAAATCACCTACATGGATAATGCCATTTTTAATTTTTCCTATCCCAACTCTACCAACAAAGTCGTTGTAATCAAGAAGAGATATTTGATATTTTAGAGGTTTATTAATATCTGAATCAGGAGAAGGAATTTCTTTGATGATAGTATCAAATATTGCATCCATATTATTTTGTTGATCATCAATTGTATATCCACTTGTTCCTTTTAAAGCACTAGTGTAGCAAACTTTAAAATCTAATAAATCATCATCAGCACCTAACTCAATAAACAAATTCAATATTTCATCTAAAGTTTTATGAATATCAATATTTTTTCTATCGATTTTATTAACAACCACAACTGGTTTAATGTGTGCTTGCAAAGCTTTTTTTAATACAAATCTTGTTTGTGGCATAGCACCTTCAAAAGCATCAACTAATAAAAGGCAACCATCCACCATGTTCATGATTCTTTCGACTTCACCACCAAAATCAGCGTGCCCAGGAGTATCAACAATATTAATTTTATAGTTTTTATAAAATATCGAAGTTGTTTTAGCTAAAATAGTGATTCCTCTTTCTTTTTCAATATCATTAGAATCCATCACTCTTTCGTTAATTTCTTCATTATTTCTAAATGTTCCAGCACTTTTTAATAATTGATCAACGAGGGTAGTTTTTCCATGATCGACATGGGCTATAATTGCAACATTTCTAATTTCCATAACGAATTAAATAATAGTGATTTATCATAAAAAATCAATATTTTTTTTTCTAATTAATATAATTATTTATATTATTTGTTTTATAAAAACTAGTTTCGTTATATTATAATATCTGCATGATTGACTTAACACAAACTAGTAAAAAAACTGATTCTAAATTAATAAACTGGATAAAAAATCGTTTCCAATTTTTAAAAAATAGCAAGCATTTATTTTATTATGTATTGCTTTTAATTGGCGTTGCTTTTGGTTTTTATTTTTTAATGCTTGTTAATAATCAATTTACTACACCTTATTCTGGTGATTTTGTTATGCAGTATATTCCTTTTGCATATGATTATTATGATAATTGGTGGTCATTTTTTACAACTGGTGTTTTTCCTCATTGGGACACGACTATATTTTTAGGTGCGGATAGTATTACTAGTAATGGATATTATATTTTGTTTTCACCATTTTTTGCTTTGCTATTAATTTTCCCACGTTCTTGGATACCACAGGTTATGGCTTTGGTTTCAATTTTAAGAATGGTTTTAGCCGGTGCGTTTTTCCGCTGCTATCTTAAAAAATTGAATGTTTCCGAATTATTAGCTAGATTAGGCGGTCTAGCTTTTATGTCTTGTGGCTGGATTGCATATTTTCAATGGTTTAATAATTTTTTAGATATTGCTGTTTTTTTGCCTTTGATTTTATTAGGGATAGAAAAAGTTTTACAAGATAAAAAACCTTGGCTATTAATTATTAGTTTAGGATATTTAGGAATTGATAATTTTTTCTTTTTTCCAGCTTTTATAATAATGACTTTTGTTTATTCGATGTTTAGATATTTCCAACGTTTAAAACTTAATAGTACAAAAGATAATTTATTGATATTACTCATTGGATTTTTAGCATATGTTTGTGCAATTGGAATTTCACTTGTTGTATTTATTCCTGGATTAGTGACTGGCATGAGTGATCCTAAAATTGAAGGTAGCAATTATTTAACACAGTTATTATATTATTTTGAAAATCAAGATTATATTCGCGTTTTTAGTTTACTATTTAATTGGAGAGAAACAGCAGATTGGAAAATACAATCATATCCTATTATTGAATTGTTTATTCCACCTACTACATGTCGACATGTCTCGCTTGTAAGAGCGGAATTAGGAAATACCTTTGTTAATGAAGCTGGTTCTTTATGGGTAACTATGCCGATTTTGTTTTTCTTTTTTCCAGCATTTATTAATTCAATAAAGAAAGGAAAAATATCTCATATTATTGGCGTATGTATTTTTATTTTCGTTTTGTTTACGCCTTTTTCTTATTATTTGTTATTTGGCGGTGGAAAAGCTTATTCTAGATGGCAAATCATCGTGCCAGCTTGCATGATTGCTTATGTTATATCGTTTTTAGATAAAAACAAAGTCAATATGACTGATTTAGTTTTGGGTTTAAGTTTTGTTGTTTTAGGAATTATTTTAAGTGGGATATTGGCTAAATATTATGTGGATAATTCCACTAATTTGACATATTTCTTACCTTTCCCTTGGATGCTTATTGTAGAAATTGTTTATGTATTAGTGCTATTTTTTGTTCTTTTATATTTTTATGAAAAGAAAAATTTTAAAAATATTTTAGTTTATTTTGCTTCTTTTGAAGCTATTTTAATAGGCAATTTTGTTACATTTGGCCACGGATATACAAATCCAAATTCGGGAAATGGTGGGACATATGAAAATTCATTTGTTTATGATGCTTCAAGTAAAATAAAAAAATACGATGATTCATTTTATCGTACTTATTCTTCTTTAAATGCCCAAAATTTATCAGATAATAATCAAAATATGAATAACTATAATGGCACTGCTATGTTTAATACTTTATATAACTTCAACACCCGTGATTTTAAGTGGTGGACGCGTATGAGTGATTGGTATGGCGGGTGGTCTGCTAGTTATGTTGAAAAAAGACAAACATTGGATTATTTTTTAAACATTAAATATTATATGGTCAATAAGTCTAATACTATCGCTACAAAAATCGGATATGAAAATATTTCTAATAATGAATTAGCAAATTTAATAAATGTCCCTTATGGTTATGAATATAACGAGCAATTATCAAACGATGAAGTATTTGTTTTTGAAAATAAAAATGTTAATAATATTGGCTTTAGTTTTGATAATGTTTTTTGTTATGATGTTGAAACTGCACAAAATGCATTAAGTGGTAGTCATTCCTATGCTTTAAGAAACGATGACATGTTTTTAAAAACAGCAATAATGCGTCAGGAAGACTATAATTTATTAGATGATGATGTTAAGGATGATATAGGTGAACCCAAATCACAAGCTTTAACTTTAGATGAGACAAATTATGAACGTATTAATTTGGTGGATACTAGAATTTTGCCTTCATCATCTGGAATAAAATTTGTTAAAAGATATTATCAAATTGAAGATTCAATTAATTATAACATTAAAAATTTAAAAAATATTTTTGATGAAAAGCCACTTACTTCTTCTGAAATTAATGACGATGAAGCAAATCGGGAAGGCAATTATTTTATTACTATAACTAAGGAAGAATTAAATGGTAATTTATATCAGTCTAATTGGAATAATTGTCTGCCATTTAGCGAAGGTGTCGAACAACTAGGAATTTATTTAGATGCACCTTATACCATTAACTATAATGTTGATGTCTATTTGTTAGGGAAAAATGGTGATGTTATTAAATTTGACAATCATCGTGATGATTATGTCACAAATTCCACGAAAACAATGCGAGGCTTTTACGCTGATAAAGATGTTTATGCGATGATAATATATCCAAGATATTATGGACATTCTAATTTTGGTTTATTTTTTGAAACACAAACAAATTATCAAAACAAAATTAATAGTGTGACTAAATTAGAAAATCAAGAATATATTAATAGTAATTATTTAAAATTTACTACCGACTATGATAAACATAAAATAATTGTTTTAAATACACCATATGAAAGAGGATGGAAAGTTATTGCTCATCAAGGTGATAAATCATACGAATTAGATACTTTTATGGGTCAAGGTGGCTTTGTTTCGTTTGCAAGTTTAGTGGGCGATACTTCTTATGAAGTAATATATAAAAACGCTGATATGGTAAAAGTATTGCCAATTACAAATATTTGTGTTGTTTTCTGGGCTGGCAGTTTTATTGCTTATACATTTATAGATGAATATTTAAAAAATAAAAAATACCGAAAGCAATTAAGAATTGATATTTAAAATAAGCTGATAAATATAATTTTTACTGACGTTATATTTTTTTGCAATTTGTAAAGCGATATCTTTTTTACTATATTTTTTATTTTGCAATAATTCATTTATTTCGTTAATTAAAATTTCATCAGAAACAATATCTTGTTTATTGTTCCCTTCAACCAATAATACTATTTCACCTTTTATCGTATCAAAATCAATATTATCAACATCATTTAATTCAAAATAGATATATTCTTCGTGAATTTTGGTTAATTCACGAGCGATAGTGCATCTTCTATTGTCATTAAAAATTTCTTTAATATCTAAAATTGTTGCTTTTATTCGATGTGGAGCTTCATAAAAAATAATAGTTGAATCCATTTCTTTTAGAGATTCTAATTGTTTTTTTCTTTTACTTTGATGTGAATCTAAAAAACCATAAAAATAAAAATGTTCACTTGGAAGATTAGAACAAACTAAAGCATTTATTGCGGCATTAGTGCCCCCAATAGTTGTTACTGAAATATTATTTGAAATAGCCATTTCGCATAAAATTTTGCCTGGATCACTTATTATTGGATATCCTGCATCACTTAAATAACAAACGACATTTCCTTCTAATATCATGTTTATAATTTTATTAGAAACACTTTTTTCATTATGGTTGTGTAAAGAAATTAAATGTTTATTTAAAATATCAAAATGAGTCAATAATTTAAGAGTATTTCTTGTATCTTCGCACGCAATAACATCAGCGGTTTTTAATATTTCAATTGCACGCAAGGATATATCTTTTAAATTACCGATTGGCGAGACCACAAAATATAAAATATGTTTATTTTCAAAAGTCTTATTTCTTTTTATCATTACCTTTTTTAGACATTCCTTTTTTATGTTTTAGATTGTTAAAATCATCCAACGATAATATTAATGAATCATTTTCCTCATTAGCAAAAGTAATTTGTTTAGAAATAACATTGTATGAAATTACTTTATAAAGTTGCTTGTTATAAATAATTTCTTCTCCAATTTCTGGGTACATTTTTTTAAGATCAGTATATGTATCATCTTCATATTTTAAACAACATACAAGTTTTCCACATTGACCTGATAATTTAGGAATATTAATCGCTAACATTTGATTTTTTGCACGATTTATGGATATACCATCAAATTCATTTAAAAATGTTGAACAACATAATGGTAACCCACATATACCAATTCCGCCAATTAATCTAGCTTTATCGCGAGGACCTATTTGTCTTAATTCAATTCTCGTTCTTAAACGTGCAGCTAAAACTTTTAATAGTTCTCTAAAATCGACTCGCTCATCACTTGCATACGTAAATGTAATTTTAGCCTTATCTAATGTATAATCCGCATAAATAAGATGCATGTTCAAGTTGAGTTTATTTTGTTCTTCAATAAAAATATTAGCAGCATCTTTTGAGTCTTTCAGATTTTCTTGATAAAAATAGACATCCTTATCGGTAGCACGTCTTTGAATGGGTGCTAAATCTAAACTACTAGAATATGTTTCAATAGATTGTGGAAGTATAGAAACTAAACCTAGCTCTCGACCGTATATTGTATCAACAACAACCGGATCATTTATTTTAAAATCAGCATCATTAGTGCCAAAAAAATAACTGCGAGATGAATGGGTAAATTTTACCCCAACATAATGTGTAAATTTATTATCCATCGATAGTAATTATTCTCCTTTCATATTGTTATAAATAACATTAATAATATGGTCTAATATTAAGGAAGTGTTAACGTTTAGTGATAAACTTTCTCGTGTTTTTAATAACTCTAGACAAACATCATTAATATTATTAATTTTTTTGCAAATTTCTTGTAATTTATCTTCGATTTCTTGCAAATATGGCTTTTTTTGATAAAAAATTGATTGAATATCTAAAAAAACAGCACATAGTAAATCAAAGAAATAACGGCCACTTTGCTTATTATTAATAAAAGCAAGAATATTTTTATTGCCAACATAAATCATATCATTTTTATTAGATAAAACACTATCAATAAATAAATTTAAGCATTCTTTTGCAACTTGATAATCGCTATCGGATTTTGCATGATTTATTAAAGTATCTACATCATTAAAAATATAAGATAATAATTCAGCATCAAATGAATCAATACCCTCTTCTTTTGATAGTGAAATGACTATATCGCGAGGTATTAATTTTAGATGCATCACTTGACAACGAGAAATAATAGTGGGAAGTATTAAAGACTCATTGTTAGTTGTTAAAAATGCGTAGACATTTTTTTGTGGCTCTTCTAAAAATTTCAATATAGCATTGATAGCTTGAACGGTCATATTTTCAACTAAATTCAATATATAAATTTTCTTATTTTTCTTTTCCAAAGAAGTATTTTCAAAATTAACTTCTAATTGTGTTACATCATCTTTTTTGATAGTGGAAAGAGCACCATCATAAATTACTAAATCTGGGTAATTATTCTCTTTTATTCTTTGGCAAGTTAAGCAGTGTTGACAAGCAAGTGGAGTTGGATTATCACACACTAATGAGGACGCTAAAAATTTTGCAATATTTAGTGTTGGAACGCCAGTGTTTCCGACTAATAAATAAGCATGAACAAGATGATTATTTAATAAACTATTCTTGAATGTTTGATAAATGACAGGTTGAAATTTTTTTAAATATTCTTCAATTTGCATTCAATCTTTCCTTAATGATTTTATATGTTTCATTTTCAACTTCATTTTGAGGTTTTGAAGAATCAATGATTACATATCTATTTGGATATTTTTTCGCTAATTCTAAAAAAGTTTTTCTAACGTTTCTATGAAAATCTAATTTTTCTAAATCTAAACGATTAACCTCTCTATTATTATTTTGTGCAATGCGTCGTAATCCTATTTCAGGATCTATGTCAAATAATAAAGTCAAATCTGGCCAAGTATTTTCAGTAGCAAACATATTAATATTAATTATATTTTCTATTCCTAAATGTCTAGCGCCACCTTGATACGCTAATGAGGAATCGATATAACGATCACATATCACTATTTTTCCATCTTTTAGATTAGGCCAAACTTTTTCAATTAAATGTTGTCTTCTACTAGCGGCGTATAAAAGTGCTTCAGCACGTGCATCTAAATTCGTGTTGTTAACATCTAGGATTATATTTCGAATTTGTTCCGCGATTGGTGTGCCACCTGGTTCGCGAGTGGTAACAATTTGATAACCTTCTTTTTTTAATCTTTCAACTACTTTTTTCATTGTTGAAGATTTCCCACTTCCTTCAACTCCTTCAATTGTTATAAACATATTAATCTCCTATTTTTTGTCTGCCTTGTAATGATTTTGCAAGCGTTAATGAATCGGTATAATCTAAAACACCACCCATTGGTAAGCCATATGCTAATCTTGTAACATTAATATTTTCAAATTCCTTAAGCTTTTTATTTAGATATAGGGCAGTTGCCTCACCATCAATATTTGGATTAGTTGCGATAATGATTTCTTTTACTTCATTATTTTCTTTGATCCTTTTAAAAAGCGATAGGATATTCAAACTATCAATATCAATTCCTTTGTTTGTCGAAATAACGCCATTTAAAACATGATAAAGACCATTAAATGATTTACTTTTTTCAAAAGCAATGACGTCCTTAGGATAAGAAACAACCATAATTGTAGTTTTATCTCTAGTGTCATCTTGACAAATTTCACATTTGTCATTGCTCGTGTACATCCCACATATCGGACAAACATGAATATCTTTTTTTACACTTATTATATTGTTAACTAGTTCATTAATGTCATCATCAGACATTTCTAAAACAGCATAAGCTAAACGTTCAGCACTTTTTTTGCCTATGCTAGGTAATTTGTTTAAACTATCTGTTAAATTTTCAATGGATTTAAGTTGTTCCATTAAAACAATCCGCCTCCAGCTTTTTGGCCTGTAATATTTTCATTAATTTCTTGTTCAGCCTCAATTATTTGTTCTAATAATTCGTTGACCGCTAATAAAATAGCTTCTTCAAGCATTTCCTTATTTTCTGGATCAAGTGCATCTTTATCAATATCAATTGTTTTAATTGACTTATCACCTAACATTGTGACATTAACCATACCATTTTTAGATATAGTAAATTCTTGCTTTGCTAAAGTTTCCTTAGCTTTTTTAAGTTCTCTTTGCATTTTTTGTGCTTGTTGCATAATTTGTGAAAGATTCATTTTAATTTTCTCCTATCATTTTAATTTCGATTGTATCTGGTTTTGGTAATTTATTAACTTCCTTTAAATTTTTGACTTTAACTTGCAGATCAACAGAATCTTTTCTTGATACTGCATATATAAATATTTTTTGCTTAAAAACAATTTGTGAAATAGCTTGTAAATCTTTTTGGCTTTGCAATGAATTAATTTTAGAAACATTACTTAAAATATCATATTCAATAATCATAATATTTTTACAAGCCAGAAGCAGATGACCATCTAATAATAATGTTGCTTTACTTCCATATTTAGGATGGGTTGCTAATTCTTCCAAATTTGGCCACATTTTATTATATTTGACTTTGAAGTCCCTTTTTGCGACAGCAGTAATATTTAATAAATCATCATTTGAAAGATAATATTGACCTTCTTCTATTTTGACAAAACTTGGATATGTAATATTGGTGTCAATTTTAGTTTCATCAATCGCATCAAATAACGATATATTTTTTTCAATTTCCTCTTTTTCTTTAGGCTGCTCTTTTTCAACTTGTGGTTGAATATTATCATCATTTCCCGCTTTTAAGGAATCATCTATAATTGTTTCTTTGTTTTTATCATTTGTTATTTCTTTGATATATGGCTTATCTATAACTTTTTGAACTAGCTTTTCTTTTTTAATTTCCTTATCTTCATTAGTGGAAAGTTTTAAAAGAGCAATTTCAAAAATAGGATTTATGTTAGTAACTAATTTATAATCCTTGATAGCGGATAATAATATATCAATATTTTTTAAAGCATTATTATAAGTATATTTCGATGAATAAATGTTAGCTTCTTCTTCGTTAAGGATTTGCAATAAAGAAATATCACCTGTTGAATCATATATCAGTATATCTTTAAAAATATCGATTAAATCACTAGTTAATCTTTTAATATCGCTACCTTTATCGATGTAGTTATTAACGCGATTTAAAATTTCTTTAACATCCTTTTTATAAATATCATCTAAAAGTGCTAATTTTTCTTGTTTGGACTCGATTGAAAAAATATTTAAAACATCATCTGATTTTAAATTATTAACACTGTAGGCGAGCACTTGATCTAATATTGATAATGCATCGCGCATCCCTCCATCAGAAAGAGATACGATTATGTCGATTGCCTCATCCTCATAAGTAATACCTTCTTTATTCAAAACATATATCAATCTATCTTTGATTTCTTTATCACTTAATTTTGAAAAATCAAATCTTTGGCATCTAGATAAAATAGTAGGTAAAATTTTATGAGGTTCTGTTGTAGCCAAAACAAATATAACATGCTCTGGCGGTTCTTCTAATGTTTTTAATAGTGCGTTAAAAGCACCAGGAGTCATCATGTGAACTTCATCAATAATGTATACTTTATATTTTCCTAAAATAGTGGAGTAATGGACTTTGTCGATTAAATCTCTAACCTCATCGACACCATTATTTGACGCGGCATCTATTTCAATAACATCTGGATGAGATCCATTGTTAATAGCTTCACAATTTTTACATTTATTGCATTGATGTCCTAATCCTTCATCACAATTTAATGCTTTCGCAAAAAGCTTTGCCATAGTTGTTTTGCCTGTTCCTCTTGGACCAGCAAAAAGATATGCATGACCAATCTTGCCAGTGCTTATAGCGTTTTTTAATATTTTAACGATTGCTTCTTGACCTGAAACTTCGTCAAAAGTAGAAGGACGATATTTTCTATATAGTGCTTTATAACTCATATTTATTTACAAACGATATTATACACTCGTTTGATGTTTAAATAAATGGAAATGATTGTAAATCATTAAATTGAGCAAAAACAATTTATAATAATAGGAAAATTAAATGATTATTAAATACTCGTGCACAATGCTTTAAAAGAGTAATAGATGAAAAATCAATATGCTATATTGTTCCTACACTTATTAGTTTTTTTATGGTAAAATAACAAAGCGTTTGAGGTTTATTTATGGACGATATAATGTTTGAAAGATTAAATACTGCTAAACAAAGATTAAAAGAAATTGATGAACAATTAGCAAACGAAAATATTGTTCGAGATATCAATTTGTTTAAGACTTTATCAAAAGAAAGATCATCTTTAGAACCACAAGTTGATAAATTCAATGAATATTTAAAAACAATTGAAGATAAAAAACAAGCTTTAGAAATGTCTAACGACAGTGATTCTGATATTGCCGAAATGGGAAAAGAAGAATTCAAAAGGCTGAGTGCATTAGAATTACAAATCATTGAAGAATTAAATTTATTGTTAATTCCTAAAGATCCAAACGATGACAAAAACATTATTGTTGAAATACGTGGGGCTGTAGGTGGTGATGAAGCTAATATATTCGCTGGCGACTTGTTTAGAATGTATACAAAATATGCCGAAACACAATCTTGGAAAATGCAAGTTTTAGATTCTTCACCATGCGAAGCAGGTGGATATTCTTTGATATCATTTAAAATTAAAGGCGAAAAAGTGTATTCAAAATTAAAATTCGAAAGCGGTGCACATCGTGTTCAGCGCGTTCCAAAAACAGAAGCAAATGGACGTATTCATACGTCAACTGCGACTGTTTTAGTCATGCCTGAGGCTGATGAGATTGATATTCAAATAAATCCAAGCGACTTGCAAATAGATACATATCATTCACAAGGTGCAGGTGGGCAAAATGTTAATAAAACCGAATCAGCAGTACGAATTACACATTTACCCACAAATACTGTAGTTGCTTGTCAAACAGAAAAATCGCAAATTCAAAATAAAGAATTAGCTATGCAAATGCTTCGTGCAAAATTATATGCTGATGCACTAGCTAAACAAGAACAAGAAAGAGGAAGCGAACGTAAACTTAAAGTAGGAACCGGTGAAAGAAGCGAGAAAATACGTACCTACAATTACCCTCAAAATCGTGTTACAGATCACCGCATTGGGTTCACCATACAAAAACTTGATCGTGTAATGGAAGGGGAACTAGATGAAATTATTGACGCTCTTATTCATTTTGATCAACAAAATAAAATCGCTGGTGAATTAAAAAAATAAATATGTCTACAAATAAGGAAATTTATTTTGATTTAAAAAAAAGCAAGAATAAATATTTGACCGATTCAGTAATTAAATATTTGTTAATTGATGTTAACAATTTTAGTAATTTTTCTGATTTGGTTATTAATTTTGATAAGCAATGTATTAATGAAACACTACTATTTAAATATGTTGAAGAAATAAAAAATGGCGTTCCTTATCAATATGTTTTAAGAAAAGTTGATTTTTTAGATATCAATTTATTGATTAATAATTCTTGTTTAATTCCTAGACAAGAAAGTGAGCAACTTTGCTTAATTGCAAAAGAGATGATTGAGAAAATATTTAATCAAAAAAAAGTTAATCTTCTTGATCTTTGTAGCGGTAGTGGATGTTTATCATTATATCTTTCAAAGCATATAAAATGTAATATCGTAACTGGTGTCGATATAAGTATGGAAAGTGTTAAACTTGCTAATCAAAATAAAGAAAGATTAGACTTAAATGTCAATTACGTATGTCAAGATATTCGATTGTTTTTTAAAGAAAATAAAATTTTGTATGATGTGTTAATTTGTAATCCTCCTTATATCAGTGATATAAATACTGTCGATGAACAAGTTTTAAAATTTGAACCGCATCAAGCTTTGTTTGCTAATCCAGGATATTTGTTTTATGAAATTATATTTCAAAATTATCAAAAAATTTTAAACAGCAAATATATTATGTTTTTTGAAATAAGTGAAGATTTGCAGGAAGATTTAATCAATTTGATTAGTATTTATTTAAAAGATGTTACATATATTTTTAAAAAAGATATATATAATAAAGTTCGTTTTTTAATTATATTAAAGGAGTAGTATGAATATTGATTTAAAAGAAATTAATAAAGTTTTAAAAAACCACAATGTCATAGCATTTCCCACTGATACTGTTTGTGGTCTTGGTATTGTCTATGATGATTTTATTGCTTATGAAAAACTTAATAAAATTAAAAATAGAGCACCGGATAAACCATACACAATGATGGTCGCGGATTTAGAAGATATTAATAAATATGCTTATGTCGATTTAAAAGTTGAAAAACTTATTAAAAAATATATGCCTGGAAAAATAACACTTCTTTTAAAGGTTAAAGATAATGTTCCGCCATTTGTAACACACAATACTAACAAAATAGGTATTCGTATCCCAGATGTTTCATTTATTAGAGATATTATTCGTTATATTAAATCGCCATTACTTGTACCTAGTGCAAATAAATCAGGAATGCCTGCATTAACAAGCATGGATGATGTAAAAAAAGTTTTTAAAGATGAAGTATCTTATTATATTAATGGTAATAGTCTTGCTTTAAAGCCATCCACTATCGTAGATATGTGTGATACAATAAAAGTAATAAGAGAAGGAGATATTTCGGCTGAAGAAATATTTAATACATTAAAAGAGGATTAAATTATGAAAATTGCAATCGGTAGTGATCATGGTGGACTTGATTATAAGACACGTATTAAAGAATATTTAATAAATAAAAAATACGATGTTGTTGATGTGGGGACTTTTAAACAAGAATCTTGCCATTATCCAATTTTTGCTTTTGATGTTGGAAAAAGAGTAGCTTCAGGCGAATGTGATTATGGTATTGTCATTTGTACTTCTGGTGAAGGCGTTTGTATTGCCGCAAATAAAGTAAAAGGAATTCGTTGCGGAATTGGATATAATGATGAAGTTGCTAGATTAATGAGACAACACAATGACGCTAATGTCATCGCTTTTAGTCAGGCTTTTATGGACTATAATGATGTTTTAAATAGAATTGATATTTTCCTTAATACAAAATTTGAAGGTGGTAGACATCAAATTCGTGTTGATATGATTAAAAATTTTGAAAATAATTAGTCAAAAATAAATTTTCACCCTAATAGTAAATATGGGTGAGCACTTTAAATGTCCTAGATGTGGTAATGAAGATTTAAACAAGATCGGTGTACTAAACGGCAAGTTTTATTGTCGTGCTTGTATAACTTTTAATGGCCAGGAAGTTATAAAGACAAAATTCGAAATAAAATCTTGTGATTATTCGCTAACGTATCCTTTGAGCGAAAGTCAAAAAAAGATTTCCAAACAAGTTGTTTTAAATTATTGTCAAGGAAAGGACACGCTAATCCATGCAGTTTGTGGAGCTGGTAAGACTGAATTAGTGTATGAAGTAATAGCACATGTTGTAAGAGGAGGAGGAAAAGTCGGGTTTGCTATTCCTAGAAGAGATGTTGTTATTGAACTTTTCAATCGTATCAGTGAAGTATTTAAAAATAATGTTGTTACAAAAGTTTATGGTGGTGAAAATGAACATTTAGACGGAGACATTATTTGTTTAACTTGTCACCAACTTTATCGTTACAGCAACTTTTTTGATTTACTAATTATTGATGAGATTGATGCATTTCCATATGCTGATAATTCTGTTTTGAAAAATTTTGCTATACGTTCTTTGTCAGGAAGATTCGTTATGTTAAGTGCAACACCAAGCCAAGAAACAATTCTATTTTTTAGAAATCATAATGGAAGCATATTGACATTAAACAAGCGTTTTCATAATTTCCCACTGCCAGTTCCAAAAGTGCTCATCCGAATTGGTGTAATTAAATATTTTACATTGATAAATTATTTATTGAAATTTGAAAAAGAAAATAAACAAGTTTTTGTTTTCGTTCCAACTATTGCAATGTGCGAAATTGTCTATAAATTTGTAAAGGAGTTTGTTAAAAATGGGGAATACGTACATTCAAAAAGAAGTAAACGAGAAGAAATAATTTCAGGTTTCAAAGAACATAAATATAATTTTTTAGTAACTACCTCAGTTTTAGAACGTGGTGTAACAGTTAAAAATTTACAAGTAATAGTATTTAATGCCGATCATAACATTTATACATCTGATGCACTTATACAAATTTCTGGAAGAGTTGGAAGAAAAATTGATGCACCAAAAGGTGATGTAATTTTTTTGGTAAACAAAGAAAATGATGAAATTCAAAAATGCATTGAAAATATTCAATTATCCAACCAGAATTTGTAAAGTATGTTTTGAAAGTATAAAGTTAAAAACTTTTTCAGATATTTTCATTAGCGATGATACATGCACTAAATGTTTCAATAGACGTGAACCTAAATTCTACAAATTTAAAATAAAAAATTATGATGGTTTATCTTTATATGATTATGATGATGAAATAAAAAAATTAATTTATCAGTTTAAGGGTTGCTATGATATTGAGTTAAAAAATACCTTTTTGAGTAAATACGCGCCGCTATTAAATTTAATGTATGTTGGTTATTACGTTGTTTTTGTTCCTAGTTACGTAGATGAAGACAAAATACGTGGTTTCAATCATGTTAAGGAAATGTTTTCTATAATGAACTTAAAAACAATTGATTTACTATGTAAAACTGATAATTATAAACAGTCAGATCAAAATATTCAAAATAGAATAAATATCTCCAACTACTTAACGCTTACACAACAACTAGATTTAAGAAAAAAGAATATTTTGTTAGTGGATGATATTTTAACAACAGGCAATACTATTTATTCATGCATTGAATTATTAGAGAAATGTCATCCGCATAAAATAAAAATTTTAACAATAGCAAAAACTATTAAATCTAATGACAATTTTCAATCAAAATACGAAGAAAAAATGTCATTTTTAGATAGTTTTAGTAAAAAGTTGCATTGTTTTACCAAAAAGATTTTAAGTGGTAAAAATAAATAGAAAAATTTCAAATAGACTAATATTAGTCTAAATGGTAATATATATAAGCGAATATTTTTATTCAATTTGTAAATATGAAATGAAAGGCTAGGTAATTAAATGGGCTTTTTTGACAAGAGATTATTAAAAAAATATGCAAAACAAGCTAAACAAGTTATTGCACTCGAAAAAGATATGGCTGCGTTATCCGATGAAGAATTAAAAGGATATACGTCGCGTTTTAAAGAATTATTAGCACAAGGAAAAACATTAGAAGATATTAAAATTCAAGCTTTCGCTGTTGCTCGAGAAGCTGCTAAAAGGGTTTTGAATCAATTTCCTTTTGAAGTACAAATTATTGGGGCTTTAATTTTAAATGCTGGTGATGTTGCGGAAATGAAAACCGGTGAAGGAAAAACTCTTACCGCGACGATGGCAGTTTATTTGAATGCTTTAACTGGAAAAGGTGTTCATGTTGTTACAGTCAATGAATATTTAGCCGAGCGTGATGCTAATTGGATGGGACAAATATATACATTTTTAGGTCTTAAAGTTGGCGTTAATTTGCGTAGCAAAACAACTAGCGAAAAACAAGAAGCATACGCATGTGATATTACCTACACAACAAACTCAGAACTAGGTTTTGATTATTTAAGAGATAATATGGCTCAGTCATTAAAAGGTCGTGTTTTACGCGGCTTAGAATATGCGATTATCGATGAAGCTGACTCTATTTTAATTGATGAAAGTAGAACGCCTTTAATTATCTCTGGCGGAGCAAAAGCATCACCAAGTCAATACACTGTTGCAGATCGCTTTGTTAAAACGTTGCGTAAAGATAAAGATTTTACTATCGATGTAAAAGATAAAACTGTTAACTTAACTGATGATGGAAATGCTAAAGCCGAAAGAATGTTTGGCATTAAAAATCTGTACGCACCTGAATATGCTGACTTGGTTCATCGAATTCATAATGCTTTGAAAGCAAATTACATAATGCAAAGAGATGTCGATTATTTGATAGACGCTAATCGCCAAGTGCAAATTATTGACCAATTTACTGGTCGTGTTTTAGCAGGTAGAGAGTGGTCTGATGGTTTACATCAAGCTGTTCAAGCAAAAGAAAATGTTGAAATTAAACAAGAAACAATTACTATGGCCACTATTACATATCAAAATTTCTTCCGTTTGTATCATAAGTTGTCAGGTATGACTGGTACAGCCAAAACTGAAGAAGAAGAATTTCAAAAGATTTATAATATGCGTGTTATTTGTGTTCCAACAAATAAGCCAGTTATACGTGTTGATGCTCTTGATTACGTTTATGCCCACAAGGGTCCAAAATTACGTGCATTGATAGAAGAAGTTAAAGCTAGACACGCTACTGGTCAACCAATATTAATTGGTACAGTTTCTGTTGAATCTAGTGAAGAAATTTCTGCATTATTAAATGAAGCAGGATTAAAGCATGAAATGTTAAATGCTAAAAATCACGCTCGTGAAGCCGATATTATTGCTTTAGCTGGAAAAAAAGGTGCTATTACATTAGCAACTAATATGGCTGGTAGAGGTACCGATATTAAAATCGATGATGAAGTAAAAGCATTGGGTGGTCTATGTGTATTAGGTACAGAAAGACATGAATCTAGACGTATCGACAATCAATTAAGAGGTCGTAGCGGTCGTCAAGGCGATCCAGGTTTTTCTCGTTTCTATGTTTCTTTTGATGACACATTACTTGTTCGCTTTGCAGCGGATAATATAAGAAACTTTATTGAAAAGAATTGTGGCGATGAAGCTTTAGAAATGAAAATGATTACTAATGTTATTACAGGAGCGCAAAAAAGAATAGAAGGCCAAAATTTTGATACTCGAAAAACATTATTAGATTATGATGATGTTTTAGCAAAGCAAAGACAAATTATTTATACTCGCCGTGATAAAATTTTAATGGGTGATGATATCAGCGACATTGTTTCTGACATCTTTAATACTGCTGGTTTATTTTTGGCAAATAAAGCAATACCAGTTGGTTCTTCTTCTAATTTAATTGATGGAGAAATGTTAATTAAAGAAGTCGAACCAAGATTTTTGCCTGCTGGAAGTTTAAAGAAAAATCTTTATGACGAATCACCTAGTGATGAAGCTGGTAGTGATTTAGGTTTGGTTATGCTCGATTATTACAATGAAAGAAAGAAACAATGGCCTGCTGAATTATCTGACCAGATAGAAAGAAGCTTTATTTTACGTTGTATTGATCATAACTGGACTAGACATATCGATAAGATGTCATCTCTTCGTGAGGGAATTTTCTTACGAAGCTACGCTAATGTTAACCCTTTGCAAGACTACGTTAACGAAGGTTATTCAATGTTTAGAGATACTTTAAATCTTTCCGCGGTTGATGCTGTATTAAATCTAATTAATGTTAAAATAGAAAAGAAAGAACAACCAAAAGAAGAAGAAAATAAAAACGAAGAATCTCAAGCAAAAGATGCTGAGGTAAAAGATAACAAATAAAGAAAGGAGTGCGGCTCTAATGGATATTGTTAAAGATGTAAACTTGATTAAAAATTCTTTATTAGAAATTCAATCTAAGCTCAAAAAATTAGAGTCGTCTCTTTGACATTACAAAATTAAAAGAAGAAATTGATGAATTAACAAAAATATCTTCATCTAATGATTTTTGGTCCGACAACAAAAAAGCACTTGAAACAATTAATAAATTAAATAGTAAAAAAGAAGTAGTTGAAAAGTTTTCATCGTTAGTTGATGATAGTGAGTTTTTATTAGGGTTAATCAAAATAAATGATTCATCATTAGCTGATGAAATTGAAGATAGCTATAAAAAAATAACAAAAGATTTTAAAGAATTTCAAACTGATTTATATTTTACTGATAAAAACGATAATTTATCTTGTCTGTTAGATATTCATCCTGGTGCAGGCGGTACAGAAGCACAAGACTGGGCTGAAATGTTGATGCGTATGTATCTTCGTTTTTGTGAGCAAAATCATCTAAAATGTCAAATAATGGATTATCAAGATGGTGATGAAGCAGGAATAAAATCCACAACCTTAAGAATTAGTGGTCGGCATGCATATGGACTGTTAAAATCAGAAAAAGGGGTTCATCGTTTAGTTAGAATATCACCATTTGACGCTAATAAAAGGAGGCATACTTCATTTGCCAGCGTTGGTGTAGTTCCAGAATTTTCTGATTTAGAAGATATTAAAATTAATGATTCAGATTTAAAAATTGATACATATCATTCACAAGGAGCAGGTGGACAAAATGTTAATAAAACTGAATCAGCAGTAAGAATTACTCATTTGCCAACTGGAATTGTCGTATCTTGCCAAATTGAAAGATCACAAATGTCGAATAAAGAAACGGCATTAAATATGCTTAAATCTAAATTAATGCAGTTAGAAATAGACAAAAGAAATAAAGAATTAAAAAATATTGTTGGCGAACAAAAAAATATTGAATGGGGTTCACAAATTCGCTCATATGTTTTTTGTCCGTATACTCTTGTTAAAGATAACAGAACTAATTATGAAGAAGTGGATGTTAATTCTGTAATGGATGGAAATATATTAAATTTTATCTATGCCTATTTAGATATGGAGGTCAAAAATAAATGAGTAGAAAAAAACGTGAAATTTTATTGATAATCTATCATAATTTTCTAATTATTTTAGGATCTTGTGTTCTCGCATTTGGAACAGCTTTATTTTTGACTAAAAATACTATAGTAGCTGGAGGATTAAGCGGTATTGCTTTTATATTTCAATTTTACTTACAAGATATTATTGGTAATTTAGATACAATTGTTGATATTGTTGTATGGATTTTCAATATTGCTTTTTGGATTTTATCTTTATTTACTCTTGGAAAAACATTCGCTTTAAGAACTTTGGTAGCAACACTTGTATTTCCGGCCTTTTTAACTCTTTTTACTCGTGTTGATGTTTTTGTTGAACTTGCAGATGTTATTGGTGGGATAGGACAAAACATGGATATGCCTTCTGAAATAGGATATTTGTTGTTTTGCGGTATATGTGGTGGAATTTGTGTTGGTTTAGGAATATCCCTTACTTTTCTTGGAAAGGGATCCACTGGTGGGGTTGATGTTTTGTCTTTTTTGTTAAATAAGTTGTTTGGTATTAAAGTTTCAATATGTTCATTAGCCATTGATTCAACAATTATTATCATTGGAATGATTTGTCTTTGCGTTAAAGATATTAATCTTATTTTAAATTGTTTATGCGGTATTATTTCTGCGATTATCACATCATTAGTTATTGAAGTGATGTTTTCAAGAAAGCAAAATGCTTTTATTTTGCATATTATTAGTGATAAGCATAATGAAATTTCAGATTATATAATGAATAAGATGGAGCGAGGCGTAACCATTATTAATGTTAAGGGGGCATATACAGGTCAAGATCGTATTATGATTGAAACTGTATTAAGCCGAAATGAATATATTGAAATTAAAGATGTTATATCAAAAATTGATCCGCAAGCATTTCTAACATTTACTGATACAAATGCAGTTTATGGGGAAGGTTTTAGAGAAAATTTTGGTGCAAGCGTTTTTAAAAAACGAAAAAAATAATGGAGTTTTGATGGAAAATAATAAAAGTTTTCAATTAATTTCAAACTTTAAACCAACTGGCGATCAACCAGAAGCAATTAAACAATTAGTGCAAGGTTTAAAAGAAAATAAAAAGTTTCAAGTTTTGTTAGGTGCGACTGGGACAGGTAAAACTTTTACTATGGCTAATGTTATTGAACAAATTAATAAGCCGACACTAGTTATTGTTCATAACAAAACACTTGCTGGTCAGTTATATAGTGAATTTAAAATGTTATTTCCAAATAATCGAGTGGAATATTTTGTTAGTAATTTTGATTTTTATCAGCCTGAGGCTTATATTCCTAAAACTGATACATATATTGATAAAAACGCCGTAATGAATGAAGATATTGAAATGATGCGTACTAGTGCGATAAATTCAATATTAGAAAGACGCGACACTATTATTGTAGCTAGTGTTGCTTCTATTTTTGGCTTAACTGATCCTGATGAATATAGACGATTAGTCTTTGAAATTCGAGTAGGTGAAACTTTAAATAGGAAAGATTTCTTTAATAAATTAATAGCGTCACAATATAAAAGAAATAATTTAGATTTAACACCAGGAACTTTTCGAGTTAGGGGAGATATTATAGAAATTTTTCCCGCTTCTTATGAATCAAATTATATTATCAGAATTGATACTTTTGGTGATGAAATAGAAAACATTTATATGTGCGATAATTTGACTGGAGAAGTTTTACATTCGTATCATAGTTATCCAATTTTTCCTGCCTATGATCACGCTTCCACTATTGAAAGAATTAGAAAAGCATGTCTTTCTATACGTGAAGAATTAAAACAAAGATTATCTTTTTTTCATAAGGAAGGAAAACTTCTTGAAGAGGAAAGATTAGAAATGAGAACTAACCACGATCTAGAATCATTACAAGAATTTGGTATATGTCCTGGAATTGAAAATTACGCTAGACATATTGATGGAAGAAAAGAAGGAGAAAAACCATACTGTTTATTAGATTATTTTCCAAAAGATTATCTTATGATAGTAGATGAATCTCATGCAACATTTCCACAAATTCGTGGAATGTATAATGGCGATAGGTCAAGAAAATTAACATTAGTGGAATACGGATTTCGTTTACCTAGTGCATTAGATAATAGACCTTTAAATTTTAATGAATTTGAAGATGAATTAAATCAAGTAATCTGCACAAGTGCAACGCCTGGTGATTATGAGCTCCAAAAAACTAACAATGTTGTTGTCGAACAAATTATTCGTCCGACAGGTTTATTAGATCCAAAAGTAACTGTTAAAAAAACAGCGGGTCAAATAGATGATATATTAAATAACATTAAAGAAAGAATCAAAAAAAATCAAAGATGTATGATCGTAACTTTGACTGTGAAAATGGCGGAAGATTTAACCGATTATTTAAAAGAAAAAAATGTGAAAGTTGTTTATTTACATCACGAGGTAAAAACTTTACAAAGAAGTGAAATCATATATCAATTACGAAAAGGCAAATATGATGTTTTAGTTGGAGTTAATTTATTAAGAGAAGGTTTAGATATTCCAGAAGTTTCTTTGGTTATGATATTAGACGCTGACAAAGAAGGATTTTTAAGAACAACAAGATCTTTAATACAAGTTATTGGACGTGCTGCTCGTAATGCTGAAGGAGAAGTTATCATGTATGCTGACAGTGTTACTACATCGATGAAAATGGCGATTGATGAGACAAATAGACGTCGTTTTATACAAAATCAATATAATGTAGAAAATGGTATAGTTCCCAAAACTATTATTAAAGATATTGTTCCACCAATTAAAAATATTGATGAAGTTGATTATAAAGAAAATAAAAAATTATCAAGTAAATTATCAAAAAGTCAATTGCAATTACGTATCAACGATTTAGAAAAGCAAATGCGTAAAGCCGCAAACGAATTTGATTTTGAAAAAGCTGCTGAACTTCGCGATATCATATTAGATTTAAAGGCAACACTATAGTAAAATAATTTTATGGATAAAAATAAAAATAAAATAGAAATTTTAGCTAAACGATTAAACATTCCTCTTGATAAAGAAAATAGAGCAATTTTAAACATGAAAGTAAGTGATGATAGCAACTTTTTATCCCCTTATTATTACGATAATCCAATTATAAGTGAAGAAGTTAATAACTTTTTATTTTCTAATAAAAATATTCTTATGTGGAAAGGTGGATTAACAATCAATATCCTAAGTAATGTAATAAAAAAAGAGAATCAAGAAGTTTATATTTCGGCAATTAAAAGCTATTATCAAGACTATGTTACACATAGTAAAAATCAAATTAAACGGAATTATATTTTATCTGGCGTTTTATTTATAATTGGTGTCTTAGTTTTTGCCTTACTTTTTATTTTGGATTATTTATTTTCTAATAATTTAGGTATGTGGAATGAAGTAATTGATGTTATTGCTTGGGTTTTTATATGGGAAGCAGTGGATATTGCTTTTATTCAAAAAATTGAGCATTCTGGCGATATTAAAATGGCTAAGAACATTATAAATGCTAAAATTGTATTTGAAGAATTAGATTAAATGTTGCGTTTTTGTCGTTTTTTATATATTATAAAAAGGCATATTCAAAAGGAGTGCGTATTTGTTTATGAATTGGTATGATTATTTGTTCCTAATAATGTCAGTCGTATTAATAGTTCTATGTTTATTACAAGGTGGCAAAACCGAAGGTGCATCTGGTGCTATTACAGGTGGTGGCTTAAACGTTTTTGTAAAAACCAAAGAACGTGGAAGCGAAAGAGTAGTAGCTATCTTAACATATGTTGCTGCGATTATATTCTTTGTATTTGCCGTTTTGATTCAAGTATTAGGCACGGCATTAGCGACAACTTCAACCTCTGTATAATCACTAATCTTAAAATGTAAAAATAAGAGGCTGTTAAGAAATTAAAAACTTAATGGCCTTTTTTTATTTTAAAAGAAAAAAGTCCGAAAAATCGGACTTGA
>CALVSI010000001.1 GCA_944358985.1 uncultured Bacilli bacterium | reverse complement strand
TTATACGGAAGACCGTACGTAGGGTGGTGTGAGAGGGAGCGGAAATGTTTACAACTTTTCTCTCTCTACTCGATTTTATAATTAAAAATCGAAATTAGTAATATTTTAGTAAAAAATTAGTAAGATAAATTCTTTTTATAATAAATATTGTTTATTATAGAAATTTACTATACAATATTTTTAGAATATGGAAAAACCAATTGCAATATTAGAAATCACAAGCAAAGCTCTTCGACTTGTTGTCGGGTACGTTATAAAAGAACAAACATATGTTATTTATGCTTTGAATGCGAATATTCCTTCTCAATGTATTAGTAATGGAAAAATTATTGATGAAGTGACATTAATAAACGAGATTAAAAAAATTTCTTATATTTCTGATCCAAATGCTAAATTAAGAATAAAAATATCTGATGTTGTTTTGTCATTACCTCCATATGGTCTAGAAATTTTTCAAACAAAGCAAGTGACCACTGTTGTTAACGACGAAGGAAAAGTCGGAAACATTGATATTAGAAATGTTCACGCTCTTATCAACAAAGAAAAAATTCCTTCTTCTAATGAACTTGTTGATATAATTCCTGATCAATTTATTCTCGATCAAGAAAGAATTTATAGAAAACCACCAATCGATGAAAAATCAAATACCATTACTTTGTTAGCGATGGTTCATACGCTTCCAAAAGATTTAGTGAATCAATACGTTAATGTAGTTAAAAGTGCTGGAATAAATGTCACGAGAATAATTGTTTCTAGTCAAGGTGCTTGCGAATATTTAAGCGATTATCAAGAGGTTCCAAATGATTATTTTTTGGTTGATATTGGAGCTAGAATGACTACTGTTTCATTTATTGGCAAAAAACAATTGTTTGGTTCAACTTTTTTTAATTGGGGTAGCGATAATATTGATGATAAAATCATTGAAGAATTTCATATAAATGCTTCTGATGCTAATAAATATAAAACTTTATATGGTTACGACACCCGTAAATTAAGTTTTTCACCAATAGTTTGTAAAGAAGAGACTTTACAAGGCACGATTAATCACGACGTTAATCAATTAAATCAAATCATTAAATCAGAACTAGATGTGTTTGTACAAAAATTTAATCTTGCCTTGGAAGAACTTTTAAAAGGATACGATTCGTCTTTTAAAAATCTAAATGCCGTTTTTATTGGTGGTGGCAGTTTATTAAAAGGTCTAAAACAATATGTCGAGCCTAAAATACCATGCGAAAAAATAATTATGGTAATGCCAAAAACATTAGGTGCAAGACAAAGTTCCTATTTTAACTGTTTAGGCGTCCTTAAAGCCGCGAATAAATATCAAGGTGGATATGATGATACACATCCAAAAATATCACAAGTAACACGAAATTTATAAAAAAGGAGTAGGATGTTATGGAAAACTACGATTTAGATAATTTTGAACCCGCAGCACGCATAATCGTTATCGGTGTTGGCGGTGCTGGTAACAACGCTGTTAATAGAATGATTGACGAGCAAATCGAAAATGTTGAGTTTTATGTTGCAAATACTGATAAACAAGCTTTATCAACTTCAAAAGCAAAAAATAGATTAATTCTAGGTCAAGACATTACTGGCGGTTTAGGTGCTGGTGGAAACCCAGAAATTGGAAAAAAAGCCGCTGAAGCTTCTATTAATGACATCAAAGAAATTGTAAATGGTGCGAATATGGTATTTATTGCGGCTGGAATGGGTGGCGGAACTGGAACAGGTGCTGCTCCTGTCATCGCAAGAGTTGCCAAAGAATCTGGTGCTTTAGTAGTGGCTATTGTTACTCGTCCATTTTCTTTTGAAGGTCAAAAAAGAATCGGTTATTCTGTTGAAGGATTAAATAATCTTAAAGCAAATGTAGATTCTATTATCGTAGTCAGTAATGATAAATTGTTAATGATGGCAGGAAGTGCGCCTATTGGTGAGGCTTTCGGTCAAAGCGACAATGTTTTAGCACAATCTGTTAAAACTGTGGTCAATTTAATTTTATTACCTGCTGTTATTAATCTTGATTTTGCTGATGTTAAAACAACTTTGCAAGATAGTGGTGTTGCCCTAATTGGTTTTGGAATGGGAAGCGGCCAAGATAGAGCAAAAGACGCTGCGAATAACGCTATTAATTCACCATTGTTAGAAGCATCTATTACCGGGGCAAGAAAAGCGATTGTCGCTATTACATGTGGGCCAAAAGTTTCTTTATTCGAAGCCCAAGAAACTGTCAATCGATTAATAGAAGCTGCTGGAAACAGCATCGATATAAAATTTGGAATTTCTATTAACGATCAATTAAATGATGAAATTTTAGCCTCGGTTATCGCAAGTGATTTTGAAAACGATTATAATTTTTCTGATCCTAGTTTACCTAAAAAAGAAGATATTGGAATTATGGAGACAAAAGATATCATCAGCGATGAAAATGTTGATGGCGATAGCGAAAACAAAGATAACGATACATTAGATGGCGATTCAATTCTTCCAAATTTCTTGAAAGATTAAATTTGTTTGTATAAAATTTAAAAGAGACAAGTTCATAGGTGACTTATCGATAGCGATATAGGGATGGTGGAAGCCTATTCGAAAAAGACCTAAAATTGAATATCACTCGATATTATGTTTGATGAAAACAAGTAGTTAAACCGTTTGTCAGCGTTAATGATATTAAGTGTCAAATATGTTTATTTGAAACTAAGGTGGTACCGCGCATATCAGCGTCCTTAGATGGACGCTTTTTTATATTTAAAGGAGGTAAATATGGAATTAAAAGAAACGTTAAAAATGCCAAAAACTAAATTTGAAATGAGAGGAAATTTAGGGGTTAAAGAACCAAAATTAGTAGAAAAATGGGACAAAATTAGTCTTTATAATGTGATGAATAATAACCGCAAACAAGCAAAGGAATTCATTTTACACGATGGTCCTCCATATGCAAATGGTAATATCCACTGCGGTCATATGATGAATCGTATTTTAAAGGACTTCATTATACGTTATAAAAATATGTCTGGGTTTTATACTCCATTTGTATTAGGTTGGGATACGCATGGATTACCAATTGAAAATATGGTAACTAAATCCGGTGTCAATCGTAAGACTACGCCTATAATTGAATTTAGAAATAAATGTAGAGAATATGCTTTAAAACAAGTTGAAAATCAAAAGAAGCAAATGTTACGTCTTGGCGTTTTAGCTAGTGATATTCCATATATGACTCTTTTAAATGAATATGAGGCAAGACAAATAACTTTATTTTCAGAAATGGCTTTAAAAGGTCTTATTTATAAAGGATTAAAGCCTGTTTATTGGTCTCCTAGCAGTGAATCAGCTTTAGCGGAAGCCGAAATTGAATATCACGATATTGAAAGTTATTCAATTTATGTCACATTTGATGTTAAAGATGGCAAAGGTATTATTGATGAAGACGCCAAAGTGGTAATTTGGACTACAACTCCATGGACATTACCTGCCAATCTTGCTGTCAGTGCAAACCCAAATTTTGAATATGGTGAATATAAAACCGATAAAGGAAAATTAGTATTTTTAAATACATTTAAAGATAAATTATGTGATGAATTTGATTTAAAAGAATGTAAATTAATTAAAACTTTTAAAGGATCACAGCTTGAATATGTCGTTTTAAAACATCCTTTTTATGATCGCGATTCATTAATGCTTGTTGGTGAACATGTTACTGATGATGCTGGTACTGGTTTTGTTCATACCGCACCTGGACATGGTGTTGAAGACTATCAAGTTTGTTTAAAATATGATATAAAGCCTTATTGTCCTGTTGATAGTAAAGGATTTATGATGGATAGTTGCGGACCGCGCCTAAAAGGCTTATTTTATGAAGACGCTAACGAGGTAGTGTTAGAAATTTTAAAAGAAAATAACTGTTTATTAAAAGTTAGTAAATTTACCCACTCATATCCACATGATTGGCGAACCAATAAACCCTTAATTTTTCGTGCAACAGACCAATGGTTTTGCTCGATTGAACCAATTAGAGATCAGCTATTAAAAGAAATTGATAAAGTTTCTTGGCATCCAAAATGGGGACAACAAAGAATGCATAACATGATTAAAGATCGTAATGATTGGTGCATTTCTCGTCAAAGAGCGTGGGGTGTTCCAATTCCTATTATTTATAACGAAGATAAAACCCCAATTATTGAAAAAAATGTTTTCGATCACATTAGCAATTTGTTCAAAGAACATGGAAGCAATATTTGGTATGAATTAGAGCCGATAGATTTGCTTCCGAAAGGTTATAAAAATTCCCACTCTCCAAATGGAAAATTTTCAAAAGAAACCGATATTATGGATGTCTGGTTTGATTCTGGATTAAGCTGGGCATATAACCTCGTTGATAAGAATTTAAAATATCCTTGCGATTTATATTTAGAAGGAAGCGATCAATATCGTGGATGGTTTAATTCATCTTTGATTATTTCCGTTGCTTGTAATGGAGTTTCTCCATATTTAAATGTTGCAAGTCATGGTTTTGTCATGGATGAACATTGGGAAAAAATGTCCAAATCAAAAGGAAATGGTATCGATCCAAGCAAAATTGCCAATACCTATGGTGCTGATATTTTACGTCTTTGGGCTGCGACCATTGATTATCATCAAGATGTAAGAATATCAGAAAGTATCATCAAACAAATTAGTGAAATTTATCGAAAAATTCGTAACACATTCAAATTCATGCTTGGAAATATTTACGATTATAATATTGAAAACCCAAGTTATGAATATAGTCTTGTCGACAAATTTATTTTAAATCGCTTAAATAAAGTTATTAATATAACTATTTCCTCATTTGATGAATATAATTTTAGCGATGCGATAAGTGCGATTGTAACATATTTATCGACTGATTTAAGTGGATTTTATTTAGATATTAACAAAGACATTTTATATTGTGATGGCGATTCTATTAAAAGACAAACCGTGATGCATGTAATTTATCAGATTCTTGATAATTTAATGCGTTTACTAACTCCTATTTTGCCTTTTACAATGGAGGAAGTTAATGATAGCTTATTAGGAGAAAGAAAGATTAGCGCTCAATTATACGACTTTCCAAAGCAACAAAACTATGATGATGCATTAGATAAAGAATTTGAAAAATTTTTAACCATTAGAAGCGATGTATTAAAAGCTTTAGAAATTGCTAGAAGCAATCAAATTATTGGTTCAAGCCAAGAAGCTAGTGTCGAAATTAAAATTTTAGATAGCAGTTATCAAAATATTTTTGATAATATTAAACTAGATGGCGACAAATTATTTGTTGTTTCATCGTTTAATGAAAATAATGATTTGATTGATGGTGAAAATTATCAAGTCAGTCGTATTTTAGTCAACCATCATAAAGGTGAAAAATGTCAAAGATGTTGGAATTATAGCTTTGACACTATTAAGTTAGAAGATGGCACTGTTGTTTGTAAACGTTGCGGAAAGGTTTTAGGAAAATAGGATGGATATTACTACGATTTTTAGGGTTCTTTTAGAACTAGTTGTTAAATTTTTTAAATGGTTATGGCGAAGTTTTATTTGGTTATTTTTATTGATGTTCGCATTAGATATTTTAAGCAAACAACTAATTAAAAATTTGTTAAATGTAGGCGCTAATATTTCACTAATTGATGGATTTTTATCGATAAATTATGTTCAAAATAATGGAATGGCATTTGGAATTGAATTTGGAAATGATGTTGCTAACACGGTATTTTTTATTGCAATAAGCATAATTGGATTTCTTTTAATTGCTGGTTGCATGATTTATTATTATAGAAAGAAAAAATTATATGGTGTCGGTTTAGCCGCTGCATCTTTAATGTTAAGCGGAACATTTGGAAATTTAATTGATCGCTCTTTTTATGTTGACACTAATGCCGCGACTGGTGAGACTTATCATTATGTTGTTGATTTTATTGGATTTGATTTTGGAAGTTATTCTTTCCCACGTTTTAATGTTGCGGATTCTTGCTTAGTTATTGGAACAATTATGCTAATTATTTGGCTAATTGTTGAAGATGTAAAGATGAATAGAGCCAAAAAGAAAGTTGATGAAGCTGTTCAACTTACAAATGATTTATCTAATGATTCTAGCGGTGATGCTATAATCAAAGATGAAACTAATACTGATTCATCTGTCATAGACGATGCAAATAAAACCAAAAATGAATAATTATAATGTAGAAGAAAAATATCAAAATATGAGACTAGATGTTGTTTTATCTAGTCTTTTAAATATATCTAGAAGTCAAGTTCAAACCTTGATAAAAAATGAACATGTTTTAGTTAATAATAAAAATGTTTCAGCGTCTTATAAAGTCAAATTAAACGATATTATTAGTTATGAGATTTTAAAAGAAGAACAAAATTTTAAATCAAAAGAAATGAATTTAAATATTGTTTATGAAGATGATGACATCATCATAATAAATAAACCACAAGGTCTTGTTATTCATCCAAGTGTTGGTCATTTTGATGATACTTTGGTTAATGGTTTAATGTATAAATATCACGATAATTTGTCAAATGTTAATGGCGAATATCGTCTTGGCATCGTTCATAGAATTGATAAAGATACATCTGGATTAGTTTGTATTGCAAAAAATAATCAGGCCCATAATTTTTTGGCACAGCAATTAAAAGATCATACGATGAATCGCGAATATATCGCTTTAGTTAATGGTGTTATAAACGAAGATGAAGCGATTATAAATTTACCGATCGCACGCGATAAAAATAATCCGCTTAAAATGTCGATAAATTCATCAGGAAAAGAAGCGTATACAAAAATTAATGTTATTAAAAGATTTTCTAATTATACTTTGCTTAATTGCAAATTAAAAACGGGGAGAACACATCAAATACGTGTTCACCTTGCTTATATTGGGCATAGTGTCGTAGGTGATAAAACATATGGAAATAAAAAACAAGAAATTTATAATAATGGTCAACTTTTGCATGCTTATAAATTATCTTTTATCCATCCAAAGTCTAATAAAATAGTTACATTTGAAATAGATTTACCTAAATATTTTTTAGATGTTTTATCTAATTTAAAATAATTTTTTAATATTTTTGAAATTATTTTTTGTTATTTTTTTTAATTCATCATCGCCATATTTTTCTTTAAACAACAGGGCAAAGCGATCGGCATCGACTCCAGCACCATAAGGAAAAACAAGGTGATATTTTTTATTTAATTTTTCTCGATATAATATTAAATAATATCTAGCAACCACACTAGATAGTGCAACGCTTGGGTATAAAGATTCCGCTTTTGTCTTAAATGTTATATTTTTTAAGATATATTTTTCATCTTTTAAATATTCATAATATTTTTCTTCATTAACAAATTGATCGATAAAAATGTTGTTGACGCGATATTTTTTATGCAATAAATATAAGGCGTAGTTATGATAAATAGCTTTGATCGAATTAGCGTTTTCACCTTTTTTTATCAATTCATTATATTTTTCATTATCAATTGTATATTTAACAAATTTAAACTTATTTAAAAGTGGTTTAACGATTTGTTTAATTTGTTCATCGCTATATTTTTTACTATCTTTTATTTTGAGCTTTAAAAGATAATCAACATCTTCTTTTGTGATATAACTTGCGACGACAATAAGTGGCAAAAATAAATCCCCAACACCAACCTCATCACTACCAATTTGTGCGTCAAGATTTAAAAAATGTGAAGGAGTGGTATTGCTTACCTTTGGTACTTCTTTTGCGGTATCATCATATTTTTTAGCAACTTTTAAACTATCTTTTAAACTAAATACAGCTTTAAGTTCGCCATTTTTATTTTGATATATTTTTATATAAATATTTTCGTTTTTAAATGCATTAACTACATAATTTTCGTTTGTATGAATTTCATATTTTTTAAAATCATTAATAATTTTATCTAAAATATTTTTGTTAATTTTTAAAACAACCATGCAATAAGTATATCACATTTAATAACTTTTAACTTTGATAAAAATAATATAATATATTTTTATGCAAAATATTTATGATGTTCTCGAATTTGGAAAAATTAAATCCTCGATTGAAGAACACGCAAAATCTTCAAGAGGTAAACTTTATTGTCAAAATTTATGTCCTTATGAAAATGAGGATGATTTAATTTATAATTTGAATCTTTTAGATGAAACTCTTTCATTAATTTCAAGTAAAGGCAACTATCCAATTGGATTTAGTGAAAATGCAATCCCGTTAATTGAATACGCCAAAAAAGGTGGAATTTTATCTATTCGTGATTTAGATATGATTGGGGAAGATGTTTTAACAAGTCAAGCAATTATAAAATATTTCTCAAAAGTTGATGATAAATATAATCTCCTTCATAAAATTTGTGATAATTTTTTTGATTTATCGATGCTAGAAAAAGAGATTCATCGTTGTATTAACAAATCACAAACAATATCCGATAATGCTTCTAGCCAATTAGCAAGAATCAGAAAAGATATTTTAAAAGCTGAAAAAGAAATGCAAGCATTAATATCTTCTTTAACAGTTAAATATAAGCAATATTTAAGTGATGAAAATATTACTCTTCGTGATGGACATTATGTTATACCAATTCAAACATCATATAAAAATAAGGTTAGTGGAGCGATTTATGATGTTTCCGACAGCGGTTACACTACATTTATTGAACCAAGCGAAGTTTTACAATTAAATAATCAAATTGTTTCATTAAAAATGGAAGAAAACGAAGAAATTAGAAAAATTTTAAAAGAATTGACTAATTTATGCGTGATTTCCCAAGATGAAATATTAAATAACAATGAAATAATCGCTAATTTGGATTTTTTACAAGCAAAAGCAGTGTATTGTATTGAAAACGATGCGATAATTGCTAAACAAGAAAAAGGAAATATTACACTTAGAAACGCTCGTCACCCATTAATAGAAAAAAATCGTGTTGTGGCAAATAGTTTTTATTTTGATAATCAACAAAGAATAATTATAATTTCTGGACCTAATGCTGGCGGAAAAACAATCGCCTTAAAAACAGTTGCGCTACTATGTTTGATGCATAAATGTGGTCTTGGAGTTTTTGCGGATGTTGCTAATATCACATTTATTAATAATATCTATCTAGATATTGGTGATTCACAATCGTTAATGAATAATTTGTCAACTTTTTCCGCACATATTTCAAATATTGCTCAAATAATTAATCTAGTTAAACAAAAAGATATGATTTTAATCGATGAATTAGGAACAGGTACAGATCCAAGCGAAGGAGAATCTCTTGCTATTTCAATCGTAAAATCATTAATAAAAAAACATTGTTTTGCAATGATTTCTAGTCACTTTTCACGTTTAAAAGAATTTGCTTTTACAAACGATAACACTATTAATGCTTCGATGCTATTTGATGAAGATAATTTAACACCAACTTATATTTTCAAGCAAGGCGTTCCTGGACAAAGTTATGCTTTACAAGTTGCTAGCAAATATGGTTTGGCAAAAGAAATAATTGATGACGCTAAAAGTCATCTTGATAACATTAAGACTAGCGACATTCATCTTTTGATGAATAAATTGCACGAGGAAGCATTAAAAAACGAGATGATTAGACATGACCTTGAAAAAGAAAAAGACATCTTGTTAAAAAAAGAAAAAGCTTTAAATGGTGAAAAAGCATTGCTAGATAAAAAAAGAGAAAATCTTTTGCAAGATGTCGAAAAGCAAAAAGAAGAAATAATTGCTTCTGTTAAAGATGAAATCGATGAAATAATGTCTTCTTTAAAAAAAGATAATATTAAGTTACCAGATGTTATTAAAGCTAAAAGCGAAGTTAATAATTTAATTAAAAATACATCAATTACTCAATATGATGAAAATATTAATGTCGATGATTATGTCAGTGTTCCATCCTTAAATATTAATGGCAAGGTAACAAGAATACAAAATAACAAAGCGTATATCAACTCTGATATGGGGATGTCTTTTTCAGTTGAAATTTCTAAATTGCATAAAATAGAAAAACCAACAAGCAATAAAATTTATAAATCAAACATCGATAATCAAATTAAATCAAATGTTGGACTTTCCATTAACATTATTGGTCAACATGTTGATGAAGCACTAAAAAATGTTGAAAAATATTTAGACGATTGCCGATTAAAAAATTTAAAACAAGTTAAAATTATTCATGGTCTTGGTTCTGGTGCACTTCGAAAAGCAGTGCAAGATTACTTAAAAAAATGTAATTTTGTCGCTTCTTTTAAAAGCGGCGATCAATTTGATGGCGGTTTTGGTGTTACACAGGTTAATTTAAAATGAATGACAAAATCAAAAATTTAATTAGTAATTTAAAACCGCTTCCTGGTGTTTATTTAATGTATAACATTGATAATAAAATTATTTATGTTGGGAAAGCTAAAAATTTATTTAAAAGAGTCAGCCAATATTTTTTAAAGCCGCAAGTGGGAAAAGTGATGAAAATGGTAAGCGAGGTTGACCATTTTGAAACAATTATCACAAATAATGAAAAAGAAGCTTTGATATTAGAAATGAATCTTATTCAAACTCATTATCCGCGGTTTAACATTTTATTAACCGATGATAAACACTACCCATACATTGCTATTAAAAATGATAAAGATCCATATTTAACAATAAAAAGAAACAATAAAGATAGAAAATATTCATATTTTGGTCCATTTCCAAACTCCACAGCCGCATATGAAATGGTAGATTTGCTAAATAAATTGTTTCCGTTGAGGAAATGCAAAAATATTCCAAACACGCCTTGCCTTTATTATCATTTAAATCAATGTTTAGCACCTTGTATAAATAAAAATATTAAAACTGAAGAATATCAAAAATTAATTAATCAAATCAAAGACTTTTTAAATGGAAATAATAAAGAAAAATATGATGAAATTAAAAATAAAATGTTAGAAGCATCAAATCAAGATAATTTTGAATTAGCACAAAATTACAAAAACATTTTGCAGTCAATAGAACATATCAATCAAAAACAAAATGTTGAATTATTTGATAAGATTGATCGCGACATTTATGCATATAGTGTGCGAAGAAATTATTTATCAGTTTCTATTTTAATGTATAGGCGAGGATTATTGCTTTCCAAAAAAAGCTATGTTGTAGAAATATTTTTAAACGAAGTTGATACTTTAAAAAATATTATTAATCAGTTTTATAACTTATATCCGCTTCCTAAAGAAATAATAATTAATAATGAAAAAGTAATAAAAGAAATATCACAAATTTATGATTGTAGTTTCACCAGCGTCGAAAAAGGAAAATTATTTGAATTAGTCTGTCAAGCAAAAATTAACGCTGATAACGCATTGGATGAATATTTTTTGAGCGCTAGATTAAATGATGATAAAGTGAAATTGTTAAATGAATTAGGGAATATGCTTAAAATTAAAACACCATATTATATAGAACTTATTGATAATTCGCATACACAAGGTTACGAACCTGTCGGAGCTTTAGTCGCATTCATCAATGGAGAACCGCAAAAAAAACTATATCGTAAATTTAAAATTGAACACCAAGAAGCTCGCGATGACTTACAATCAATGATTGAAGTAATGACAAGACATTATAAAAGAGTAAAAGAAAATAATTTAAATAAACCTGATTTAATTTTACTAGATGGTGGTTTAAATCAAGTAAAAGCTGGAAAAACTGTATTAGATAATTTAAATCTTTTGATTCCTATTTTTGGTCTATACAAAAACAACAAACACCAAACCGAGGGATTAATCGATTATAAAGGAAATACATATCAAATAAATGATAAAAAATTATTTTTCTTATTAACTAGAATGCAAGACGAAGTCCATCGTTTTGCAATTAGTTACCATATTTATAAAAGAAATAAAGCCATGTATAAATCAATTTTTGATGGAATTAAAGGGCTAGGGGATAAAAGAAAAGAAAATATACTGAAAGTATATCCTGATTTAGATATGCTTCGTAATGCAAAAATAGACGAACTAAAACAATTGCTGCCTAACGAAGTGGCTGTTGCTCTATTCAGCAAAATTCATAATCAAGATAAATGATTTTTCTTTATAAATAAAGAATATCAATACAAATATTTACAAAAATCATAATTTTATCTTGATTATTCATTTTAAATATTGTTTATTATTAATGATACCCTCGTAGCTCAGCTGGATAGAGCAACAGCCTTCTAAGCTGTGGGTCAGGCGTTCGAGTCGCCTCGAGGGTGCCATTTCAAGTTTTCCAGGTTAATAACTTGTGAGAATACAGAACAGTACTACGTAGTAGTACTTTTTTGTTTATATGGAGATAATCAATGAGCAAAAGAAAAGCCCAATTTATCAAAATGAGCAGAATTCGAACAGTCGGTCAATTAGACCTCAACGCGACTCCAAACCAACTCGAGTCGCGTTTAGGGTAACCATATAGAACAGCAAACTAAAGAAACAATCCTTGAGTATAAAAAAGTAAAAAAAGATGAAATCGAATCAAAAATTACCGGTTTTAAAGTTGAGTGGATAAATAACCAAGGACAATCATCAAAGAGAGTTTTAATTTCTGATGAGAGTCTAGTTTTTGGAGAAGACAATTATGATAAAATATGCGACTTCTTCAATAAGAACATACTCATGTTTGAAAACGCGCTTGCTCCTTATTTTGACCATTTAAGAAAGCTATATAACGATTTTGATAAAAACAAATAAACCCTTTAACTAATTGTGGTTATATCAAGTGTAAATATTAAAGAACATATCAAAACTACAAAACTACTATTCAGAAGTAACCAGAACTCACCATTTCAAAAAGTGGTGGGTTTTTGGGTCAAATTTTGGGACAGATTTTAAATAATTAATACTTTGTGATAGTATTTTATTGTGCAGCAGGAGCTAATGAAAGTTGCATTAGCGACACCTTTGGCAATTAAGCGGAGTGGTGTGCTGCACACTTTGTTAGGATTATGAAAAAACAGTTATTTGATTATTTTAAAGACGGAATTGGCGAAAGCGACATCTTGTTCTATGGATTTCATAGACATAATGGAAAACTTTCTATCGATACTAAAAGGCTTAAAAAAGCGTTTGAATTTGAAAATTGCAGTATAGGCGATTATTTTCCTTTTGATGATTTTATGACAGCAAAAAGAAATACTCATTATTTCATTCCAAATAAATCTAAACGTTCTGACTACTCGGTGAACTATCTTGTTGACAGCCTTAAAGGTTTACTAAGTGACTGGAAAAATGAATACGTGCCTATGATTAAAAGCATAAAAACCCCTGAAGAAGTTGAACAGAATTCTATATCAAGCCGTATTGCATTTACTTCGAATATGGATGATTATGACGAGATTTTGGAAACCGCTACAATCGCTAAAAGTTATCGCATTGTAAAGTATAATGAATTGCTTAGATCAATTTTGGTCCAGTACATTCAAAGGGTTCATGCAGAATACTTGCGTGTAATGTTTTATGTATTAAAAAAACATGGCTATAGGAATGATGAAGATTTAGGCCGATTCAATGAAATTACTCGTTTCGTTCAAAGAAAATTTGCTAATGAATATGGGAAAAAGAATCCGATTTTTGGTCTTAAAAATTATCGTTATTTTTTGCTCATCTCTTTATTGAGTAATTTCACAAAACACAACTCACTTAAATCATATAATGATTTATATAACAATCCTTTCGAGAGAAATCCGGAAGTTAAAAAGTTCCTTAAATTGTTTGTCTATGGAGACGAAGAGCACAAATTTCCAAATGGTGGATATGCCGCTAATTGGGTAAATTTATCTTTTGAAAAAGTTGAAGAAATAATCGATGGTTTAATCAATTTCTCGTATGAGTTCTGCGAACTATGTTTTGATGAATCTCCATATGATTCTCAATGGAATTATGATCAATATTTTCTTAGAGGAATACATAAATTCATAAATGAAGTAATCGAAGGAGATGTCGATTTGTATTAAAAAGTTTGCATAAGAGAAACAAAATTATAAAATATGATTGCAACTAATAAGCTAGGCCTCAGCTGAATGGAGGAGGCATGATTATATGAATAGTTGCTACTCTTCCAATAAAATTATGGAAGAAATCAAGTGTCGCATTAAAGATAAGTTCAAAAACCAAGAGAACTTTGGTAGAGAACTTGGTGCGAGTCGCAAGACCGTGAGTCGAATTCTTAATCACGGTACTGACATCTCCACATTCTTCAGAATATGCAAGATACTTGGTATCGACGGAATATCAATCGACTGATATTCCTTTTTTGTTACCATTTTGGGCACAAAACAACAAAAAAGTTGTTAACCGAGTAAAATAATTAACAAACACGCACACGCTTGTTGTAAAATTATTTCAAAGGACACTTCATGGCTTATTTATTTATCTCTTTTGCTGATAGACTCGATAGAGACATTTCTACAAAGAATGAACTTTTTGGAGATTCGCTTAGAAGTCAATTTAATAATCTTCAGAAAAGAATCCCTTTAAGAAGACAAACGAATAATTTTCAAAGATTTATTGAAACTTGTTTTC
This sequence comes from uncultured Bacilli bacterium, assembly GCA_944358985.1. Classification (GTDB taxonomy): domain Bacteria; phylum Bacillota_I; class Bacilli_A; order RFN20; family CAG-826; genus CAJOOD01. Next base: position 133,475 of record CALVSI010000001.1, on the reverse strand, counting down.
CAACCGGAATGGCAAAAAAGTATTACATTTCTTGTCCTAATTTTCTTAGAGAGAAGAATGAATCGAAAAGTGGAAAAACGCAATTCTTGGATAATGTTGTAATTAGACCAGAATTGACAATGTCTATGCGTTCCTACTTGCCAGATAATCAGAATGTTATTTTAATCGGCAAAATAGTGGAAGGTGGCAAACAAAAATTATTTGAAGTAAAAGGCATTCAGCTAATTGATGATTCAATGAGATCTCCTCATGATTTGGTTGTTTCAGCAATGGCGTGCAATTCCTTTGCTGTAGAAAAAAGAAGTGGTGTAAACGGTACATTTAATGTAAGTATTTGGTCCATTTCTAACGTTGATTACAATGAAACATATTTTACTCCAAATAATGTTTATGAATTGATCCGCTCCTGTTATACCGTTTCTCAACCTGAAGAAGTGAGAAAGAAATACGAAGAATGGAATAAATATATTGAGTTCAGGAATTATTATCTTCAAGAGCAATCAAAGAGAAACTTCAAATTAGATAGTGCTCAATTTGTGAAAGCCTATGCAGTAAATAGAAAAGAATACAGAAGAAATTCATCTATTTATGAAGATTATCTTTTAGATAAAAGACCGGAATTTAGTTATGGTGAAATGATTCTATTGTCCGACAAAATTGAAGAAGCCGAAGAATTCCCTGTTGTCAGATTAACGATTGATAGAAATAAAAAGAGTTTTGAAGCTGCTAAGGTATTAAAAAGAGGAAAGAACATAAGCGAAGAAGAACGTGCCATTCGTTCATTAGCTAGCGATAATGTGTTTATTACTTCGTTAGATCCAATGAGCATAATAAGAAACGATGAACACCCTAAAATTGGTGATATGCTTTCTGCTGGTTATGCTCTAGGTGATAGATTTAAAGTTTTTTCATATTACATACTTCCAGAAGAACATTTAGCCGAACTTGAATACGAACACGACATTGAATTAGATGAAAAATACAAATCTATAGATTCAAAATATGAAAAAAAGATAGCTTCTGAAGTAGAGGCATTAGTTAAAAAGCTTGAAAAAGAATATGACTCTGAGATTGAGTCTTCTTTGAAAAACAAGAAAAAAGAATTAGCTTTGTCTCTAGACTCGGATGTTAAAGAAAACAAAGATACTAAAATTTTAGCCAAGATTCAAAATCTGCAATCTCAAATCAAAAAAGAGATTGTTAAGAAAAATCCAAAAGACAAAAAAGAGAAAGAAACCGAATACCAAGAGAGAATTAGCAAGCTTCTTGAAAAAGAATATAGCAAGATAGATATTACTTCGCTATATAAGGAAAGAAATGAAGAACTTCTAGCTGAATTTGAAAGAAAAACAAGAATTGAATATGCTAATAAATTGAAAATTTATCGCGGCGAGAAAGAAACCGAAATATCTAATAAATATAAAGATGATATTAGAAACGAAAAAATCTCTGCTAAAGAATCCCTTGATGAATCTTTACGAGCCGACAAACAAAAAGTAATTGATGAAGAAACAATAATTCGTTTTGCTTTGTATTTTAGACTCGGCGATGCTAATAACATCATTAGTGACAAACAGATTAAGATTATTAATTCTTGCTCATTTATCGTTTATGATAGCCGTGCTGAAAAAGCTAAGATAGCCAGACAAGAACAGGCTCTTAAAAACTTTTATTCCGGATATGTTAAAAATCCATATCTTTCAACATATTTGTTTAATCCTGAAGAGCTTAACAGCGTTCAAGCTGAGCCTAGCGATTGGACTTGGTATTTAGATTCGCTTAATGACATGCAAAAAGAAGCAGTGAGAAAAGCTGTTTCAAGCAATGGTATCTTCTTATTGCAAGGTCCTCCAGGAACAGGAAAGACACAGGTTATAGCTGAAACCGTTGCTCAAATGGTTAAAAAAGGTAAAAAAGTGTTGATCTCTAGCGAAACTCATAAAGCTATTGATAACGTTTTTGAACGTCTACCAAAAATTGCTGAAATTGTTCCGCTAAGACTTATTCCTTCGATTAATAAGAAAGACAATGAGTACGATCCAAAATATCTCGTTGATAATTTTTATACAAATATATCTTCAAATATGAAGAAATCTATAGAACGTTATAGAAACTTCAAAAAGAACAAGGAAGAGTTTAGAGAAAACTATGATTTACTCAAACTTTTAAAATCTAAAGTTGATAAATCTATTAAGGTTCTTGAAGCTGCTAATAACGAGATCAAAGATTTAGAAAAGAAATCAGCTGTTATTAATTCAGAAATTGCTGGTCTTAACAATAAAAAGGACACATTAAGAATCGATATAGATGTTCTCAGAAGGACGATACGACATATCGAAAATGATAATTTAAAACCAGATGAAGATGTTAAGGCAGATTTAATAGTGGAATACCGAAATTCTTTGTCGCCTTTATTCACTCAAGACACTTTCCTTGATAAAGATATTGGTGTTTTAGTTAAACTTGTTAACGCAATAAAACCAGAAGAAATTAACAGGGAACTAGCTATTTTGAATCCTGAGTCAAACAAGACACTTTTAGAAATTAAAAGAAAAGAAATTAAAACCAGCATGGATAAGTGCAAAGATGATTTCGATGAAGTTCTCCCTGATAAACAAGACGAATACGATAGACTAAGAAAAGAATTGATTGAGATCAAAAAACAAATAGATGCTGACAGTGAAAAGATGCCAGACGATTTGAAACTAGGAGAAATTTTTAATTTCTCATATTTAGTTGCAAACTCAGCTTCAATTTATGAACTAATTATTTCATTAAAAGAGCAAATCTCGGAACTTAAATACAGCTATATTGAAAAAGTTAAAGATGAATTAACCAAGGTTGAATCCGAACAAGAAAAAATTGATATAGAAATAGAATCTCGCAAAAAGGTTATTAAAGGCTTGAACGAGCAAATTATTGATATTCAAGACAGAAACGATGTTAAAGAAGTTCAAGAAAACAAATATAAGTTAGAAAGCGGCATTATCCAATTCTTCAGGGACTTCGAAATCTCAGAACCATTTAATGATATAGATGAGGCTTTAATCATTATTAAGCGTAAATGGGATGAATTAGATACTGACTACAGTAAAAAGGAATCAGAAAACAAAGAAAAGATTCCGATGTATGAAAAGATTTCAAATTACATCACAACAGAGGATGTCATTGAAGGAGACAGAAAAGACTATACAAAAGAGCTTTTTGAAAACGCTAATGTCTTTGGCATTACCTGCACATCTAGTGATTACTTTACAAGTAGAAACGTAGATTCTTTATCTGAATACAACATAGAGAGCATTGATATTAAGTCTGCGGGAATTGATGTTGTCATCATTGATGAAGTCTCAAAATCCAGTTTTATCGATTTGCTAATCCCTATTCTTTATGGAAAAACAATTATTTTGGTTGGTGATCACAGACAGCTTCCACCTATGTATGAATTTTCCAAACTTCGCGATGATGATTTTGAAGGATTGGACGAGAACATCATAAACAAAGACATTAATAAAAGATTCACGGAGCTTTACGAGGAGTGCTTCTTTAAGACATTATTTGAAAAGATCCCTTCCAGCTATAAAACAATGCTTGTCCAACAATATCGATGCCACGAGCACATCATGAATGTTTTCAACCATTTCTATAGAAATGAGCTTAAATTAGGGTGGGCAGGTCAAAATAATGCAAAGCAGCACAACATTAAGCTTTTCTCAAACGGCAGAAATATTATCGAACCAAGTAAGCACATCTATTTTATTGATTGCAAAGGCAACGAAACTCATGAAGCTGATTCAACATCAATGTACAATTCTGGTGAAGCAAAAGTAGTGGCGGAATTATTAAGAAAGCTTAATACCTATTTCAAAGAGAATCCTTCACATGAAAGATTGAGCATTGGCATTATCTGCACATATGGTGACCAAGCCAGAAGAATCAAAGAAGTTATAAAGAGTGAAAAAGTTAAGACAGATGCCTTTAAGACAGATGCAGAGAAAATGATTGTTTCCACGGTTGATGATTTCCAAGGAGACGAAAGAGATATCATTATTCTTTCAACTGTTAGAAATCCAGAAGATCCAAGAAGAAGTAATCCTGGGTTCATTTTGGCATATCAAAGAATTAATGTTGCTTTATCAAGAGCTAGAAGAATGCTGGTGATTGTTGGCAATAGAAATTACCTTGAATCAAAAGGTGTAATCGACTTACCAGATGTATATGGAAGACCAGGAATGGATCAACATAACTTCAGAGTATATGAAGAGATTTTATCTACAATAGAGCGCTATGGGAAAGTCTTAGATGACACCGACATCATTGGTGATAAGGAGGCAAGAATTAATGGATAAGTTTAAATTAGAAACATCAATTCAATTTCCCTTCTTTAAAATGAATGAACTCGTGACGTATTCCGAGGTAAAAAAACCAAGCGGAATTGCCTATATTTTGCTTGTGTTGATAAATGAATCTAAAGATAGAACTGTAGGACTTTCCAATTTATTGGAAAATTTTGGTGTTCCGAAGAACTTGCAATATATATTTGCGGATGAACTTGAAAAATTAATAAGCCAAGATATCTTGAACTGTGATGGTTTTTATAAAAATGAATTCGAAACCTATTCTATTGGCTATTTCAGGTTTACAGAAAAAGGCAAAAAGATCTTTGCTGAAGAATCTATTCCTACTGGAGTAAATAAGGAATCTAAAATTGCTGTGTTTTATAATATAGCCAAGAATGAATTGTCTTTATCTATTGATACTGATTTGGAACCAAGGCCTTTGATGGATTGTGCGCTCACTCCTGAGTTTGTTTCATCATTTAAATGCAATAAAGATGTTGAAGCTTTCCTTAATTTAAATAAAGGCAAACGCGGTGTCGACATTAAAAAAGAAGAAATTATCACTAAAGTTGAAACTATTGGTAAATACGAAAATTGGACAGCAAAGTACGACTGCGATATGGAAATCAAAGGAACCGCTGTTTCAATTAACTTTAATGATGATGTTCTTCAAAAGTTCGCAGAAGCTCACTACAATAACGAAACATTTACTGCCTCTGTAGCATATAAGAACAAATTTAAATTTAAGTCAGAATATGCTCCTCATATTTCGTTCGATCTATTTGATAGCGAAAAGATTAATGACCTATTGATTCCTAAAGATATTGATGAAGTATTAAAACAAAAGAATAAATTGCTATTTACCAAAGGTAACTATAATTCAAATAGTGGATTAGTTTATTCTGACAAACGTTCCATGGAAACATTGAACAAGTATATTGAGTTCGTTCAAGTTGATCTTCATGATTCTATTTATGGTTACGTTCCTGGAACATTTGATTTTAGCTCTGATAAATTTGGAACAATAACCTTGCCTCTCGTTTTGAAATTAAAAATTGAAAATGAACAGCTTAGAAGCTTAGCAAAAGAATTCTTATCCGACAAACTTAGCTACTCTGATGAAAACTTCAAAACACTTGTTAGATTAACTGACGTTTCTAAAGATTATGAATTGGCATATTCAATCATGAACGGATACATGAAAGATAATTATGAAACAAACATTGTTTGTTTAAACGAAATGAAATCAGCAGCTATTACAAATCCGAATATTCTTGCCAAGCATAAAGAATTAACAAAAAGCAACTATCTAGCTTATTTAAATAATGTTTCTGAATCAAATATCGAAACCGCGTTAAAAATAACTCAATCGATTCCAAAATACATCGGAATGTCTCAAGACGATTCATTGAAGCTTATATTTAGTGGCGAAAAAGAGTTTTCTAAAAAGGTCAAAACATTTGAGATTCTATTAAATTCTGGTTTCTCAAAAGAAGTTGTTGTTTTATACATCAATCCTGTTCCAGAATTATTGGAAAATAGAGAAGCGGATAATAAAATTCTCCTGGATTTATTAAATCTTGATGAAAGAATAAACTCTCTCAAGTCGATTACAAACATACGAGACTATAAAAATTATTCATTTGAAGAAGAAAATCTTAATGTGCAAGCTTTTAAGTCAGAATATTCTACTGCTCACTCTTTATTAAAGAGCGTTTCATTCTTTAAAGCTTCGAACGTTCAATTGTTTGCTGAATATGAAGATTTTATGAGTGTTTTTGGATTAATAAATGACCACATTAATATGGTAGAAGATGCCTTGAAGAACCCTAAAAACATAAAGAAAGAATTAATAGAAAAGAAGATTGTTTCAGGAGATTATCAATTTGTTTTTGTTAATCTTGCAGCGAAATTAGAAATGCTTCTGAAGAATAAATACAATTTAGATGGAAAGCTTTCCGATATGCTTTCTGAAGCAAGAAGAAGTGGTATAATCGATAAAAAAGTAATTAGCGATCTTCACGACTTTAGAGAAAACAGAAATGCTTTCGTTCATCCTGAAGATAGAACAGCAAACTTTACTCCTGATGATTTAAGGAGATGGTCTGACGAAATATTCGATTTGGAGGAAGATGAAAAATGAGTCAACAAGTAACAGTTGATTATGAAGGCTTAACGATTAGAATCCAGGCTGAATGCGATACCGCTATTCATTCTTTGTGCAGAATTGATAAAGCCATCGAAAGAATTCACGAAACTGCTAATAAGCTTGAAAGCGCAAAAGTAATCGAATACGAGCGTTATCTTCAAGAGTCAAAGAAGACTATCCAAAATAAAATTAATGATTTCAAGACTACTTTAGTTAAGTATCAGGAACTTAAGAAGTTTTTTTCTACAAACAACCATGATTCTCGATATAACGATTTTTTAAAGACGAAACAAGAACTTGAAAGACAATCATCTGAACTAATTGGCATTGTTAATGATTTAACCGGCTCAAAACTTGCCGTGATAGATCAAATGATTGACGAAGGCATACTAAATGCTGGTAACGTTTTATTAGATAAGGCTAATGGTGTTTTACATTATTCACAAGATTTGTTGAACAAGATTAACCAAATTGAAGATGTTTCATTAAGAGAATTAGCTTATAGGGAACTAATTAATTCAGAAAATAACGAATTGAGCTTTGAAGAGATTTTATCCAAGGCTCAACGCGAATATGATTTATTGCTTAATAAGAAAACAGAGAGCGCTATTGCCGAAATCAAAGAAAATCTTAAGAGTAGTGGTGTTAGCGAAGAAGTTCTTAACGAAGTTAAAACCATTGATGAAGCAAATAGAGTTGCAAATGAGTCGATAACTGATGAAAAGATTAGAAAGGAAACGCTTAAAGTTATTATAAAAGCTATTAGGGCTAGAGGCTTTATTGTTGATACCAAGAACAATTTGAAAATTGACAAAGAGAGAAATGTTGTGAAGCTTGTTGCTTTAAAAGCTACAGGCCAAATGGCAGAATTTGAAATTCAGCTTAATGGTAAATTCATGTATCATTTTGATGAATACGAAGGCCATGCATGTAAAAAAGATATCGAACCATTCCTTGAAGATCTAAAAAATATCTATGATATCAATATCCTTCATGAAGAAGTTAATTGGGAGAACCCAGATAAAATACAAACTCAAAAATATCAATATGTTGATGTGAACAAGAACAAAAAGTAGGAGGAAATACTATGTCTTTACAAAACACTTTCAACAAAATCAAAAGAAGCGCAGGTATTAAGAAATGCGTAATGATCGATGGCAACGTCGGTGATGTTTATCTTGATGAAAAGAATAAAATCGTTACTTTAAGAGAATTTCTTGAAGCTATGTTTAAGGACATGGATTATCAAGACATTGTTTACTGGGATAGAGTTGAAGGAGCAACTGGCGCCGTTGATAAATTAACTTTAACCGATGAAGTAAAAGTCGAAGGTGATTCTTACGATTTAGATGACGAAGAAGAAAAAGATATCAATCCAAAAACTCAACAAGGATTATTTAAAAGCCCTGCTGAAATACTAAATATTGTTTACAAGAACGTAATTGATAAAAAGAGAAAAGTCGCATTCATTATCAACTGGTCTGAATATTTATTCAGCGCAAACGGATTATCAGATGATGAAAGGCAAAATATTACCTTATTAGGGAAGGCTTTAAAAGATAGAAAGGTTGACTACTTAAATTCAGATTGCAATGAAAGCGTAGTGATTATCATTCTAAATAAAGCCTCTGGCATGCCACTTTCTTTCTATCAAGGAAATCCAGAAGTCGAAATAGTTACTTTACAAAAACCAGATAGAGAAGAAAGAAAGCAAATAATACAAAAGATTGAAGATTCCTTTGAGGTAAAGCTCAAAACAGGAACAACTTCATTATTAGATCCTGAAAATATTGAATGCATTGATATGCTTGAAGATTTTACAAATCGTGAAATCATTCAACTTTCTAGGATGTCTAGAAAAGAAGATAAGATGACTTTTGATAAATTGTTCTATTTATTCAAGTATGGAGAAAAAGAAAATCCATGGGAAAAATTGGAACAAAGCAGGGTTAAAAACATCAAGAGGGAACTTTCTGAAAGAGTTATTGGACAAGAAGAAGCTATTGCAAAAATTGAAAAAACAGTGGTTAAAGCTTACATGGGTTTAACTGGTTTGCACAAAACTTCTTCAAGATCTATGCCTAAAGGTGTGTTCTTCTTTGTTGGCCCAACTGGTGTAGGCAAGACCGAATTATCAAAAGCATTAGCTAAATTCTTATTTGGAGATGAACAAGCTTGCATAAGATTTGATATGTCTGAATATGCTCAAGAGAATAGTGATCAAAAACTAATTGGTGCTGCTCCTGGATATGTTGGATATGAAGAAGGCGGCCAATTAACAAACGCTATTAAAGAACATCCTTTCAGCGTTGTTCTTTTTGATGAAATCGAAAAAGCTGCAAAACCAAACCCAAGAATTCTCGATATTTTCTTACAAATTTTGGAAGATGGAAGATTGACAGATTCTAAAGGTGAAACAGTATATTTCAGCGATACAATAATTGTATTTACTTCCAACCTTGGAGCAAAGCAAGTTGCGATGAGTAGTGACAAAGAAGCTGTGGCCAAAGAATTTATTAAAATCGTTAAAGATTATTTCGATAACGAACTCAAGAGACCTGAATTGTTAGGTAGAATTGGTTACAACAATATTGTTCCATTTAATTTCATTCAAGATAGAGAATTCCAATATAAAATTTGTAAGAATAAGCTCAAACCAGTTATTAGAGGAATTGAAGAAAAATATAAGCTTGAATTAGAGTTTGAAAAAGAAATGGAAGCAATCGAATATATCTTAAAATCTGTTGATTCATCAAAAGGCGGAAGAGATATTCTTAACGCTATTAATGACAGACTATTAGATCCTTTAGCAATGTTCTTGTTTGAAAACAAGGATGACCTTCGTTCTTTGAAAGGAAGTAAGCTTGTTACTAAATTAGGAAAGAACGGATTCGAATTTTCGTTTGATGAATAAATTCAACGTTGCTTATATTAAATTGCTTACTAAAATTGAAGGCCCTTTTGACCGATGCTGCATTTGGTTTCAGGGTTGTAATTTAAACTGCAAAGGTTGCGGAAACCCTTCTTTGCAGCCTCTTGTTCCTAAACATCTTCTTACAGAAGAACAACTTTTAGATATTATTTATGAGGCAAAAAAGAAATATGGGATTGAAGGAGTAACTCTCACAGGAGGAGAACCATCATTGCAATCTGGTTTAAAATCTTTAAATAAAAGGATCCATGAAGCTGGCCTCGGTATTATATTATTTTCTGGCAAAACTATTGATGCGTTGGACAAAGATTTAGTTAATTCTGTAGATCTTTTAATAGATGGGCCTTTTATAGAGAGCCAACTAGATAAAGAAAGACTTCTGTTAGGCTCTAAGAATAAAGTTCTTCATTTCATAACAGATAGATATTTAAAACAAGAATCATATTTTAATTCATCGATTTCAAAAGAAGAAGTTGTGGCCGAAGATTATATTTTTATTAATGGTGATTAAATAAATGTACCCAATGTTGGGACAAAAAAACATTTTTCCAAAAAAGTGCTTTATTGTTTATTGTGAGGAGGCATAAAAATGGAAATATCACCAATCTTTACAGTTTTAGGTATCATCAATACGGTTATTAGTGTTATTGCATGTCCAATCATCGCCGGATATAAAAACAGGAGCGTTGTTGGATGGATTTTTGGAGGCTTGTTCCTTGGATTGATAGGGTTACTTATTGTTGCTTGTTTACCAAAAAAAGAATATTAAGAGTCAAAAATAGAAAGGACTTTTAATATGGATAAAAACCAATTAATCACAGGCGAACCTGATGATGAGTTAGATCGCTTGATTCGCCTTAACATTAAAGCCATGCATATGGTTTCTTCAATTTATGGCCCATTTTTGAGTCATGAAGAATTCATGGATAAGACCGAAGAGATCTTCTGTGAGTTGCTTGAAGAAGACAAAAAGCTAATTCAGGCTTAAATTCAAAAAAAGCTCCCTTTTTAGGAGTTAGTTACTTCGACATTAAATCAGTAATTTCACCGTTAATGTCATAGATAGAGATGTTAATCCGTTTGCTCAATTGTTCGAGCTTAGTAGGATTCATCTCTTTTAATTTGACCGGAGAGAATAGTGTGAATTTTTGGATCGCTTCTCCAATGATGGAGTGGACATACTCACTGATGCGGTTAGCCTCAAGCAATTCATCAGCGTACTTTTTCACAGCTTCCGCTCTGTAGCCTTTTTCTTCTCTGAAGAATGCTAAGTTGTAAAGCAACCTAACTCTATCAAAGAAGGTTTTAAATTCATGTCTCACTTCAGAAACAGTGACTGGAAGATCGCAATCGGACATAAGTGTTAAAACTATTATTGGTAACTCTCGTGCTACCTATATTGAACTAATAAGTTAACCATTAGTTCTTATGCCCGGTGAAAATAGTATACAAGATGCTTTTTGGAAAATGGAGAGTTTTCTATAAATCGGTTAATTTTCAGCAAATACTGTAAAAAGTTGCGTATTTTTGTTAAAATCTGTATGAAACCTGCATAAAACCGGTAAAAAGTGTATGTTCACTCAGTCGCAGGTAATGTATTCACTCAGTCGCAAACAAGCCAATGAGTGTTCAATTCGTTCCACCGGTACATTTAAAAATTATTCCGATGAAAATCGGTTTTTTTATTATTTTATCATTAAGAAATTGCATAAAAATTATTGCTTCAATTGCATAAATCATTTAATCTAATCAATGTGGAGATAGAGCAACTTTATGAAAACTCTAAACAAAATTATATCATTAACGCTTCCATTTACTTTAACTCTTACGTCTTGTAATGTTAGCAATACTTTAAAAAAAGAATATTCTTGCCAAGAAGTTATATCAATTTATCAATTATACAATGATAAATATGAAATGCATTATTTTGATTATTCAGGTGATGAATCATATGAATACGATGAATATTTAATTATTAGTAACAACGAAGACACTAGTGCTTATTTTTATTTTTTTGAAAATGAAAATATGGCATATACATATGCAGATGAAAATAATTGGAATATAGTTTTATGGCTTTATGCATTAGTAGCTGGAGGCGGAAGCTTGTGGGTTAATATCGAGCAGCATGGCAAAATGGTTGTCCAATATGATGACGCTTCGCTTTTAAGACCTTTAATTGAATATGAACAAAATTTGTGATATTGAATTATTCTTAAATAAAAATAAAGATCCAAAATATCGTACTTTTATAACAAAATTGATTCCTAATTGCGCATATGAAATATTAGGAGTAAGAATACCTAAATTACGGCAATTTGCTAAATATTTATACAAAAATAATCTTTTTTCAAATTTTATAAATAGTCCATATCACAAATATTTAGAAGAATTTTTTCTACATAGGATGATATTAGAAAATTTTAACGATTATAATTTGTTGCTTAAATATCTAAAAGATTTATTACCATATTTAAATAATTGGGCTTTAACTGATGGATTTAAAAATAATATTATCGAAAATCATCTAGATGATTTTTCTCATTATATTGATGAAAATTTAAATAATAAAAATCCATATATCGTAAGATTTATGATTAATATGGTGATGGTTTATTATATTAACACAGATGATTTAGATAAATATTTAAGAAAGATTAATTCTATTAAAACAACTGAATATTATTTAAAAATGTCAATAAGCTGGTTTATTGTTACCGCGTTTTCTAAAAGATATGTTGTCACTTACAATTATTTTAAATCAAACAAAATATGCGATGATGATATAAAAAAGATGGTTAAAAGAAAATGCCTTGATTCTTATCTTTTGACAAAAGAACAAAAAAGAGAAATATGTAATATACTAAGCATATAGCTATTCTTTTCTTGATGTTTTTAATAATTTAAATCGAGAATCAGTAATATCATCTAATCGACATAATTTAATAAATATAAAACAAACAAAAATTACAAACGAAGAAACTACTAAAACAGTAGTCCAATTTGAAAAATTAGAAAAAGACAACGCTAAAATAATACCAGTTAAAGGAGCTTCATTTAGACAAGAAAACATACTTACCATTCCAATAAGAACAAATAATGTTATATAAGTAGAATTCAAATCAAAACAAATATTAGCTATATAATATCCTAAATAACCATTTAACGCTCCGATGGCTAATGCTGGTAAAACTAATCCGCCAGTCATCATCGAATTAGCACTTATTATAAATAAAATAACTCTGATTATTAAAAATATTATAATTAATGAAATCATAGGATTTGCAAAAACATAATTAATTAATTGAGTGCCATTTCCTGCAAGGATAGGAAAAAATAATGATAAAATTATTGAAATCCCAGCCAATAAGAAGAAACGATATTGAACAAACTTATTTAAATAATGTTTATTCAAAATCTTTTTGATGGTCGGAACTAAAAATAATATCAAAGCAGAAATTAAAAAATTTAAAATTATAAGGAAAATAAAAATATAAATTTTGCTAAAATCAAATTCAAAAGCAATTTCAAAAGAAAAAACAGGATCAGGACATATAACCATACTTATTAAGTAACTAATACTCAATAAATAAATCATCTTCATTATATTTTTAATTTTAATATTGTGAAGACATTCTTCTAATCCATATAAAAGGCCCGCAAATGGAGCGTTAAAAGCCATTGAAAAACCTAGTGCCATTCCTAAATAATCATCATCGTTTTTACTTTTTTTATTATAAAAAATTTCATCAACACCATATGAAATACTTCCACCCATAAAAACTGATGGAGCTTCACTTCCAACAGGGGCACCAATAAAAAAAGATATCAGCGAGTTTATAAACATTAATGGTATAGCAAAATAATATCTAAATTTGATATTTTTGTTAGTAAGCATCAATTTTAATTGGGATAATCCGCCACTTTGAACAGTTCCTTCAAATCGTATAATTAAAAAAGAAATAAAAACTAAAAACACCGCCAAAATGACAGCAAATGTTTTCGTATAGATGTCATCACTTAAAAATAATGATCGGCTTAAAGAAATAATATAATGACTAGTGTATCTATATAAAGCAATAACAACACTTATAACAACAGAAATAATTGTCAGTTTGATAAATTCTAGTAAAAAATTTTTTAAAAAAAATTTCATAAAGCCATTATAAACGAAAAAAAATTTAAATAAAGCATAAAAAAATATCCGAAATACACTAAATAATTTTTAAAATTCTACTATCAGTAGAGCAAATATTTTAATCTCTACTTTTTGTGTTCAAACAATATATTGAAATCCAAATAAAACAAATTAATGTATTAACGAATATCCTAAATAAGGATATTAAATATTTTTTATGAAAGGAAATATAAATATGGAAAATTATAAAATTGTAAGCGATTCATGTTCTAATTTACCCACTGACGAAGTTAAAAAATTCGATATAGGAATTATTTCAATGTACTGGATTGATGAAAACGGAGACGAACATATTGGTTTTGATCCAGAACACGATCAAGATTATAAAGGTTTTTATAATCGCATGCGTAATGGTGCAATAATAAAAACTAGTGCAATTAACGAAACAAGTTTTTTAAATTATTTTGAAGAATTGTTAAAAAAAGGAATCGATGTTTTATATTTAGCATTTTCAAGTGCATTATCAACTACTTATAATTCCGCTTTAGTTGCAAGAGATATTCTTTTAAAAAAATATCCACAACGTAAAATTGAAGTCATTGATACCTTAGCAGCGTCATTAGGACAAGGTTTGCTTGTTTATCACGCTGCTGTTAATAAGGAAAATGGAATGAGTTTAGAAGATAATAGAAAATGGCTAGAAGAAAACAAATTAAAATTAGCACATTATTTTACTGTTGAAGACTTGGTTTATTTATATCGAGGAGGTCGAGTTAGCAAAGCTAGTTATTTCTTAGGTAATGCATTAAGAATAAAACCAGTATTGCATGTTAACGACGAAGGTAAATTAATTCCATTTACGAAAGTATTAGGCAGAAAAAAATCACTCCAAGTTATGGCTGAAAAATTTTTAAAACATGGTGTTGATTTAAAAAATCAAGTAATCGCTATCGGACATTGTGATTGTATTGATGATGTTAATTATTTAATAAGTTTGTTAGAGAAAAAAGTTAAATTTAAAAGAATTATCATTAATTATATCGATCAAACTATCGGTGCACATTCAGGTCCAGGGACAGTTGCATTATTTGCACTTTGTGATTCAAGAAATCCTCAATAAAAAAATATAAACGCCCTCGGGTGTTTTTATTATATAATGTTTAATATGAACAAAGATAATGTTGAAGAATTTATTAGACTTTATAATATTTTTGATGATTTATTAAGAGATAAATTTAAAGAGTTTTCACGTTCGTTTTCAATGATACAAAGATATATTGATAAATTAGAATCATCATCGAATAAAGAAAATTTTGAAAAAGCACGTCAAATAAACATGATAAGAATATTAAGAAATAATCTAGTTCATGAATTTGATATGAATTCTAAAGATTTGCTTATTATATCAGATGAAACTATTGATTTTTTAAATAAAGAAATAGAGGAGTTAAAAAATCCAATTACCGCGAATGATATAATGACAAAAATTAGTAATTTGTATTATGTTGATGAAGAAGAACCAATTGAGAATGTTTTAGACACAATGATTAAAAAAGGATTTACCCAAATTCCTATTTTAAAAGATGGTTATCTAATAGGTGTTTTTTCACCAAATGTTTTATTTTTATACATGGCAAAAAATAAAACAAACAAAACTAAAAATTTAAAAATAAAAGATTTTATTGAATTTATACCTTTAAATAAACATATCTCTGAAAAATATGAATTTATACCAAGAGATTATGATTTGGATGATATTTTAGATGTTTTTGATAAATACAATCGCGATAGAAAAAAGCTTGTTTGCGTTTTTGTTAGCGAACATGGAAAACAAACACAAAAGTTGCTTGGCATGATTGTACCAAGCGATTTGATTAGATAAGCGTTTATTATTTATCTAAATTTTGATATTCTTTTAAAAATTCAACTGTATCTTTAATGGTGGTGTGTAAATCTGTTGGTGCATAATTTAAATCTTTTTTAATTTTTGAAATATCAAAACTCCCGTTACTAGTTATAGTTTTTACCATATTTTTACTAAAAATTACCTTTTTCTTTGAAATTTTAGCAAAAAGTGAAATAAATGGTAGGGCGATATATACCAAAAACAGCGGTACATAAATTAAATGTTTTTTTGGTTTTTTGGAAAGACTTGATGTATATAAAATTAAATCTTTAACACTGATATAGCCGTTGCTAATGATATAAGATTGACGACTTAAATTTTTATTTAAAGCACCTTTTACAATCATTTTAGCGACGTCTCTAACGTCGACAAACGAATAACCACCATTGAGATAAAAGGGATATTTTCCATTATATATGTTGATAATTGATCTTGATGTTTCTCCTAATAAATAATCAAACGGCCCAATTATTGCACTTGGATAAAATATCAATCCATCTAAACCTTTGTCAAACAAGTCTTTTATATAAGAAGTTGCCAATGCTTTTGTTTTTTCATATTCGCCACGATGTGAAGAAACATTTAAAGAAGCATTTTCATTAATTGTAGTGTTTTCGCAATTTAAAACATGAACTGAAGAAACATAGATTAGTCTAGCTTTATTTTTAAAACACGCATCCGCTATATTTTTACTTCCTAAGTAGTTTACATTATACATTAAATCCTTGTTTTTGTTTGACGTAGAAATAATACCTGCTAAATGAATAACAATATCGTTTTCTTTAATTAATCTAAACATTAATTCGCGGTCACAAATATTGCCACGTATAATGTTTAAATCAAAATCTTTTAAATAATTAGCATTATCGTTTTCTAATAATAAGCAAGTTATTGAAATTTCATTTTTATAATTATTAAATAACTCTTTAATAATAACATTTCCAATATGACCGCTAGCGCCAGTTATAAATACATTTTGTTTCATACTTACATTGTAGCAGCAATATTTTTAAAAGTGGATTTACTTTTTTTATTAAATTTATAATCTTTGTTTTTTAAAAGCCAATTTAGCGCATTAACTATGCTTAATTTAACATCTCGTGGCTCGTAATTTAATTCTTTTTTAGCCTTAGAAACATCAAAATTAGAATTAGACAATATTGTTTTTAATGAATAAAGAGTAAAAAGAGGTTTTTTATTTTTTATCTTTGAATGTAATGAAAGAAATGGAATCATGCATTTAACAAACCAAGTACTAAATAAAATAGGAAGTTTGTCTCTTTGATAACATTTGTTAATAGTTTCTATAACATCTTTTATTGATAAATATCCACCTGAAATAATGTATTCGGTGTTGTATTTATTTTTATTTATTATTTCAACAATCATATCAACAACATCTTTTACATCGACAAAAGCATATCCGCCTTTGACATATCCTGGCAATTTTTTATTTGCTATATCAATAAATAATGTAGACAATTCGCTAATAAAATAATCATTTTCGCCAATTATACCGCTTGGATAAATAATCGTTGCTTTTAAACCTTTATTATGCGATAAATTGTATACATAATCTGTCGCAATTGATTTTGTTTTTTCATAGTTACCATGACTTGTATCAATGTTAAATGAAGTCGGTTCACTCATTGGCTTGTTATTAATTGTGATTGGAATTGTATGAACTGAACTAGCATAAATTAGTTTTTTATCGTAATTTAAACAAGCATCCGCTATATTAATAGTGCCAGACACATTAATAGAATATAATTTTAAATAATCATCGTTTGCCTTTATAGAAATTTGGCTAGCCAAATGAATGACAATATCCATTTCCTTAATGATGGAAAACATTTTCTCGCGATCTATTATATTTCCTATAATTTTATTATATGAATCGTTTCTAATAGAAAAACAATTATCGTTTTCTAAAACCAAACAATATGGCGTTATTCCTAATGAATTTAATTTTTTAACTAGATTATTTCCAACGTGTCCAGTTGCTCCGGTGACTAGTATTTTTATTTTTTCTTGCATCTTGTTTCCTCCTTTTTATTGTTTTATATTTTTAATCTAATATAATTTATGTATAAATTAAGAAACAAAATTTTAATTTTATTGATAATAAGACAGTATTAACAAAACGTTGAAAAGGAGACAAAAGAGAATGGATCGTCGTATAAAAAAGACAAAAGCCGCGATAAAACAATATGTTATCGATACTTATTCCGCGAATGGTTCTAAAAGATTAGTTATAAGTCAGTTGTGTGAAGCTATTGACATAAATCGTTCAACCTTTTATTTGCATTATCCTTCAATAGATGCAGTCATTAAAGAAATAGAAGATGACGCTTTAACTATAATTAGTTCAATCGCTAATGAATACGAATATGAATATTTATCCTTAATTGATGGAATTTGTTCATACATCAAAAACAATGTTAAATTATTTAAGGCCTTATTTAATGTAGCTAGCGAACATTTTACAAACTTAATTTTTAAACGTTTTTATGATTTAGTAGGTGAATCAATTTTAGTTAAACAATTGACGAATCCACAAGAAAAAGATTATGTAATTACTTTTATTATATTTGGTTGCGTTGGAGCGTTTAAAAAGTGGATTAATGAAAACTTCAAAACTTCAGAACTGGATATTATTAAAGGTTTTTTAAAATTTTTAAGATTAGATGTAATGCTAAATAATAACTAAAAATCTACTAATATGTTAACTAAAACAGAAATACAAAGATTATTCAATTCTTGTAACTATCAAGAAGTTATAGATAATGTCAAAGATGAAAGTGATAGTGATTTATTGTATTTAAAAATACTTAGTTATGCTTTTTTAGATAATTTTGAAACATCGATTACTCTTCTAAATACTAATAAGGCAAAATTAATACAAGATTTACCAAAATTCATCGATATCACCATGAATTTATGTTTTTATTTTAAAAAATATGATTTTGCATTGGATTATTTAAAAGAGTTTGAAGAAATGCCATACGAAAGTCAAATCGTAGAAGAAAAAATGCAGAAATATAAAAAAGAAATAACTAAGTTGCTTAATAATGTTTCTAATTTGCAAAATAATGTTGAATCAATCCAAAAAATGTTAAAAAGCGAAAATGATGAGATTGTTAAAAAAGGCATTTCATCACTGAAAAACTACAAAATTGAATTATTCTTATCAGAACTAGAAAATATTATGCTTAATAATAGCAAAGAATCAACTCGAACACTTGCTTTGATTGCTTTGCAAGACAGTGGTTTTAATAAAGAAGTCAAATTTAATTATCATGGCGAGATTATAAAAATAGTTCCAAGCACTATTTTAGGTATTTTTAATGACCCAACTTTTAAATATTGTATCGAACAAGCAAAAATTGTCAAAGATCCTACCTATTATTCAACTTTTGAGTCCGTTTTAAGTCTTTATGCACTTTATTGCTATCCTTTTAAACTAAATGATAATCCGACAATTTTATTTTTAGCACTTGATAATATCGTTAATGGAATGTTAAACAATGATTTGCAACAAAATGTTGAAATCTCAGCAAATTGCAAAAATTTAATTAATAAAATAATAGACATCATTAGAAATTTTTAAATTTACGAAGTTAATTAGTTGTTTTTACATTTTATATAATATATAATGCAAAGCGAAACTCAAAAAAAGGAGAATTAAAATGGAAAGAAAATTACAAAAATTAGAACATTGCCAAACAGAAGTAGTTGTTACTTTTTCAAAAGAAGAATGGAGTAAAGCTCAAACCAAAGCTTTTAATAGATTAAAAGAAAATGTTACTGTTCCTGGTTTTAGAAAAGGACATGCCCCTGATAATCTTGTAAAGGACAAAATAGATCAAGGCCGTTTGTATAATGACGCTATTGATAGTTTATTGCCAACAGCTTATCAAGCTATCGTGATGGAAGATAAAGTCGAGCCTTTTGCTCGTCCTCAAATTACAATTGATAAGTTGTCTAGTGAGGAATTAGTTGTCAAATTTTTGATTACTACCGCTCCAGAGGTTAAATTAGGTCAATATACAAACTTAAATATTGGGAAAACAGAAATTTCTGTAAGTGATGAAGAGGTTGATAAAGAAATCAATCATTTGTTAGATGAAAACGCCACATTAAAAACTAAAGATGGTGAAGTTAGTGAAGGTGACACCGTTATTATGGATTTTGAAGGAAGCGTCGATGGAGAAAAATTTGAAGGCGGTACTGCATCAAATTATGAATTAGCAGTTGGCTCACATTATTTTATCCCAGGATTTGAAGAACAATTAGTGGGACATAAAAGTGGTGATGAATTTGATGTCAATGTCACATTCCCAGAACAATATGTTGAAAATTTAAAAGGAAAACCAGCCGTTTTTAAAGTAAATTTACATGAAGTAAAATGCAAGGTGTTGCCAAAATTAGATGATGAATTTGTAAAAGATTTAAATATTGCAAATGTCGAAACGGTCGAACAATTAAAACAATTTAAGAAAAATGAATTATTGAATAACAAAAAGCGTGAAGCAAAACGTGATTATTTGAATAAGTTATTCTTAGAAATTGAAAAAAATTCTACGATTGATATACCCGATGCTATTGTTGAAAGCGAAGTCGAAGCAAGAAAAAAAGATGCTGAACAAAGAATGGCTCAATCCGGCTTTGATTTAAAACAATATTTGTCAGTCGTTGGTCAAAGCGAAGAACAATTTATGGAAACTTTGCGTAATGATGCTGTTAAGAATTTAAATGCTGTAACAATTTTAAGAGAAGTTGCGAAAACTCAAGAAATTGTTATTGGAGAAAAAGAATTAGATTTCGAATATGCTCGTATGGCGGAACAATACAAAATGAAAATTGAAGATGTCAAAAAAGCATTAGAATCGCAACAAGAACAATTAAAAACACAAATTTTATTAGGACAAGCGGAAGATTATCTTTATAACAACAATAACTAATCTGTCCGTTTGAAGGAGGTTAGTATAGATGAAGAATAAAACTTTGGAACTTCCATTGCTTATAACAAAAGAAACAATAATTTTGCCAAGCATTACCCAATCAATTGGAGTGGGCCGCAAAATCTCATCAAAAGCAGTTTATGCGAGCAAAGATTCTTATGATTCTTTGATTTTTGCAACTGCTCAAAAAAACGCTGATGTCGATGATATTACTAGTGATGATGTATATCAATATGGTAGTCTTTGTCGAATAATTTCATTAAATCAAGACAGAAGAAATTTTACTTTACGTATTATTTCAAATTCACGTGTTCGCTTTACAAACATTTATTTTAAAGATGATTGTTTTTTTGCCACAGGCGAAATTTTAGAAAACGAAACCAACGATCAAGCAACATTGTATGGTTATTTAAATCGCTTATTAGATAAATGCGAAAATTTAAATTTGCTAGAGGTGTATAAAAGACACGAAGGAGCAAATATTAATATTGAAACTGATTTTTATCTTTTAGCGTATACTATTATTCAATTTTCTAATATTCCATTTGAAGAAAAATTTAAAGCATTAACAATTGATAAAGTTAGTGATTTATTTGATTTAGCCAGCAAAGCATTAGATCTTCAACAAATTAATTTAGATATTGAAAAAGAAATAAATAGTGAGATTAGAAGTTCTAGTGAACAGGCCCAAAAAGAATATTTTTTGCGCGAAAGATTAAAAGCAATTAAAAAAGAAATTAATGGTAATGAAAATGAAGACCGCTCTGATTCTATAAAAAAACGTTTGGAACAAGGGCAATATCCAGAAAATATTAAAAGTAAGATTTTAAGCGAACTTCAAAAAGCCGAAATGATGCCTCCTGGTTCTCTTGAGACTTCGCTTATTCAAAATTATATTGACACGTTATTAAATTTACCGTGGTGGCAAAAAACTATTGATAATGATGATATCAGTAATGTCAAAAAGATATTAGATGAAGATCACTATGGTTTAGCAAAAGTTAAAAAAAGAATTGTTGAATATCTAGCGGTCAAGCAATTAACTGGCAATCTCAAATCGCCTATTCTTTGTTTTTATGGCCCACCAGGATGTGGAAAAACTTCATTAGGTAGAAGTATAGCAAGAGCGTTAGGAAGAAAATTTGTCAAGGCTAGCTTAGGTGGAATTAGTGACGAAGCTGAAATTCGTGGTCATAGAAGAACATATGTCGGTTCTATGCCAGGTCGTATTATTGCTGGTATGAAAAAAGCCGGTGTTACCAATCCAGTATTTTTATTGGATGAAGTTGACAAATTAGGTTCTTCTTATAAAGGTGATCCTTCTAGTGCCTTGTTAGAGGTTTTAGATCCAGAGCAAAATTTTGCTTTCAATGATAATTTTATTGAAGAACCGTATGATTTAAGTGATGTTTTATTTGTTTGTACTGCAAACTATTTAGAAAATGTTCCTGCACCATTAAGAGATAGATTAGAACTTATTGAGGTAAATTCTTATACTTCTCTTGAAAAAATTCAAATCGCAAAACAACATTTAATTAAAAAACAACTTGCCGCTAACGGCTTATTAAAACATGATGTCAAATTTAATGATGATGCAATCGCATATGTTATTGAACATTACACTCGTGAAGCAGGAGTGCGTGAATTAGAAAGACAAATTGCTTCTTGCTTAAGAAAAACTGCACTTCACTTTGTTGAAAATCCTAAATCGAAATCTATAACGATAAATATAAGTAAGGTTAAAGAATATTTAGGGACAGAAATATTTGATTCAACCAAAAAAGAAAGCATTAAACAAATAGGTGTTGTTACTGGTTTAGCTTATACGGAATATGGTGGAGATATTTTGCCAATTGAAGTAACTTACTTTAAAGGAAAAGGCGGTTTGGTTTTAACTGGCCATTTAGGTGATGTGATGAAAGAAAGTGCAACAATCGCTCTAGATTATGTTCGTGCTAATGCCAAAAAATATGGCATAGATGAAAAAATCTTTATCGATAACGATGTTCATATTCATGTTCCAGAAGGTGCTGTTCCAAAAGATGGACCTAGTGCAGGCATTGCGATTACAACAGCTATAATTTCTTGTTTAAGCAAGACACCAATCGATCCAAATATTGCAATGACTGGCGAAGTAACTTTACGTGGTCACGCTTTACCTATTGGAGGTCTTCGAGAAAAATCTTTAGCTGCATTAAGAGCGGGAATTAAAACAATAATTGTTCCAATAGAAAATAAAAAAACCGTTGAAGAACTTCCAGAAGAAGTCAAAAACTCTTTAAACATCGTATTTATGAAAAATGTTGATGACGCTTTAAAAGTTGCTTTGATAAAAGAATAAAAATATAAAGGCTGGATATGATTAATTTTCGCAATACCCAATTTATAAAATCTTCTAATGATAAGTTATCAAGACCAAATGATAATCTTAAAGAAGTATTATTTGTGGGACGAAGTAATGTAGGAAAATCCAGCCTTTTAAATTGCCTTTGCAATAATAAAAATTTGGCGTTTGTATCATCTAAACCTGGCCATACTAAACTTTTAAATTATTATAATGTCGATAAAAAATTTTATTTGGTAGACGCTCCAGGATATGGTTTTTCATTTTCTAATAAAGATGAGATTAATTTTTTTGCTAAATTAATGGAAAATTATTTTGCCGACAATAAGTTTCTTTCATTTGTGGTATTTTTATTAGATTCACGCCGGAAAATTAATCAAGATGATTTAGATATTTATTCTTTTTTAAAAGTTGAAAATATTCCTTTTGTAGTTGTTTTAACAAAAGCCGATAAAATAAATCAAAAAGAAAAATATGCGATTTTAAAAGAAATTAAAAATAATTTTGATATCGCTGAAGATGATTTAATATTTACTTCAACATACTCTAATAAAAATCTTGATATGCTAAAAAAAATAATCGAAGTTCATCTATAAATTATTTATTGTAAGAATCTGATTTTTAAGTATAATTTAATTGTCCGTTGAACAAAAAGTAGTAAATAATACTGCTAGATAGAGAGCCCCTTAAGGTGGAAGTGGGGTCTAGAAAAGATTGTTGAAGTCAGTTTGCAAGGATTAAGTAATTACGTATATCGGCGTTAACGAATCGAGTGTATTAATTGATTAATAAATTAAGGTGGTACCGCGCATAATTGCGTCCTTATGGAGGACGTTTTTTTATTTTTTAGGAGGAATTAGTATGTTATCTAGTCGTTACGATCATAAAACTGTAGAACAAAATCGTTATCAAAAATGGTTAGAAAAAGGTTATTTTATTGCTAATAAGAAAAATAAACCGGCTTTTTCTATGGTTATACCTCCTCCAAATGTAACTGGCAAACTACATTTAGGACACGCATGGGATACGACAATTCAAGATATTATTGCTAGATATAAAAAAGCAAAAGGCTACGATGTGTTATGGTTACCTGGCTGTGATCATGCAGGAATCGCAACACAAGCCAAAATTATGAACAAATTAAAAGACGATGGTGTTGATATATCTAAATTAAGCCGACAACAATTTTTAGACATCGCTTGGAAATGGAAAGACGAATATTCAAAAAACATTCATCAACAATGGGCAAGTCTTGGACTAATGCTTGATTATACAAGAGAAAGATTTACTCTAGACGAAGGATTAAATAAAGCAGTAAAAAAAGTTTTTGTTGATTTATATAATGATGGCCTTATTTATAGGGGTGAAAAAATTATTAATTGGGATCCTGTACAAAAAACAGCTTTATCAAATATCGAAGTTATTCATCATGACGACAAAGGAAAATTTTATTATTTTAAATATCGTTTGCTAGACAATAGCGATTATCTATTAGTCGCCACGACTCGACCAGAAACGATGTTTGGTGATGTTTGCGTTTGCGTTAATCCAAATGATGATCGTTATAAATCTTACATTGGACAATACGTAATAAATCCTGCGAATGGTGAAAAAATACCTGTGATAGGGGACGAATACGTTGATATTAGTTTTGGAACTGGTGTCATGAAATGTACGCCAGCACATGATCCAAACGATTTTGAAATTTCAAAACGACATAATTTAGCACGACCAATAATCATGAATAATGATGCGACTATGAATGATTTATGTGGAAAATACGCTGGTTTAGATCGTTTTGTTTGCCGCGAACAATTAGTTAACGTTATTAAAAATTCAGGAAATTTAGTAAAAATTGAAGAAATTGTTCATAGTGTTGGCCATTCAGAAAGAAGCAATGCGGTTGTTGAACCGGTTTTATCAAAACAATGGTTCGTGAAAATGAAACCATTAGCTAAACTAATTTTGGAAAATCAAAAAAGCAAAAATAAAGTTAAATTTGTTCCAGGACGTTTTAACAAAGTATTGTTAAGATGGATGGAAAATGTTGAAGATTGGTGTATATCTCGTCAATTGTGGTGGGGTCATCAAATACCAGCATATTATAAAAAAGATGACGGAACCATATATGTTGATGTTAATCCTCCAAAAGACATCGAAAATTATATTCAAGATGAAGATGTTCTTGATACATGGTTTTCTTCTGGGTTATGGCCTTTTTCCACGTTAGGTTGGCCTAATCAAACTGAAGACTTGGATAGATATTTTCCAACAGATGTTTTATCAACAGGTTACGATATTATTTTCTTTTGGGTTTCTAGAATGATGTTTCAATCATTATATAATTTAAAGAAACCACCATTTAAAAATGTCATTATCCATGGTTTAGTTAGAGATGAATTAGGCAGAAAAATGTCAAAATCGTTAGGAAATGGTGTTGATCCAAATGATGTAGTCGATGAATTTGGTGCGGACGCTTTGCGTTATTTTTTAACAACAAATTCAACACCAGGACTAGATATGCGATATAGCAAAGAAAAAGTTGAATCATCATATAATTATTTAAATAAAATTTGGAATTCTGCCCGCTATATTTTAAATGTATTACCAAGCGATTTTAAGGTAAAAGACATTAACAAAGCAAAACTCGATGGTTTTGAAACGTGGATTTTAAATAAATTACAAATCACTATAAAAAATGTTACTAAAAACATGGATAAATATGATTTTAATGCTGCTAGCGGACATTTATATAATTTTGTCTATGACGACTTTTGTTCGATCTACTTAGAAATGTCTAAAATATCATTACAAAATAACAACGATAAGTATAAAGATATTATTTATCAAGTATTGTATAAGTGTTTAAAAACTATTGTTTTACTAATTTATCCATATACACCTTTTATAAGCGAAGAAATATATTTATCATTACCAGAACATCTTGAATCGATAATGCTTGAAAATTATCCAAAGGTGGAAAAGAAATTTGTAAATTCTTATTTTGATAATTCTGTATCATTGCTTTTAGATTATATAAAAGATGTTAGAAACTACAAAACTAATAATAAATTAGCACCAAACGCTGATTGTCAACTTAAAATAAATATGCGAATAAATACTTTTGATAATTTCATAAATTATTTAAAAAGATTTACTTTTGCAAGCAAAATCGAAAATGTTGAAGAGAGTTTAATCGATCAAAATGGGGCAATTTTTATTCACAATTATGGTGATATTTTAATTCAAGTTAACGCCAATAAGGATGATATCAAAAAATTAATTTTGAAAAACATCGAAAATGAAAAAGCCGAAATCACTCGTTGTAATAAAATGCTTAATAATCCAAACTTTATGAGCAAAGCGAAACCAGAAAAAATAATTTTAGAACAAGAAAAATTAAAAGCTCATGAAGAAAATTTAAAAAAATTAGAAAATCAATTAAAACAACTCCAATAATTTTTTAGTTTTTTATTTATTTTTTCTCTATAAGTAATTAGGAGGGGAAAAATGAATAAATTAAGAATTTTAAGTGATGAAGAATTAAAACAACACTATGTTGGTGAAGCTATTACACTAACAACGGTCATGGCGGTTATTGCTGTTGCAGTTGTCGCCGTTATTATCTATCGATTGTTTTTGTCAAACGAAGCAAATGTTACAATTCCTGGCGGGTGGAAATTTACTTGGGAATAAATTATAAAATAAAGGATTTGCCGATAATCGAGCGTCCTAAAGAAAAAGCTTTGCGGTATGGAATTGAAACTTTGAGCGATGTTGAATTATTTGCTATTATTTTAAACAGCGGTTATAAAAATAAAAATGTATTGCAACTTGCTCATGAAATATATTATCAAAATGGTGGGTTGATCAATGTAATAAGTATGGATTATGAAAGACTTATTAGCATTAAAGGAATTAATAAAAATAAAGCACTTTTACTAAAAACTATTTTTGAATTTTATAAAAGAATAAATGTGAAAAAATCCTTTTATCTTTATAGCGATAATTTAACCTATTTAACAAATAAATATCAAAACCTGTTAAATAATAAAAATCAAGAGTTAGTCTTCATTATTTTACTTAACTATCAAAACAAAATTGTTAATGAAACATTATTTTATCAAGGCAGTGAAAAATATGTTTATGTTTCTAGCCAAGAAATAATAAAATTCATTAAAAAAGAACGTAAAAGCAAATTTATTTTATTGCATAATCATATCGAAAATTATCCTTATCCAAGCGATGAAGATATTTTATTTACTTACGAATTGAAAAACAAAGCAAAAAAGGAGAAAATTTTACTAGTAGATCATATCGTAATTTATCCAAAAGGATATTTTTCATTTTTAGAAAATCAAATATGATTTGACAAAATATATAACTAATGTTATATTACTTTCGTTGTCGCCTATATTTGGCTACAACCGCCTTAAAAAGGTCATAAATTAATGCATTGCATTATACCTTGCAAGCGAGTCATTAGTTTAAAAAAGGAGGACATTTATGTACGCAATTATCGAAACTGGTGGTAAACAAGTACGCGTTGAAGTTGGTTCAAAAATTTATGTTGAAAAACTTGATGTTGAATCAGGAGCGTCTTATACCTTTGATAAAGTGTTATTGGTAAGCGATAAATCTAATAAAGTCGGTAAACCATATGTCAAAGGCGCGAGCGTTGTCGCTAAAGTGGAAAAGCATGGCTTAGGTAAAAAAATTCGTATTTACAAATACAAAGCCAAGCACAATGAACGTAAAACTTTAGGTCATCGTCAACCATATACATGCTTAGTCATTGAAAGTATTAATGCTTAAATATGATTATTGTAAAAATTGATGGAGAAAACAAAGAATTTAAATCATTAATAGTTAGGGGTCACGCCGGAAGTGATGTACATGGTCAAGATTTGATTTGCGCAGGCGTATCAAGCGTGTTAACTGGAGGATTTAATTCCATCAAAGAAAATCAAGAATTTGAAATGATTCTTGAAAATGGATATGCATTATTGAAATTAAAAGGAAAATTAACGTATCATGACGAGATTGTCATCGAAACGATAATTACTTCCTTAAAAACAATTGCTGAAAGTTATCCAAAAAATATCAAAATTGAATTTATGAAGAAAGGATAAAGAAAAGATGATGAACTTTAGATTAGATATACAACTCTTTGCTAGTAAAAAGGGTGTCGGTTCCACTAAAAATGGACGTGATAGCGAATCAAAAAGACTTGGTGCTAAAAAAGCTGATGGGCAATTTGCTTTAGCGGGAAATATTATTTATCGTCAACGCGGAACAAAAATTTATCCAGGACTTAATACAAAGCGCGGTGGAGATGATACAATATTTGCTACTAAGTCTGGTATTGTAAAATATGAACGTTGGGGAAAAAATAGAACCCGTGTTAATGTAATTGAAGCTAAATAAAATAATAAAAGCCACATTGAAAACAATGTGGTCTTTTTATAAAATATATTTCGGAGAATAAAATGTTTATTGATCAAGTTAAAATCGAGGTTCGTTCAGGAAAAGGCGGAGATGGAATGATTGCTTTCCTACGCGAAAAATATCTCCCGTTTGGTGGTCCAAGCGGTGGAAATGGTGGTCGAGGTGGATCAATTTATTTTCGTGCCAATAAAAATTTAAATACGCTTTTTAATTTTCGCCACTCAAAAGTAATTATCGCAAATGATGGCGAAAAAGGTGGTTCCAAAAATAAATATGGTCGATGTGCAGATGATGTTATTGTCGATGTTCCTGTTGGCACTGTCATTTATATTGAACCTGAACACACTTTTTTTGCTGATTTAGATGAAAATAATAAGATGGTAATGGTCGCAAAAGGTGGAAGAGGCGGAAGAGGAAATGCTTGTTTTAAATCTAGCATTAATCGTGCACCAAAAATTGCAGAAAATGGAGAGCCTGGACAAATTAAAAAGTTAACATTGGAATTGAAATTACTAGCGGATGTTGGGTTAGTTGGCTTTCCAAGCGTTGGAAAATCCACATTATTATCTTTAATAAGCAATGCAAAACCTGAGATAGCTGATTATCCTTTTACTACAATCGAACCTAATTTAGGCGTGGTTTATCTAAATAATAACGATTATTTTGTTTTAGCGGATTTGCCAGGTTTAATTAAAGGTGCACATTTAGGAAAAGGATTAGGATTAACATTTTTAAGGCACGTGCAAAGATGTCGTCTTATTTGTTATGTGATTTCTATGGATGGAAGCATGGATCCTTACCAACAATTTATAGAATTACGAGAAGAGTTAAAAGAATATGGATATAATCTATACAATCGCCCTTATATAATTGTTGCTAGTAAGATGGATGAAGATGGAGCAATTGATTTATTAAAAGAATTTAAAGGCAAAGTTAAAGCTAAAATTTATCCAATCAGTTGTTTAACAAACGAAAATATCGATGAATTTAAAAAAGGATGTTATTTGAAATTGCAAGATTGTCCAAATTTAGCATTAGAAGATTTACAAGAAAAAGCGACAATCAAAGTTTATTCACTAAAAGAAGAAGAATCGTTTAATATTGAAAAAGTAAATTCGAATACATTTAGAATTTATGGGGAAAAAATCGAAAAATATTATGCGATGATTAATTTATCGACCGATGAAGGAATTTTAAAATTAATTTCCCATTTACGACATATTGGTGTCGATGATAAATTAGAACAATTAGGAGCCAAAAATGGCGACACAGTCGTATTATGTGATTTTGAATTTGAATATATAAACTAAAATATTTTATTTGTATATAATTATAAGAGGTAAACAAGATGTATTATTCTTTAAAAGGTAAAATTATTCATAAAGACAAACAATTTATTGTAATTGATGTTAATGGGGTTGGATATCAAGTTATCGTTTCTCATCCTGATGAATTCATTCTTAATGAAGAAACTTTTGTTTATACTTATTTAGTTGTTAGAGAAGATGAACAATATCTCGTTGGATTTAATAATCTTTTAGAAAAGCAAGCTTTTTTGTCTTTAATTAACGTCAAGGGAATAGGTCCAAAATTAGCAATTAATGCTTTGTCTATGACAACGCCAGATATGTTAATGAAAGCTATTGCTAGTAACAACGTTGCCTATTTAAAAAGACTACCAGGCATTGGGCAAAAAGCCGCGAGTCAAATCATTTTAGATTTAAAAGGCCAATTAACTGGTGAAAAAGGAAATCCTGAACAATATGAAGATGTTAAGCAAGCTTTAAAGCAATTAGGATTTAAAAATACTCAAATCGAAAATGTTTTAGCCCAAATTAATATCGAAAACGCTACTAACGAAGAAATATTAGCCTTAGCACTTAAAAACTTGAGGAAAAAATAATGAAAAAAAGATTAATGGACAATCATTTAAATATAGAGGAAGAAAATGAAGAAATTTCATTGCGTCCCCAAACTCTTGATGAGTATGTCGGGCAGACGCATTTAAAAAACAATCTTCGTGTTTTTATTTATGCTGCTTTGCATCGTAGCGAATGTCTTGATCATTGTTTGTTTTATGGTCCTCCTGGTCTAGGAAAAACTACCTTAGCCCATGTTATTGCAAATGAAATGCATGCAAAAATCCGTGTTATCAGCGGACCTTCAATTGAAAAAGCTGGTGATTTAGCAACTATACTAACTGATTTAGAACCTGGTGAGGTGTTATTTATCGATGAAATCCATCGTTTACCTCGTATTGTGGAAGAAATTTTATATCAAGCAATGGAAGATTATACAATTTCTTTAGTGGTATCGCGTGAAACATCTGCAAAAACATTAACAATTGATATTGCTCCTTTTACCTTAATTGGTGCAACAACGCGGGCTGGAGATTTATCATCTCCATTAAGAGCTAGATTTGGCATATGTGAAAAAATAAATTTTTATACTATCGATGAAATAAATCAAATTGTCAAAAGAACAGCGAAAGTTTATAACTGCAAAATTAATGATGACGCTAGTTATGAAATAGCTAAGCGAAGTCGTGGCACACCTAGAATCGCCAATCGTTTATTTAGACGTGTTCGTGATTTTGCAAATTATGAAGGATATGATGATATAAATTTGGAGCACGCATTGAAGGCTCTTAATGCTTTAAAAGTTGATCCGCTTGGTTTAGATGATGTAGATATTAGATATTTACAAACAATTATTGATAGGTATAAAGGCGGTCCAGTTGGTGTTGAGGCTATCGCAAGTGCAATCGGAGAAGAAACAACTAATTTAGAAGATGTTTATGAACCATATTTAATACAAATCGGCTTTATTAATCGAACTAGTAAAGGGCGAGTTGTAACAAATAAAGCATATAAACATTTAAAAATCGATTATCAAGGTAATTTATTTTAATAAATAAATTGTTGAAAAATACTTACTTTTGTTGTAAATTATAAAAGCATATTTTATGCGATTATTTTATATGGATTTTATTGATTAAAAAGGAATTGAGATTTATGAGAAGATTTATTGCTTATTTAGCCTTATCTGTTCTTGGATTAACCGCAGTTGGCGTCACATTTAATACCGCTTTTTTAAAAAGTCATACAAACATTGAATATGCCGATGGCAAATCTTTAACTTTCCAACTTTCTAGCACCGATGATGATAGTGTTCTTCCTGAAGATGCTTCTAGTGAAATTGCTAGCATCATGGAACAAAGATTAAACACTTATGGTGAAACAAGATATGATATTTATACCCAAGGTAATGATATTGTAGAAGTTGTTTTAAGTGAAGAACAAACTGCATATTATGAACAAATCGAAACATATTTGTCATTTAATGGGGCTTTCGCTCTTGGCACTAGTTCAAACACAGTTGCCATCGGTGATGAATTTATGGATACTTCACGCGAAAGTTATGTGACTTTTGTTAATCATTATCCAACTGTCGTCATTCCAATTAATAGTGAGAGTGAAGAGTTTCAAGCTGTTATTGAAGAAGCAGAAAGATTGCAAGAAGAAGCAAACAATAATACTTCAAGCGAAGAAGAAGGGGAAACTACTGAAGATACCGCTACTTATGTTTATTTAGCTTATAACTTTAATGAAGAAACTGATACTATTTCCGAATTGATATCTTCAAGTGATGATTATGATGAAGATAAAGCCGATAAATTGCTTATGCAATTTGATATTTCAAGAATTTGGAGTGATGATACCCATACCGCAATTGCTAGTAGCGTAAATATCGACACAGATGGAGATGGATCTATTACAAGTAATGATGTAAGTAATGGTACACAAATTGCAAATTATTATGTCAATCTTTTAAATAGCGATGAACTACCATATAATGTCACGTTTATTTTTGAAAAAACAGTTCCTGCTTATTTTGAAAATATTATTTCTTATGGCATGAGAGAAACTGTTGCTATGTCTAGAACATTAATTGCTACATTATTTGCAATTTTAATTTTATCTTTACTATTAGCAGCATTTTATCGTTGGGCTGCACTTGCTATTGCTACTTTAGGCATTGGTTCAACTTATCTTGCACTTTTATTTTCAATTTTATTTACAGTTGAATTTAATACAGCAATGGTTGTTGGATTAGCATTAGTAGCTATTGTCAGTGTTGTGTGCGGAGTTATTTATATCAACAAAGTAAAAGAAGAATGTTATCGCGGTCGTTCACTAAAAAAAGCTAACGCGGAAGGTGCAAAAAGAGCTTTACTTCCAATAGTTGATTTAAATGTTTTATTAGTTATTATTGGTGCTATATTTTATTGGCTAGGTGGCGAAATGATGATTTCATTTGCTGCAGTGTGTGTTTTTGGTGGAATTGCTTCATTGCTTTTAAATACATTAGGATTAAAAACATTGATGTGGTTATTAACTAACACTACAAAATTTACGAATAAATATAGTGTCATTGGTGTTAAAAACGAAAACGTTCCAAACATTTTAAATGAAGAAAAACAATCTTTTTATGGAACATTCCAAAATACTAATTTTACTAAACATAAAAAACCATTTATGATTGTTGGACTAATTTTGTTTGTTGCATCTATTGCTGGTTCTATCACCTTTGGTGTTTTAGATAACGGAACAATTTTTAACCCAGGAACTTATTCACAAGGAAATACATACTTATATTTTGAAACAACAACAAATAATTCGTCTGTTAATCTTTCTTATGTAGAAAATTTATTAAAAAACACTCAATTAGTCTATGAGGAAAACGAAGAAACAACATATGAAGATTTGTTTGAAGAAGGCACTAATCTTAACGAATATATGACTGTATATTCTCGTGAAGAAGTTATCGAAGGTGTAACGACAAATTATACATATATCGTCGTTGATTTAAATCGTCCAATTGATGGTGAACAAATGGCAAAACTCAATTTAGACGATGGTTATGAAGATAGTTTAAACAATTTATATGTCGATTATATCGAAAATGCAAACGTTGACGCTAATGCTGTAGCATCTGTTAAAATGACAAAACATGTTAACGCTCAACAGCCTGATTATATTTGGATTGTAGTGGCAAGTGCTGTTGCAATTGGATTTATGTCATTATATTTGACGCTTCGTTATGGATTATCAAAAGGATTAGCAACCGTCTTATTTAGTGGAGTAATTGGATTTATTAGTGTCGGAGTATTTGTCTTAACTCGTGTTAGTGTTGGTCTAGACTTATTTATTGCTTTACCACTTATTATTACTGTTAGTTATTTATTAATGACATTATTTGCTAACAAAGATAAAGAAATGGTTAAAGACGAATTGGTTAGAAGTAAGGATAATAGCGTTGAAAAACGTGTTGAAATAATGAATAAAGCCGTTTCTTTAAGTGCAAGCACTATTGCGGTTGCTGGAATTGTTGTTGCCTATTTATGCTTAAATAATTTTGGTTTTGGACCTTTAGCAACTTCTAATTATTATCTATTTGCTTTTGTTGGCTTAATAGTGGGTTTGGCTTTGATTTTAACTTGCTTTGGTCCAGTTTATATGTTTATTTATAAAATTATGCGTAAATTAAATATCAAATTACCAAATCTTAAAATCAAACGTAAACACAAAAAAGCTCCAAAAGTTAAATCTAGCGAGCCTGAGGAAGCTATATTTATTGGAATTAATGATTAAAATAATATAGACTGCTTAATGCAGTCTTTTTAAAATTTATGGATACTTTATTTGAAAAATTATTATCGTATTATAATTTATCATTAAGTGATTATGACTATTTAACTAGAGAATTGTCACTTTCTGATATTAAAGACCCATATTTATTTAAAGATATGGATAAAGTTTTTAATATTGTAAATTATTCTTTAGAAAATAATGAAAAAATTATAATCTATGGTGATTACGATTGCGATGGAATCATGGCAACATCAATTTTAGTTAAAATGTTTTCTTATTTAAATAAAGATGTTGGCTATTATGTTCCTTCTCGGTATATTGACGGATATGGTATAAATATTCAACGCGCTAAACAAATTATTGAAAAAGGTTACAAATTAGTAATACTTTGTGATAATGGCATTGTTGCTAATGAAGAAATTAAATATTTAAAAGATAACAATATAAAAGTTATAATCATCGATCATCATAAGCCGGGAGATGTTTTACCTGACGCTGATGCGATAATACATCCATCAGTTTCTAATTTTTCTCAAATCGCTACCAGTGCTGGATTTTGTTCCTTTATGGTTTCATACGCCATTTTAAAAAAAATCGATATTTATTTATTGATATTAGGAGCTATTTCTATAATTAGCGATATGATGCCATTAAAAGATTTTAATCGTGATATTGTGCGCTTAGCGTCTTCTTTATATGAAAACAATAAATATTATGCTTTAGATTTGTTAAAAGAAAATGATGTATTTAATTATTTATGTATACAAATGAAAATGGCACCAAAAATTAATGCTGTAGGGCGTTTATTAAAAACAAATAAAATTAATTGTTTAATAAAGTTTTTAACTTCTGATGATAAAGATTTAGTAAAACAAATTTACAAAGATATCTATAGTATTAATGAACAAAGAAAATTTATATCAAAAAATATTTCAATTGATGAAAGTGACACTGATAGCAGTGCAATTGTCTCTATTTATGATATCGAAGAAGGGATGGTTGGCTTACTTGCTAATAAAATTTTAAACATTTATCATAAACCGACAATTATTTTTACATATGATAGTAATGATTCTACTATCTTAAAAGGCTCAATCCGTGTCGACGATGGTTATGATGCGATTGAACTATTAAAAAATGTTGATAATTTATTAATTAATTATGGTGGTCATGCTTTTGCGGGAGGTGTGACGATTAAGAAAGATAAATATAATGAATTTAAAGAAAAAATCATCTCTATTTGTCAAAAAAATATACAAGTCCAAAAACCATTAAAAGCAATCGAGATTTCCATTGGCGACATCAATTTATCTCTTTGTCGTTTAGTGGAGAGTTTTTCACCATTTGGTGAAGAGTTTAAACCACCAATATTCAAAATCTGTAATGTAAGCAAATCATTTTTACAATTAAACAAGACAAAAAAACACATAATTACAAATTTATCAATTTTTAGTCAAATTGTTGCTTTTAATATCGATGATGATTTCTTTAAAAATGGTTCAATGGTCGATCTTTATGGTACAATTTCACTCCATAATTATCATGGAACAAGTCGTGTTCAATTTCTTGTTAATAAATATTTTAATAATCCGAGCTAAATTATGTATAATTTAAATATGAAACGTGCTTTTTTGTTTTTATCTTTGTTTATGTTGCCGCTTACTAGTTGTGATTTTTCAATTAGTAACAATCCAAATGGTTCTATTTTCGATAGCAATTTTATAGCAAGCACTACAACAATATCGTATAACTATACGAGTAATGACATTTCTATCGGCGAGGGTTTAAATTATCATACTTTATCTTTTTATAATGAAAATCAAACGATTGGGAAAAAGTACACTAATTCTAATGAAATAATAAAAGATATGTATAACTCTAATCAAATCGAACTAGAAATTACAGATTTCAAAAATTGTTATCAAGGAATAAATGGTTTATTAATTGGTGAATTTTCAAATGAAGATGGACAAATTTCATTTCGTTTTTCAAACACATATAAATTCGTCAAAATAATTGCTACGCCTGTTTATGTCAAAACAATCGATTACAATAGTGGTAAAACTAATATTACAGTTTATGATAGTGCTTTATCAATCGACGAAACAAATTATATAAAATTAGATAATAGTATTGAAAATAATGATGTGAAAAAAAGTGAAATCATTTTTAAACTTGATTCATCAACATTAAACATTTTTGCTGGTTTAGATCAAACAAATATTATGGAGATACAACTTTATTACTAATATGGAAACAACGGAAATCAAAACGCAATTTAATGGTGGATATAAATTACACAATTTCGAAGAAGTTGAGTCTTTATATGACACGTATATTTCAAATTTAAAAGACCACGAAATGATTCGCGCGGCTTATGAATACATTTTACAAAAGCACGAAGGTCAATATCGTAGATCTGGAGAACCATATTATCATCATTTAGTGGAAGTATGCTATATTTTAGCAACTTTGCAATGTGGACCAGTAACATTATGTGCTGGTTTATTGCACGACGTTGTTGAAGATACGAACACGCCATTAAAAGAAATCGAAGGTAAATTTGGAAAAGACGTTGCAAAAATTGTCGATTCTTTAACAAAAATTCAAAGATTAAAACTTTCTAAAATTTCAAAAGAAGAATTTGAAGCCGAAGATCACATGAAAATATTTTTAGGAATGGCTCAAGATGTTCGTGTTATTATTGTCAAGTTAGCGGATCGTCTTCACAACATGAGAACATTAGACTCATTAACTAAAGACCGTCAATTAATTATTTCGCGTGAAACTCTTGATGTTTTTGTTCCTATTGCTCATCGTTTAGGTATTAATGTTATAAAAAGTGAATTAGAAGATTTATCTTTAAAATATCTTGAACCAGATAAATATCAGGAAATATCAAAATTATTGTCTAATCGTTTTAAAACAAGAAAAAAGTCTTTAGACACTTTAGCTAAACGCATTGCTGATATATTGTTCGAACACAATATTCCTTTTGATATTAAAACAAGAATTAAATCAATATATTCCATTTATGAAAAAATGTACCATAAAGGTAAAAAATTTGATGAAATTTATGATGTTTTGGCCTTACGAATAATTACTAAAACTGATTTACAATGTTATGAAATATTAGGATTGATTCATCAAACATATCGTCCAATACCAGGAAGATTTAAAGATTATATTGCTATGCCAAAACCAAATCTTTATCAATCATTGCATACCAGCATTGTTTCTGGTGACGGAAACATATATGAAGTGCAAATCCGAACCGAAAAAATGGATGATGTCGCTGAAAGTGGTGTTGCCGCTCACTGGGCATACAAAGAAGGATCTTATAATTCCCAAAAAGAGCAAAGAGAAATAGAAAATCAATTGCATTGGTTTAGAGATTTCGTATCAATGTCTGATCACACAGATGGTGACGCTCAAGAATATATGGAATCGTTAACCAATGATATTTTTGGTGCTAATGTTTATGTTTTTACGCCAAAAGGAAAAGTAGTGGAATTGCCACGCGGTGCGACTTGTTTAGATTTTGCATACCGTATTCATACAAAAGTTGGTGAATCCACTGTTGGTGCTTTAATAAATAATTTAATGGTCCCACTTAATACCAAATTAAAAACTGGTGATGTTTGTGAAATAAAAACGAGTAAAAATGCACCTGGACCCAATGAAAAATGGTTAGATTTTGTCGTCAGTCATAACGCAAAAAGTGCAATTAAAAAATATTTGTTTAAGAAAAACGCTGCTTATATGCGTCAAGAAAATATTAATAAAGGCAAAAATATTTGCATTGATGGATTTAGAGATCGAGGTATAACTAGCGAAAGTGAAATAATAAAATATATTGATAAAAAAGATGTCTTTAATCACTTTAATGTCAATGATTTGGATGAATTATTTTTATCAGTTAGCAATAAAGAAATATTGCCTAGCAATTTAGCAGATTATCTTGGACTTAAAAAAATAACCTCTTTACCAACGTTTAAAAATAATAAAGTCAGTAATGACGATGATTGTCCGGTTTATTGTAAAGGCGTTGGAAAAATTATGATAAATTTAGCATCATGTTGCAATCCAATACCTGGTGATCAAATAGTTGGTTATATTACAAGGGGAAAAGGAATAAGTGTTCATCGCATAAATTGTCCAAATATTGCCAAAGAAAAATTGCGTTTAGTTAATGTTTATTGGCGTGATGATTTACAAAATAAAAAATATCAAGTCGATATATCTTTAGACGCTAGCGATAGGACAAGTCTTTTAAATGATGTGATGTCCGCATTAGCGTCACAAAATATTATGCTAACGGCAATTAATGCCAAATTAAATACTCAAACACTTATTACAACAATTACTGCCACAATTCATGTTGAAAACGCTAAGAAATTAGAAAATGTATTTTCATTGCTATTATCTTTAAAAGGCGTAATAAATGTGTCGCGTGTGATACATTAGCTTTGTATATAGAATAGCAATTCTATATAATGTTTAGTTGGAGGATATATGGAATATCAAAATCTTAAAGGAACTCATGATGTTATATTAAAAGAAGCTCAAGATTATCAATTTATCGTTGATTTAATGTCTGATGTTTGTCGTCTTTTTTCTTATAAATTGTTTAAAGTACCAGTTATAGAAAACGCTAATTTGTTTCAAAGGGGTGTAGGCGAAAGCAGCGATATCGTTAGAAAAGAAATGTATACTTTTTTAGATAAAGGAGAAAGATTAATTTCTTTAAGGCCAGAATTTACCGCTTCAATCATTCGAAGTTTTGTTAATAATAAATTATATGCAAATTCTAATCTGCCTATTAAGGCTTATTACCATGGTCCAGTTTTTCGCTATGAAAGACCTCAATTAGGACGATATCGTCAATTTGATCAATTTGGTGTTGAAATTTTAGGAACTGATTCATTATATTTTGATGCTGAAGCAATCATCTTAGGATATACGATATTAAAACAATTTGGCTTAGAAAATGTTAAATTAAAAATAAATTCTTTAGGAGATGAAGAATCAAGAACATCATATAGAAATGCTTTGAAAGAATATTTTTCACAATACATCGATAATATGTGTGATGATTGTAAACAAAGATTTAAATTAAATCCATTACGTATTTTAGATTGTAAGGTTGATACCGATAAAGAAATTGTGCGTGCTGCACCTAAAATGTCAGACTATTTGAGCAAAGATTCTAAAATTAGATTTAAACATTTAAAAGAAATATTAGATGAAAATTATATTCCATATGAAGTCGATGATACTTTAGTTAGAGGTTTAGATTATTATAGCCAGACTGTTTTCGAATTCCATTATGTAAGCAAAAAAGGTTTTGATTATGGTGCAATCGGAGCAGGTGGACATTATTCGAATCTAATAAATGAGTTAGGTGGTCCAAACTTGCAAGGTGTTGGATTTTCATTTGGTATTGAAAGAATTTATTCAATTCTTAAAGATGACGAATTAATACCAAATCCAGAATATTCAATCGATATTTATGTTGCTGCGATTGATGAAAGTGCAAATTTAAGTGCATTTAATGTTAGTAATTTATTAAGAATGCATGGCTTTGTATGCGATAGCGATTATCAGTTTCATAAGCCATCTTCTGCAATAAAAATAGCTTTAAAAAAACAGGCCCATTATGTTATTTTCATTGGTGAAGATGAAATTAATAATAACCAATTAACTATTAAAAATTTAACTAATCAAACACAAGATATTGTTAAATATGATGATTTAATTTTATATTTTAGTGAACAATTAGAAGATGATCATGAGGAAAATTAATATGTACAGAGATTTATTTAACACTGAATTATCTTTAAAAGATGTTGGAAAGCATGTTTCTTTAGTGGGATGGGTTGCCAAAAAAAGAAATTTAGGACAATTACTTTTCATTGATTTACGTGATAGAAGTGGAATAATTCAAGTTTTAGTTAAAGATAATGTCAAATGTTGCGAAATCAGAAATGAATATGTAATTAATGTTAAAGGTGTCGTTTCAAAAAAAGAAACGCCAAATCCTAAACTTAAAACCGGAGAAATTGAAATAATTGCTGATGAAGTCAATTTAATAAATAGTGCAATTAATCCTCCTTTAATTATCGATAATAACACTGATGCATTGGAAGAAACTCGATTAAAGTATCGTTATTTAGATTTAAGAAGACCAATCATGCAGCATTATTTAGATATACGTCATAAAATCAAAATGGCGGTGCATGAGTATTTAAATCAATACCATTTTATTGAAATTGAAACCCCAATGTTATGTGCATCATCTCCTGAAGGTGCGAAAGAATATTTAGTTCCATCAAGAATACATAAAGGTAATTTTTATGCCTTACCACAAAGTCCACAAATGTTTAAACAAATGTTAATGGTAGGTGGTCTTGAAAGATATTATCAAATCGCTAGATGTTTTCGCGATGAAGATTTAAGAGCTGATCGCCAACCTGATTTTACTCAAATCGATATTGAAACTTCTTTTTTAAGTCAAGATGAATTATTAAAATTGATGGAAGGATTATTATATAAAATATTCAAAGACACTATTGGTGTAGAAATTTCTTTGCCATTGCGTCAAATTAAATATAGCGATGCTATAAAAAATTATGGAAGCGATAAACCAGATACACGTTTTGACATGAAATTATTTGACGTTGATGATATTTTACAAAAATTAAATATTCCATTTTATCAAGGCAATTTGTCCATTAGAGCAATAAAAGTAGAAAATATTGCCGCTGAAACATCAAGAAAAGTTATTGATTCATTAAATTTAGAAGCCAAAAAATTCAATTTAGATTTTGTAAATGTTTTAAAATATGAAAATAATGAATTTCATGGATCTTTAGCAAAATATCTCGATGAAGAATCGATTTCAAATTTGATAAATAGAGCAAATTTAAACAATGGTGATATTCTTATTATCAGCCACGGCTCATATAATCGTGTTTGTTCTTTTTTAGGCTCATTAAGAAATAATTACGCTAAACAACTTAAACTAATCAAACCAAATACTTACGATTTATTATGGATAGTAGATTTTCCAATGTTTGAAAAAAATGTCGAAGATAATAAAATTGTCGCGACACATCATCCTTTTACTAGACCAAAAGATGAATGTTTAGACCAATTAAAAACTAATCCATTAGAAGTTTTATCATACGCATACGACATTGTTATAAATGGTTATGAAGCTGGTGGTGGAACATTAAGAATTTATGATCAAAATATTCAAAAACAAATTTTTGAAATATTAGGTTTAAGTGACGAACAAATACAAGAAAAATTTGGTTATTTTATCGAAGCTTTAAAATATGGTACACCACCACATGGTGGAATAGCGTTTGGCTTAGATCGTCTAGCGATGATTTTAGGTGGGACAGACAACATACGAGATGTTATTGCCTTTCCTAAAAATCTTAATGCAGTTGATCCTGTATCAGGTGCACCTAATAAAGTTGATAACGATCAATTAGAAGAACTTGGCATTAGTTTAAAAAACTAAATATATACTAAATAATTACTAAGGAGATTTAAAAATGGCAGAAAGAATGAAAATTGATGAACTATCAATAGCAGCAATCAGATCAACATGTATCGACGTAATTAACAAGGCAAAAAGCGGACATCCTGGAATGGCTCTCGGTTCTGCACCTATTGTCTATACTTTATTTAAAAATCATTTAGTAGCCGATCCTAACCATCCAGATTGGATTAATCGCGATCGTTTTATTTTAAGTGCCGGACATGCTTCTAGTTTGTTATACACAATGTTGCATTTATGCGGTTATGGATTAACTATTGATGATCTTAAATCTTTTCGCCAATTGAATAGTTTGACTCCTGGCCATCCTGAATATGGTCATACTTCCGGGGTTGATGCGACAAGTGGACCTTTAGGACAAGGAATCGCTCAAGCCGTCGGTGTCGCACTTGCTGAACAATCACTACAAGCCCAATACGAAAATGGAAAAACACTGATTAATCACTATACATATTGTTTATGTGGAGATGGTTGTCTTCAAGAAGGACTCTCACAAGAAGCAATTTCTTTTGCTGGACATCAAAAATTAAATAAATTAATTTTATTTTATGATTCAAACGATGTTACCCTTGATGGTGGATTAGAAATGTCATTTTCTGAATCTGTCGAAAATCGTTTTTTAGCTAGCGAATGGAATGTTTTAAAAGTTGAAGATGGCAATGATATCGTCGCAATTGATAAAGCAATTAAACAAGCTAAATTATCAAAAGATAAGCCAACATTAATTATTGTTAAAACAATAATAGGTTATGGTTCCAAAAAACAAGGAACAAGTAAAGTTCATGGATCTCCATTAGGAGAAGAAGATGGTAATTACGCTAAAAAAGAAATATATCATTATGATTATGATCCATTTTTTATTCCTGAAGAAGTTTACAAAAATTTCGCTGACAACTTTATTAAACGCGGTTCAAAAGCTTATGAAGAATATAAAAAAGAATTCGATTCATACGCTAAACGCAATAAAAAAGATGCTTTACGTTTTACTAACTTAATTAATAATGACGTCAGCAAATATTTAAGCGATGTTATGCCAGATATTGAAATAGGAAGTGCGATTTCCACACGTAATGCGTCTGGTAAAGCTTTAAATGACTACATTCTTTCTATTCCAAATCTTATTGGAGGAAGTGCAGATGTCGCTGGAAGTGTTATAACTAAGATAAATGGTGGCACTGATTTTACTCCATCTAATCGTAGTGGACATAATATAAACTGGGGTATTCGCGAATTTTTAATGGCCAGTGCTGCTAATGGAATAATGTTACACCATGGATTAAGAGTTTATGTTGGATGCTTCTTAGTATTTTCTGATTATATGAAATCCGCTATTAGAACAGCAGCGTTATCTCATCTACCGGTTATTTATTTATTTTCGCATGATAGTATTGCTGTTGGTGAAGATGGTCCTACCCATCAACCAATCGAACATTTAGCAATGTTACGTAGTATTCCTAATTTAGATGTCATTAGACCATGTGATGAAATGGAAACCTACGCTGCTTGGTATCTTGGATTAAAATCATTAGACCATCCAACAGCGATTATTTTGTCGCGCCAAAACTTGCCAAATTTAAAAACAACATCTCTTGATGGCGTTAAAAAAGGTGCTTATATTGTTGCAAAAGAAGAAAATAAAGCTGATTTAATTTTAATAGCGACAGGTAGTGAAGTTTCATTAGCAATTGAACTTAAAACCATGTTAAAAGAAAAAGGAATTGATGTTCGCGTTGTATCAATGCCATCACAAGAAATATTCTTACGACAAGATAAATCATATCAAGATGAAATTTTATCGCTTCCATATGATAAAAGAGTATCTATTGAAATGTTATCTACATTTGGTTGGTCAAAATTTGCAAAACACAATATTGGAATCGATACATTTGGCACTAGTGCACCAGCATCAGATGCTATAGAGCACTTCAAATTCGATAAAGAAAGTGTTTTAGAACAACTACTAAAATTAATTGAAAATTAATTAGTTGTGGAAATTTTTATATTTAAATATAATTAAACTGAGGTTTACTTATGGCGGATTATGTTTTTATAGATAACTTAACAAATAAAGGAAAAATTGGCATTTCATATTTAGCTTTTGAAAATCTTGTAAATGACGCTATTTTAAATGTGCCAGGAATCGCAAAAAGTAGTCGACAGTTGAAAAAAGATCAACGTTTTCGTCTAAATAGACCAATTAAAATAACAATTAGAAATGGTGTTGTTCATGTTTGGTTAGCGATTGAGATAAATTCAAACGTTGATAAAGATGAAGTAAAGCAATTATTAGAAAAAGAAATTCATTTAGCGTTAAATGAAGCTACTGAGCAAGTTCCTTTTGATATTGAAATAAAAATTGAAAAGACAAATGAGCAAAAAGCAAGTCAAAAAAAAGAAAAGTAAAAAAGTTCTGACCTACGCTCAAGCTCATAATAAAGCTTTGCGTTCTTATCAAAAATCTTCACGGATAATGATTTGGGCAGGTGTTTTTAATATTTTCGGTTTGATGATTGGTTTAATACAAAATGCGACTCAACAAATTTCACCTGCAACTTTTATTGAAGGAACACTATTAGGAAATAGTTTAAGTTTTTCAACTTATCAATATGCATTTTGTTTTTCTAGCAATTCATTTTTGTTTCGCATTTTTGAAATGCTTACTTTTTATCGTTTAGGAGATCCATCCTTGGATTTTGTTTGGTTTATTGTTATAATCATGGCCATTAGTCTTATCTTTTCTTCCTTAGCGATTTTAGCAGGAATATACGCTAGTCAAGGCAAAAAGATTGCTTTTTATGGACAAATTATTTTTTATTTAGTTGATACAATTATGATTTTGGCATGTTATTTAATAGGTGAGGCAAGCGAATATCTTTGGATAATGCTTGGCTTGCATGTAATAATTTGGTTCTTTTTAATAATTTCTATTTATGAATATTATCATCTTTTTGCAATTGAAAAAATTTATAAGCAAAACAATAATGAAAATGATAAAATAACAAAGGTTGAAGAAAATGTTGATGACAAGAAATAAAGCTCAAAATATTGCGATGATTATAATTTATCAATGTCTTTGCTATGATGAAATGAATTTAAAAT
Organism: uncultured Bacilli bacterium; assembly: GCA_944358985.1. GTDB lineage: Bacteria > Bacillota_I > Bacilli_A > RFN20 > CAG-826 > CAJOOD01. Next base: position 88,934 of record CALVSI010000001.1, on the reverse strand, counting down.
ATGATATTAAAGAATTGATAAGCGATAATTTAGAAGAACCCTTTGATGAAGTTGATCTTTATATTAAGCGTGTAGTGGTAAGTGCGATCGCACATAAAGAGGAAATTAAAGAAAATATTACAAAATATTTAAGAGATTGGTCTTTTAATAGACTTTCCAAAATCATGCAAGCTATTCTTTTTTTAGCGTATGCACATTATCATTATATTGAAAAAACCGATCGCAAAATAATTATAAATGTCGCTATTAAACAAGCTAAAACTTTTTTAGATAAAAATAATTATCGCTTTGTAAATGGAATATTGGAGAATCTTTTATAATGGATTATGCTGATATACCTAGTGTTAGTCAATTAAACGATTATATAAAATCACGCTTAGAAGAAGATGAAAATTTACAATCTATACTTGTTCAAGGCGAAGTAAGCAATTTTAAATTAGCTAGTAATGGCGTTTATTATTTTTCTTTATTAGATGTCGAGAAAAATTCATCAATAAACTGTGTATTATTTAAAAACAATTACCAGAAATTAAAATTCGAGATTAAAACTGGCGATAAAGTTATTTTATACGGTGCGATTAGTGTTTTTACTGGTCGGGGAAGTTATTCACTAAAAGTATATAATGTTATAAATCAAGGACTTGGAAACAAACTATTACAATTTAAAGAATTAAAACAAAAATTATATAAAATGGGGCTATTTGATGAAAAAAGAAAGCGACCAATAAATATATTTCCAAAAGCAATCGGCGTGATAAGTGCTAAAAATAGTGCAGCTTTAAAAGATATTATTGTTAATATAAAGCGCAGATATCCATTTTGTGACATTTATGTCTTTCCTTGTCAAGTTCAAGGCGATGGGGCCGCTAAAGAAATATTAAAAGCATATTTTAAGTCCCAAGAATACGATATTGATACTTTAATTATTGGACGCGGTGGTGGATCAAGTGAAGATTTAAGTGCTTTTAACGATGAAACACTAATAATCGCATTATCAAATAGCAAATGTCCTATTATAAGTGCGGTTGGACATGAGATAGATCTGACTTTAATCGATTATATCGCTGATAAAAGAGCGTCAACACCTACAGGTGCTGCTGAATTAGCGACTATCGATGTAAGAGAAATAAAACAAATTTGTAATAGTTATGAAAACGAAATGAAAAATCAAATTAAAAACAAATTGAATAGTTTTATTACAGATTACAATTATCTAAAAGATAATTTACATAAAAGTATAAAAATTAAATTGGAAAACTTAATAAAACAAATTGAACTATATAATAATCGTCTAAATGATTTAAATCCCTTAAATATATTAAAAAGAGGATATTCATTAACACGAAAAGAAGATAAAAAAAGTGTAGTTAAATCATGTGGAGACGTTAATAAAGGTGATATAATTTTTACTACAATAAGTGATGGTACAATTAAAAGCACTATTTTGGAGGTAACAAAAAATGGAAAATAAAAATATTGATTTTGAACAATCATTAAATAAATTAAAAGAAATATTAGAGAAAATTAATGATGAAAATACGAGTATTGATGAAAGCATTAAATTATATGAAGATGCTAAAATTATCATCGATAGCATTCAGGATGCTTTAAAAAATGTAAAAGAAAAAATAGAGAAAATAATAGAGTAATTAGTAAAAATTTAGTTTATTTTTAGTATGAAAAAAGAAATTCGTAACATCGATATATCTAAAATCACAAATCCCAATTTTGTTAAAGAGTTAACGTATGATGAAATTTTACTTCTTAAAGATAAAATCACACAATATATCATAGAAACCGTAGCAAAAAATGGCGGTCATCTTTCAAGCAATTTGGGAGTAATCGATGCAAGCATTGCGTTGTGCCGTGTTTTTGATTTTGATAAAGACAAAATATTATTTGATGTTGGACATCAAAGTTATACATATAAAATATTAACAGGTAGAGATTTATCTAATCTGCGTCACAAGAATGGCGTAAGCGGTTTTCAAAAACGAAGCGAATCAAAATATGATGTTTTTGAAGCGGGGCATTCCTCAACATCGATAAGTGCTGCCTATGGTATGGCTATCGGACGAGATTTAAAAAAAGAAGATTATAACATCATTGCTTTTATTGGCGATGCGAGTATCGCGAATGGATTAGCGTTTGAAGGTTTAAATAATTTATCTTTTAATCAGCATAAATTGATTATTGTATTAAATGATAATGAGATGTCTATTTCAAAATCAATAGGCGGACTTGGCAATTTATTTCGGAAAATTTCTAATTCTACTTCCTATATGAGTGCTAAGACACGCTATAAGACATTCATGCAAAAAACAAAAGTAGGTAAAAAGATTTATACTTTTACTTCGGCTATTAAAAACAAAATTGCCAAAATGCTTATTCCATCAACAATTTTTGATAATTTATCATTAAAATATTTTGGTCCTTGTGATGGACATAATATTAAAAAAATGGAAAAAATATTTAAAAAGGCTAAAAAAATGAACAAGCCTTGCGTGGTTCACCTTAAGACAAAAAAAGGAAAAGGATATAAATATAGTGAAATTGATAATTCTGGTTCATGGCATGGCGTTGAACCATTTAATATTTTGACTGGCAAACCTCTTTTTGTTTCAAATAAAGAAACTTATTCAAAAGTATATGCAGATGGAGTTTATCAATTAATGAAAGATAATGAAAAAATTATATTGATAACACCAGCGACAATGAAAGGATCTTGTTTAGAAAAAATATATGAAGATTTTCCAAATAGATCTTTTGATGTTGGAATTTGTGAAGAGCATGCTATAACAATGGCTTTAGGTTTAGCTTTGGAAGGATTTCATCCAATTGTTTCGATGTATTCTACATTTTTACAAAGAGCGTACGATCAATTAAATCATGATATTGCAAGAATGAACGTTAATATTACTTTATTAGTAGATCGTGCTGGCACTGGTGGTTTTGATGGTGAAACTCATCAAGGAAGTTTTGATGAATCTTTTATTTATGATTTACCAAATTCTGTTATTACAATGGCAAATAATAAGAAAACTTGCCTTGATTTATTAAAAGAATCAATCAACAACCATGGCTTATTTGTCATTCGTTATCCTAAAGATGAAGCAAATGATATTTTAAAATATCCTAAAACAAATTATCAAGATTGGCACTTATTAAATTTGAATTCGGATTCAAGAATTTGCGTTATAGGAGTTGGTAATTTTGGCTATGAATTGTTCGAATTAATTAAAGATAACAACCTAAATATTGATTATTATGATGCTTGTTATTTGAAACCAATACGCAAAGATTATGTTAACCAATTACTTAAGTATGACGAAATTGTTATTTATGATGGCTACGCTAATAAATCAGGATTTGCACTTCATTTAGAAAACTTATTAATTGAAAACAACTATAAAGGAACTATTAAAATTTTCGCTATCGATGATTTTTATTATCCTCACATGGCATTTAAAGAACAATTGGAAATATCAAATATCTTACCAATTAATGTTTTTAATTATTTAGTAAAAAAATAGCATCTGGTTAACATAATATGATATAATCTAAACATGGCAAAAATTATTGTTCATATAGATTTAAATTATTTCTTTGTTCGTTGTGAAGAAATTAAAGATCCTACTTTAATTAATAAGCCAGTCGCGGTTGGTCATCAAGGACGTGCTGGAATCGTCTCTACATGTTCTTATGCAGCTAGAAAATATGGTGTGCGAAGCGGCATGCCGATGTTTCAAGCAACAACTTTATGTCCGGACTTAATTATAAAACCTGCTGATTTTGATTTTTATAGTTTGATGTCGCGTGAATTTATTTTATATGTCAAGTCGTATACCAAAAAAGTAGAAGTAGCGTCAATCGATGAATGTTACGCTGATTTTAGCGATGTTTTAAAAGATGTTAAAAATCCGATTGAATTTTTTAAAGATTTTCAAAAGAAATTATATGATAAGACTAAATTATATTGTTCAATTGGGATATCGACAAACAAATTTCTTGCCAAAATGGGTTCTGATTATAAAAAGCCAAATGGAATTACTATTTTAAGAAAAAAAGATTTTAGAACTATTATATATCCATTAGATTTATCTTCTATGTATGGTATAGGAAGAAAAACGTCACCAAGACTTATTGATTTAGGGATACAAACTATTGGAGATTTAGCAAATAAAATAAAAAATAATGACGAAGATGTTAGAAATATTTTAGGTAAATTTTATTTTACAATCGAAAAATGGCTTAATGGTGAAGGTGATGACGAAATTAATTTTGATGAGGAAAGAAATCCAAAATCAATTCAAACATCGACTACTTTAAAATATGACACAAATGAATATATGGAAATAAGGAGCGTTATTAAAAATTTATCAAAAGATGTTACCTATCGATTAAAAAAAGAAAATAAATTAGCAAAAACAATTACATTAGTCATCAAAGACACTGATTTTATTAGCAAAAGTAAATCAATTACATTAGATAAGCCAATAAGTGATGAGGATACTATTTTTGATGTTTGTTTGGATCTATTAGATAAATTTTATGACAATCGTTTGATCAGACTAATCGGAGTTGGCGTTTCTAATTTTGTTGATATTAAAGATGTTGCTGTTCAAATGACTTTTTATGATTATGAAGAAGGCATCAAACAATCACAAACAAAATTACTCATTAATGAATTAAATCGGCATTTATCAAAGCCAATGTTATTTAGAGCCATAGACGCTATAAAGGAGAAAGACAATGGACATAAAAGACGCAATAGATAATTATTACCAATATCTTTTGGCGGAAAAGGGCCTTTCGATTTTAACTTGCAAAGCTTATCTAGAAGATATTAATTTGTACACTGATGTTTTCAAAAAAATAACTGATACAAACGAAATTGAAGAAGATGATTTATCAGAATTTTTAAAATTCCAATTGGAAAATAAAAAAAGTGTGACTACAGCACTGCGAAGATTATCATCTTTAAAAGGATTTTTTATGTTTTTAGTTAAAGAAGAAATATTAAATATACCCATTGAAGAAGTTGATGCACCAAAAAAGCCTTTTCATCTTCCAACTTTAATTTCATTTGAGGAAGTAGAAGCTTTATTAGATGCACCAAATTTAGAAAAAGATGATGAAATAAGAGACAAAGCTATGCTTGAAATGATGTATGCGAGCGGTTTACGTGTCAGCGAATTATTAAACCTTAAAAAAGGTGATATTGATTTAAAAGAAAACATTGTAACAGTAATGGGAAAAGGTAAAAAACAAAGAAAAATTCCTTTTGGAGAATTTGCTAGTGAATTTGTGGTAAAATATATAAACGATGTGAGAAGCAAAAATGTTAAAGTAAAATCTGAATATTTATTTTTGAGTAAATATGGTGAGCCTTTATCTAGACAATATTTTTTCAAAAGGATAAAAAAGTATGCTTTACTAGCGGGAATTAAAGAAAATATTTCTCCTCATACTTTAAGACATTGCTTTGCGACACACATGTTAGAAAATGGTGCGGATTTAAGAATAGTTCAAGAAATGTTAGGGCACACTAATATTGCCACCACACAAATCTACACGCACGTGTCATCTAAAAGAATTATTTCTGCCTATGATTCTTTTATGAAAAATAACTGAGCATATTCATAGAATATATAGATGAAATTCACTATTATAAATACGGAGGTAAAAAATGAATAACGCTGAACGCTTTAAAAAATTTAAAAGAGTATTTGTCATTGTTATGGATAGTGTTGGTATTGGTTATGATGAAACTTCTTATCGATATAACGATGAAGGTGCAAACACCTTAGTCCATATTTCTAATGAATGTCATGGTCTTAATATTCCTACTTTAAATAGGTTAGGATTAGGCGATTTAGATAATATTCAAGGCACCAATAAAGTAGAACACCCCTATAGTTTTGTCTGTAAGGCACAAGAAGAAAGTGTTGGAAAAGATACAATGACTGGCCATTGGGAAATGATGGGTATTAAAACTGTCGAACCATTTGTTACGTTTACTGAAACTGGTTTTCCAAAAGAATTAATTGATGAACTTGAAAAAGAAACTGGTCATAAAATTATTGGAAATGTTGCCGCCAGCGGAACAGAAATTATCAAAGAACTTGGTGAGCAACAAATGAAAGAAAATTCTTTGATTGTTTATACAAGTGCTGATTCGGTCTTACAAATCGCCGCGCATGAAGAAGTTACAGGTTTAGAAGAACTTTATCGCTGCTGTGAAATTGCTAGAAAATTATGCATGCAGAGTAAATATCGCGTTGGAAGAGTTATTGCAAGACCTTTTATTGGTACAAACAAAGATAATTTCAAACGTACACCAAACCGTCATGATTTAGCTTTAAAGCCACCACATGAAACCGTTATGAATATTTTAGATGACAATGGAATAATGGTTAGTTGTGTGGGAAAAATTGGTGATATATTTGATGGATACGGCGTAACAAAAACACAAAAAACTGTTTCAAATGATAATGGTATGGATATTACACAAAACGAAGTTAATAATCCTAATTTTAAGCTTGGCTTATGTTTTGTTAATCTTGTTGAATTTGATTCTGAATTTGGACATAGACGAAATCCTCTTGGTTATGGAAAAGCTATTGAGCAATTTGATGTCAAATTAAATTCATTGTTAAAAGACTTGCGACAAGATGACCTTTTAATTATTACTGCTGATCATGGAAACGATCCAACTTGGCATGGCACTGATCACACTAGAGAACGAGTTCCATTATTGATGTATAGTAAATTATTCGATAATGGGAAAATGTTAGATAAAAGAAATTCTTTCGCTGATATAGGTGCGACTATTCTATATAATTTTAAATTAGAAAAGCCAAATAATTTAATTGGTAGCGTTATTAAAGAACTATTTTAAAAGAAGGTATTATGAAAAAAAATATTATTTTAGGATTTGTAGTTTTAACTAGTTTATTGGCTGGATGTGCACCAAAAGAAATTTTGCCGTATATGAAAACTATATCACCATCAGGTGCACCTGCGATTGCATTTTATGATCAAGGAACAAATGGTACATTTGAAACTAATCAAACACCCGCGAATGTTTTAGCACAATTATCTACTGACGACTATGGCATGGTTGTTTTTGATTTTTATAATGGTTTAAAAAACTTAAAAGCAAACGATGGACATTATAAATTAGCTAGAATAATTACTGGTGGCAATTTATATTTGGTCGGAATCGATAAGACAGATCAACCAACAAGCGAAGATAAAATCGTTTCTTTTGGCGAGGGACTTATACCAGATTTAGCTTTTAAATACTTATATAGAGAAAACCAAGAGATAATCGATAATACTTCATATGTTGCTAGTACATCGGAAGCCGGCGCTATCTTAGCATCAGGAATGTATGAGGGAGAAAAAGTCGATTATGTTGTTGTAGCACAACCTGTTTTATCTACAATAATGGAAAATGAAAAAGCTGCGACATATGATCACCTAACAGTTATCGCTTCATTTAAAGATATGTGGGAAGAAGAAACAGGACAGTCTGGAATTCCTCAAGCTGGATTATTTGTTAATATGAATTATTATAATGAACACAAAGGATATTTCGATGAACAAATGGCCTTAATCGATGAAAGAATCGACACATGCATAAATGATCCTTTATATATGAAACAAACAATGGATGAACAATTAAGTTTAGAAGATCAACAAAAATTATTTGGTTTTAATTCCAATATTGCGTACAAGGTTCAAAGTAGTCAAGACACTCCTAATGGATTTGCTTTACTAGAGGAAAATAATTTAGATATTAATAATTTTTTTGAAATATTAGGTATTACTGAAGATTATTCTGACTACATATTATGAAATTAAGCGCTAGGGAAAAAGAATTATTAAAAAAAGTTTTAAATGTGTTATATGTCGTAATTGGCATAGTTGCTATTTTCATCATATGGTATATTCTAGCAATAACTATTAATAATTCTTTATTTCCAACGCCGATTGAAGTTTTAAATTTATATTTTAATTATTATACAACAAGTGAATTATATATAGCGATAGGATGGACTTTTCTTAGGCTCATTCTATCTTTTTTATTAAGTTTTGCTATTGGATTTATATTAGGAATATTAGCTGGTGAATTCCATACTGTACGTTTAATTTTAAAGCCATTAGTACTAATTTTAAAAACAGTGCCAACCGCAGCGGTAATTTTAATTCTAATCGTTTTATTTAAACCATTTATGTCTTTGTTTTTAATCGTTTTTTTGGTTATGTTTCCAATAATTTATGAAGCTGTAATCAATGGATATGAAAGTTTAGACAAAAATATTGTTAATTCAATAAAAGTAGATGCTGGTTTACATAATATGAAAGCTATTTTAAATATAAAAATACCAAATTTGATACCATATTTACTTTTAGCGTCATTTCAAACATTAGGCTTAGGTATGAAAGTTAGCCTTATGGCGGAAGTTTTAATTGGAAATAATTCAATACATGGATTAGGAATGTTGATTAGACAAGCATATAATTTTGCTTTTGTTGATCAAATCATGGCATATTCTTTACATGCGATTGTTATTATAGGTTTGGTTGACATAATCATGTATTTCCTTAAGCGATATTTAAAAAATAAATATTCTTTTTAAAAAAATTAGCAATATTAAAAATTTCCTCCTATTAGTAATTAGGAGGTTTTTTTATGATTGAACAAAATGAATTAAATTTTAAAAAAGAAATGAATTTTCAAACAACAAATTTAACACAAGAAAAAAACGAGGCATTTAAAAAGTTGCTAGGACAAGTAGAATGGATAAAAAGACAATTAGAGTATTCTATTTATTCATTAAATCATAGTGTTAAGTATAATTTGAAGAAAGGAGAAATTTATGAATTTGATTGGGGAATAAATGTTAATGCAGAATTTTCAAATCGTCATTACGGAGTTGTGTTAGCAGATTCTGGTATACATAATCCTTTGGTAATAGTTTGTCCTTTGAAAACAAATCGTTTCGGACCGCATCCAAGAAGTGACATAAATATCGGAGAAGTCAAAGGATTAAAAGATGGTCAGCAAACTTTAGCGGTAATTAATCAAATTAGAACAATTGATAAATTAAGACTATATACAAAACAAGTAATAAATGGTCCGCAACATGAAAACAATCGTCTTTATTTATCTAAAGAAAAAGTCGATTTAATTTTACGCAATTACTATTTTTTAATCATAAATGGAGCGTTGTAATTAGTAGTTATTTAGTAGTTATTTAGTTAAAATAAAAATGTGGAAATCTTCTAAAAATATGTAATTTAAACCATAAATAAAACATAATTAATACGCTCCTAGTCTAAATAATATAATATTTGGTTTACATAATAGTCATTATGCGAAGTTGTTATATAAACTAAAAAGATTAATTTAGATAACATTCAAAACATTGTTTAGTTAATATGTTATCGATGTTAGAATTTTTGCTCATTAAATATTCTTTATTTCGCCCTAATACGTATTTGAATCCTTCAATGATATTTGATTTCATTTTATTAATCATATCACTAGAATCATATCCTCTCAATGGATCGATTTTATCTGCGGCGTAAACTGTCATTGCTAATAACGACATGTTCTTATTCCCTGTTGCGTGATATCTTATGGCAAATAAAATATCTTCATCGGTTATTTTAAAATCGTCGTGTGCGATATAAGCACTATTGAATTGATGATATAGTTTATATGACATTGGCATATATTCTTTATATTCGGTTTCGATTTTCTTTTGTTGACTTTCTGAAACATTTTTTCCAACATCATGTAAAATTCCAGCTATATAATACCGCCATGGCTTTTCAATATTATTTGAAACCGCTATTTGTTTTGCAAGCATTGCAACTGACTTGCTATGCAAATATCTTTTGTTATCGATATATTTAGCAATTTTTCTTAAAAAATATAAATCATGATTATTTATATAATTTAAAACCACATCTGGGATGTCTAAATTATTTAAATCGCGAATGGAATTGCTTGAAACATCCACTAATTCATCACCGCTTACTTTGATTATTTTGAATTTATTAATATTATCGTTTGTGAATTTGAAATTAGGACGTGGATAATATATAAGTTGTACAAGGTTTGATATTTCTTCAGCGTTTTTCCATAGATGAAACAATTCAACTTGATCGCTTCCTATTAAAAAATAAAGTTTAATTTTTTCGTTTTTATAAACATCTATAAAATGTTGAATTGATAAATATGTATAATTTTCCGTTTGCGAATTTAATTCGAAATCATCAACATCCAGGTTAACATAATCTTTTATTGCTAATTTAATCATGTTTAGCTTGTCATTTGCATCAACGCTTTCATCTTTCCAAACACTGACGCGATTTGGCAAAAAAATTACTTTACAATTATTTTTTCCACCTAAAAATTGTTGAGCTTTTAAAGCCATGTTAATATGTCCGTTATGAATTGGATCAAACGATCCACCAAATAGGACAATATTTTTTATCATAAAATATGTTTTACTCCATTTTTTTCAGAATAACGATAAAGACAAATAACTCGTCCAACAATGCTAACAATATCAGCGTTTAATTTGCTAGATAAATCAAACGCTAATTCATTAATTGGATTAGAATATGATTTTAAAATATCTATTTTAATTAATTCGTGTGCGGTTAAAGCTTTATCAAATAAATCAAAACTAGTTTTTGTTAATCCGTTTTTGCCAATTTGATATCGTAATTTTATTTGATTGGATAATGATTTTAAATGTCTTTTATTATCATTGGTTAACATAATATTTATATTACTCTAGGAGTTCCTTCCTTAATTCCAACACCTTTTGGAGCCATAATATATATGATTTGACCTTTCGCTATAAATGTAATAAATCCTAAACCTTTTATGGCTATTTCGTGCAATTTATTATCATTTTCCATCTTATATTGGAATAAATCATAATTATCAAAATCCATTAATAAATCGCTGACAGGTCTTAAATCTTTTTTTAATAAATTAGTCTTAAAAAAGATTCTTTCTTTATCTAATCCCATCTTTTTTGTTTCGATTTTATCATTAAAATATGCTTTAAATTCTAAAGATTTTCCTTGATGCAATCCTATCATAGCAAGCCCGCCAAAAACTAAGCACTGGTCTTCTAAAAGTTTAATTTTCTTTGCTTTTACAGGCGTTTTTAAACTTAAATATTTATTTGCGATATTTTTTTCAACTAGTCCTAAGCAAGAATCATCAAGGTTAAATCCTGGTAATTCATATAAATTAGTGTTTTCATCTAATGGTATTGTTAATAGTTTACTATTAGTGTTTGGATATATAAATGAGGTAATATTTCGTGTTGTATTATTTTTATAGTTTTTTAATAAGCAATTGATGATTGCGGTTTTCCCACTTGCTCTTTCGCCGATAAAATAAACATCTTTTTGATTTCGATATTCTTCGATTTTTGTCTTAACAAGATCGATTTGATAATTTTTATTTGCACTCACTAAAATAATTTCTTTTGGAACGATATTTAATTCTTTAAAACGATCATAAATAAACGATTTTAATGTATTATCGCTATCTTTTGCTAAAAACAAGTCTTTTTTATTTGCGACAATTAAAATTGGTAAATCTTTGATTAATTCTATAAGTTGTGACTTAATTATTCCATTAAAAGCAAACGTATCGATAGCATAAACAATTAAACAACGCTCAATAGCGGCTTTTTTTAAAATTGTATATGAATCATCGTCAATTTCTTTTGCTAAAAATCCCCTATTAACCATCTTTTTTTGGTAACAAGATTCGCAATATAAAACTCGATCAGTTTCATTGGTAAAATCTAGTTTTGGTATGTAGCCTGGTTTTGTTTTATCATTACTTTGTAATATTTCACCACAATTGTTGCAGCGTAAGACGCGCGATAATTTTCCCATATTATTTCATTACCTCCACAATTTGAGTTTATTTTCTTTTTTAATTTTTTTAAAGTATAATTTTTCTTTTTTTCTTCTAAAAGAAGTAAATTTTTGATCTTTATCAGTTAAAGGTTTTACTAATATGCTATCGATACCCAACTTATTAGCTAATGCGATATCGGTGAATAATTGGTCTCCAATCATTAATACATCTTTCTTATTAATGTTATTTTTTTTAATAAAATGGTTAAGACGGAACTTTAATGGTTTCAATAATAACCATATACATTGTAAGCCTAATTTATCAGCGTATGGTTTTACCCTTCTTTTATAATTATTGCTAATTATAATAAATTTGATACCAACTTCTTTAAATGCTTTCACTTTATCAAAAACTGTTTTAGAAGGAGTTTTATCAATATAACAATCTAAAGTGTTATCTAAATCAGAAAACACAATTTTATATCCTTTATTGATTACATCATTTGGATTTAATTCAAATATTGATGTGTGATAATAAGTTGGAACGTATTTATTAATATTCATAATATTTATTCAAAATCATCAAATAAAGTAATTTGTTCAACATTGGATTTGCTTTCATCATTACTTTCTTGCATTTCTTCTTTTTCTAAATTTGAAATGTCCTTTTTAAGAACGATTGGTTGTGATTTAATTTCATCATTAATGTAATCACATCCTTTGGCAAAAACATGTCTAATTCTTTCTTTTACTAGCATTAAATCGATATTTTTCTTGGCATATTTTTCAATATCGGTTAGATGGAAATCATCAATTATAAGTTCTTTTGAATCATAATTGTTATCGTATAGTAACACATTCATATTGTCTTTATCATCTAAAACAACTTTATGAGCATAAACTAAGTGATGAATATCACTTTTAAATGATTTGAAAACGATTTGATTCTTGCTTAAACGATTTGAAACTACCCCACGGCTAGTATCAAAAATTCTTAAGCATGATTTATCTGTAATTAAAACTATTTTGGTTTTTTCTTCCAATTGAGAAATAACCAAATCAACCGCGGATTGTCCACCTTTTAACGACATTGCTTTAACACCAGAAGCTTTTAAAGATAATGGTAGCAATTCGTTTTCATTAAACATTGCATAATATCCAAGACTAGAAAATACCATAATATTTGCATTTCCAGTAGATAATTTAACATCAACAAGTTCATCACCATTTGCTAACTTGATACATTTAATTGGCCTTGCTCTGACATTTGTTTGATAAAAATTAGTTGGGGTTCGCTTAATTTGACCATTTTTAGTTAATAATATAGTGAATAAATCATCTCTTAATTTATCTGCGACTATGACAGAAACTATTTTTTCATTTCCATTCATAGTTATAAGCGAATTAATATGAACGCCTTTATCTTTCCATTTATTATCTTCAATTTCAAAGATAGGCACATACATGTAATTTCCTAAATTCGTAAAACAAAGAAGAAAATCAGTTGTATAAGCACAATCAATTGCAATTAGTGCATCACCTTGTTTGACTTCAGGATAAGGATTTTTTTCTAATGAAGATAAATACGATTTTTGACTTGAACGTTTAAAATATCCATCTTTTGTAATAGAGAAATATATTTTTTCTTTGCTTATTAAAAATCTCTTATCGATTGGACCTTGCTCAATTTTATCTTCAAAACTCGTTCTTCTAGCATCACCATATGTTTTACTAATTTGATTTAAATCGCTAATAATAACTTTGTTAATTTTTTTAGAATCCGCTAAAGTTTCTTTGTGATAATTTATATCATTAATTAATTGTTCCTTTTCGTTTTGTAAAGTCTCAATATCAGTGTGACTTAACTTATATAGAGGCATCATAACGATAGCTTCAGCCTGTTCGTTAGATAAATCATATTTGGCAATAATATTTAATTTACTATCTTGTTTATCTTTACTATGGCGAATTATTTCGACAACATCATTAATATTTAAAGCTGCTAAAATCAAACCTTCAACTATGTGTAATCGAGCAGATAATTTATCTAATTCAAATTTCAATAAGCGGGTTAAAACATCCACTTGATGAGAAATGTAAGCATCAAGATAATCAGTTAATGATAGTGTTTTTGGGCGGCCGTCAACAATTGCAACGATATTTGCACTATATGAAACTTTCATGGAAGTTTTATTTAGCAAATATGAAACAATCAAATCGACCGGTGCATTTTTCCTAACATCAACAACAATTCGTATACCATTAAAATCGCTTTCATCTCGTACTTCAATAATTCCATCTATTGATTTGGAATGGCGAATTTTATCAATTTCATAAACAATATTCTTTTTAACTACCTTATAAGGAATTTCGCTAATAATTATTTGTTTAATAGAGCCGTTATCGACAATTTGATAACGGGCAGCTATTTCTATTCGCCCACGTCCATTTTCATAAATAGATCTAAGCCCATCACTATTATATATAATTCCACCTGTAGGAAAATCTGGTCCAGGAATTATATTTAATAAATCATCTAATAAACAATTTGGATGGTTAATACGATAAATTGTTGCACCAATAACTTCACGCAAATTGTGTGTTGGAATTTCTGTTGCCAAAGCAACAGCAATACCTTCACTACCGTTAACATATAAATTTGGAAAACGGGCAGGCAAAACAGTAGGCTCAAATTCACTATCGTCAAATGTTAATTGCATATCAACAGTATTTTTATCAATATCTTTTAACATTTCATTAGCAAGTTGGCTTAATCTTGCTTCGGTATAACGATACGCGGCTGGAGAATCGCCATCAATACTACCATTGTTTCCTTGAAAATCTATTAAAGGAGCTCGCACTTTCCAATCTTGACTCATACGAGCAAGAGCTTCATAAATTGATGTATCACCATGTGGATGATATTTACCCATAACTTCACCAACGCTATGAGCACATTTTCTTGTCGGTCTATTAAAAGTGTTGCCATTATTATACATGGCAAACAAAATACGTCTTTGAACTGGTTTTAAACCATCTCTAACATCCGGAATGGCACGATCTTGTATAACGTATTTAGCGTATGTGGCATAACGATCTGCCATTACCTCTTCTAATGGTTCGCTCGATATATTTTCTTTGATTTCTACTTCTTCTTTTTTTATCTTCTTAGCCATTTATTTGACCTCATTAATAAATGTATCAACTTTATTAAAATCAACATTTTCTTCCACCCAGCGTCGGCGATTAGAAGTATCTTTTCCCATTAAAATACCAACTTGCTTTTCCACAAATAAAGGATCATCGATTCGTACTTGAATCAACAAACGAGAAGCAGGATCCATCGTTGTCTTTTTTAATTGGACTTCATTCATTTCCCCAAGACCTTTATATCGGTTAATCTTATAACCTGGCCCTATTGCTTTTTTGGCTTTTTCCAAATCTTGATCATTCCAAGCATATTTTTCATTTACTTTATGATTTTTTTCTTCTTTATAGACTCGATATAAAGGAGGTGCGGCAACATAAACATGTCCAGTAGTAATTAAATTTCGCATGTAATTATAAAAAAATGTTAGGAGCAATGTTTGAATATGCGCACCATCAGTATCAGCATCGGTCATGATAATAATTTTTCCATATTTAATATCATCAATATCAAAAGATTGTCCAAAACCCGCACCGATGGTGTTTATAATTGTTGCAAATTCCTCATTTTGTAATAATTTTTCTACGGTAATGGAATCAGTATTTAAAGGTTTTCCACGGAGTGGAAGAATCGCTTGATGAATTCTATCTCTTCCTTTTTTTGCAGTACCACCTGCAGAATCACCTTCGACGATAAATAGTTCGTTTTTTAAATAGTCTTTGCTTTGGGCAGGAGTTAATTTATCAGATAAAATAATTTCTTGTTTAGCTTTTTTATTACTTCGAGCTTCTTCTTTTGCTTTTCTAGCAGCAAGACGAGTATTATACGAATCAATGCATTTAGAAATAATATTTAATGCTATCTCTTTATTTTCAGTTAAATAATAAGAAAATTTTTCATAAATAAAGTTACTAACTGCACTGGTAGCTTCCGGAGTACCTAACTTAGATTTTGTTTGTCCTTCAAATTCTAATTTTTTTTCAGGAATTTTTAAAGAAATAACACTAGTTAATCCTTCTCTAATATCACCACCTTCTAATTTTTTGCCTTTCGCTAATTTGTTATTATCAATAAATTCGTTAACAGCACGCGTCACGCCAAGTTTAAAACCCGTTTCGTGAGTTCCACCATCTCTTGTTCTAACATTATTAGCATAAGAAAAAATCGTTTCGTTATAATCGCTATAACAATATTGCATAGCGATTTCAATTTCGATGTCAGAGACGTTACCATTAAAATAAATAATATCTGTCAGCGGTCTTTTATTTTGATTAACAGTAAGAATGTATTCTTTTAAACCATCTTCATAATAAAATTCTTGATTTAAATTTGAGCGTTCGTCTTTTAAATAAAAGTGAACTTTTCTTAATAAAAACGCTGATTCTTGTAAATGATTATATATTGTGTCCCATTTAAATTCCACAGTTGAAAATATAGTTGGATCTGGTTTAAATGTTACTGTCGTACCATGCTTATTTGTTGTTCCAATTACTTCAAGAGGAATATCAATTTTTCCACCATCTTTATAACGAATATGAAAAATTTTTCCTTCACGATGGACAATAACATCAAGCCAACTACTTAAAGCGTTAGTAACACTAGCACCAACACCATGTAAACCAGCTGCACTTTTATAAGAAGAATTATTGAATTTTCCTCCAGCGTGAAGTTCACCAAATACTAATTCAATTGCTGGTTTATGTGTTTGGCTTTGAATTCCAGTAGGAATTCCGCGCCCTTCATCGCTGACAGTAATCGAACCGTCTTTGTGGATAGTTATACTAATTTTATTGCCAAAGCCAGACATCGCTTCATCAATCGAGTTATCAACAATTTCCCAAACTAAATGATGAAGACCGCTTGAGTTTGTACTTCCTATGTACATTCCTGGTCTTTTTCTGACCGCTTCTAAACCTCGCAATAACTCAATGTCATCAGCGGCATAATTAATTTTATCGATATTTTCAGCCATTATTTTGTATACCCTTTCATATTATACACAAAAATAAATTGAATTTATATTTATTTTTAGTAAAATAAAAAAGAATTTTATAAACCTATGAATGAGATTGCGGTAAACATAATTTGTTCGATTATCATCATAATAATTGGTTATTTGTTTGGCTCAATTCCAAGTGGCGTTATAGTTGGTAAATTGCTATTTAAACAAGATCCACGACATTTTGGCTCTAAAAATTCTGGCGGCACGAATGCATCTAGATTATGGGGCTTCAAATACGGAATCATCGTTTATATTTTGGATTTCATAAAATTAGCGATTCCACTTTGGTCAGTTTGGGCTATATTAACTTACGTTAATATGTTTGATAATATGCCGCTAATCCCAACCGCTGAAATGATGATTAATGGAAACACTGATAATTATTTAATCAAATGGCCAATATATTGGTTAATTATTATAAGTGCGGTTATTGGCCATTGCTATCCAGTATTTGCAAAATTTAAAGGTGGGAAAGCTGCAGCGATAACTTTTTCAAGTGCACTATTTTCATCTTGGTTTGTAGGAATAACATCAATTATTACTTTTTTTGTTACACTGAAAATTAAAAAATATATTTCTTTAAGTTCCATTATGGGTTCAATCGTTGCTGCAATAGCAAGCTGGTTAACTTGTATTCCTAATTTTGATTTGATTGCAATGTATGGTAATACGTTATGTCCAGGATGGGTATTTGCATTAGTTATGACACTTGCTATGATAGTGTTAATTATTCGTCATAAAGACAACATCATACGAATTAAAAATGGCAATGAAAGAAAAATATCTTGGATGTAATTTTAGTAATAAATTAGTAGATATTTAGTAGATATTAAACATGTTAATAAATAATCCACATTTTAAAAATAGAAAGATTTAGCCGCTGCCAGTCTAGATTTTACATTGACTGAAAAAATAATTATTATTGATTTATTATGAAAATCTCAAAAAATCCCCTACTTTATTATTTTTTAAAGTTTGTATGTAATATTTACACACCAAAATGGTCCATAAAAAATAATTAATTTTAGTGCAAAAATAAAAGCGATATGTTGACATACCGCTTTATAGATTTAATAGTTTTTATTTATTTTGATTTCTCACGTTTCGCATTATTTCGCGAATTTGTTTTTCGGTTGCTGGACGACCCATTGACATAAACATCGCTCGAATCATCTTTTCGTTAATTGGTGGGTTATCTCTTAATTGTTTCTTAAATAGAAAACGTGTGAGAAAGAATGTAAGTATTGCTGATGCTAATGCACATCCTATACACAAAAGTGCAATTGCCCATGGTTCCATATCTGATTATGCACGGCCGTCATATTCACCATTATCAGTGCGAACCATGACGACTTCTCCTTCTTCAATAAACATTGGTACTTTAGTTTTTAATCCTGTTTCAAGTGTAACTTCTTTCATGGCTTTATTAATCGTATCACCACGAGTAGCAGGATCACATTGAGTAACTTTTAAGGCAACTTTAGCTGGTAAGTTTACACCAAGTATTTCACTTCCATACGAAATAATTTCCACTATTTCATCGCCTTTTAAAAGTTGAGACTCCCACTGTAATCTTTCTTTTGGAATTTCGATTTGTTCAAAAGTATTTTGATCCATAAAAACCAAAGCATCCCCACTATCATAAAGATATTGCATTTGTTTTTTATCTAAACGAATCGTTTCAATTTGATATCCACTATTACGTGCAATTTCTGTAACAGCACCTGTTCTTAAATTTTTTACTTTAACCTTAGCAACCATTTTTCTCATTGCCGTTTTGTTTAATAAAATATCGAGCACACGATAAATATTACCATCTTCTTCAAAAAAGTTACCTGGTCTTAATTCTGTAACATTAACCATAATTATCTCCTCCTTTTGTCCATAATATTTTAATACTTTAATGGTTTACATGTAAATGTAAAATTTTATTTTAATCGATAGAATTTAACATATCATCGACATCAGCATCTGATGGCATTCTCAAATCTCCTCTTGGTGAAATGCATACAGAGCCAACTTTTACACCATCTGGCAGGCAAGAACGTTTAAATTGATTTTGATAAAATCGTTTTAAAAATATTTTTAACCATTTTACTATTTCTTCTTTTTTATATTTGTTACGATATGCATTTTGTGCAAGATAAACGATTTTCTTTGGCGAAAAATTATGTCTTAAAAAATAATAAATGAAAAAGTCCACTAATTCATAAGGACCAATTTTTTCTTCGGTTTTTTGAATGATTTGACCGTTGTTTAATGGAAGTAATTCAGGTGAAATAGGAGTCAAGATAATGTCTTCTAATATCGCTTCTACTTCTGGATGATCTAAGCCATATGTTTTGACTAATTCGATGACTAATGTTTTCGGAATTGAGGCATTAACTCCATACATCGACATATGATCGCCATTATAAGTAGTCCAGCCTAAACATAATTCGCTCAAATCTCCTGTTCCAACCATTAATCCATTAATATCATTAGCAAAATCCATTAATACTTGTGTTCTTTCACGTGCTTGGGCGTTTTCGAATGTTGAATTTTGATTGTTAATATCGTGATTAATATCTAAAAAATGTGATTTGATTGTTTCATTGATATTTATTTCTTTAAACGATGCGCCTAAAGAATTTGCTAACGCTAATGCATTATCGTGTGTACGCTTACTTGTTCCAAAGCAAGGAAGTGTTATAGCATAGACATTTTTTAAATCACGATTCATCATCTTAAATGTTTCTTTGCTAACTAAAAGTGCAAGTGTTGAATCTAATCCACCACTTAAACCAATAACTAAACAATCACTTTTACTAGCTTCCACTCTTTTTTTCAGTCCCAACGCTTGCATTTTTAAAATTTTGCGGTATCTAGAAAGAGAATCTTTTTTGTTAGGAATTAAAAATGGATTTGGATTTATTTCATATTTTAATTCATCGATTTTTAAATCCAATTCAAAACCAATGTTTCTATAATTATTATCTTTTGTAATAAAAGTAGTGGTTTTTCTTCGCTCATTAACTAATTTTTCTATATCCATGTCGGAATATATCAAAGAGTTCTCGAATAATTTAGATTGTGTGAGCAAATGAGCATTTTCACATACAATATTGTGCCCACTATAAACTACATCAGTTGTTGATTCGCCATTTCCAGCACTAGCGTATGCGTATCCGCAAATCAAACGTCCAGAAGTCATTTTTACAAGATTTAATCTATAATCTTCCTTACTCACAAGTTCATTTGATGCACTTAAATTACATATAAGTGTTGCACCATTTTGACAAAGGGTCGTGCTTGGCGATAAATTAACCCAAAGATCTTCGCATATTTCAACGCCAATACATAGATCATAATAATTTTCGCATCTAAATAAAATATCAGTTCCAAAAGGATAAAATTTGTCGTCAATTAAAATTTTATCGCTAATATTTAATCCGCTTTTAAATTGTCTTCCTTCATAAAATTCATTGTAATTTGGTATATAAGATTTTGGAACTACACCTAATATTTTCCCATTCGATATTCCAACAGCACAATTATATATACCATTGTTATAAATCAGCGGTGTTCCAACAAATATTATCATATTTAAATTTTTAGTATACGAAGCTAAATCTATTAACGCTAAACTTGCTGATTTTAAAATTTCATCTTGAAAAAATAAATCTCTTAAAGAATAACCGGTCAAACATAATTCGCTAAAAACTAAAACGTGGATTTTGTTTTGTTTAGCTTTATCAATGATTTTTTTTATTTTTATGATGTTTTTAGAAACGTTTGATACACTAATATCAAAATTTGCACATCCAACGCGTACAAAGCCAAATTCTGTTGTCTTATTTTTTAAACAAAAATATTGATTTTTATTTTGTTCATTGGAAATTTTGACCGATCCATTAGATTTATTAAAATGGCAATCAAAATATTCATTTGACATTAAAACCATATCTTGATAACCATTCTTAGTAATAAAAATTGGTTCGTTTAAGTCGTGGCATTCTTTTGAAATTTCGTTTGTGTTTCGTAAATCTTTTATCGGTTTAATTTTCGGCATAATGACTCCTGTTCATAATTATAGCATAATAATGTTAGAAAAATAATTCTTTTTCATCTTTGATATAAGTATTTTGCCCATGACCAGGATAAACGATTGTGCAATCAGGTAATTTCATCAATTTTTGTAAAGATGATTTTAATAATGATGGATTAGATGTTGGTAAATCATAACGCCCAACACCATGATAAAAAAGCGTATCACCGCTAAAAAGAATATTATCTTTATAAAAATAAAAACAGACACTCCCGTTTGTGTGAAATGGTGTTTCAATAATTTTCATTGGGTGGTCGATAAAAATATTATATGTTTCATTGTCTGAAAGAAAATTTATATTTTCGCAATCAACGATTATGTTTTCGTTCATCATCATTTTTGAACAATTTAAAGTTGGATCTGTTAATAATTCAAAATCTTTTTTGCTTATGTATATTTTAATATTTTTATAATACATAATTAGTTGATTTAATGCATAAAAATGATCAAAATGACCATGCGTTAAAAATAATGCACAAACTGTTAAATTATTTGATTCAACGAATTTTATTAATGGCTCGATATTTAAAAGACCAATATCGATAATAATAGCTTTATTATCATCATAAATTAAATATGAATTTGCTAAGAAATCAGCGAATTTTTTAATTTTCATAATTTAAACAATACAAAAAAATAGGTTCTTAACCTATTTCTTTTCTTTATGAACAGTAACTTTTTGACAGCGAGGACAATATTTATTTCTTTCTAATCTTTCAGGATGTTTTTTCTTGTTAGAAGAACTTAAATATGTCTCTTCACCACATACGGTACACTTTAAGATAATACTTTCACGTCCCTTATTTTTTGCCATATTTTTTTCTCCTTAATTACGCAAAATAGAGTTTATCATAAGTTGACGCTATTTCATAGACTTTTTTTATTAAATAATTTATTATTTTTGTATGTATACAAGAAAAAACACTAAGAAAATTAAAGTCGGAAATATATTTATTGGAGGAAGCGACAAAGTTTTAATTCAATCGATGTGCAATATTAAAACTAGCCATGTTTCTTCTGTAGTTAAGCAAATTAATAAATGTCAAAATTTAGGTGCAGATTTAATGCGTGTCTCAATTATGGATAAAAGGGACGCTAACGCTATAAAAAGTATCAAAAAGCAAATTAACATGCCATTAATTGGTGACATTCATTTTGATTATAAATTAGCAATTTTAGCTATTAAAAATGGCATTGATGCTATTCGCATTAATCCAGGAAATATATCAAGCGAAGAACATATTAAAGAGATTTTATTTCTCGCTAAAGAAAAAAATATTCCTATTCGAATAGGAGTTAATTCTGGATCAATCGATAAAACAATCAACGATTATCAAAGACCTATCAATGAAAATGATATGATTAAATCTATAAATAAACAAATAAAAATATTTAAGAAATATGGATTTGACAACATTGTTTTATCTTTAAAAGGCTCAAATATTAAAACAACTATCGCAGCATATATTTCTGCTGCTAAAAAATACAATTATCCATTGCATATTGGAATTACCGAAGCAAGTATTAATGAAATATCGCTTATTCGTTCAAGCGCTGGTCTAGCACCTTTGCTATTGCTTGGATTAGGAGATACGATTCGAATTTCTATAAGCGGTAATCCATATCAAGAAATAGTAGCGGCAAAAAGATTGCTTCATGATTTGGGATTATATCCAAATTATCCAACAATGATTTCTTGTCCTACTTGCGGAAGAACAATGGTCGATGTGACAAATCTTGCCAAAAAAGTATTAAATTATTTAGAAAATAACAATATCAATCTAACTGTAGCAATTATGGGTTGCATAGTAAATGGTCCTGGCGAAGGAAAAAGTGCTGATATTGGAATAGCAGGTGGTAAAGGTAATTTTGTTCTTTTTAAAAAAGGTAAAATAGTTCGAAAAATTGAAGAAAAAAATGTTTATCAAGAATTAATAAACGAAATTAATGAGATGATTAAATAAACTGATTTTTCCAATCTTTTTCAAATTTATTATTTTTAAACATATCAATTTCGGTTTTATATGGTGGTTTGCCATTGACATATGGTGTTTCTAAAATTTTTGGTATATTTCTTAAACGTTCATCAAAAACAAATTTGCTCAATGCATCATAACCAATCTCACCATAGCCAATATTTTCATGACGATCTTTGTGTGCCCCACGCGGATTTTTCGAATCGTTAACATGAATGACTAATAATTTATCTAAGCCGATAATTTTATCAAATTCTTCAATTATTTTATTCTCATCAAATATATCATAGCCAGCATCACTAATATGACAAGTATCTAAACAAACTCCAAGTCTATCTTGATGTTTGCTATTTTTAATCATAAAAGCAATTTGTTCAAAAGATGTGCCTAATTCGCTCCCTTTTCCTGCCATCGTTTCTAATGCAATATTAACTTTGTTTTCATTTGGAAGATTATCAAAAATATCATCCAACGATTTGATAATGTTGTTTAAACCTCTTTCCACACCAAGATTAACGTGTGCTCCAGGATGCAAAACCATCGTTTTAACATTAAAAGCTTGGCATCTAATTAATTCATTTAAGATAAATTCTTTTGCATTTTCGTGCTTGTTTTTATCTGTATCATTAGCTAAATTTACGATGTATGGAGCGTGAATTACAATTTTAGATTCGTCAATTCCATTTGCTTTTAATAATTCCCTACCTTCATCTATTTTCATTTCTTTAATATCACGACGATAAGAATTTTGTGGTGCGCCAGTATAAAACATAAAAGTTGTAGCACCATAGCTTAATGCTTCTTTAACTGTTCCTAAATAAAAATCAGGCGCATTTAAACTAACATGACATCCAATTAACAATTCATTCATATTAATAATTAGACCCCTTCCTATATTTTTCTTTAATTTGCTTATGTATTTCTTTACGAATTTTATCTTTTTTATATTTTTTTACAACTTTTTCGACGGCTAATTTAACTTTCTTCTTATAATTAGGTTTGACTTTTTTTGTTGTTGCTTTACTTTTTGCAAGTTTGATATCGCGATTTAATTTAATCTCTTCCTCGCTCATTTTCTTTTTATTTATAACTTTTTTTGCTTTACTTGATGAAATAAAATCACCATTTTTATACGTTAAAAAATTAAATTGAATTGACTTTTGAAAATATTCGATTTGCGGCAATGTATCAACGTTATAAAAAGTATAGCAATTTCCTTGATTATTCATTCTTCCACATCGTCCTGCCCGATGGAAATAAAACTCTTCATTATTTGGCAAATCATAATTTAAAACATCGCTGACATCTTTAAAATCTAGACCACGAGAAGCCATATCCGAACAAACAACAATATGATAATTGCCATTTTTTAACAATTTTAAAGTATTTTTTCTTTCCCTTTGAGTCAAATCTCCATGCAAAATGCCACATTTAATTCCGTTTTTTATCAAATATTCATAAAGTTCGCTGACATCTTTTTTATAACTACAAAAAATTAACAAAAAATATGGATTGTTTTTATTGATAAAATCAAGAGTAGCCTTTTTAATATCTTGATGTTTTCGATCTATTGCATAATGGACGACATTATTATTTGTAATATCTTTACCTAACGAAATTATTTCATCACAATCAATGTATTTTTTTAATAAATGTAATATTTTATTTGGATATGATGCACTAAAGACCATGATTTTAGCGGCTTTTAAACGACTTAAAATGGTGTCAATGTCGTTAAAATATCCTAAATCCATCATCATATCAACTTCGTCTAATATCAAATAATTAACAAAGCCAAGTTTTATAACACTTTCTTCAACTAAAATATCCTTTAGACGTTTTGGAGTGGCAATTATTATTTGAGGTGGATTGTTTTTTAAATTTAAATCATCTTTTTTTTGATGACCGCCAATAAGAAGTTTAACATTTAGTTCTTTATAAAAATTTTCAAATTGAGAGAAAAAATCATAAGTTTGTTTTGCTAATTCTCTGGTTGGAGAAATAACAATTGCTTGTAATTGTTTTAATTGAAAGTTCAAATTATTAAGAATAGGAATAATAAAGCAATGAGTTTTTCCTGAACCTGTCATCGATTTAACTATTAAATTTTTATCTTTTAACGCTCTTGGAATAACTAGTTCTTGAATTTGACTCGCTGTCGTATAACCTAACTTTTCTAACGCATCAATTAAGTCTTCTTTTAAATTAAAACTTTTAAAATTCATATTTCCTCCTCCATTATTATATTTATTTTTTAATCTTAAATAAACTCAAACGTGTTAAAATATGAGCATGAAAGTAGAACTTTTAAAAAATTCTGGATATTGTTTTGGAGTTAAAAATGCGATTGATATTGCTATCAATGCAAGAAAAAAATATCCAAACAAAAAAATATATGTCCTAGGTATGTTAATTCATAATAATTATGTTGTGGACATCTTGAATAAATACGGCATAGAAACGCTTGATGTTTCTCTTAATGAATATCAAGAAGCTATTAAAAACTTAGAATGTGGTTCTGTAATTATTTTTTCAGCACATGGTCATGATATAAATCTTGATAAAATTGTCAAAGAAAAAAAGTTAATTAAGATTGACGCTATTTGCCCGATGGTGCAACAATGTATGAAATTAATTTTAAATGCTTTAAATAAAAATCAAAAAATAATATACATAGGAATTAAGAATCATCCTGAAACAAATGCAATGTTATCTATTAATAAAGATATTATATTTATTGATTATAAACTACCATTTTATAACCAAATAAATACTAATGATAATTATTTTTGCATTAATCAAACAACATTGAGTTTTATTGATTTATATAAAATACATAACGATTTAAAAAAAATTACAAGCAAAATTACAATCGCTGATGAAATTTGTAAATTCACTCGCAATCGTCAAGAAGAAATATTAAATTTACCAAAAGATGTTGATGGTATTGTTGTTGTTGGTTCTAAAAAATCTTCTAATACAATGCGTTTATATGAGATGTGTTTAAATAAATATTCAGACTGTATAATATTATTTGTTCAGGACGAAAAAGAAGTCAATTTAGATAAATTAAAAAACTTGCACCACATAATTGTTTTAGGCGGTACAAGTTGTCATATTAATCAATTAGAAAATATTAAAAATTTTATATTAAATAACGCAAGGTAATTTTTCATGATCAACAATTAATATTTCTAATTTTTCATCTATTTTAAGCAATATTTCTTTGAGTCTAGGCATAAATATTTTTTCTATTTCATGTGGAAGATCTAAATAACAATAATTATTGTTAATAATATCTCTACGAACATGATGTGGTGCATCTCCAGAAATATACATATCAGCATTTTCTTCTTTGGCGATTTGCCAGCTTCTTGAACCGCCTCCTGCAATCAAAGCAATTGTATTAATGGTTTTATTGTTATCATTACAAACTAGTAAACCATAATCAACATCAAATGCATTTTTTATTTGTTTAGATAACTCTAATGCACTTAAAGGATGATTTAAATTTGCTATACACATCATTGGATCAATGCTACTTCTATGGATATTGTTGACATCTAAAAGTCTCATTAAAGTATCATTCATACCACCTTTACCAGCATCAAAATTAGTGTGCATGCTATAAATAGGAACATTTAATGACAACATTTCATCATATAGTCTTTTTTTAATCAAATCGTTTTTTAACACGTAACTTTTTCTTCCATAAATAAAAGGATGATGAGTAAATATAATATCTGGTTTAAATGATTTGACATATGGCAATACTTCATCATCAAAATCTAAGCAAATTAAAACTTTATTTGTGTCATTTTTTAACTTACCACACATTAGTCCAACATAAT
This sequence comes from uncultured Bacilli bacterium, assembly GCA_944358985.1. Classification (GTDB taxonomy): domain Bacteria; phylum Bacillota_I; class Bacilli_A; order RFN20; family CAG-826; genus CAJOOD01. The sequence goes on along the minus strand of CALVSI010000001.1, from coordinate 61,960 downwards.
CATGATATTGTTTAGCGATTTTTTTTGGGAAATATTTGCTAAGTTTAATCAATAAACTATTTGTTTTCATTTTAAAATATTGTTAATAACATCCCTTTCTTTTTTTAAATTTGTTTTTCTATAAGAAGATAAACTTTTAATTGCTAATAATTTATCAATTACTTCTAATCTTTTTTGATACTTTTGAATAAATAATACTGGCTTATTTTTTACAAGAATCGGACCATATTTTAATTCTATATCATTATAAATTTTAGTTTTGTCTGTTTTTTGAAATTTTATTATTTCATAATAAACTTTGTTTTCTAAAACAATATCTTCATCGATGATTTTATAATTTAAATTTGCAATAGTTTTTCTAATAAAAGAATTATCATTGTGTGCATCGATAATAATATATTCAATTTGATCTAATTTTTTTGCATTATCCAATAATATTTTAGCAATAAGATGGCCACCCATCCCGGCTAAAACAAGTGTATTGACATCTTTAGCTAGTTTTTCAAGGCCATCACTAAAAGAAATGTTGATATTTGGATAATCTTTAGTAGCTAATTCAAGTCTTTTATAAGGTCCTTTTTTGTTCTCGTTAGCGTAAGCGTGACTAACTTTATGATTTTCAATCAAAGAAATAATTAATTTTCCATGATCAGCACCAATATCTTTTACAACACTGCCATCATCGATAAAATCATATATTTTTTGTAAACGTTTCGATAACTTAATCATAATTAAACTTTATCAGTATAGTCCCCTAATTTTTTTGCACGAGTTGGATGACGCAATTTTCTAATTGCTTTTGCTTCGATTTGACGAATTCTTTCTCGTGTAACTCCAAATTCTTTTCCAACTTCTTCAAGCGTTCTTGGTCGATTATCATCTAATCCATAACGCAAACGTATGACTCTTTCTTCACGATCGGTTAAATCTTTTAAAATATTGTATAGTTCTTCTTTTAAAAGTTGACGTGTCGCAAAATCATTTGGCGATACAGATTCTTTATCTTCAATAAAATCTCCTAAATGCGAATCATCTTCTTCGCCAATTGGAGTTTCTAAAGATACAGGATCCATTGCAATTCTTTGAATTTCACGTATTTTTTTAGGAGATAACAATCCATCCATTGCATCAGATAATTCTTCTGCGGTTGGTTCGCGTCCAAAATCTTGCACTAGCTGACGTTGAGTTCTTGTCATTTTGTTTATTGTTTCAACCATATGAACAGGAATTCTAATTGTTCTAGCTTGATCGGCAATTGCTCTTGTGATAGCTTGCCTTATCCACCACGTTGCATATGTTGAAAATTTATATCCTTTAGTGTAATCGAACTTATCAACAGCTTTCATCAAACCAAGGTTTCCTTCTTCTATCAAATCTAAAAACTGAAGTCCTCGTCCAACATAATGCTTTGCAATATTTACTACAAGACGCAAATTAGCGTTTATTAATCGTTCTTTTGCTTCTTCATCGTGTTCAAGAATTCTTTGTGCTAAAATAGGTTCTTCTTCCGGCTTTAATAATTCAAATTTTCCTATTCCTTTTAAATATAATTTAACAGAATCGTTTACTCGAACATCACCGGCCATGATTGAATCAAAGTGATCAGCACTAGAAATTTCTTCATCTTCATCGCTCATTTCATCACTTTCTAAAAAATCATCATCAAGATTATCTTCATCTAACTCGATATTGCTATCGTCAATTTCTTCTTCGACTTCTTCTTCGTCAGTGGAAACTTCAACATTATTCTCTCGAAAAAATTTAATCAAATCATCAATAAGAGAATCGTCCATGTCATATTTACTTAATGCATCATATATTTCACTTTGGTCTAAATAATTTTCGTTTTCTTTTGCTTTTTTTAATAATTCTTGCTTAATTTCATCTACGCTTGATATTTCTTTAAGCAATACTGGCGACTTTTTTTCTTTTTTTGGTGATTTTGTAGAATTTTTTTCTACAGTTTTTTCTTTTGTTCTAGCCATTTTATTTCCTCCTATTTTAAGTCTTTTTGTATTTTTTTATTCCAGTCGGTAAGAATTCTTGCTTTATCTTCTGGAGATTTATCTTTTAACATTTTCTCTAACGTCTTTTTCCTATATAATTTGTTTTTTTCTTCATTAATTGTATTAAGAATGGTTTCTAAATAATTATTATCAACAGTTTCTTGATGATTTGGTTCAAAAGAAATATTGGTTATTGTTTGAATTAATTCTTCATTATTTTTGTCTTGCTTTATTTCAATGCTGCTGAGAAGATTACTTACACTAATCGAATTATTTTGGTGGTAATAATCAAGAATATAATCTGCAATACGACGATACATATCATTGTAAAAAGATTCAATTTTTGTTTCGTAAAATTCAATAGCGTTAACATCTTTTAACATATAAAAAAGTATTTCTTTTTCTGCTAGATTGAATTTGCGTAACAAACGTTTTTCAGGATGAAAATTAGACATGATTTTATCAGGATCATATTCTTTTTCTAGACGTGCTTGATTGACCATCTTTCGAATTGAATCAGCGTTAAAACGACTAACTTTTGCAAGTTTTAAAATATAGTCATCAAATTGTAGACTAGATTTACAATTTAGCAAAATTGGAAGAAAATGTTTAATTAGATTTTCACGATCATTTATTGTTGATAATTGTGAGGTATTTTCATAATAATCAATTATAAAATCGCTCCTGCTAAGAAGATCTTTTAAATATAGTCTTAATGTTTCTTCACCATGATTAGATAATATTTCATCGCAATCTTTACCAAAATTTTTCTTTTTGACAAAACGACAATTGACATCATTATTTTTTAAAAGATTAATGATGCGCATTTGGCCCATTTGTCCAGCTTCATCTCCATCAAGACAAAATCTAATCTCAACCCCTAGTGATCTTAACATATTCAAATGTTGCAAAGTAAACGCTGTTCCCATTAATGCGACAACACTTGTTATATTTATTTTTTCTAAAGCAAAAACATCCATAAAACCTTCAACTACGTAAACATAACCATATTTTTTAGCATCATTTTTAGCATTATTAAAGTTATATAATACGTTGCTTTTATGAAATAGCATTGTTTCTGGCGAATTAATATATTTTGGAGAAGCATCTTCTTGTAAATATCGACGAGAGGAAAAGCCAATAACTTGACCATTTTCGTCACAAATTGGAAAAATTATTCTACCTTGATTTAAATCGGAATATATGTTGTTATTCCCACTTGCTATGCCAATTAATTCCATAGAACGATATGAATGTCCTTTGCTAAGTAAATATTTGCAAGTGTTAACACCATCTTTAAAAGAATAACCGATTAAAAATTTCTTTCGTAATTTCTCATCAATTCCCCTGTTATTCAAATAATTTAAAGCGTCTTGCCCTTCATTTGTGTTTAAACCATACTGATAATATGTTGTTAAATCATTAATGCAATTTTCTAGACTTTCAATTTGTGGATTTTTAGCTTTTGCAACTACTTTTTCTTTTAATCTTGGATCATCATATCCAGACAAATATGCAACTTTTTGCATAGCTTGAAAAAACGAGATGTGTTCATAAAGTTCTACAAATTTAATTGCATTACCGCCTGTTCCACATACAAAACACTTAAAAATCTGTTTGGATTTAGAAATTTGCATTGATGGATTGTTGTCATCATGAAACGGACAAAGAGCAACATATTCTCTTCCTTTTTGTATTACATCAATGTATCGCGAGATAATATCAACAATATCACAATGTTTTAAAACATCATTAATAAGGCTTTGATCAAAAGGCATTATTTACTCCTAAAAAAACACTTTAACTGAAAAATAATTAACTAAATCTTTAATTGGCAAACGAATTTGTTGCATGGTATCTCTGTCACGTATGGTGACACAATTGTCCTCTAATGTATCAAAATCAACAGTTAAGCAAAATGGCGTTCCAATAGCGTCTTGACGACGATATCTTTTTCCAATACTTCCAGTTTCATCATAAACTATGGAAAAATATGTTCTTAAGATAGTTTCAATTTCATGAGCTTTTTCTTCTAGTTTTTTTACCAAAGGCAAAACAGCAATCTTATAAGTTGCAATACTTGGATGTAAGTGCATGACAACACGTGTTTCACCATTTTCTAAAACTTCTTCATCGTAAGCATCACAAAGTGTCATTAAAATCAAACGATCTAAACCAACACTAGGTTCAATACAATATGGAATATATTTTTCGTTTGTCAATGGATCTAAGTATTCTAATGATTGTTTTGAATATTCCATGTGCCTTTTCAAATCGTAGTCAGTTCGATCAGCAATGCCCCAGATTTCACCCCATCCGAAAGGAAATTCGTATTCTATATCAGAAGTAGCCTTGCTATAAAAAGCTAGTTCGTCTTGTTCGTGATCGCGGAAACGAAGATTATCAGCGTTTATTCCTAAAGATAAAACAAAATTAAAACAATACTTTTTCCAATAATCAAACCATTTTAAATCTGTTCCTGGTTCGCAGAAAAATTCCATTTCCATTTGAGAAAATTCTCTTGTTCTAAAAGTGAATTGTCCTGGAGTAATTTCATTTCTAAACGACTTACCAATATTACATATGCCTATTGGCAACTTTCTTCTAGTAGAACGTAAAACACTTTTAAAATCAACAAACATTCCTTGTGCGGTTTCTGGTCTTAAATAAACCACACTGGAAGAATCTTGCGTTACTCCGATATGAGTTTTAAACATCATATTGAATTGGCGTATCTTTGTAAAATCGTGTTTCCCACAAATAGGACACTTGACATCATGAGAAGAAATAAAATCATCCATTTCTTCATTGCTCATTTTATTTACATCGACATCTTTAAATTGATTTGCGATTAATTCATCAGCGCGATGTCTAGATTTACAATTTTTACAATCGATTAAAGGATCATTAAATCTATTAACGTGTCCTGTCGCTTCCCAAACACGTGGATTCATCAATATTGCTGCATCCATTCCAACATTTGTTGAAGATTCTTGGACGAATTTTTTCCACCACATTTTAGAAATATTATTTTTAATTTCTACACCAAGTGGACCATAATCCCAAGTATTTGAAAGTCCACCATAAATTTCTGAACCTGGAAAGAAAAACCCACTTGTGATAAGGTGGGTCGTAATTTTATCAAAACTAAATTTGTTAGCCATAATCTACCTCCGACACGCCTAGGCGCGCGACAAGCAAACATTATATGTAATTATACACATTTTGTCAACCCATTATAAGTGTTATTATTTTTGTATTTTATTTGAACAGAAGTTGATAATTTTTAATTTTAATTGAAAATGATTCCTCAATAAATTTAATCATAACATCTAAAATCATAAAAAAATCTTTATCACCGATTGTAAAATTATTTTTAGCTGATAAAAAGTTTTTAAAAACATTATAAAAAATTATAAGTTGTTCTTTGCTATATTTTGTATATATGCCTTTGTCAAAACAGTTTTTGCATATGAATCCTCCGTCAGATAATGAAAATGAGACTATGTTTTGTTTATTATGACATATACAACATTCATCAATAGAAATCGCAAATCCAGCAATTTTTAATATTTTAGCTAAAAGAGATAATATATATGTTTCTTTATTCGAATTATTTTTTATAGCGCTGAGTGTATATAACAACTCACTAAAAATTTGACATCTTTCTTCATCTGATAAACATCTTTTTATAACATCAGCCAGAATCATTACATAAATAATGTCATTAAAATTGTTCATTATTTGCATTGGAGAAAAAATCAAATTTGCACTTTTTACCGATTGATAGTTATTTCTTTTTGACACTGAAATATCAATATCAGCGTAAGTTAAAGGGTTATTTAAAAAAGAGATTTTGCTTTTATTTGAAAATAATCCTCGTGCAATAAGTGTGTAACTATTTTCCGCATTAAAACAAGTCAAAATAGCGTCATTATCTTTATATGGAGAAATATTAATAATTACTAATTTCATATTTTAATAATTTGAATTTTTGGTGTATCCAAATTGCTTTAAGATAGTGTTTTTATTCCGCCAATCCCTAATTACTTTTACATATAAATTTAAAATTACATGTGTTTGTAATATTTTTTCTAGTTCTTTTCTAGAGCGCATTCCTATATTTTTAATCATCGTTCCATTTTTTCCAATTACAATTCCTTTTTGGCTATCTTTTTCAACAATGATTAATGCATCAATATCGATTTTGGTTTCTAATTCTTTAAAATTTTCTATTTCGACTGCTAGAGAATGCGGAACTTCTTTATCTAGCAAAAGTAAGGCTTGTTCTCTTATAATTTCTTTGGCTTGAAAACGAAGATCGCGATCAGATAATTGATCTTCGGGATAATAAAAAGGACCTTCTGGCAATATTTCTATTATGTTTTTAATCAAATCATCAACATTAAAATTTTTAATAGCAACAGTTTCAATTACTTTTGCGTTAGGAAAATAAGACAAATACTTCTTTTTTAAGTTATTAATTTTAATTATGTTAGTTAAATCAATTTTATTAAAGATTAAAAAGAGTGGAGTTTTGCTATTTATTTTATTTGATGATAATAACTGTTCATCTAATTCATCAAAATCTTTACTCGAATCTATGATATATAAAATAGCATCAACATCTTTAAAACTATTTAGCGCCATATTGTTCATTTCATCACCTAGTTTAAAATGTGATTTATGTATACCTGGTGTATCAACAAAAACAATCTGACTATCTTTTTCAGTATAAATTCCTTTGATATTGTTTCTAGTTGTTTGACTTTTATTTGTTACAATAGAAATTTTTGTTTGCAAAATTGCATTTAACAAAGTAGACTTGCCTACATTTGGTCTTCCTATGATTGCTACAAAACCCGATTTCATTATTAATTTAAATCCTCACTAGAAAAGGCAAAAGGTAATAATTCATCCACTGTTACTGCTTTTATAGAATCATTTAAATTTGCCATAATAACTTTTGCATCTTTTGGCATTAATTCACTAATTACTTGGCGACAAGCACCGCATGGTGCACAAATATCAGGAGTATTCGCAACAATTGCTAAAGCCACAAAATCATTTTTCCCTTTTCCGTTTAACATAGCGTTGTAAATAGCATTTCTTTCAGCACACATTGAAAGTGGGTAAGACGAATTTTCAATATTTGCTCCTAAATAAACGCTGCCATCATTACACAATAATGCTGCACCTACTGCAAATTTTGAATACGGCGAATAAGATAACTTGCGGGCTAATTTAGCTCTTTCGACTAGTTCTTTGTTGTCCATTGTTTTTCTCCTTATAAAAATTTAAGATTTCTTTTTGAAGAGGAAACATAATTTCTTCTTCTTTTTTTGTCATATGATCAAATCCTAAAAGATGTAACAAGCCATGAATAAATAAAAATATCATTTCGTCAGTAAAACAATGACCATATTCAATAGCTTGTTGTTTAGCTTTATCATATGATATGTAAATTTCACCAAGAATGATTTTTTCTTTTCTTTTATAAAGTGTAGAAAAATCATGTTTATCATCTAAAAAGGCAAACGAAATTACATCGGTCTCTTTGTCGATTTTTCGATATTCACGATTAATTGTGTGGATATAGTCATTATCAACAATAGCGACACTAAGATAAATATCGGCTTTAATCTTTAATTTCTTAAAAGTAATATCCATTATTTCAAGATATTTTCTTTTGAACCGATTGTACTGCTTTTTAAATGAACTAAAATCTAATTCCATCCTTGGAAATTTATTTTAACACACAAAATATTAATTTCAAAGTCTAGACCAAATAATCAAAACAACTTTATAATATTTTTAAATATTAACGACCAAAGGTAGTTTCATTATAAAGAGTTGTTACACCATCACTTGCCATAATTAGAACGTAAGTATAATAATTTTTGCTATTCCAATTAATTGGAATTAAATGAAGTTTGATTACTTTATTAGCTAACTTTTCAACCCAACCATAATTTGAATCACCATTATTTGTGTATAAGCGAACAGATGAAGAACCATCTTCGCTTTTGATTTTTACATTTGTATAGTACTGTGCACGTTCAAATTCGACAATAGCATTAACTTCATATAATTCAAATGAATGATCAATTGTGACATCTAAATTATATAGTTCACTCACACTAGCCTTTTTAATAGCGTTTTTACTATATTCGTGTTCTCCATATAAATTTTGGACTAGTACGGCATTTCTTAAACAAATTGTTCCTTTTGTATTTCCTGCTTCGCCGTAATTATATTTTTCTCCTTTAAAAATAACTTCGTTGCCTTGAGCAATATCTTTCATAATTTCATCCGTTGTAATAATAGCTAAAACTCCTGTCTCATCAACAAGCATAAAACCTTTATTTAAGGCGTGAGGATAACTACCTGCTGCTATACCACGAACAGTATATGTTTCACCATAATCACCTTCAATAACTTCTTCAACGGTTGATGTTTCTATGTCGCCGATATCTTCACCTTTGATAGTTAAAGTGCGTGTTGCTTGATAGTTATTGTAAGTAGCGTTCATAGTAATAACTGACTCACCTTCAATTCCAGTCCAGTGGAATTTCAATTCGTTATTTTCTTCTGTTATCGTAAAAATATTATTATTAGATGAAGAATAAGAAATGTTTACTCCCGAAAAGTTTAAAATGTCATTATTAACAGTTTGTATCAGACTAATTGCAGGATCGCTTTGATATTTTTCGTTAAATTGATTAATCACATAATAATCTAAGGCAAATTCAGGAAATTGTTCTTCAGGCATCGTATAGGAATCATTTATTATGTCGACAAGCATGAAACGATAAAGCGTTCCACTAGTATCACATTTTGCATTCAATGCCGTAATATATAGTGTACATAGCTTTCCATTGTATTCTAACAATTCATCATCAAGTTCGTTTCCATTATTATTAGTGTAAATATATGAACCAGTCCCATCAAAATCATTTATATAATAATTAATAAATCCAGTCCCCTGTTGACGAATAATTTGTGCATTTACTTTGTAGACCAAACTAGTTATATCGTTTTCTACTGGAATATTAAGTAGGTTTTTAACAGTTGTTTCTTCAATCCAAGACATTGGTAAACTGTGGACTTGATTATCGTTTTCAATAACGGAAGCATTGCCGATTTGATTTGCTCCTTTATAGCCAAATTTTTGTGCAGAAGAAACTTCATCTTCTAAAATCCAATAATCCTTGATACCTTGAATAGTAACTTTATTTCCAACACTTACTTTACTAGCGTCACTAGTAAAAATATATATCGATGACTTTTCATCTACTAATATAAATCCAGCAGGAGAATATCCTCCCCCTAAACGAATAGATGCGACATATCCTTTTAAAATGACACCAATTCCATCATCAAGCTTTCGAGCTTCTTCGATTGTATAATTTCCATATGTAACAGGAGGATGCTGTTGAACTTTATGTTCAATTAACCAAGCATTTTTCATCTCGATAGTGCCTTTATAATTTGCGATAACGCCATAAAGAATTACTTCATCGCCTACGATAGGCTTATCAACAAGACTATCATATCGAATTGAACCATCAAAATTATACAAACCATAAATATAAAGTTCGCCAGTATCATCGGCGATTGTCATATTTCCATAAGTTTTATTGTCAATATTTTGAATGGTCCCAGAAACATAATATTTTTCACTTGTTCCATCACTTGGAGCGTTTTGACCAATTTCTAAAACTTCACTGATAGAAATGATGTCGTATTTTTGAGAAGATGTGGTAGTTATAGAAGAATTAAGCGTAGATGAATCGCCTTGGTTAGATGAAGAAGATGTAGGACCACACGAAGACATAATAAGTCCAAACGAAGAAAGAATTAAAAAAGCAAATTTGATATGTTTTATATTCTTCATAAGTTAGCCTCCAATTTATCTTAACGTGCAGTCGCTAACAAAAAAAGATATTTACGGAAATTTCCATACGTTGTATAAAATTTACTCATTATTATCATCAAGCATATTTAAAATCAAACAATAATTAGTGTTTAGTTTAATTTGTTCGCTTTTTATTTGAATAATAACTTCAAATTGCTTTTTAAAAAATATTAATAAAACACTATAAAATACTATAAACGGAATGCTAAACACATTATTTATTAAAAGGCTTATCACGACTAACAAAACAATTAACCCAGTGATAAGTGATTCAATAAATAAATATTTCGCGGCAATTTTATAAGAGACATTAGATAATTTTTTAAGATCTAAAAAAGAATAATCCACACCTAACATATTTTTTTCTTTTAAAGCAAGGTGCTTTGCTTCCTTTAAAAAACTATTTTTTATAAATGCAACGTTTATAAAACTAACTAGCATTGTAAAAAATATAAAATATATGCTGAAGACATTATTTAAAAGTAATAATAAAATAATAAAACCTGATAATAAAACGCTAGAAAAAAAATTAGGCCAAATAGAAACACTGTCTTTTTTATATTTTTGAAATTTACTAAAAAAATCTTTCTTGTACTCACTTTTGATCTGATAAAAATTATTAAAATTTTCATCAACTTTTTTTAACAAAAATATCATCATAATACGATATATTGCCTCAAATATAAAAGCCGAAATAAAAAGTATAATCGAAATATATATAAAATTATTATTATCTATAAAATAAAGTGCTAAAAAACTACTAATAATAGATAGTATACGCGATAATACTGCAAATACAGTCCTGAATTTCACATTATTTTTTCTGACCAAAAAATAATCATTTTTAACCACCTTTTCACTATAATTTAAAATACATAAAATCGTTTTATCCCAAGTTGAATAAAATTTTTTATAGCTCATTTTGTATTTTCCACAGTTTGGATCTAATATCGTTAAAAATAATTTATGTTTTTTTACTAATACTAAATGTTTTTGATTATTTAATGATAAGCATGCTAAAAACATTTTATCTTTAAATTGTTTTAAATCTTTTGCATCATTAAACTCAACTCCGTTTAAAAATAATCCAAAATCTTTGGCTTTTAAAATTAATTCGTAATAAGAATATTTTTCTTTATTTAAATCTTGTTTTAAATATAAATATTTTTTATTTTTATAAATATTTGCCAATAAATTTTTTAAAGTAGCAAATCCGCAATCTGAATCATTTAACTGTCTTATAAAATACATAAAAAAAGCACTCCTTAATTACCTATAGGTAATCTTTTTAAGAAGTGCTAATTTTTTATGCAATATTTAAATTATTTTTTTCCTTGTCGTATAGATTTAAATTGCATTAACAAGTCTTTTTCATTTCTTTTTAACGAAGTTGGTATGATAATCTTAACATTAACATATTGATCACCAGGTTTTTGTGTTTTTAAATCTTTAACACCATACCCTCGCATTCTTAATGTTGTGTTTGGCTGGGTTCCAGATGGGATAGTCAAAATCTTTTTACCATAAACTGTATCAACTTCGATATCCTCTCCAAGAGCAGCATCAACCATTGAAATTGGTAAATCAATATAAATGTCGTTTCCATTCCTTGTAAATATTGGATGCTTTTTTACATCCATTTGGACGTATAAATCACCATTTGGACCACCATTTCTACCACGTTCTCCTTTTCCATTGACACGAATTTGTTGGCCGTTATTAATGCCAGCAGGAATGTGAATTTTTAAGTCAATCTTACTTCTAACATATCCTTTGCCATTACATTTAGAACATGGATTAGAAATTATTTTTCCACTTCCACCACATGTTGGACAAACATCTTGTGTCTCGACAACACCAAATAATGATCTTTTTTGTGTTCTAATATATCCTCTACCATTACATTGAGGGCAAGTTTTAACATCGTTTGGCGTTTTAGCACCTGTGCCATTACAATCTGGACATGGCATATCATATGTATAAGGAATCGATACATCTTTTCCATTTATTGTGTCCATGAAATCGATAGTTAAACGCATAACAACATCGCTTCCTCTTGTTGGACCGCTAGAAGAACGTCTAGAACTTCTTCCACCGCCAAAAAAACTAGAAAAAATGTCTCCTATATCAATCCCTTCATCGCCAAATGGATTTCCTGAGGCAAAACCTTGGCTAAAGCCACTGAAAGGATTACCTTGTCCAGGATTTGTTCCTGCTTGATCAAATGCAGCGAAACCAAATTGATCATAGGCAGCACGCTTTTTATCATCATATAAAATGTCGTAGGCTTCTTGAACTTCTTTAAATTTTGCTTCATCGCCAGTTTCTTTGTTGTCTGGATGATATTTTTTTGCTAATTTACGATATGAACTTTTAATTTCGTCCTTACTAGCATTTTTTTTAACCCCAAGACATTCATACAAATCTCTTTTTTGTGCCATAACGTTCTCCTTTCTCTAAAATACATTTAGAAAGGGGCATATGCCCCTTTCATGTTTTTACAATTTTTAGGCTTGGCCATCGCTATTGCCATCAACAACATCATCAGGGTTACTACCAGGTGTACCACTTTGTCCATTGTTAGTGTTGTTGTTAGCGTTAGCTTGAGCGTTTGCCATATAAGCCGCAGCTTGTTCTAATTCATTAATACGATTTTTTAAAGTCTCAATATCATTGTTATCAAGAGCGGTTTTTAATTCATCGCGCAATTTTTCGGTTTGTTCTTTTTGAGCTGGATCAATGCTATCGCCTTTTTCACGTAATGCAGCGTCAATATCGTTGATATAACTTTCAGCTTTGTTTTTCAATTCAACTTCTTCTTTACGCTTTTCATCCGCTTCACGATTTTCTTCTGCTTCTCTTACCATACGGTCGATATCTGCTTTAGATAAGCCACTAGAACCTGAAATAGTTATATTTTGTTCTTTTTGTGTATCAAGATCTTTTGCGGATACTTTTACGATACCATTAACATCAATCGAGAAGGTAACTTCAATACGTGGCTCACCACGACGTGCAGGTTTAATACCAGTTAATTGGAAATGACCAAGCAATTTGTTGTCGTGAGCCATTGGTCTTTCGCCTTGATAAACGGAGATGTCAACAGCAGGTTGATTGTCAGCAGCAGTCGAGAAAACTTGTGATTTAGTTGTTGGAATTGTAGTATTACGAGAAATTAATGGTGTCATAACTCCGCCTAAAGTTTCAATACCTAAAGTCAATGGAGTGACATCTAATAATACAACATCTTTGACATCGCCACTGACAACACCACCTTGAATGGCTGCACCAATTGAAACAGCTTCATCAGGATTAACAGATAAGTTTGGAGTTTTACCAGTTAAGTTTTTAACTAATTCTTGAACAGCAGGCATACGAATTGAACCACCGATTAATAAGATTTGGTTTAAATCATTCGCAGTTAATTTAGCATCACTTAACGCTCTTCTAACTGGTTGTTCACAACGTTTTAATAAATGTTTTGTTAATTCTTGGAATTTGGCTCTTGTTAATGTAGTTTCAAAGTTAATAGGACCACTATTTGACATTCCAATAAATGGTAATGATATTGTTGTTTCTAATGAACTAGACAATTCGATTTTGGCTTTTTCAGCAGCATCTTTAAAACGTTGAAGTGCCATTTTATCATTTAATTTGATACCATTTTGTTCTTCAATTTGAGCTTTAATCCAATCGGCTACTACAGCATCCCAATCATCACCACCTAAATGGTTGTCACCAGATGTTGAAATAACTTCAAATGTTCCATCACCAATATCAAGAATAGAAACATCAAATGTACCACCGCCTAAATCAAAAACGAGAATTTTTTCTGATTTATTAGTGTCAATACCATATGCTAAAGCCGCTGCGGTTGGTTCATTAATGATTCTAACGACATCCAATCCAGCAATTTGACCAGCGTCTTTTGTTGCTTGACGTTGTGCATCGTTAAAATATGCTGGGACAGTAATTACTGCTTTATCAACTTTTTGACCAATATTTTCTTCTGCATAACGTTTCATATATGAAAGAATTTTTGCAGAAATTTCTTGTGGGGTAAAATCTTTATTTAAACAACCAATGTGAACTTTTTCTAATGTTCCCATTTTACGTTTAATAGATGATACAGTATCAGGGTTAGTAACTGCTTGTCTTTTTGCAGCATTACCAACAATTTCTTCACCGCTTGGTTTAAACGCCACGACGCTTGGTGTAGTATTTGTACCTTCTGGGTTTGGAATGACCTTTACTTTACCATCTGCTTGAAGATAACTCACAACTGAGTTAGTTGTACCTAAGTCGATACCTAAAATAATTTCTTTTGCCATAATAATTTCCTCCTATATTAAGCTTGTGGTTTTTCTTCGCTTATATTTTCTTTGTTTTCTTTTGGTAGTGGTTTTTTGCTTACCACTACATTGGCGTGTCTTATAATACGATCGTGAAGTTTAACAGCAACACAATAGACTTGCATTACACGATTTTCTTCACCATCGGATTCAACAGTATCAATTGCATTCATAATGTTAGAATCAAACTTATCACCAATATTGGGTTTTATTTCATTGACTCCTTCGCTTTCTAAAGCTTGCATCATGTTTTTATATATATATTCAAATCCAGTCAAATAATTTAACATCGCTTGATCTTTTGGCTTTGTTTGCAAAGCTAGATTGAAACTATCAATAACTGGTAACAATTTTTCCAAAAAACCTTCACTTCGATATCGCAAGGCGTTTGAATAATCTTTTTGAAGACTATTGCGTAAATTTTGCGTATCAGCGTATGCACGATAATAATCGTTTTTCCATTTTTCTACTTCTTGTTTTAATTGTTCGATTTCTTCGTTTTTTTTCGCTAATTTTTCTTTAAAGGCTTTTTTTCCAATAATTTCGTTTGTATTAGAAACAGTTTCATCAGATTTAACAGTGTTTTCGTTAACATTTGTTTTATTTTCTTTTTCCATATCAACTATTCCTCCTTTTTGTAGTGCTCTTGCAATTGTTTGACTAGAAATTCAAGTGCGGATAATGCTTTATCATAATCCATTCTTTTTGGACCCACTAGCGCGATAGTTCCTTCCGGAATATCAGATATCTTAAATTTAGTAGATATTATAGAAACATCAGGACTATCCTCAACATTTGTGCCAATATGAATTACGATATTACCTTCTTTATAGTCGCTTTGTGAATTGTCCCCTCTATTTTTTAAGTCTTTTGGAGAGTCTAAAAGACGAATTAATTTTTTCATAGAATCTGCATTACTTGCGAATTCTGGCTGATTGAATAATTCATTTTGACCATAAAGTGTTAATCGATCGTTTGCAAATCTTATAAACGCTTCCATAAGAGCTTTATATAAAACATCATGGTTGACAATATAATCGCTCAAAACAGGTTTTAGTGCTTCCATCTTATCTAAAAGATTGCATATTGGTGTTCCTTTTAAACGTTCGTTTAACAAATTCAAACAAGACTTTAAATCATCCATACTAATGTTGCTATCTATCACAAATGTACGATTTTGAACAAATCCTTGATTTGTCACAAACACTGCACTGGCACTTGTCTCAGAAAGCGGTATTAATTGAATTGAGGCTAATTTTTCTTGATTAACATCTGGTCCTAATACCACACTAGCTAAATTAGTCATGTGCGAGAGAATTTGGCAAGAGGAACGAATAATTTCATCGATGGATTTACTTTTTTCCTTGAAAATATCCTCCACCATAATTTTAAATTCATCATCAACATTTCTATCTCTTAGATATTCGCAATAAAAGCGATATCCTTCAGCGCTTGGAATACGTCCGCTGGAAGAATGTGTTTTTTCTAAAAAGCCTAATTGTTCAAGAGCATACATTTCATTTCTAATTGTTGCACTAGAATATTTCAAATGATATTCCTCAATTAGAGTTTTGCTACCAACAGGCTGAGCGGTCTTTACAAAATGCTCAACGATATATTTGAGAATTTGATCGCGCCTATTAAGTGTCATATTTCCCTCCTTTGGCACTTACTTTTTCCAAGTGCTAAAAATTATTATATACGATAAAATAGCACTGTCAATAAAAAAGTGCTAGTTTTTACAAAAATTTCTTTATTTTATTATATAAAATAATTTTTTTCTATTTCTAATAATAATTCGCTGACAATATCGTCTAAAATCATCATTCCGCTGTAAGTTAGCGATATCTGGTTATTTGTGTTATGAAGATATTTATGATTTTCCAATTTATTTAACAAAGGCTCTACCGTGTTGATATCAAAATGAAACTTGTTTTTGAATTCGTCTTTATTGAAGCCTTGTTTTAAACGCAATTTCAACATTAGATAATAAGTTAAATCATCTTTAATATCTACTAATTCTTCACTATATTTATACTGATTGGAGAAATATTTCATAAGATTGTTTGTATTTTTATATCTTACATTTCCTATATATCCAGATGCCGATAATCCAATTCCATAATATTGCTGATTGTTCCAATAAGTTAAATTATGTTCGCTTTTGTAACCTTTTTTAGCAAAGTTTGAAACTTCGTAATGAATATATTTATTTTTTTTCAATACTTGATGAATATAGTCAAAATAATTACGTAATGTATCATCATCTAGCGGTTTATAACTTTGATTATATAATTTAGTGTGTTCTTCGACTAACAAACTATAATAAGAAATATGTTCTACATTTAATTTTATTACTTCCTCGACATCTTTTTTTACATCTGCTAATGTTTGACTTTTGTAACCATAAATTAAATCTATATTAATATTTTTAAATCCAGCATCACGTGCTTTAGATATGATATTTTTTACTTGTGTATTTGTATGTTTTCGATTTAATTCACGTAAAATATCTGGATTAAATGTCTCAACACCTAGCGATAATCGATTTACTCCAAATGAATATAATAATTTTAGTTTTTTAACATCTAATGATTCTGGATTCGCCTCAAAAGTTATTTCTTTTGCAATTTTTAGGTAATCTTTAAATATTAATAGAAGTCTTCTAATTTGAGAACAAGTTAAAGAAGAAGGCGTTCCACCACCAAAATAAATTGTTTTTATCTCGTTTTTATTAATATTGTATGATAAAAATTCTCGTTTTAAACTTCTTAAATATTTATCTACCCAATCTTTGCGATAAATAAATTTGCTAAAATCACAATATGTACATATATTGTTACAAAAAGGTATGTGAATGTATAAACTTTCAATCTTATTATTTCTTTGGTTTATCTTCATCAGATTTATAATTTTGAATATCTTGACTTAATTTTTCATCATCAATTGGTTCCAAAACGCGATTTAATTCTTCTTGCACTGCTTTTTCTTCATCAATTTTCTTTTCTTCCTGTTTTAGTTTTGGATGAAGAACTTTATAAATAATCAAGGCTACTGCTGCGATAACAATAGCACAGCCAAGAATTATCAAAAATATCGCAATCGGATCATTTATAGACATCAACATATTAACCATCATAACATTCATCCCTACTTTCTTTTAATTGGTGTATATACTTTTTTGTTTTTTACCATTTCTTGACGATAATAGCCAAGTTTTGCTAATAGGTCCATTGAAGTGCGTGCTGTTTCATATGCGCATCCTAATTCTTTTTTATATTGTCCAATGGTGTATCTTTTGCCTATTGTACAATGACGGACATAAAAATAAGCTTGGCCATGTTTTAACTGCGGATCGCTTTCCAAAAGATTTTCTTCCAATCTTTGTAAATCCTTTTCGCTTAATGAAGGTGGTAAAACAGGGATTGCTAATCCTTGATATACTTCATTATTTGTTTCAACATTATGGCTTTTTTGAGGAATTTCTTTTTCTACATCTAATGAATTATCTTTTTGATTAATAATTTCGTTTTTTAATTGTTTTTGTTCTATATTATTTTCTTTAACGTCTTCTATTTTAAGATTAGCTTCCTTATAAGATTCAGCATAATAATCATTTTTTAATTCTAATGCTTGCAAATTATTCATTTTATTTAACAAGAACGCTATTTCTTCGTTAATAATTTCAATGAAATACAACAAGAAATATGTTAAATCTTCGCTTTTTTGAACTTCTAGCAATACTTTTTCAATATTTTGATTATCGCTTGTTAACATTTCTTCAAGGGGCAACAAGAAAGCTAAATCGTTAAGATTATTTTTTGCTAAAACTAATTTAGTTATTATAATTGCCATTTCTTGATTATATTCATCAAATGGTTTTATGAGATTTAAATAATAATAAGTCGCTGCGGCTTTAACTAAATAACTGCATTCAAACCCATCAATAAATTTAAAAAAATCGTCCATCAATTTTTCAATCATTCCGCATGGTGCCTCATTAAAAATGGGATTTATCACAGCATGAGAAATATAATTATCTTTTTCGCGATATAAATTAGTTAATTCAAAATTATTTGTAATTGTAGAATATATTTCGGCGATTGTATCTTCGTTGATTGCTTTATCGATTAAGTTGCTCGCAACTTGCAAACCTGATAAATAGTTATTTAAAACAAAATATGCTTTACTATTATCATGAATTTTATGATTTACAAGCATAGACAAATAATTTTCATCGACATCAAAGTTATATTTTTTACAAATATTTTCACAAATATTAACATAACAGTTGTTTGTAAATAATGATGTATCATTCGTATAATTAGTTTTAATTCCGCTATATTTGCTCAAGAAATTAATAACACGCATTTCACAATCGTTAATCTTGTTTGCAACTGCAGGAGCTAAACAATAAAAATATACTTTTTTATCGATAGAAAAAAGTGGCAAAGCACGCGAATATTGTTTTCTGTATTCTAAAATTTTAGTCCAAAAAACATCAATCATCGGAGTCTTTAATTCATTAGAGACTTCTAGTTTAGTCGCGTATTTATTTTCGGTAAAACGAATTGGTATTCCATCATATGCCATATATATTTCCCTCTTTTATATTATTATATAAAAAAATATAGACTATTCAATATGAATACTAAAAATCTACTAATTATTCTCATCATCAATAGCAAGTATTGACATAAACGCTTCTTGTGGAATCTCAATTGAGCCAACTTTTTTAAGTCTTTTTTTGCCTTCTTTTTGTTTTTCGAGTAATTTCTTTTTGCGAGTAATATCCCCACCATAGCATTTAGCTAAAACATCCTTTCGGACTGCTTTAATATCAACACGTGCTATAACTTTTCCACCAATAGAAGCCTGAACTGGAACTTCAAATTGCTGTCTAGGTATTATATTTTTTAAATTACGAATTATATTTAAACCGCGATTATATGCACTAGGCTTATAAACTATACTAGATAAAGCATCAACAACTTGCCCGTTTAATAAAATGTCTAGTTTCACTAAATTTGATTTTTTATATTCGCTAATTTCATAATCTAATGATGCATATCCTTTTGTAACAGACTTTAATTTATCAAAAAAATTATAAATAATTTCCGATAAAGGTATTTCATATGTAAGAATCGTTCTTGTATCATCAAAATAACTAAGATCTTTATATATTCCTCTTTTATCTTGACATAGTTCCATAATTGGTCCGATATATTCTTGCGGCGACATAATTTTTGCTAGAACATATGGCTCTTCTATACTATCGACTTTGCTCATATCAGGTAATTTGCTTGGATTATCTAAATACAAAACTTCTTTGTTAGTTAAATTTATTTTATAAATTACACTAGGAGCGGTTAATACTAAGTTTAAATTATATTCTCTTTCTAAACGTTCTTGAACGACATCCATATGTAAAAGGCCAAGAAATCCTAGTCTAAATCCAAATCCAAGAGCTTGAGATGATTCAGCTTCATGATATAAAGAAGCATCATTTAAAGATAATTTTTCTAAAGCTTCTTTTAATGCTTGATAATCATCACTATCAACTGGATACAAGCCACAATAAACCATCGGATTAATCTTTCGATATCCGCTTAATGGAGCATTTGCCATATTATCTTTTAAAGTTATTGTATCGCCAGGATGAACATCTTTAATATCTTTTATTTGTGCACAAATAAATCCTACTTGACCAGCATATAATTTTTTTAATTTAATTTCTTTTGGTGTTCTTATACCAACTTCAGTTACTTGATATTCTTTTTTTGCATTGAATAAATAAATTTTATCACCAACATTAACTTCTCCATCAAATATTCTTACTAAAACTACTACACCACGATATGAATCATAAAAACTATCGAATATTAACGCTTTTAAAGGCTCGTTTATGTTTCCTTTCGGAGCTGGAATGTATTTTACAACACTTTCTAAAACATCTTTTATATTAGTACCTTTTTTTGCACTGACAAGACATGCATTAGCGCAATCTATTCCTATTCGTTTTTCAATTTCTTCTTTTACTAGCTCGATTTGAGCACTTGGCAAATCTATTTTATTAATAATAGGAATTATCGTTAAATCGTTGTCAATAGCTAGATAGACATTGGCTAAAGTTTGAGCTTCTACACCTTGAGATGCATCAACAACTAAAAGCGCTCCTTCACAAGCGGCAAGAGAACGTGATACTTCATACGAAAAGTCGACATGCCCGGGTGTATCAATTAAATTAAACACATATTCAACTCCGTCATTAGCAAAATATTTTAATGTCACAGCGTTTAATTTGATAGTTATTCCTCTTTCGCGTTCTAAATCCATCGAATCTAGAAGTTGATCTTTCATCTCTCTTTCTTCTACTGCACCAGTCATTTCCAAAATACGATCCGCTAACGTAGATTTGCCGTGATCTATATGAGCAATTATTGAAAAATTTCTAATTTTACTTTGATCAAATTCCATACTTTTAGTATTTTATACTATTTATAAAAGTTATTCATTAATTTCTTTATGTCTTCTTTATTAAATACGACTTTATAATGTGCCCATTCTTTCTTGAATAAGTCCTGATATTTATTTAGTGTATATCTTTCATCTATTAATAAGACTGCACCACGATCTTTTTCACTTCGTATAACCCGCCCTACAGCTTGCATAACTTTATTCATCCCAGGATTAACATAAACATAATCGTTACCATGCATATTTTTTTTATCATAATATTTCACTGTCTCATCTAGTTCAAAGCTTATTTTAGGTAAACCAACTCCAATAATAACAGCACCAATTAATCGATCACTTACAAGATCTATTCCTTCTGAAAATGTCCCTCCTAAAACAACTATTCCGATAGTAGTTTTTACTGGATTTATACTAAATTTATCCAAAAAATCTATTTTTTCGTCATCATTCATGTCTTGCTTTTGAATATAAATTTCAGCATTCAGTATTGATAAATATGATGAAAGATTATTTAAATATTCATAACTAGGCACATAAATAAAATAATTTCCAATTTTATGTGATATAAATTCTTTAATATAATCAACAACAATTTGATATGTAAGTGAACGATTGGAATATTTTATAGAGATATTAGGAGCAACCATCAACAATAAATTATCCATAGGAAAAGGAGATGGCAAAGATAAATATGGATCGAGATCTTTATCACCACCTAATAAATCAGCGTAATAATCAAATGGCGTCAGTGTTGCACTAAAAAATACACACGACTTAACGATATTTTCTAAACTTTTTAAAAATTTAGATGCATCAAGACATTTTAAATTCAAAGAAAAATTAGAATTATATTTCTTATTAATTTTTTTATGAAAATATAATAAGTAACAATCCGAATAAAAATCATAAATTTTTAAAAATTTATTAACTTGCAAGAATATTTCATTTAATTCGTTTTTTATAACTTTATTATCATTTTTTGATATATCTAGATATGTGTTATAAAAATTTTTTAATGAAGTATAAGTTTTTTCTAATAAATCTGGTAAAATATTGTTTTCATTTGGACAATTTTCATCATAATTTTTAATTAATTTAATTAATTTATTAATTGATCTTTTTAATTTAGCATTTTCAATATTTTTATTTTCTTTTTTATATTGTTTAATAGCGCTTAAATCTATTTTAGCACTATACATTTCTTTGCTTCTTTCAACTAAATTATGAGCTTCATCAATTAATATTAAAAAAGATGATGCATCTTCATCAAAATATCGTTTCATATAAACTAATGGATCAAAAAAATAGTTGTAGTCGCAAATAATTAAATCACAATACAACGATAAATCTAAACTTAATTCAAATGGACACATTTTTTCTTTTGCGGCGATATCTAAAATTATTTCTTTATCGAATGTTTGTTCTTTTTGTAAGTAATATGATAAAACCTTTGCTAATTTGTTATAATAACCGACTGTAAGTTCACATTCATCAGGATTGCAATTTGCATTTTTAAATGGACACATTTTTTCTTTTGCACTGACAATAATGCTATGACACGACAATCCACTATTTAGTAAAATACCTAGTGCGTTTTTAGCGGCGACTTTACCAGAATTTTTTGCGGTAAGATAAAAAATTTTGCTTCTTTCATTTTCATTTAAAAGTTTAACAAAAGGAAATAAACACGACATCGTTTTGCCAATACCTGTAGGAGCTTCAACAAATAATTTTTTGTCATTTTTTCCTGCAAAATAAACGAATTTTGCTAACTTTTTTTGACCTTTTCGATAATTTTTAAAAGGAAATTGCAATTTTTTAGATGTTTCGTTTAACAAATTACGATTTCTTATTATTATGTTATAAAAATCAAGATATTGCCTAAACAAATCAAAAACAAACTTTTCAGCATCTTTGAAATGTAAATCTTCTACAATGAACATTTTTTCTTTACTTTGTTGTTTAAAATATGATAACCGGATTTGAACAAAGTCAATTTCTCTTTCTATCATAAAAAGTAAACCATAGCATTTTGCTTGGCCTAAATGCCAAATATAATTTTTATTTTTAAAGTCATTTAAATCATCAACAGTCGTTTTGATTTCATCAATAATGTAATTTCCTTTATCTAAAATTATTCCATCCGCTCTTCCTTGGAGAGTTATTTTATAATTTTCATAATTAAAAGTGTGTTTTAAAGGATATTCACTAATATAATTTTCGTTTTGCTGGTTTTGATAATAACTATGAAACCTCGAGCCCTCGTTCATAGCTTCGCGATTAAAAATACGATTATCAATATCTCCACTTCTTAATAAAAAATCCACTAATTGATGAACAGATAATGTTAATTCATAAATCGACATAATATTATGATAAGATTTTACCTTTTAAATTTTTATGGCCGTTGACAAAAGATTTGTAATCGCATCGATTTTTGCCTTGCAATTTCAACTCTAAAATATCAACACATCCATCTTTTAAGGCGATTGTTAAACTATTTTTATCTGCGTTTACAATTTCACCTATTTTTCCAGAAAAATTTTGATCAGAAATTTTAGCTTTATAAATAATTAATTTTTGATTATCTAAAAGTAAATATCCACCAGGAACATCACTTAAACCTCTAATCCAATTAACAAATGTAGAAGAATTATAATCTAATGATAGTTTTTCATCTTCACTTTTAATCATCCTAGCAAAACTGACTTTGGCTTCATCTTGTTCTTCCCCTTTTAATTTGCCATCAGCGTACAATGGCAAATATTCTAATATAACATCACTTGCACATTTTTTGATTTTTTCAAAAAGAGTTGTAGCATTATCTTCGACACTAATATCGACATATTTTTTAGCATACATACGACCTGCATCCATTTTATAGGTCATTTCCATCAGCGTGACACCAGTTTTTATTTCACCATTTATTAAAGCCCATTGAACGGGGGCTGCACCACGATATTTTGGCAAAATAGATCCATGCAAATTAATTGAACCAATACTTGGCATATCTAGCAATTCTTGCGGAATAATTTGACCATAAGCAAAAGTAACAATAATGTCACAATTTAAATCTTTAATAAATTCAAATTCTTTTTTGATTCTAATTGGTTGAAAACATGGTATGCCATATTTATTAGCAATAAGTTTACATGGTGTCGGTGTAATAATTTTTTTTCTTCCAACTTCTTTATCTGGCTGAGAAACAACGCCAACAATATTAAATTTATTACTAATCAATTTTTCTAAGACGTAGCTAGAAATTTCACTAGTTCCCATAAATACAATTCGAATATTTTCTTTATCCATATTCATTATTATAATTGAAAATAATAAAATAAGTAGAAAATATTAAAATATCAACATTTTATGTTGAACGCACAATCTTTTTTTGATATTATATACATCGTTATAAAAGAGGTTTTACTATGGCAAATATTAAATCACAAGAAAAACGCAATAAAACAAATGAAAAAGCTCGTCAACGCAATGCAAGTGCAAAAAGTGCATTAAGAACAGCAATTAAAAAAGTCAAAAAAGCGGTTGAAGCAAAAGATCTTGCTCTTGCTGAAACTTTAACAAAGGAAGCATATTCCTTAATTGACAAATCTGTTTCTAAAGGAATTCAACACGAAAACACTGCTGCAAGACAAAAAGCTGAAATTGCAAATTTAGTTAATAGCATTCGTTAATTCTTTAATTATTTTGTTTTAAAATTTATTACAAACATTTTAAAGGCGATAAAGCGGTCAACTTGTCCGCTTTTTATTTTATAATCAATCCAATATAATTCATCTAAAGTATTCATCAATGATGAAAGCGACATTGTATATAAATACCTTTTTAAAATCTTCACACGAACTTCATTAATTTTTAGTTCGGTTGCTATTTCGGTGTTACTCATTTTTTTCGTACACAAATAAATTATTTCTAACAACACGCGAAATTGATTTGCAAGCATTGAAATTAAATTAACCGGTTCAACACCATCAAAATATAAATCATCAAGCAATTTTAAAGCACTTGTAGAATCATTGTTCATCAAATAATTAAATAAATTAAATAAATTATCTTCTAATGGACGGCTAACTATATTAACAACGTCTTCGTAACGAACGTGATCTGTCAATAACGCAAGTTTTTGAGCTTCATTAACGAAAATATTCAAATCACCTTTAACACGCACTATTAATTCTTCAATAGCGTCACGATCGATTTTGATTTTCAAACTTTCGGTAAAATAACGATAAACATATGGATACCAATCATTTTTCTCCACTGTTAATTTAAATATTTTTCCTTTTTCTTGAATCAATTTAAATAAATCGCTATTAAGATTTAAATCAACATCTGGATAAACTAATATTAAATCGCATTCTCTATTATCTTTTTTTAAATAGCGGTACAGTAATGCCGAATCTTTTGTAGAATCGTTTTTATTTTTACCTCTAGTCTGTGATTTTAAAAAATAGCAATTTTTAATAACCACTAATTTATTATCGTAACCAAGCGGTAAATAACTAGCTTCATTTAAAGCTTCTTCTAATGTCGCGTTATCTAAATCAAAATTAACATAATTTAAGGCGTCAGTAAAAGGTAATCTTTCTTTAACAATCTTTTTAATTCGATTGTTAATCATTACATTTTGAACACCATAAATTAAATAAATCATAATTATTCGTCTTTTTTGTTTAAATTGTACACGCTTACAGCATTAGTAATAGTTTTTTCTAAAGCAAGACGACCATATTTGTCAACTTCCGCGGCATTTGTAATTCCATGAGTGATATTTCCAGCACCGCCAATACATCCGCCAACGCACGCCATGCCTTCAATGAAATTAGCGTCCAAAGCATTTTTTGTCTTTTTAAGAAGAGCAAGACGACACGCTTCAATTCCATTACATATTTCTGGTTTGACTTCAAAATCAATATTTTGTTCTTTGATTGCTTGTTTAACTGCATCTGATAATCCACCGCTACGAGCAAATATTCTTCCATAATATGAAGCATTATCCAAAACGTCTTCTTCTAATTTTGTTAAGTCAATATCTTTAGAATCAATAAGCGCTTGTAATTCTTCAAAAGTCATCGCTACATCTACTAATCCTTTAACCTCATCACGCTTTATTTCCATTTTTTTAGCAGTGCAAGGTCCAATAAAAACAATTTTACAGGTTGGATCAGTTTCTTTAATATATTTTGCAATAGTTCCCATTGGAGATAAGTTATGAGAAACATGTTCTTTTAAATTAGGAAATTTCTTTTCGATATAACTAACAAAAGCTGGACAACATGAACTTGTTAAAAAACCTTTTTGTGCTAACTCTTGACCTTCTAAATATGAGACCATATCAGCACCTAATGCCACTTCTACAACACTATAAAAACCTAATTGTTTCAAACCTGCAATTACTTGACCAAGTTTAGCGTAGCGGAATTGACTAGATATAGAAGGAGCAACAATTGCATAAACTTTATATTTTGTATTATTTTGACTATTTTTAATAAAATCAATAACATTAATAATATATGATTTGTCCATGATTGCACCAAATGGGCATTGATAGGAACAAGCACCACAAGCAATACAATCTTCATTGTTGATTTTTGCTGTCTTATCTTCGCTCATTGTAATAGCTTTAATCTTACAAGATGCTTCACATGGTCTTTTATAAGAAATAATAGCGTTATAAAAACAAGATTTAGCACACATTCCACATTCGACACATTTGCTTTTATCAATATGTGCACGACGATTTTCATCAAAATAAATTGCATTTAATCGACACGCTTCTTCACAACGATGCGCTAAACAACCACGACAAGCATCGGTAACATGAAAACCACCAGTTGGACAATCATCACAAGCAATATCAATTACTTCTATAACGTTTGGATTATTTGGATTTCCTCCCATTGCTAGTTTAACTCTTTCAGCTGCAATAGCTTTTTCTTTATATATGCAGCAACGCATTGTTGGTTTTTTGCCTGGAACGATAATATTTGGTATATCCATCACATGATCTAAAAGAGTTCCTTGCCATGCAAAACGTGCCACTTCTTTTAAAACACGATATTTTAAATCTTGTACTTTGGTATCGAAATTTTTAGTTTTCATAGATTACTCCTTAATTAATCATAATTAACAATAACATTTTTTCCCATCTTTTTTAAGTTATTTGCTAAAGATTCCACTAATTTTAGTTTCATAGTAATATCAATGGGAAGACCTTGATGGGCAGCATTGATAGATTGACCGACAAAAAACACCACATCACTAGCTTGAACAAATAGTAAATCCGCTAAACGTGTCGCGCCATCTTGTCTTACAAATATTTTTGGTGACAAATCGACAATAGATAAATATTGTTCGCTTAATTCTAGTAACCTTCTTAAAGTTAAAACTCCTTCAGTTACTAAATCTATACCTTCAATTTTTCCTGTGGGTGGAACGTCAGCTTCTAAATAATTTAAATCAACTTCAATTGGTTTTTTCAAATATCTAGCAACAATTGTTGAAGAAGTTCCTCCGCATACGATTGTTTTATCAGCACCATCTAAAAATCTAGCAACATAATAATCATCTTTTTCTTTTTCAACAGGTGGTCCAACCATAATATGAACATTTAAAGATTTTCTAATTTTAATCGCGGCAATTGTCGTGTCATCACCAGGTTTATCTAAATATAAATCATTACATGATTTTGCAAGTTGGGTTGCCATTGCTTTTGCACTTAACTTACTATCATAAATAGATTCTAAGTATTTTTTAATATCTTCTCTTTCCCAACCAAAATTTAATGTCGCACCTATCCCAGCATGTATCGCTCCATCCGACATTGTAACAATATAATCATTATCTTTTAATTTAAGTTCACTTTGATAAACTTCTTTTCCAGAAATTAAAAGCTTTTTTCTATTTAAATCAAGACATTTTCCATCATGAATATAAATCGCCTGTGGATTATCAAATTCAAAAAGAAAGCCATCGCCGCTATGGTTTAAATGAATAACGGTAAATGTAGAATAAGCTAAGCCTCTTTCTTTACATACCGGTAATGAAGCCACCATTGTTTCTAAACATTCATTAATAGAAACATTATTTGAAACCATAGTGCATAATATTTTTGATGTCAGCGTTGATAAAATATTAGCTTTAACGCCACTTCCTAATCCGTCAGCCAAAACAAGAGTAACATAATCCCCGTTTTTAGCGTATTCGACTTTATCACCACAAAGTTCTTCACCAAAATGATTTAAAGAAGTGTATCCAAAGTCAACAAATAAAGACATTAGTCGTTTCCTTCCTCTTTTTTGTCTTCATTTTCTAAACTTTTTTTCAAATTCAAAATAGCAACCTTAGTTTCAGCAACCGTTTCACCTAACACTGAGGCTATTTCTTGGGCAACACGCATTTGCTTTTTTATTACTTCATCTGTTGTATTTATTGTATTTAATCTTAATTTATTAAATTCTTCTTTTGATTTTTCTTTTTCGGTGATATCTTTTAAAACTGCAAAAGCAGAATTTTCTTCTTTTAACGCTACCACCGTCATCTCTACTACAGAATGAGTCTTAAGTAAATTAACTTTTTTATGATAAGTATTTTTCTTTTTTTCCAAAGCATCTATAAATGCACTTGAATCCATCAATTCATAAACATACATATTTTTTGCTTCATTTGGTGAAACTAAAAATAAGCTTGAAGCATTAGAATTAATTTCTTTAATTTTATAATTGCTATCAATAACAATGATACCGTTAGGCATATTTTGAATAATTTCATATGACATTGATTCGGCTTTTTTTCTCATGTATGGCACACACATTTCAATATCAGCATAACCATTTGCTACCGCCCAAGCTTTTTTCCGACAAGTATCATAACCACAAGCACCGCAATTGAGTTCATCGTCTTTGCTAAATTTACCAGTACGTGCTAATATTTGACGAATTTCCTCTTCGCTTGGTGTTCTATCCATTGGATCAATTGGACTATATGTGTGTGAAAAATCGATGTTTTCTGGAATATCAAGTTTATCTGAACCGCCATTTCTTAAATCTTTATTAACATAGCGACGTATAGAACAATTAGCCTTTACTGCACTACCTTTTTTAATTAATGAACAAGGTCCGTTGATACATGCATGTTCACAAGAATTTAATTCAATAAAAACACCTTCAACATCTTTAATGTTTTCTAAAACTTCGCGACAATTTTCATTACCATCACTAGCAATATATTCATAACCTTTGACAAAATAATCAAAAGATTTGATTATACCACGAGAAATTGGATAAAATTTTGCTTTATTAACAAATCCAGTGGAATTAGTCTTGCTTTTTTCATCTTTCAACATAATGTTTTTAGACTTAAAGATTTGATCTAACTCTTCAAAAGTCAAAGATCCATCCAAACCATTTTCGTATGCTTCTTTTTTCTTAGCAATACATGGTCCAATAAAAACAACATTAGCGTTTGGATGTTTGGCTTTGATAATTTTATAGTGGGCCACCATTGGAGAATCACAAGGAGCAAGATATTTTAAAGCATCGTGATAATAAAGCTGTATCATTTTATTGACAGCAGGACAAGCAGATGAAATTAAATTTTTGAATTTACCACTTTCAAGCATTTTTTCATATTCTCGACTAACAGCGTATGCACCAATTGCGGTTTCTTCACTGCTAGTAAATCCGATTTCTTTTAAAGCATTATTCATTATCGAAAAATCTTCAATATTAAAACTAGAAGCAAAACTTGGTGCAACACTAGCTATGACTTCTTGACCATTAAGTAATTCCAGCACTTCATCAATTGAATTATGAACTTTTTTGGCATTTTGTGGACAAACTAATGTGCATGTTCCGCACAAAATACAGCGTTGAGAAATGATTTGGGCTTGATGGTTAATAACTTCAATAGCTCCGACAGGACAATGTTTCAAACATTTATAGCAGTCCTTGCACTTAGCGGGTTTAAATTCAAGAAAATTAATCATATGCTTATCCGTATCAGTAATTTTAATTATTTAATTTTTGACAATACTTCCTTTTTAAAGAAGTCTTTGACTTCATCAGGAGTTATAGAAAAATGTTGACCATCAACTGTGACATTAACACCATTTTCTTGGCAACGGCCCATACAAAATGCACCACTTAAATTGACATCATCGCCAACATTATTTTCTTTTATTAAATATTGTAATTCTTCGACTACTTGTCTTGAACCTTTCAAATGACAAGAACTGCCAATGCAAACTGTTACTTTTACCATAATTTTTCTCCCTTATTCATGATCATAAATATTTAATGCATGTTTTAAAAATTCAACTTCTTCTTTTTTGCAAGTTGCTAAACGTGCTGCAGCCACTAATGGTATCCAAGTTTGAACATAATTTAATGGCGTATTTGTTTTTTTGCAATATACTTCAAGATATTTATCTGCTAATGATAAATTACCACTTAATTGGAATAAAAGATAAGTCATAGCAGCATCATAAGAAGAATTTCCTTGACTAGCGTGTGACCAGTCAATAACGTAAATCTTTTTATCTTCATCACTAATAATTACATTAGAAGGATTAAAGTCGCCATGTATGACATGATCATGTGTGGGCATAGAAGCTAAACGTGTATGAAGTTCATATCTTGTTGTTGCATCTAAATCAGAGCATATGCTAATACGATCTTTGACTTTATCTTTGATTTTATTTAGATG
The DNA here is from genome assembly GCA_944358985.1 of uncultured Bacilli bacterium. Lineage (GTDB taxonomy): Bacteria > Bacillota_I > Bacilli_A > RFN20 > CAG-826 > CAJOOD01. The sequence goes on along the minus strand of CALVSI010000001.1, from coordinate 31,484 downwards.
TGGAATGGATTTTGAATGAATTTCCATTTGAATATTAACAAATAAATCTAAATATTCATCAATCTTTTCAGGATTTTTATCCATCAATTGTTCTAATGTCTTTCCCTTAATATATTGATAGACTAAAGACCATTTTCCATCAATTGTTCCTACTTCATATAAAATAGGAACAGTTAAACCGCTTTCCTCAATGCGAGCGTGATTTAAAGCTTCATTTAAAATGTCGCTTTTTTTATACTTTTCTTCAAAAACTTTGTACAATTTATCACCATCGCGATAAATTGTCTTCCCAGTACGAACCGCAACAATTCTTTTTTGTTCCATCTTTACTTACCTGCTTTCTTTCCATAATAGGCATTTAAATACATTTCTTTAATTTCGCTCATCAATGGATAACGAGGATTAGCACCTGTACATTGATCATCGAAAGCTTGTTCAACCATATCATCGAGTCGATCAAGGAAATTTTTCTCATCAATGCCATAATCTTTAATCGTTGGTTTAATTCCGATTTTTTCTTTTAATTCGTGCACAGCTTTAATTAATGATTCAACCTTTTCATCATCGTTTTTACCTTTCAAACCTAAAGCATCCGCTGCCATAGCGTATTTATGTTTCGCAAAAGGATGATCATATTGTGGGAAGGTGCCCATTTTAGTTGGAACATCCACACTATTAAAACGAATAACTTCTTCTAACATTAGCGCATTTGCAACACCATGGGCGATATGATGGAAAGCACCTAATTTATGAGCCATTGAGTGACAAACACCTAAGAAAGCGTTTGCAAATGCCATACCTGCCATAGTAGCAGCATTGGCCATTTTTTCACGAGCTTCAATGTCATTTGGACCATCATTGTATGCACGAGGTAAATATTCAAAAATCATTTTCAATGATTGAAGAGCAATACTATCAGTATAATCAGTTGCCATAGTTGAAACTAAGGCTTCTAAGTTGTGGCTGACAGCATCAATACCACTTGCACTAGTTAAGCCTTTTGGAGCATTCATCATCAAATCAGCGTCAACTATCGCCATATTTGGCAATAATTCATAATCCGCTAACGGATATTTTGTTCCGGTTGTCTCGTCAGTGATGACGGCAAATGGTGTAACTTCACTACCAGTACCTGCACTAGTCGGAACGGCAATAAATAAAGCTTTCTCACCCATTTTTGGGAATTGATAAACTCTTTTACGAATATCACTAAAACGCATAGCCATATCTTGGAAATCTACTTCTGGATGCTCATATAATACCCACATGATTTTACCAGCATCCATTGCACTACCACCGCCAACAGCAATGATAACATCTGGTTCAAAAGCATCAATTAGTTTTGCTCCTTCTTTTGCACATTTTAAAGTTGGATCTGGTGCGACATCGAAAAATGTTTGATGCTCGATTCCCATTTCATTTAGGCTATTTTCAATTGTTTTTGTATATCCGTTTTTATATAAGAATGTATCGGTCACAATAAAAGCTTTTTTCTTGTTGTATACATCTTTTAATTCTTTTAAAGCAACTGGCAAACATCCTTTTTTAATATAAACTTTGCTTGGTGTTCTAAACCACAACATGTTATTTCTCCTTTCAGCAACAGTTTTAATATTTAATAAATGTTTTATACCGACATTTTCACTTACTGAGTTTCCACCCCAAGAACCGCATCCTAATGTCAGTGATGGTGTTAATTTAAAATTATATAAATCACCAATACCACCTTGGCTAGATGGAGTGTTAATTAAAATACGGCAAGTTTTCATCGCTTCTTGGAAAATAGCAATTTTATCTTGACCTGCAACTACGTTAATATATAAGGAAGATGTATGACCATAACCGCCATCAGCAACTAAATGGCTTGCTTTATCAATAGCTTCATTAAAATCTTTTGCATGATACATCGCTAAAACTGGTGATAATTTTTCATGAGCAAATTCTTCGCTAATATCAACAGAACTCACTTCACCTATTAAAATTTTTGTTGATTCAGGAACATCAACATTTGCAAGTTTTGCTATTGTGTGGGCTTTTTGTCCGACAATTTTTGCATTTAAAGCACCATTTATTATAATAGTTTTTCTAACTTTTTCAGTTTCTTCAGGATTTAAGAAATAACATCCACGCTTGATAAATTCATTTTTAACTTTATCATAGACATCATCTAAAACAATACAAGATTGTTCACTTGCACAAATCATGCCATTATCAAATGTTTTTGAATGAATAATCGAGTTAACCGCTAAAATTATATCAGCACTGCTATCGATAATAGCAGGTGTGTTACCTGCACCAACTCCTAAAGCAGGTTTTCCGCTACTATAAGCAGCGTGAACCATACCAGGACCGCCAGTTGCTAAAATTATATCAGCCTCTTTCATTAAAAGAGTGGTCATATCAAGACTTGGAACGTCAATCCAAGAAATAATATTTTCAGGTGCACCAGCTTTAACAGCGGCATCTAAAACTATTTTAGCAGCGGCTATTGTAGATTTTTTAGCTCTTGGGTGTGGGGATATAATAATACCATTTCTTGTTTTTAAAGAAATAAGTGTCTTAAAAATTGCGGTTGATGTTGGATTGGTTGTTGGAATAACAGCCGCTATAACACCAATTGGTTCGTAAAGTTTTTTAATACCATATTCTTTGTCTTCTTCAAAAACGCCAACTGTTTGGCTATGACGATAAGCATTATAGATATATTCACTGGCAAAATGGTTTTTGATAACTTTATCTTCCACAACACCCATACCAGTTTCTTCAACGGCTAATTTTGCTAATGGAATTCTAGCTTGATTAGCGGCCTTTGCAGCGGCAAAAAATATAGCATCAACTTGCTCTTGCGTATAGGTTGAAAATTTTGCCTGTGCAGCTCTTACATTTTTAATTTCTTCTTCTAATGCTTCAACACTGTCGATTAATTTTCTTTCTTCCATCTTCTCATTTCCTTTTCATGATTTCTTTCATCTTATTGGTCAAAACGGCTAATGAAGTCGCAATGTCTTCGTTTTTCACAGCAATATAACTGGGAACATTTAAGTCAATCGGTGCCCAATTCCAAATTGCACGGATACATGTCGTCGCTAAACGATCAACTATTTCTTGAGCAAATTCCTTTGGCACGCAAATAATAGCAATATGAATATGCAATCGATTAGTCAAGTCTTCTAATTTAGACATTGGCATAATTGTTACACCATCTATTGTTTTACCTATTATTTGATTATCAATATCAAATCCAAGACAAATATTAACACCATAATTTTTAAATCCTGGATAGCTTAATAACGCTCTTCCTAAATGACCGACACCAATAATAAGAGCATCTTTACTATTATCATAACCTAAAAATGTCTCGATGTCGCTAATTAAAATTGAAATTTTAAAACCTAGTCGTGGTTTACCTTGTTGTGATGTCACCAAGCCCAAATCTTTTTTTACCAAAATTGGCTTTAAATTTAACAATTCGCCAATTTTGTTGGAAGAAACATACTCGATGTTTTCATCTTTTAATTGATTTAAAACTCTTAAATACGCAGGCATTCTTTGTATTGTATTAAGCGAATATGATATGATTTTTTTTGACTCCATTTACCCTCCTTTCCAAATCGATGTTTTTTTATCGATATTATTATATCTATTATAGATATATATGTAAATATATATTTTAGGAAAAATAAAAAGAAATCGTGTTCATCAAATCTGTTCTTAATATAGCGACATTATATCGTTTTAAAACACTAATAACGTATGGGTCTGGATGACCATAATAATTGTTTAGACCACATGAAATTATTGCTTTTTTTGGATTTAAAAAAGAAATAAAATCTTCTGAAGTGGATGTTTTAGAACCGTGATGACCTATTTTTAAAATGTCACATGACAAATTTGAATATTCGTTCATGATGTTATTTTCTATTTTTGTTGATGCATCCCCCATTAACATAATTTTTGTTTCGTTTAATGAAAAATACAAGACAAGCGAACGATCATTTTCATCATCTTGCGAGGAAATTTTGCTGTTTAGGTTGTATATGGTTAAATCATTAATTTGTAATGGAAAATTTTCATCAGAATTTATATAATTTTCGATCTTAAAATTATTAATTAAAGAATCTAGCGCTCCTACATGATCAAAATCATTATGAGTAGTTATTACATAATCAAGATGATATATTCTTCTTTTTTTAAAAAATGGTATTAAACATTCCTTAGCAATGTCATTATATAGACTACCACCTGTATCAATTAAGATATGCTGATTATTGTATCTAATATACGTGGAGTCGCCTTGCCCGACATTTATAAAACTAATCTCGTCGTAAATAAAATTGTTTAATGGAATAAAATAAAGCACTAATAAGGTTAAATATATAAAAGACAATTTGTAAAATGGTTTAAAACGTATTGAAAAAATATAAAGCAATAATATTAAAATACCTTCGAAAATTATCGATAAATATATGTTCATTTCAGGACAATGAATATTTATCATTAATGGGTTTATAAAATTAACAATGGTTTTTAGAAAATTAGTAAGATTTTCAATTATATTTGTTAATCTAATGCCATAAAAAGATATCAAACAAAACGAACTTATCAATATAATTAGCGGCGTTAACAATGGGGTTATAACAAAAGAAAACAAAGATATTTCATGATAGTATTGACTTTCAAAAGGAATAAAAAATAAGAATATAACAATAGTTAATAATATTTTTTTCTTAAAAGATTTTAAAAATGAAAAAGAATTTCTAGTGAAATAAATTAATAACGACATTAAATAACCTAGTGTAAAGCCATCTTGATAAGCTAAAAATGGATTAAACAACAAAAACAGCAATCCGGAAAATGATAATATCGTAATGTAAGAAAATTTATTTTTTAAAATATATTGATTTATCCAACGTAGAACAAATAATATCGTAAGACGTAAAATAGAAAATTTAAACAAGGTAAAAATTAAATAAAAAGATAATATTATTAGTGCAACTATTTTTGCATATTTTTCATTTATTTTAAGACTTAAAATATAAATTAGTCCGTTCAACAAGGAATATATTATTAAACCAGATGTCGACATCAATCGATATAAATGCATACTTGAAAGCAATGATATAAATTGATCATCATAATGGCTGTTTGCAAAAAATAACGAATCAATAAAGTTACGATTTTCTGTAGAAAATCCGCTTAAAAAATTATTTTTAATCTCGTTCAATCTTATAGGATTAGAAAATATTATCTCAAATTTTGGATTATTGATTTGATAAAAAACACCTTTATTTTTAAGATATTCATTAAAATTTAAAGAACTTTCCAAAAATGCAAAATTATTATTTTGAATATTCCCATTTAACGATAAAATATCGCCTATTTGCAATTGATTATTTTCATTATAAACATAATATTTTGTAAATTTGCTCCAATATATAAAATAATTTTCTTTGCTTAATATAACGATTCCAAAATTTTCATCAATACTTGGAAGTGGCTTATTGATATAGAAAGATAATGTTGAGATAAGAATAAATGAGCCAAAGAAAATTAAAGATTTTTTCAATTTTATTTTCTTCAAAAAATAAATAAATATAGCCACTCCAAGTAATGATATCAAAATTGGGAATTTAACAAAATTTAACGCGAGCCATACTGCTATAAAAATTATAAATATAATCATTCATGCAATATGACGTAATTTCTAACTTTTTGGTAAGTTGCAGGCCCTATGCCATAAACTTCTTCTAGTTCTTCAATAGTTTCAAATTGACCATTTTCGCTTCTATACGAAACGATTGCGTTGGAAATAGATGAAGTAAATCCATTAATTGTCATTAATGTGTCAGCATTATCAGTATTGATGTTAACTTTAGATATTTCTAGCGTATTACAAATATCACTCTCATCATATAATGGTGCAACATAATAAGTATTTCCTTGTTCTAAAATTGTCGTTGAAAAAAAGCATCTTTGATCTGCATTGCTTGTTAAACCACCCGCTGCGGATATTAATTGATCCATAGTTGTGCCATCTTGCAAAACATATGTACCGGGTTTTTCAACTTCGCCTTCGATAGTGATTGAATATTTTGAATTCGAATCAGTGGTGAGCACAACATTTGGATTAGTAGCGCTTTGAATATTCGGGTCAATAACTAAAAATCCAACAATGACGACAAAAGCCGCGATAACGACTCCAATCAACAGTTTTACCATTAAAAAACCTCCTATCACTTACTAATAGGAGGCAATTTATTAAATTTCTAATAAAATTTATAAAATTTCAATCTGATACTCGTATTTACCTTTAACGGTCACTATATTGCCTTTTTCTTGACCCATTAAAGCTTCGCCTAAAGGACAAATATTTGATATTTTATTTTCAAATGGATTAGCTTCTGTCGTACCTGTGATTGTGTAGGTAAATTTTTCATTAGTATCTAATCTTTTAAATGTTACAGTTGAGCCAAGTCCAATTTTTTTACCACGTTTTTTACTTTCGTTAATAATTACACAATTATTTATTATATGTTCAATTTCGTTAATACGACCTTCGACTTCTGCTTGTCTAGCTCTAGCAGCATCATAGTCAGCATTTTCACTCAAGTCACCTTGAGCACGTGCTTCCACTAATTGGCGTTTATATTCTTCGCGTTGGTTTTCAATTAAATCTCGTAATTCAGCTTCTAATTTGTCATATCCTTCTTTTGTCAATTGAATTTTTTCTTGCATTTCACATACCCTCTTTTATCGATTTGATATTATATCAAGTAGTCAAAATAAATTCTATATATTTTTTTAGAACAAATATATAATATATACCGGTATGAAGGAAAAAATACTAAATTGTTTAAAATTATTCATTGTTTTCCTAAAAATAGGTGCCTTTTCTTTTGGTGGCGGATACGCGATGATTGGAATAATTCAAAATGAAATAGTCGAAAAAAGAAAATGGATTAGACAAAGCGAGTTTTTTGAAGTTGTTGTTATAGCCGAATCTACACCAGGCCCTATATCTGTTAATGTGGCTACTTACGTTGGCTATAAAGTCGCAGGAATACTTGGCTCATCACTTGCTACTATCGGATTAGTATTACCTAGTTTTGTAATCATTTTTATCATTTCTTTATTTTATGATGATTTTATTAAAAACGAATATGTAATGAAAGCTTTTTCAGGTATTAAATGTGGAATCATGGTTTTATTATTGACAACAGTTATAAAATTAGCAAAAAAGATGGAAAGAGGGCTGTATTTTTATTTAGCATTCCCTATTGCTCTAATAATAATGATTTTATTTAGTATATTCCTAAGCGATTTTTCTTGGATATCTTTGATTTTAATCATCATCGGATTAATATTTGGAATAATAAATACTGCTTTAAGCAATAAAAAGGTGAAAAAAGTATGATTTTTTTAGAATTATTTGGTGTCTTTTTTTTGATTGGCCTTTTTACTTTTGGCGGTGGATACGCGATGATTCCATTAATAGAATCACAAGTAGTTTCTCGTGGCTGGATTAGCACTGATGCTTTATATGATTTTATTGCTGTCAGCGAAGTTACACCTGGTCCTTTTGCGATAAATATCGCGACATTTATTGGATCTAGTCAACAAGGATTTTTGGGTGCATTATGTGCCACGTTAGGTGTTGTGCTACCATCGTTTATAGTTATATTGTTATTAGCTACTATTCTAAGAAAATTTTCCAAAAGTAAATATTTAAGTGGCGCTATTGATGGTGTTAAACCAATCATTATTTCTTTAATAAGTTCGACTGTTATAATGTTGATGGTTAAAACTTTCTTTTTTGGCGGATCATCTCTTCAATCACCATTTGTGATAGACCGCACCACCATTGCCCTATTTTTAATCATTTTTGGTTTTGTTTTGATTTATAAAAAAGTATTCAAAAAAGATTTTAATACTATTGGTATGTTAATAATTTCAGCCATATTTGGATTAATTGTATTTTAATTAATCAACCGTGACTGATTTAGCAAGATTTCTAGGTTTATCAATCGGTAATTTTTTATATTCAGCAGTATAATATGCTAAATAAAAAGCAAAAACAGATTTTACAAGTGCACAAACTCTTAAATCCGTATCCATACACGCGAAAGAATCATTAGGTGTTTTTAATGATTTATTAGTGATGTTATAAATGTTACCACCACGAATTTTTACTTCTTCAACATTATTTAAAGTAGCTAAAAATGTATTTATATCACTGAAAAATGTAAAAATAGCGACACTATCATCGACAAATGCAATCGGACCATGTTTTAATTCTCCACTTGGAATAGCTTGAGAATTGATATAAGCTGTTTCTTTTAATTTTAAAGACGCCTCTAAGCAAATATCATAATCATAACAACGACCTAAAAATATAACAGATTGTAAATCTTTAATTTTATTAGCGATATTTCTGATTTCATTTTTTCTTGAGATAATATCATTTATCGCTTCAATAGCACTTCTTAAATTTGATAAAATTGTTTTATCTTTTGTTATTGCAAAAATAAATAATAAATAAACCGTAATCATTGCAACATATGTTTTAGTGGAAGCGACTGCAACTTCATTTTTTGAAAAAATAGGCAAAACATATGTTGATTTTTTTGCTAACGTTGAATATTCATTATTAGTCAATAAAATTGTTGGATATCTTTTTTTATTGAGAATGTCAATGCATTTTATATCATCCATAGTTTCACCAGATTGGGAAAGAATAACAAATACAGGATTTTTACCATAAATTTTAGGATAATTAGACCATTCGCTAGCAACAAATACAAATGATGACTTATTTAAACAATCTGTTAGACGTGATAAGATTTTTCCAGCATTATAAGAAGAACCACATCCAATAAAAATAACACAATCAAATTCGTTGATTTTATTTAATAAGTCATGTGGATAATAACGATTATTTTCTTTTGTATATTCATCAATATTTGTTTGAATAACATTTGGTATTTCTTCGATTTCCTTAAGCATATAATGCTTATAACCACATAAATCATTATTTACATATTCAAAATTTTGTTTACAATATTTTATTTTTTTCAAACCGTTTCCATCGTATATGAATACTTCATTTGATGTAATAAAACCATAATCATCATCACTAATATCTATGAATTTTTCACAAAAAGTTGAAATTGCGTATATATCGCTTGCAAGATAATTCTTGTTTTTACCAACACCCACCAAAAGCGGAGATTTTCTTTTGTAAAAATACAAGCGATTCGGTTCGTTTAGATCAATTAAAGCAATAGAAAAATTCCCAATTAAACGGGATGAAACTTTTTTTAAACAATCTAACACGTCTTTATTACCATCTAAATAATATTTTTCAATCAAATTTACTATAACTTCGCTATCGGTATCGCTTTTAAAAGCATAGCCTTTGTTAATTAATTCATTTTTTATTTCTTTATAATTTTCGATTATTCCATTGTGCACAATTGAAAAAAAACTGTTAAAACTTAAATGTGGATGAGCATTTATATCATTTGCAATACCTGTTGTTGCCCATCGCGTATGTCCAATGATTAAATTGCAATTAACATTTTGCGAATAATGATTAAAAAAATCATCAACATTGCCACTACGTTTTTTTACAACAATTTTGTTATCAAAAATATAAGAAATACCTACAGAATCATATCCTCGATATTCTAATCTATATAATCCTTGCTTTATATCATCAAAAATATTGTTTCCTATACCACCAATTATGCCACACATAATTTATTATTTATCCTCTTCATTATTAAAAGCATTAAAAACTTCACTTGCCATTTCAAATTCCTCATCGCTAAGATCTAACAAAACATCATCCTTGCTTAATTTCTTAACAAATACATCATCTTCTTTGCCTTCTTCATATAAAAATAAATAATCGGTGTTTGTATTGTCATCGTTAAAAGTAAATAGTATATGAAGTCTTACATGATTATTGTTGTCGTCAATTACTTCGATAATATCATCATCAAGCATGGTTATTTTCCTTCTTTCGTAAATAAGTTTCTAAAATATTACTAGCGGCTACCATATCAACATAATCTTTTTGTTTTTTGCTATTCATATTTAAATTTGTAAGAATTTTATGAGCACTGACAGAAGTTAATCTTTCATCAATCATTTCTACAGATATGTTAGCAATTTGATTTAATAAGAGTCGTTTAAATTCTAAACAAGTTTTAGACATTTCGCTTTGTTGACCATTTAAATGCAAAGGCAAACCCAAAACAACTTCTTTGATATTATTTTCTTTTATGATTTCTATTATTGGTTCGATCAAACTTTGATAATCATCTTTTTTAAATCGAATCAGTTTATATGGATGAGCAATGCCTAAAACATCACTAATAGCTATTCCAAGTGTTTTTCTTCCTAAATCTAAACCTAATACTTTATTCATTAATAATTAAATCCTTTGCTAAATCTAAGGCCTTTTTAATATTACATGCATCTTTTAAACTTCCTTGGGCAAAATCATTTCTACCACCGCCAGAACCATTTAACGATTTGCAAATGCCGTTTAAAAATTGCCCTGCTTTAATATTATCTTTGATGGCTAAATCGCTACAATAGCAAACCATTGATATGTTTTTACCTTTACTAATTAATAAAATAATAGAATTTTTGTAAAGATTTTTTAAATTATCAACAACCATTGCTAAAACATCGCGAGATAAATTATCAATATCTTTTAATAACACATAATGTCCATTTATTAATGAGAATTCATCTTTTAATTGTTCGCTAATTAGATTAGCTATTTTTTGATTTAATGATAAACATTGCAACTTTAAAGAGTCTTTCTCATTTAATAAAGATTGCAAACGATCAGTGCTTTCTTTAAAAGATTTGCAGTTCAATTTATTAGATAATGCATTTAAAACATTTTCTTTGTTTTTTATTTCTTCATATGCTTTATAAGAAGTAACAAATTGAATTCTACGAACACCAGAAGCTATGCTTTGTTCAAAACAAATATAAAATAGCCCAATATCGGAAGTATTTTTAACATGTGTTCCACCGCAAAATTCTTTCGATACATTATCAAAGCAAACAACGCGGACAATATCGCCATATTTTTCATCAAAAAGTGCTTTTGCGTTTTCTTTTTTTGCTTGTTCGATTGGCAATATCTTAGTTTCGCAATTTATACCACTAGCAATCCATTGATTAACTTTTGTCTCAATAGCATTTAATTCTTCGTTGGTGATTTTTTTATCATAATTAAAATCAAAATGAACGTAATCATCACTTACAAAGCTTCCGGCTTGATGGATATCGCTAGATAAAATTGCATCTAGAGCTGCTTGTAATAAATGAGTCGCACTATGATTTTTTGCAATTTGGAAACGACGATTTTTATCTATAACTAATTTAAATTCATCACCATTTTTAATATTTCCATAATTTATCACTACGTGGTGCAAGTGTTGACCATTAGGACATTTTTTAACATCGTTGACCACGCAATAACAATCTTTATTTTCGATATGGCCTTTATCAGCAATTTGTCCACCGCTTTCTGCATAAAAATTTGTTATATCAAAAATAACATCGCCTTCATCGGATAAACTATCTACTTTAACTCCGTCTTTAAATATTCCAATGACATGAGCGGTTAAATCATTATCATCATATACAAATTCGCTTTTTTCAACAAATTGTAATAAATCTTTTGACTGACGATGCATACTTTCTAGGTTATTTCTTGCACTTCGAGCAAGTTCTTTTTGTTTTTTCATTAATTCATCGAATTTAGTTTTATCAACGCTGACGCCTTTTTCTTCACAAATTTCTTTAGTTAAATCAAAAGGAAAACCGTATGTATCATATAATTTGAAAACTTCTTCGCCTGGTAAAGTTTTTAAATTAGAATTATTTAAAAATTTATTTAAAATGGTTTCACCATTTTTAAGAGTTAATAAGAATTTTTCTTCTTCAGATTTTACCATTTTTTCTATTTTTGATTGGTTGTTAACTAGTTCTGGATAAAAACTTTTCATATTTTCCACTACAACATTAACAAGTTTGTATAAAAATGGTTCATCTATGCCAATTTTTTGGCCATATAACATCGCCCGTCTTATTAATCTTCTTAAAACATAGCCACGTCCTTCATTTGAAAACATTTCTCCATCGCTTAATGCAAAAGTACATGCACGAATGTGATCAGAAATAACACGATAAGAGGTTTTATATTGCCCTTCATATGGATATTTTGCAGTTTTTTCACATTCTTTGATAATTGGCATAAATAAATCAGTATCAAAATTAGTTTCAACTTCTTGCATGATACAGCAAATTCTTTCTAATCCTGCACCTGTATCGATATTTTTAGATGGTAATTCTTTATAATCTTCCTTTTTTACACCATTAACAGCGTTATATTGACTAAAAACAATACCCCAAATTTCGATATATCGATCATTTTCTATTTCATCTTTCAACAATTTTATTCCTAAATGCTCTGGGTCATATTTTTCACCACGATCATAAAATACTTCAGTATTAGGCCCACATGGTCCTTCACCTATTTGCCAAAAATTACTTTCTAATGGAATCAAATGGTCTTCGTCTAAACCTTGTGCAATCCAATAATTTTTAGTTTCTAAATCATTACTATAGTAAGTAACATAAAGATTATTTTTATCAAAACCGAACCATTTTGGGCTAGTTAAGATTTCATATGCCCAAGCAATAACTTCTTTTCTAAAATAGTCGCCTATAGAAAAATTACCTAACATTTCAAAAAAAGTATGATGTCTAGCGGTATGCCCAACATTTTCTATATCATTTGTTCGAATAGATTTTTGAACATTTACAATACGTCTAGAAGGAGGTATTTCACTGCCATCAAAATATTTTTTTAAGGCTGCAACACCAGAATTAATCCATAATAAAGTTGGGTCATTGTGAGGAATAAGCGATGCGCCTTTTTCTACTTTATGACCTTTTTCTTTAAAAAATTCTAACCACATATTTCTAATTTGATTTGAAGTCATTTTTTTCATAAATCATCCTCCATAAACATAAAAAAACGTCCCAACAAAGGAACGAAATATTCGCGGTACCATCCTTTTTCATCATGCGATGCACTTAATTAGGCATTAACGCTGCTAACGGCTAGTATTAATAGCATCAAGGAAGTGGCGTGAGCAATCATCTAATCCGTATTTTCACCCGCTAACGGTCTCTTTATTTAGATATATTTCTCTTAGTTTCCTTATCGACGCTTATATGTTAACAAAAAATATTTATTTTATAAATACTTTTTTAAAAAATAATTATTGGTCAACTCTTCTTTGCTTTTTATAAACTTCATCAATAATGCCGCCGCCAAGGCAAATATCGCCATCGTATAAAACACAAGCTTGTCCAGGAGTGATGGCCTTATATGGCTTTTTAAAAACGACAAGCAAAGTATTCTCATCAACATATGATACAGTTACTGGCATATCTTTTTGTCTATAACGAAATTTAGCGTTTAATTCTTCTTTTTCTTTTAATTTTCGCGATATTAAATTTATTTTTCTCACATAACAATAATCGCTATATAAATATGGATTTTCTGATCCGCTAGCAACATATAACACATTATTTTTTACATCTTTTTTTACTACAAACCACCCACTATTGTCATGATTTTTAATACCACCAATTCCAATGCCTTTATGTTGACCAATTGTATAATACAACACTCCGTCATGCTCACCGATTACTTCATCTGTTTCAATGTCAACTACTTTTCCTTTTTTGGCTGGCAAATAATTATTAAGAAATTTTTTAAAATTTCGTTCACCAATAAAACATATACCGGTTGAATCTTTTTTATCCATCACGCTTGATAAGTTTAATTTATGAGCAAGACGGCGTACTTCGTTTTTATCTACGTCCGCTAATGGGAAAAGGCAAGATTTTAATTGTTCTTGATTTATTTGACTCAAAAAATAAGTTTGATCCTTGTTTTTATCGTATGGCTTTAGCAAATAAGAAACGCCATTAATTTCTTCTTTTTTTGCATAATGTCCCATAGCAATATAATTAAAACCATTTTCTTTAGCAAATTTTAAAAAAGCATCAAATTTAATATACTTGTTGCAAAAAATATCAGGATTTGGAGTTCTACCTAACTTATATTCATCTAAAAAATAAGAAAATACATAGTCCCAATATTCCTTTATAAAATCTATTCTTAATAATTTTATTCCTAAAATTTCAGCTACTTTTTTTGCATCTTCATAATCTTTTTCTTGTGGGCATTGATCGTCGTTAATTGTCGGATTTCCAAGATAATCATTATTAGCTAAAGCATCCCAGTTGCGCATAAAACACCCGGTTACATCATAACCTTGTTGCATTAATAAATATGCACCAACAGCACTATCAACACCACCAGACAATCCAATTAAAACTTTTAATTTGGCCATAATTTTTCCGAATCTAATAATAAAGTAAACGGACCATCATTATTAGATATTACCTCCATTTTTGCACCAAAAATGCCAGTTTGCACTTCTTTTTTTAAGTAATTGGTAAGACGTTTATTAAAATAATCATACAAATCTTGAGCTTGAAGCGGATTAAGTGCGTATGTAAAAGAAGGACGTCGACCCTTCCTAACATCAGCGTATAAAGTAAACTGGCTAACGGATAATATTTCGCCATCTACATCAAAAATATTTAAATTAATTTGGTCACTTTCATCAACAAAAACTCGAAGATTTATAATTTTTTGAGCCATTAAATCGGCAATATATTCATTATCGCCATCGCAAAAACCAACCAACAAAAGATATCCTTTATTGATGCTAGCTACGCAAGTATTTTTTACATTTACACTCGCGTTTTTTACAGTAGTTAATATCACTCTCATATACTAATTAAATACTAGTTATTTACTAATTCTCGACTATTATTTGATATAATCATGAACAATAGGTTTCAATTCGACTTTTTCAGGTAAGACTTTAAATGAATCATGAATATCAATAATTATATCTTTGAAATCATCTATATTTGTATGTGCATAGCATAAAATTTCGCCTTTTTTTACGTGATCGCCAACTTTTTTATTTAAGATGATTCCTGCAGCCATATCAATTGTGTCGTTAATTGTTTTTCTGCCTGCACCTAATCTCATTGCACTTTCACCAATTTCTAAACAATTTATTTCATCAACATAACCATCGTTTTCGCTTTTTACTTCAATAATATGTTTTGCTGTTTGCAATTTGTTTGGATCTAAAATATAGTTAATATCACCATTTTGTGCCTTAACAAATTCAACAAATTTATTAAATGCTTCACCGTTTTTTAATTTTTCTTCTAGCAATTTTCTTCCATCATCTAAATTATTACAAATTTTGGCTTGTTGAAGCATAATTGAACCAGCACTTAAACATAATTCGACAAAATCTTTTGGACCATTTCCGTGAAGAGTATTAATTGCTTCCTTAACTTCTAAAGCGTTGCCGATTGCCAATCCTAATGGTTGAGTCATATCTGTAATTATCGCACGAGTGTCCTTATTTAAACTTTTACCAATATCCACCATTGTTTTAGCTAATTTTTTAGCATCATTAACATTTTTCATAAATGCACCTGAACCAAATTTAACATCTAAGAGAATAGTGTCGCTTCCAGATGCTAATTTTTTAGACATAATCGATGAGGCAATTAAAGGTATTGATTCAACTGTTCCTGTAACATCTCTTAAAGCATACATTTTTTTATCAGCTGGTACCAAATTAGCGGTTTGTCCTACTATTGCAATACCAATATCGTTAACTTGTTTGACAAATTGATTACTATCTAAATTGACTTTAAAACCTGGTATAGATTCAAGCTTATCCAATGTTCCGCCTGTATGACCAAGTCCTCGACCTGACATTTTAGCTAATTTTGCCCCACATGAAGCCACTAATGGTCCTAAAACTAGTGAAGTCTTATCTCCAACACCACCTGTTGAATGTTTGTCAACTTTGACTCCTTTAATTAAAGATAAATCAATTATGTCTCCACTATGAAGCATTGTGCTAGTTAAATTAACTATTTCTTCGTTATTCATTCCTTTAAAAACAATAGCCATTGCTAATGCCGACATTTGATAATCAGGAACTTCACCACTAACATAACCATTAATAGCAAAATTAATTTCTTCTTTTGTTAATGAAAAACCATCTCTTTTTTTAACTATAATATCAACCATTCTCATAAAAAACACCTCGATATATATTTTATCACATACTGGATGCTTTTAATTAGAAAAAGTAGTAAATTATTCTTATGGATTTTTTCACTAGTTTAGAAACATATTTAAATCACGACCAAATTGAATTATTAAAAAAATCTTTAAACGCAAAAAGCAAAAAGGGATTGTTTTTAAATACTTTTAAGATGAGTAAGGAAGAATTTATAAAACTATTCCCTAAAATCAAACAACATCCGTTCGTGGAAAATGGTTTTATTTATGATATTAATGATTATGATTTCAATCGGCATATATTTCACGAGATGGGAGTGTATTATTTGCAAGAACCATCTTCGATGATTGTTTCATCTTTGCTAGGCAAAAGTCAAAACCAGTACAAAGTTCTCGATCTTTGTAGTGCACCAGGCGGAAAACTAATACAATTTGCTTTAAATAATCCACAATCTACAATAATCGCTAATGACATATCATTTACTCGTTTACAAAGTGTTGTTGAAAATGTTGAGCGAATTGGTTTAGATAATGTAGTAATATCTAATAATGATTTTTCAAAAATTTATCAGAAATATCACGAATATTTTGACATTGTTATTTTAGATGCTCCTTGTTCTGGAAGCGGAATGTTTAGAAAAAATGAAGAAATTAGAAATGATTGGAATTTTAATAAAGTTATAAGATATTCTAACATTCAAAAACAATTAATTGACATCTCTCATCACATGTTAAAACCTGGTGGTAAATTAATTTATTCAACTTGCTCTTTTTCTTTTGAAGAAAACGAGGAAATTGTTTTGTATGCTTTGAATAAATATACTGATTTCAAAAATATTGATATTGAAATAAAAGATAAATTTTATCAAGACTATAAAACAAAACTAGGCTTTCATATGTTTCCATATTTATTTGATGGAGAAGGACAATACGTTGCTATACTAATTAAAGATGGAAATTTATGTTTTAACAACACTAATTCGCATGAAATGAAGTATCAAGATTACATATATAAAATTAACCATAAAATTAAGATAGATGATTTGAATATTATTAGATATGGTGTCAAATATAAAAAAACCATCAAAAATTCAAAAGAAGTTATTTATCAATACCACTACTGCCATAGTTTACAAATGAATAATGATTTTTCATTATTTCCGGTTATTGATTTAAGTATGAAGCAAGCGCGCACGTACGTAGAAGGACAAAATATTGACATCAATCATTTAACAAATGTAAACAATGCAAAATATATTCTACTTACATATCAAAATATCCCGCTTTCATTTGCAAAATCAGCCAACAATCAACTAAAAAATATATTTCCAAAATATTTAAAAAATAAAAATTATATATTTTGATTTTTTAATTTTGACTTGTAATAATTTATAATTAATTATAAAATATCTTCAATCTTTATTTTGAAAGGAGAAAAGAGATGAAAAAAGGTATATTTGTAGCCCTATCCGCTGTTGCGTTATTCGGTTTAGTTCTCACTGGCTGTGAACCAACAGTGACTAGCAGTTCTACAACTACAACAGGCGGTGGTAACCAACAAACATCATCGCAAACATCATCGCAAGGAACAACCTCAACAGAGCCTACACCTACAGTTATGGGTGTTGCAGATGTTTTGGATTGGGATTTGCAAAACAATTGCCCAACATATGATGGCGATTTAGTTACTTTTGAAGAAGTAACAGTATTAGACAAATTAGAAGGTAGTATTTATGTCCAACAAGTCCTTGGTCAAACTATTGGGGATTTAGCTTCTATTCAAATCTTCTGTGACAATCCTGATGATTTCAAAAACGGAAACATTGTTAATGCAACTGGTACGATTGGTACAGATGACGGAAGAATTGTATTATTAGACGCTGAAGTCACTAAAGTTGCTGATGGCGAAGAATATATGTTCTATTATTTCCCAGATTATACAAGATCTTCGCATGACAGTTACGCTACAAGATTTACAAGTGGCGTCCCTGTTCAAGGTACATTTGAAGTAGCTACTGCTCCTACAACAATTGTCGGTGGCGAATCACAAACATTCTATGTTGTCTTCCCTGGCGAAGATACAGATACTGAAAATCCAATGAACTATTTCTTGATGCCTGTTCATATTCCCGCAAATTTAACAGCTCGCGAAGTACAATTATTGAATATCACATTATCATCAATCAAGGCTGGAGACTTCATTGACGCTGTTTGGTGTTTGCACTACAGTGCAACCGAAGGTGTTGGTTTCTTATTGTCTTCAATGACAACTCAACTTATGAGCAAAATCGATTCTAGCAGCGTTACTGGAATTTTCGATGGCGAAAATCGTGGTACTGATGTCGTAGATTATTTGCCATCTTTCTTATTACCAGAAGAATTAGCTTATATGCCAACTGATTTAGGTCACGCCGATGTCTACTCATTCTATGTTGATGATTCTTTATATGATGCTTCAAGCAATTATTCATTCAATATTATTGCTTACACATATTCAACTACTCAAATGAGCGGAACTCCAACAGTATTTAATTATTATGTTGAATTATTCACTGCTGTTCCTGGTTTAACTGGATCTGCTGCTGATGCTTCAACTTATGTCTTCTTTAATGCGGATAGCACATTTAGAGTGTTGATTATTGAAGAACTTGCTGATGTTTTAATTCAAGTTTCTACTTCTAATCCAACACTTATTACTGGAACAAATTCTGGTGAAGTTTATGCTTACTATGATCAAGCAGTCAATTCATATGTTAGTGCTGGTACAATCGATTTAGGCTTAGCGGATGGCGAAACCTTTACAACCGCTTTACCAAATTTTGATAACATGGCATTAGATACTGTCAGTTATTACAATCAAACCGATTTAGATCGTAGAAATGAACAAACATATTTGAATGCTGAAATTCCACTTCTAAGTGAAACATTTAACATTTGGTATACGGCAACTGGTTCAGATGAAAACGAAATGAGAGATATCATTTTCGATGCATTTGACGCTCTTGAAGCTATGCTATATGAAGAAGGCTTTGTTGCTGGCACAACTGTATTACTACAAACATCAACTGGAGAACATGGTTCTGCCGCATTCAATGCTGATACCAATGAATTAGTGTTATTAGGATCATTAAATGCTATGTTTAACATCGGATGGTTCTATATCGTCTTAGAAGTTCTTGTTGTTGACGAATCATTATCAAGCACAGTATTTACTCCTGCTGCATAATTAAAAATAACAAGACTTTAATTACTACTAATTGAGCTGTTGAAAAACAGCTCTTTTATTATGTTAAAAGATATATTAGAAACGTTACTATACTATTTATTCAAATTTATAGGGTGTATTTTATTTAAAGAGGCTTATAATTTTTATTTATTAACTGCATTTGATTTAAATCTTTTCTTCTTAAATCAAAACTTATTGTTTTTTGAATCATATTATGGCATATATGTGCAATTTCTTCGGTTGACATGTCTTTATATTCTTCATAACATATTGGTTTTAAAAATTTAACGTGTATTGGATATTTTTTATATATTGGTTTTCCTTTAAAAATTCTATCGCTTCCAACAATTGCAAATGGAATAATTGGTATTTTAGCTTTCATCGGAGCACGAAATGTTCCTGAATGAAAATCTGCAACTTTTAATAAAGAATCTTTTAAACGTGTTCCTTCGGCAAAAATACACCAATTTTTTTCTACTTCCGCCATTTCTTTTTGAATTTTTAACATCACTTTCAAAGTTGCTTTTAAATCATCACGTTTAATAAAAGCACCCGAAATAGACTTTAAAGCTGTACCAATAAAAGGATATTTTTTGGCTTCAATCTTACTAACAAAGGTAATTGGTTTTTTAATAATTGTCATAATTGCCAATGGATCATAATCTGAAATATGGTTGCCTATTAAACAATAATTGCCTTTTATTTCGTCAAGATATTCTTTTCCTTCCACTATTAAATGACCATTTAAATAATTAGTTACCTTACTAATTAATTTATGGATTTTAGCATAGCGTTTTGCTAGTGGATATTTATCAGGATTTAAAGAATATCTTTTTAACCATGTAAAATATGCCCATAATATCGATGGCGCAGCAGTAAAAAGTGGTTTTGCATATCTTTTAATAACCGACATATTAGTCCTCTTGTTTTTTAATTAACCATACAATAGAAAGAGATGACTGAGTCAAATTTTTAACATAAATATCTCGACCATGAGACAGCCCACCCTTGGAAAAAACAATTTTATAATAATCGTCAAGTTCAAAATAAATTAATTTATCGCTTGGATTAACTAAAATAACACCTTGATGTCCTTCGTTATCAATATCATTTAAATAAAGTGCAAAAGAACCATTCTCGCCTTTTTTAAATTTATAAATATTACTAATAACTTTAGGATCAATTTCTTTTAAAAATGAGGTTTTATTTCTTAATGTGATTAAGTCTTGCAAATATTTTGCCATAGAAAAGCGTTTATCTAATATTTTATAATCCATTTTATTATATTCGTCACCCATATTATACGTATTATCTTGTAATTTTTTGGAAAGACCAATTTCTTGTCCCATGTGAATAAAAGGAACACCAAATGAAAATAAAATGAGTGAATTGGCAAATTTTATTCGATCCAATCTTAACTCTTCATCTTCTTCGCTATTAGATAACAATAATTTGTCATAAAGAGTTGCATTATCATGACATTCAGCATAATTTATAGATTGATCAGCGCTTAAAAAACGTCTAGGAAAAGTATAATCTGTGATACTTCCTAAAAGAGCAAAATACATCCCATCCACATAAGAATAATCGCCATTAATATATCCTTTTCCGGCTGCATCAAAAGTTGAACCTTTTAAAATATCGCGAAAAGAATCATTAAAAAAACCAATGCCAGGCATTTTAAAAGAATTAGCAATGCTAGCTTGATTATTAGCAGGAATCCCTGTTGGTATAGACCATCCTTCACCATATAAAAATATATTTGGCTTAATCTTATTTAATTTTTCTTTTATTAAGTTAATAGTGTCAATATCAAGCAAACCTAACAAATCAAATCTAAATCCATCAATATCAAACATGCTTACAAGATAACATAATGAATCCACGATTAATTTTCTAACCATTGGTTTTTCACTTGCAATATCATTACCACATCCTGAACCATTATATATTCTTCCTTGATTGTTTTTTCGAAAATAATAACCTGGTAAGATTTTTTCAAAGTCGCTCGACTCATAAGAAAAAATATGATTATAAACAACATCTAAAATTACTCCTATGTTGTTTTTATGCAAAGTGGCCACTAATTGTTTAAATTCTTTAATTCGTTCGCTTGGAACGTCAGGTTTTAAAGAATAAGAACCTTCTAAAGAAAAATAACTAGTGACATCATATCCCCAGTTATAACTTTTGTTTGGATTGCTGTCGTCAACATTTGCAAAATCAAGAACAGGAAGCAATTGAACATGGCTAATGTTTAAAAATTTTAAATAATCTAATCCAGCCGGATTGTTATTTTTAGTTTTTCTTTTTTCTTCTATTAAACCTAAATATTTACCTTTGTTTTTAATATTAGTGTTAGAATCAATTGTAAAATCTCTGATATTTAATTCATATATTGTAGATTCGGTAATCGTTTTATTTAAATTTGAATTAATGTTAGGAACTTCTTGTTTGATTTTTTCCAAATCTACAACCGCTGATTGTTTTGAATTTAACGTTACTCCTTTCCCGTATGGATCATTAATTCTTCTAGAAACGCTAGAATTAGTTACAACATATTGATAAGGAACATTATTCAAATTTCCTTTTACTGTTGCACGATATACACCTTTATCAGTTCTTTGCATATCATAAGTTAAAAGACCACTTTTATAATATATAAGCAAAGAAACATGACATGCTAATGGAGCCCATATAGCAAATTTAGTTTCTTCTTTTGAATATGTCGCACCTAAATCATCACCATCATAATAAAAGTCGTTATTAAAATTTTCAAAATATATAGCGTCGCTAACATCAACTGGAACCGAACCAAAATTAGGTATGAATAATTCATAAAAATGTCCAAAATTGAAATTATCTCTCAATTTTAGTTCAAAAAAGTTCACGTTATTAAAACTTGTTTGCTTGATTGGTTTTAATTTATCAATAATTTTATAATCTTTAACTAATAAAAAATAAATATCGTCGCTAGAACGTGATAAATTTGTAAAAATCATTACTGTAATAATATTAATTTTAGATAGTTTCGCACAATAATAAGATTGTTCCATATTAGTTAAACGATGACGATTGCTATCGCATACTCCTTTTCATGAGAAATTGAAACTTGATCATAAACTTTATTTTTATACAAAATAAACGGATTTCCATGTTCTTGATAAAGAACTTCGATTTTATTTAAATCCAAATCAAATATACCACAATTATTAGCTTTTAGAAATGCTTCTTTACACGCAAAACGTCCCGCAATAAATTGTTTTTTATTCGCTTTTGATTTTAATAATTCTTTTTCTTTATCTGATAAGATTTTATCAATAAATCGTTGATTGTTTTCATCGATACGATCTATTTTTACTATATCAATACCTACAGGCATCAATAACTCCCCTCGCTATTATTAGCGTTATCAATATATTCATTAAGTGTTTCGACACTGGAAACCTCATTAGAATCATTATCAACATTTATTCCATAACTATCATCATGAATCAAAACTTTACAACCTTTTGCGGAACCTTTACTATCTTTGCTAGAAGCAATAATACCATCTTGTTGCAGTTGATTGAAAATTCTTCCGGCACGTGTAAAGCCAAAACCAAAAATTCTTTGTATCTTACTTATTGAAAAATATTCTTCCGCCATCGCGGCTTTTTTAACATCTTCATATTTTGAATCTACATTTTTATTATCATCTGATAGATTTAAATTTGGAATATTGACGTTAACATCCTTGCTATGATCAACTAAATCTAAATAATTCATATCATATTCTGTTTTTAATGTAGATTTTAAAAATTTAACAACCGAATTAATTTCTTCATTTTGCACAAAACAAGACTGCAAACGTACACATCCAGTACGGCTAACTAAAGGTGATTGAACTAGCATATCACCTTTACCTAATAATTTTTCCGCTCCACCTTCACCAATAATTGTAATGCTATCAACGCTTGAAGCGGTCATTAAAGCAACATGTGTTGGCAAATTTCCTTTAATAACGCCGTTAATAACATTCGTAGAAGGTCTTTGAGTAGAAATAATTAAATGTATACCACACGCTCTTGATTTTTGAGCCAAAGAAATAACTGGACGTGCAATATCTTTTGCACGATCGACCAAATCAGAATATTCATCGAGAATTGCTAATATGTAAGGCATTGTTTCCTTGTTTTCTTTTTTCATCAATTTGTTATATTCTTTAATATTTGTTACTTGGCTTTGTGAAAAAGCACGATAACGATTTTCCATTTCGTCCACTAATTTATTTAAGCAAACTACTGCTTGTTCTGGCTCGACAATAATCGGACAAAGAAGATGAGGCATGTTGCGATATAAGGTCATTTCAACTTGTTTTGGATCTACTAACACTATTCTTAAATCGCTTGGATTGTTTCTCATAATTAATGTCATAATTACCGAATGAATAAAAATTGATTTACCACTTCCAGTGGTACCTGCAACAAGCATATGAGGGAAATCGCATAAATCAGCGTAGACAATCTCACCTTGAATATTTTTGCCAAATGCTACCGCCAAAGGATGTTCTTCACTGCTTGGTAATTTTTCCATTACTTCTTTAAATCCAACCGTCGACATAACTTGATTTGGAATTTCTAAACCTGAATATGGTTTGCCATAAACAATAGGTTCAAATCTTGCATTTACACCACCTAAACGAATCGATAAATCGTTAATGATGCTATTAACGCTTTTAAATGAAACACCTTGATCATAAACAATAGCAAATTGTGTGACTGAAGGACCTATCACGTAATCGATGGCGTGAGCACCAATATTAAATGTTTGGAAAATATTATTAATATTTTCTAAATCTCTTAAAGCTGCCTCATTATTTGTTTGACTAGCTTTATTGTTTTCATAATCTTTTAACAAATCAATGGCGGGCGGAATGAATTTTTGCCTTTGAAACGAAATAATTTGAATATCTTCATCTTTTTTGACTTCTTCTTCTTGATAAATTATTGTTCTTTGTTTTGGAGTCGAAGGAGTTGTATCAATATTATTAGAATTATTTTGCGGTAAAACTTGTGAAATATTTTCATTATTATTTAGTAGTTGATTGTTATTATTAGATGAATTATTAATATGTGTTTCGTGATTAATATTTGAATTAGAACCAAAGTTTGTTTGTTGTGGTTTATTAACTTCTTCTTCTTTAATTTCTAAATCTAAAGTCATTTGTTCCATTTTTTGTTCAACAACATCTTCAGCAGGCTCGTTTTTTATCATGTTTTCCACATAATTAGTGTCATTTTTGGCGTTAGAAAAAGCAACACGTTGGTAGCGAGCAGGCGTTAGTCCACCTCGTTCTTCATAATTTTGATTATTAAAAAGCAAATCGCTTCTATCAAAATTTTCTTCTTTTAAAACATTATGTGTCTCTTCGATTTTAGAATTTTCTTTAGGTTTTTCATCTCTAGTTAAAAAAGCGGCATTTTTAATAGTTTCACTTGAATGATCGCGAATTTTATTTCCTTTTGATAATGATATATCAGTAAATGTAACCCCATTTTCTTCGACATGCTTAGCAAATTCTTGTTTGATTTGCTCTTGCTTTTGTTTTGATTTTTTTATTTGTTTTTTGATTAATTTGACAATATAAGGTAAGAAAATAATAATAATGCCTAAAAGTATCAACAAACTAGATATAACATAGCCAAATATTTCATTGTTTGACAGATTAAATATTGCTGCGAAAAGATATCCAATACTTCCTCCTCCAATACTTAATATTTGTGCAGAAAGAGGGATGTGCGCATTAGCGTAAAACTTAGTAAGAAAATCTTTTAAAAATAAATTATCATAATTTTCAAATTTTAAAATCTCAGCACCACTTGTTAAAGATAAACTTAACAATGTCAAAATCGACAAATAAGCAATAATCGTTCCGCTTATTAAAAATATTTTATAGCGAACTATTTTTTTGTTTTTAAAAAACATTAAATAAATACCAGATAAAAACATAATTAAATAAATAAAATATAAACCAAAGCCAAATAAAAAATAGAAAATAAAATTAAAAGTTCTTGCAACATAGCCAGCATCAATAACTAAAATAATTGATAATAAGCAAAGCATCAAACCAAGGCAAAATTTAATTTTATTCATTGGTATATCTTTAATTTGTTTAATATTGGATTTATCTTTCATATTTAAAATTATATCGTTAATTTAAAATATTTAAAGCGTTGCTTAAATATTTTTTATTACTCTGTCTCAATAATTATTGGAACAACAACTGGATCTCTTTTTAAGTGGTGACGAATTGCCTTACTTACTTTTTCTTTAATAGTCTCGTAAACTTGTTTGCGATCAAATAATTCATCAGCACTATTTAATGCGTTTGTTACTTCTTCAATATAAATATTAGTTACTTGTTTTAAAATTGGTTCAGCATCTTTAACAAAAACAAATCCGCGCATTTGACAATCTGGTTTTGTGATTATCTTTTTTTTAGAAAGCGAGACGCTGCTAGCAATAACAACTACTCCACCATACCCTAGTTTTGCTCTTTCTTGTAAAACTTTTTCACTAACATCTCCAACACCTAAACCATCAATTATGACTTCTTTTGATTCGATATTTTCTTTGTTATCTATTATTGGTCTATTTTGATCAGCTTTAAAATTAATTACACTGCCATTTTCTAAAACAAAAACATTAGTGTGATTCAATCCTATTCCCATACTTAAAGCTAATTTTGCATTAGCTAATAATTGAACATAACTCCCACGAACGGGCAAATAATATTTTGGTTTTAAAAGCGAAAGCATCATTTTTAAATCATTACTTTGAGCATGCATGCTTTCAACATCACGTCTTTTTAAATAAACCACATTAGTGTGCGTTTTAAATAATTCATCGACAGTTTTAGTAAATAAATCTTCGATATTGTCACTAGGTGGCGCACAAAATAAAAATGTATCCTTTTCTGTTAAAAATATTCTTTTGTCATCGTTTTCTTGATGAGCAAGTTTTTTAATTTTTTCATAAAGATTTTCGCCATGTCCTAAAATCAAAAACACTTCATCTTGGCTGCGATATCTTAAAATATCTTCATATGGGATTAAATTATTTTTATTAATGGAAATAATGCCATCGTTTTGTAAACTATCGATAATATATTTGGTTTCTTTATCAAAGAAAATAATTTTTTTGTTATTATCTAACGCTAATTGAATAATTTCATTTAAGCCATAACTATTTTGCCAAAAAGCAGCGACAAATAAACGTCCTTCTTCGTTATTAAAATATGATTTGATGTGATTAGTAAAACGATGATTTGGCGAACAATAACCATCTTTTGTCGCTCCAAGAGATTCACACATTAATAAAAGCGTTTCTTTTTCGGCAATTTTACTTAATGCTTGTAAATCGAATTTAAAAGCTGGATAACGGGTTTCATAATCAACAATAAATTCTGAACTATAAACTATATATCCACGATCAGTAGAAATTGCCACTCCAAAACTATCAAACGCATTATGACAAGTTTGAAATAATCTTACTTCACGTCCATTAACTAAATGTGTAGAAGTTGGATTAACTATAATAAAATCATAATTCATTCTTTTCTTTTCAAAAATCATTCTTCTTGTTATTACTGTTTTGCCATACGCTGTTACATAAACAGGAGCAGGCGCTTTTTCATAAAAAAATGGCAAAGCCCCTAATTGTTCATCGTGAGCATGAGTAATAAAATAAGCTTTAACACGATGAGCGTTTTCTTTAATGTATTCAATATTTGGAATAACAAAATCTACCCCAGGTGTAGTCTTGTTAGGAAATTTTAATCCACAATCCAAAATAATAATATCTTTATTTATTTCAACAACAAGCATATTTTTGCCAAGTTCATCTAGTCCACCTAAAGCAAAAACTTTAATTGCATCTGCCATAAATTCCTCCTCAAATTTTAACAAAGTAAATATTAATCAACTTCACTTGTAAAAATAATATCGACGCCTAAACCCAAGATGTTTTCAATTGCTGTATCACCAATTTTGCAAGGCGCTTTTGCAGTTTGATTATTAATTTCATTCATTACATCCAACATTTTTTCTTTTGGAATTTTTTTATTAGTTTTTACACAAACTAACTTAGAATTTCTATTTTCTATCCGCATTGTAGTCGTTAAAATGCGTGATGGATGTGTTAATTCCTCAATAGCGTATGTTTCACCACGTTTACAAAAATTGCCTGAAACTTTTAAGTTATCATCAATATAAAGATGACAGCCACGTGGGCAAACAATACACGTTAATTCTTTCATGCTCTAGTCTCGATATCTATAGTTATCATACCATCTTTTAAGGGTGAATTAGTAGTATTAATCTTGATATTTTCCATTTGTGATGGCAAAAGAGCCAATTTGTACACTTTTTTTATAATCTTATCATTGTTTTTAATAATAATATCGACATTTTTACATGGTTTTTTGACTCGAAATTTAAATTCAAGTTCTTTATTAGATGAATATTTTATTTTATTTGGAACAACGTATGAAACGTTGTTTCTAGCAACAACATCTATATTTAAATCTTCTTTTAATTGATTTTTTAAATATAAAGCCGCACCAAAACCAGCAAGATATCCTTCATTTGTTACAAAATCTACCAAATCATGAACATGAACGCAATTACCAGCGGCAAATAATCCAGAAACGTTAGTTTGCATTATTTCATCTACTTTCGGGCCTTTGGCTGATGATACTTCTATCCCTAAATTATTTAATATACTAATATTTGGAACTAAACCAACAGATAATAAAAGCGTATCGCAATCAAATTCTATTTCTTCTCCATCAATAAAATTTAAATTTTCATCAACTTTTCCAGCAATTATTTTTTCTAATCGCGATTTTCCAATCACTTTTTTTACTGTATAAGATAAATAAAGCGGAATATTAAAATCATCAAGACATTGCTTAATGTTACGATTTAAGCCATTGCTATATGGCATTATTTCTAAAACCGCTAATACGTTAGCACCTTCCAAAGTCATCCTTCTTGCAGTAATTAAACCAATGTCTCCACTACCCAATATTACAACTTTTTTAGCGGGCATATATCCTTTTATATTTATATATTTTTGTGCACAGCCAGCAGTAAAAATCCCGCTTGGACGATCGCCCATCAAATTAATTGCACCAGCATTTTTTTCATAACAACCACCAGCAAATATTATACATTTCGCATGACAAATACTTACGCCACTTTCATTAATATATTTGATAAAAAATCCTTTGTCTAACGACAAAATAGATGTATTTAATAAATATTCTATTTTTTTATCTTTTACAATTTGTTTAAAGCGATATGCATATTCAGGTCCAGTAAGTTCTTCATTAAAAATTTCTAGACCAAAACCATTGTGAATACACTGATTTAATATTCCGCCTAAATTTCCATCTTTTTCAATTATTAAAATATCTTTTATTCCTTCTTGCCTTGCTTTGATTGCCGCAGCCAATCCAGCACTTCCACCACCAATAATTACTAAATCTTTATTAATCATTTTTATCACCATTATTTTTTGTTAACGAATATATAATATTAGAACCATTTTTATCATAGAGAATTTCTAACGGAGAAACATGATAATAATTAGCTAAAATATCTAAAACATTAGCTTGGCAAAATCCGCTTTGACATTTACCAAATCCTGCCCTAGTTCTTTTTTTAATTGCTTTTATTGTTTGAGGTTTAACATACCTATTTAAAACATCTTTGACTTCACCTAGTGTGACTTTTTCACAATTACAAATTATTTTAGAAAAATCTTTATCTTTTTTTATTAACTCATTTTGTTCATCAAGGCTTAATTTTAAAAAGTGAACATATTTTCTAACATTAGGATTATAATTTTTCTTCTTTTTTAAAACTAGAATTGGACTAATTAAATTATCTATCACATAATCTGCAATAGCTGGCGATGAGACTAAGCCAGGAGATTCGATACCCGCTACATTTATAAAATATTTATCGCTTTTAGCGGGTTCAATAATAAAATCATGTGTCGATGGCGTGGCTCTTATACCAGCAAATGTACGTATAGTTTGGTTAAATGGAATGTTTTTAAACATTTTTGAGGCCGATATTTTAACACTATCCAATGTCAACTTATCGCAACTATAATCATCCTTTAAACATATCTCGCTTGAAGGACCAATAATATAATTATTGGATGTTGTCTTACTAATTAATACGCCCTTTCCTTTATTTGTTGGTAAAGTAAAAATAACATGATTTAAAAAACTATCGTCGAAATGATCTAAAACAAAATATTCACCTTTTCTTGGAATTATATCAAAATCAATTTTTTCAATAAAAGATGCAATTTTATCTGCATTGTAACCAGCAGCGTTTATTACAATTTTGCATTTATATGAATCTTTATTTGTTACTACAGAAAACAGTTCGCCATCTTTACTTATATTAATTACTTCTTCATTTAAATGTAGTTTTACACCATTTTCACAGGCGTTTTCCATACAATGCACGCACAAATTAAATGGATCGATAATCCCGCCGCTTGGACAAAACAACCCCTTAACGACATTATCAGATAAATTCGGTTCTAATTTTAATAATTCTTCTTTAGATAAAAGAAACGCTTCAACATTATTTTCACTTGCTCTGTTTTTTAATGCTTCAAGTTTAAAAACATCATTTTCATCAAGACAAACAGTAATAGTACCGATTCTTTTAAAATCAACATCTAATTGTTTACAAATTAGATCAAATTGTTTATTTCCTAATACATTAAGTTTTGCCTTAAGAGTGCCAGGAATAGGATCGTATCCTGAATGAATGATTGCCGAATTGGCCATGCTAGTAACATTACCGACATCATTTTCTTTTTCAATGAGTAAAACATTCAAATCATATTGTGATAATTTTCTAGCAATCATCACTCCAATAATACCGCCGCCGACTATAATAATATCCTGCATATTAATCCTTATTATCGCTTAATACATTTTTAATATGGTTAAGCACTTTATCTTTCATATCATCTCTTTTTAAAGAAAAATCTATGACCGCTTTAACATAACCAAATTTATCGCCGATATCATATCTATTGCCAACAAAATCATAAACAATAACATCTTTATCTTTTGCTAAAATTTTAATCGCATCAGTTAATTGAATTTCGCCACCTTTGCCAGGTTTAGTATTTTCTAAAATAGCAAAGATATCACTCGTTAAAAGATATCTGCCCAAACAAGCAAGCGTCGAAGGCGCATCTTCTAGCTTTGGTTTTTCAACCATATCTAAAAGATATCCTATCCTATTTTCCATTTTATTTTTTAAAGCCATAATACCATATTTATTAACTTGTGATGGCTCAACATTTTGACA
This sequence comes from uncultured Bacilli bacterium, assembly GCA_944358985.1. Classification (GTDB taxonomy): domain Bacteria; phylum Bacillota_I; class Bacilli_A; order RFN20; family CAG-826; genus CAJOOD01. The sequence continues at coordinate 634 of CALVSI010000001.1, read as the reverse complement.
GCCAATAACGCTGCAATGATATTTATCGTAAATATCAATCATTTGACTAGAAACATTTTTACCATTCTCATTTATTATTAAATCGTCTCCTAATATAACAACAAATGGCTCGTCACCCACTGCCTCTTTTGCACATAAAATCGCATGTCCTAGTCCTTTTTGTTCCTCTTGAACAACATAAGTGATTTTAGCCATTGTCGATATATCTTTAATCAATTTGGCTTCTTCATATTTACCTTTTTCATATAGATAATTTTCATAATCAATATCACGTTGGAAATGTTTTTTAATTTCTTCTTTGTTATTCGAAATAATCAAAATGACTTCTTCTATTCCAGCATCAACAGCTTCTTTTATTTGATATTGAAGCGTGGGAATATCCACTATCGGAAGCATTTCTTTTGCCATTGCTTTAGTGGCAGGTAAAAATCTAGTTCCTAAACCTGCGCAAGGAATAACTGCTTTTCTAACTTTATTATTCATAATATTTACCAATCCTTATTTATTATTATAAATATTTATTCATTATAAAGGAAATAAAACTATCTAATAATATGAAAAAGGGGCTGTTAAGAAACCTATAAGGTGACTTAGCCCCTTTTAATTTGCAAAAAAGAAGCGAAATCGCAATAAA